>QPGA01000030.1 GCA_003332265.1 Candidatus Accumulibacter meliphilus
CAAGAGGCCGTGGTGCTGGCCGACGAACGCAAGGTGCGCGAAATCGCGCTCTTCCGTCAGGGCAAGTACCGCGACGTCAAATTGGCGACCAAGCAGGCGGCCAACCTCGAGAGTATCCTCGATACGATGACCACCGCCGAAGCCAAGGTGTTGCCGTTGATCATCAAGGCCGACGTGCAGGGATCTCAGGAAGCGCTGGTGCAGTCGCTGCAAAAGCTGTCGACCGCGGAAGTCAAGGTCAACGTCATCCACGCAGCTGTCGGTGCCATCAGCGAGTCCGATGTTCATCTGGCGCAAGCATCGAATGCGGTGATCATTGGTTTCAATACTCGTGCCGACGCCGGTGCGCGCAAGGGGGCCGAGCATTCGGGTGTCGATATTCGCTACTACAACATCATCTACGATGCGGTAGACGAGGTGAAGAGCGCGCTTTCCGGCATGCTCGCGCCCGAGAAGCGTGAACACATTACCGGCCTGGTCGAGATCAGACAGGTTTTCAATGCCACCCGGATTGGTACCATTGCCGGCTGCTACGTTCTCGAAGGGGTCGTCAAACGCAACTCGCGTGTGCGCCTGTTACGCAACCATATTGTCATCTGGGACGGCGAACTGGATGGCCTGAAGCGCTTCAAGGATGACGCCAAAGAAGTGCGCGGCGGTTTCGAATGCGGTCTGTCGCTGAAGAACTACAATGCCTACGAAGAGGGCGACCAGCTTGAAGCCTACGACGTGACGGAAGTTGCGCGGACACTCTAGCCATGACCGCCCCCCTCTTCTCCTGGCCCTTCTCCCGCAAGGGGAGAAGGGAGTTTCGTGAGTCGCTTGCGCGACTGGCCAATTAAATGCCCGCCAATAAAGGTTTTTTGCGCCGGGACCGGATCTGCGAGCAGATCCGCCGCGAGCTCGCCGAAGTCATCCGGACCGAGCTGCGGGACCCGCGCGTGGGCATGATCAGTTTGACCGAGGTGCATATCAGCGCCGATTACGCGCATGCCAAGGTCTACTTCAGCAGCCTGGCCGGTAGCGAACATCTCGATTCGGTGATGCTCGGTCTGCAGAAAGCATCGGGTTTTCTGCGTAGCGAACTTGGCAAACGGATCAGCATTCACAGCACTCCGCAGCTGCACTTCATTTTCGACGAGTCCCTGGAGCGTGGTGAGAAAATGTCCAGGCTGATCAGCGAGGCGGCGGCGATCTCGGATCAAACCGATCCTCCAGAACAGGTTTGAGTATCCGCAAGGCCTGGCGACGCGTTGACGGCGTTTTGCTGCTCGACAAGCCGACGGGGATGACTTCCAACTCGGCGCTGCAAGCTGCCCGGCGCCTGTTCTCGGCGGCCAAGGGTGGTCACACCGGCACTCTCGACCCCCTGGCCAGCGGTCTGCTGCCGCTTTGCTTCGGCGATGCGACCAAGTTCGCGGTCGATCTGCTCGCCGCCGACAAGACCTACCAAGCCGACCTTCTGTTCGGCGTCACGACCGACACCGGTGACGCCGATGGCCGTGTCGTCGAGCGTCGCCCGGTCGTTTTCGAGCCCAGCGAACTGGAGCCTGCTCTGGCCCGCTTGCGCGGGCCCATTCGCCAGATCCCCCCGATGTACTCGGCCTTGAAGCGCGACGGCAAGCCGCTCTACGAACTCGCCCGCCAGGGGATTGAAGTCGAACGCGAGGCGCGCGCGGTGACGATTCACGAGCTCCGCTTGCTGGATTACAGTGGCGAGCGTTGTCGGCTGTGGGTCGCTTGCAGCAAAGGCACCTATATCCGCAGCCTGGCCGAGGATCTGGGTCGTGCGCTCGACTGCGGGGCGCATCTCGCCGCTCTGCGTCGCGTCGCCGTCGGCGCTCTCGCCGTTGCCGATGCCGTGACCCTCGATGAGTTGGCGGCGCTCTCCGAAGAGGCGCGTGAACGCTGGCTGTTGCCTCCCGACGCTTTGTTGCAGAGTCTGCCAGCGATCACTCTCGACGACGAGGCCGCGCTGCGTTTCACACACGGCAATCCCGTTGGCAGCGCCGCGGCACCGGGAAAGTGCCGCGTTTATGGGCAGGGCCGGCTTCTCGGCCTCGGCGAAGTCGATGTCCAGGGCAATGTGCAGCCGCGTCGGGTGATCGGTTCGGCGTAGCGCGGGTCGGCGGGTCAGGATTCGGCGCCGCCGGTCCGCAGTGCACGCGGGCCGCTCACAACGTAGGCGTACTGTTCTGTTGAATTAGCCCGTCTACCAGGTGCAGTCGACGCCGATTGGCCAGGGCAATCATGTCGCGATCATGGCAGGCGATGACCGCCGTGGTCTCTGGCCCGCAGAAAGCCTGCACCAGATCGATCGTCTGCTGGCGCGATTCGGCGTCGAGGTTGGCGGTGGGTTCGTCGAGCAACAGCACTTTCGGCGCCAGCACCCAGGCCCGTGCCAGCGCCACGCGCTGTCTTTCGCCGCCGGACAGCTTCTGCGGCGGTGTCCGCAGGAGGTGGCCGAGGCGTGCCCAGGCAATTGCCGCGGCGACCAGACGTTCGCGCTCACCCGCTTCGACACCCCTGGCGCGCAGCCCGTAGGCGATATTCTCGACCACGCTGGTATGGAAAAGATACGGCTGCTGATGGACGTAGATCACTTCCTGGCGCAGCCAGTCCGGATAGGGCGACCAGTCGAAGCGGCGTTTGCCGAAGTGGCCGACACCGCTGTCCGGTGCATCGATGCCGGCCAGAATGCGCAGCAAAGTCGACTTGCCGCTGCCGTTTTCGCCGGTCAGAACGTAGCGCTCGCCGGCGCTCAGGCTCAGTTCGTCGATCGCCAGCAAGCGTCGTTCGCGGAAGGATTTGCTCAGCGCAGTCACGGCCAGCAGCTTCATCGGCGCGATTCCCCCTGAAAGAAGGCGAAAGCCGAATTGACACCGAGGGCGACCACCAGCAGCACAATACCGAGGGCGATTCCCTGCGCAAAATCGCCTTTGCTGGTTTCCAGGGCAATGGCCGTCGGAATGTTGCGGGTCACCCCGGCGATGTTGCCGCCGACCATCAGGGAGCAGCCGATTTCCGAAACGATGCGACCGAAGGCATTGCAGACCGCTGCCAGCAGCGCGAAACGTACCTCGACGAGCATCGTCCAGCCAACGCGCGTCGCCGACGCCCCGAGCGCCACGGCAGTTTCCCGTGCGCGCGGGTCAGCGCCCTGGATCGCCGCCAGCGAGAAGGCGATGAGTACCGGCAGGGCGATGAGCACCTGGCCGATGACCATTGCCGTCTGAGTAAACAACAAGTTCAGTTGCCCGAAGACGCCCTGGCGTGAAAGCAGCAGGTAGAGCATCAGACCGACGACCACGGTCGGCGAGGCCAGCAGTCCCTGGATGACAACGATCAGCGCGCGCCGCCCCGGGAAGCGCAGGGTGGCCAGGAGATAGCCGCAGCCAACCCCGACCGGCATGGCGATCAGCATGGCGCGCAGGGTTACCGATAGCGAGACGCCGACGATGGTCCACAGCTCCGGATCAGCCGAGAAAAGTAGCCGCAGTGCCGCGTAGGTGGCGTCGAGGAAGCCCAAAGAGTGGGCGGCTACTGCTTGCTGGCCGGCGCCACGAAGAACAACTGTTCTCCTTTTGGCTTGAAGGCACTGATTGCCGCCCGCCCGGCGGCGCTGGTCATCCAATCGATCAGCGCCAGCGCGTCGCTGAAGTTGATGTCCGGGTACTTGCTGCGGCTGACGGCCATGATTCCGTAGGGATTGAACATGCGCGGATCACCTTGTACCAGGATTTCCAGCTCCGTCCTTGCCTGATAGCTGGCGTAGGTGGCGCGATCGGACAGCGTATAAGCCTGCATTTCGCCAGCCATGGTCAGCACTTCGCCCATGCCGAGACCCGCCGATATGTGCCAAGGTCTTCCCTGGGCGGTGATGTCGAGTGCTCGCCAGTAGCTTTGCTCCATGCGCTCGGTTCCGGAATCGTCGCCGCGCGAGACGAAGCGCGCCTGCGTGGCCGCGATTTTCCGTAGAGCCGCCAGTACGTCGCTGCCGCCGCGCACCCCGGCCGGATCGCTTTTCGGGCCGACGAGGACAAAGTCGTTGTACATCACGTCACGCCGTTCGCTGCCGTGGCCGGCGGCGACGAAGGCCTCTTCGGCCTCGCGATCATGGACCAGAACGACGTCGACATCGCCGTTTTCCGCCAGCTTGAGGGCCTTGCCGGTACCGACCGAGATGACATGGACCTTGATTCCGCGTTGCCTTTCGAACTGCGGCAGGATGGCGCGCAGGAGACCGGAATTGTCGGTGCTGGTGGTCGTCGCCAGGCGCAGATCGCGCGCTTCGATGGCGCTCGAATGCAAGACAAAGAGCAGGATGAATGCTGTTGCCAGGCGGTAGAGGCTTACGGTCATGATGGGACTCCCTTTGTTTTTTTTTTGCGTCCCCCGCTCGCCGCCGACAAGCGCTGGGCCGCGCTTTGTCGATGCCGGCGCCGCGGCCTTGATCAAGAGCCTGCCGCCGCTGCTGTCAAGCGACCCGAGAGGGCTGCTGGAAAGCGAGTTTATCGACAAAATCGAGCCCGACCAAGCTCTATTCGCGCTGCCGGCGACTGCCCCGGACGACCCCGCTCGCCTCCCGGCAACGACGGTCGCTGCGGGATGATGGATGGCGCTTGATTCCCGCTCGCCGCTGCACGCGCCGGATGCTGCCATGCGGTATGCGGTAAAATGCGGCGATGATCTATCCGCTGCTACGCAAATTTTTCTTCGCTCTCGACGCCGAGACCGCTCATGGCGTCGGAATGGCGGGTATCGACTTCGCCAAGACCACTGGTATCGCGTGTCTGCTGGCGCGTCCGGTCGCTCCCGACCCGGTGCAGGTGATGGGGCTGGATTTCCGGAACCCGGTTGGTCTGGCCGCGGGTCTCGACAAGAACGGCGAGCACGTCGACGCACTGGCTGCGCAGGGCTTCGGATTTATCGAGATCGGTACGGTTACGCCGCGTGCGCAGCCGGGAAATCCCAAGCCGCGCCTGTTCCGCATCCCGGAGAAGCAGGCGATCATCAACCGCATGGGCTTCAACAATGACGGCGTCGAGAAACTGCTGAGCAACATCGCTGGCAGCAAGTTTGCGCGCGAGGGCGGCGTTCTTGGCATCAATATCGGCAAGAATTTCGATACGCCAATCGAGAAAGCCGCCGACGACTATCTGCTTTGCCTCGATCGGGTCTACTCGGCGGCTAGTTACGTGGCCGTGAATATTTCCAGTCCGAATACCAAGAACCTGCGCGAACTGCAGCGCGACGACGCGCTGGACGCCTTGCTCGGCAGCCTGAAAGCTGCACAGGGCAGGCTTGCCGACCGCCACGGCCGCTACGTGCCGCTGGCGCTGAAGGTTGCGCCGGACCTCGAAGACGCGCAGATTCAGGCGATCGCGGCGCTGCTCCGCCAGCACCGCATGGACGGCGTCATCGCCACCAACACCACGCTTTCGCGGGCCGGCGTCGAGGGGCTGGCGAATGCCGAGCAGGCGGGCGGCCTTTCCGGCGCACCGCTGCTGGCCCTGTCGACGTCCGTGATTGGCAAGCTGGCGGCAGCCCTGGGCGGTGAAGTGCCGATCATCGGCGTCGGCGGGATCATGAACGGGGAGGATGCCGCGGCCAAGATCGCCGCCGGCGCCAGTCTGGTTCAGTTCTACACCGGCTTCATCTACCGCGGCCCGGAGCTGGTCGGCGAGGCCGCCGCCGCGATCGCCAGGCAGCGCACGCTGCACACGCCGCGCCGGGCCTGAGTCCGGAAGGCGCTACTGACAAGGTGGTTGAACGCACGCATTCGACACGGGATAATCGCTGCGCCCCGGATTGCGCGGCGCACAGCCTACGCACACCATGACTCACTACCTGTTCATCATCATCGGCGCCGTTCTCGTCAATAACGTCGTGCTGGTGAAGATTCTCGGCCTCTGCCCGTTCATGGGCGTTTCCAGGAAACTGGAGACGGCTTTCGGCATGGGCGCGGCGACGACTTTTGTGCTCACCGTGGCCACCGGTGCCAGCTACATCATCGACCATTACCTGTTGATGCCTTTCGGTCTCGAATACCTGCGCACGCTGTCGTTCATCGTTACCATCGCTGCCGTTGTTCAGCTCACCGAAATGGTGATCCAGAAAACCAGTCCACTGCTGCATCAGGTGCTCGGCATCTACTTGCCGCTGATCACCACGAATTGTGCGGTTCTCGGAGTACCGCTGTTGAACATCGCCAACAAGAATGACTTTGTCGAATCGCTGCTTTTCGGGGCTGGCAGTGCCGTCGGTTTTTCGCTGGTGCTGGTGCTTTTCGCTGGCATCCGCGAACGCGTCGAAGGCGCCGACGTTCCGGTCTACTTTCGGGGCACGGCGATCGCCATGGTCACGGCCGGGCTGATGAGCCTGGCGTTCATGGGTTTCGCCGGGCTGGACCGCTACCAGTGAGAGTGGACAGGCAATGATCACGGCCCTGGTAGTCATGGCGCTCGGGGCCATCGTCCTCGGCGCGGCGCTTGGCTATGCGTCGATCAGGTTCAAGGTCGAGGGCGACCCGGTGGTCGACAAGATCGATGCCATCCTGCCGCAGACGCAATGCGGGCAGTGCGGCTACCCGGGTTGCAAACCTTACGCGACGGCCATTTCGGCGGGCGAAGCCGACATCAACCTCTGTCCGCCGGGCGGCATGGATGGAGTGCGCAAACTCGCCGACCTGCTCGGCCGCGAAGTCAAGCCACTGGACGCCGAGGAAAAGCCGAAACAGCTGGCGATCATCATCGAAGAGACCTGCATCGGTTGCACTCTGTGCATCCAGGCCTGCCCGGTGGACGCCATCGTCGGCGCCGCCAAGCAGATGCACACGGTCGTCGAATCCCTATGTACCGGCTGCGAGCTGTGCGTCAAACCCTGCCCGGTCGAGTGCATCGAAATGCGGCCGATCACCGAGAACCTCGAGAACTGGAAATGGAAATACCCGGTGATCGAAATCAAGCCCGTCAAGCGTGCGGCCTGACGGTCATGAAAGTCATGACCGTCCTCCTCTTTCCCGACCCTTCTCCCGCAGCGGGGAGAAGGGCGATCCGTGAGTCGCGTCCGCGACTTTCACGGTAAAGCGACCCGAATGCTGCAGCGACTGTTCAGCTTCAAGGGCGGCGTCAAACCGCAGACCCACAAGACGCCTTCGGTACAGGAACCGATTGCCATCGCGCCACTACCGTCGCGCCTCTACGTGCCGCTGCATCAGAGCATCGGCGGTGCGGCCAACCCGCTCGTCGAAGTCGGTGAGCGGGTGCGCAAGGGGCAGGTGATAGGCGGCGCCGACGCCTGGCTGTCGGCCGCCGCGCACGCGTCCACTTCCGGCACGGTCCTTGCCATCGAAGAGCATCTGGCTGCGCATCCCTCCGGTCTGCCGACGCTGAGCGTGGTCATCGAGCCCGACGGTCGCGACGAGTGGGTGGAGCGCACGCCGCTCGATCACCGCAGCCTGCCTCCCGAGCAGGTCCGCGAGGCGCTTCGTGACGCCGGCGTCGTCGGCCTCGGCGGGGCGGTCTTTCCGAGTCACGCCAAGCTCACGACTGCCGCCGGCGTGGCCGTGGAAGAACTGGTCATCAACGGCGCCGAGTGCGAGCCCTACATGAGCTGCGATGACGTCCTGATGCGCGAGCGTGCCGAGGAAATCGTCCGCGGCATTGCCATCTTTCGCGACCTCCTGGCGGCGCGGCAGGTGCTGATCGGTATCGAAGACAACAAACCGGAAGCTGTCGCCGCCATGCAGCAAGCGGTGGAGCAAGTCGGCGAAGACTATCAGGTCGTCGCCGTCCCGACCCGCTATCCGGCCGGCGGCGCCAAGCAGCTGATTCGCGTTCTGACCGGCAAGGAAGTCCCGGCCAGCAAGCGCTCGACCGAACTCGGCGTGCAGTGCTTCAACGTTGCTACGGTGTACTCGGCGTATCGCGCACTGGCCTTCGGCGAGCCGGTGATCTCACGCATCGTCACCCTGGCCGGCAATCTCGAGCGACCGCGCAATTGGGAAGTGCGACTCGGCACGCCGCTGCGCGATCTGCTCGCGCTCGGCAGGCCGAAAGCCGACACCGATCGCTACTTGATGGGCGGGCCGATGATGGGCTTCGCCTTGCCGAGCCTGGACGCGCCGGTGGTCAAGGCGAGCAACTGCATCATCGCCGCTTCGCCGACGATGTTCGCGCCGAGCCCGCCGGAGATGCCGTGCATCCGTTGTGGCGCCTGTGCCGAAGTCTGTCCGCACGAGCTGCAGCCATTCGAGTTGTACTGGTTCTCGCGGGCGCGCAACTTCGGCAAGACGCAGGAGTACCACCTCTTCGACTGTATCGAGTGCGGCTGCTGCAGCTATGTCTGCCCTTCGCATATCCCCCTGGTGCAATATTTTCGTTTCGCGAAGAGCGAGATCTGGTCGCGCGAGCGAGAAAAGAACGGTGCCGACGCCGCCAAGGCGCGCTTCGAGCTGCGCAACGCGCGCGAGGAGCGCGAACAGGCGGAGAAAGCGGCGCGGCTGGCCAAAGGCGCTGCCGCGCGCGCCGCCGAGAAGCAGGCGCGCGCGGTAGTGGCGGTCGAGCCTGCGACCGCTGATTCGGCCGCTGATTCGGCCGCTGACTCGGCTGTTAGCGTCGCCAGTCCGCCGCTGAAGCCCGTCGACGCGCCTGCGCCAGTGGCCGCGATCGCGCCCGCAAGCCCTGCGCCCCCCGAAGCTCCAGCTCCCGAGCTTGATGCCGAAGCGATCAAGAAGGCAACCATCGTCGCGGCGATGGAGCGTGCGCGCGCCCAGCGCGCCGCGGTGCAACCGAGAAACACCGATCAACTGACTGTCGAGCAGAAGCGCCAGCTGGCTGCCGTCGATGCGCGGCGGGCCGCGTTGCAGGCAGAAGAGCTGGAAGAGGCGGCAGAGCGGGGTGCGGCGAGGGCGTCCGTCGAAACGCCAAAACAGGTCGAAAAGCAGGGGCGGACGGCCGAATGATGGATTTCAGCACGCCCCCCTATCTGTTGCAGGAGCGCATCAGCGTGCGCCGCGTCATGGTGCAGGTGTTGCTGGCCCTGTTGCCCGGTGTTGCCGCCTACGTCTGGCTGATCGGCCCGGGCATCGTCGTGCAACTGGTGATCGCGACGCTGACGGCACTCGCCGGCGAGGCTTTGATGCTTGGCCTGCGGCGCAAGCCCCTGGCCCTGTTCCTGAGCGATGGCAGCGCCATCGTCACCGCCTGGCTGATTGCCTTGAGCTTCCCGCCGCTGGCGCCGTGGTGGTTGATCGTCGTCGGCACGCTGTTGGCCATCGTCGTCGCCAAGCATCTCTACGGCGGCCTGGGCCAGAACCCCTTCAACCCGGCAATGGTCGCTTTTGCCGCCTGCATCGTCTCTTTTCCGGCACTGATGTCGCAATGGCCGGCGCTTGGCCTGAAGCTTGGTTTTCTCGAGCAGCTGCAGATCATTGCCGGCCTGGCGCCACGCATCGACGTGATGAGCGGCGCGACGCCGCTCGATGCGCTCAAGACGGCGCTGAAGCTTTCCGATGGCAGCATCGATGTGCCGACGCTGCTGGCGACGCAGGAGGTTTTCGGCAATTTCGCCGGCCGTGGCTGGGAGTGGGTGGCCGGCGGCTATCTGCTCGGCGGCCTGTACTTGTGGCAGCGCAAGCTGATCAGCTGGCACGCGCCCTTCGGCTTCATTCTCGGCTTGAGCTTGCTGGCGGCTGCGCTCTGGGCGTGGAACCCGCAGCAGTTCGCCAATCCGCTCTTCCATCTCTTCTCCGGTGGCGCCCTGCTCGGCGCTTTCTTCATCGTCACTGACCCGGTTTCGGGTTGCACGACGCCGAAAGGCAAGCTCATCTTCGGTCTGCTCGCCGGTCTGCTGGCGTACATCATCCGCGTCTTCGGCGGTTTTCCGGATGGCGTCGCTTTTGCCGTATTGCTGATGAATCTTTGTGTGCCGCTGATCGACATGTATTCGCAGCCGCCGGTCTTCGGCCTGAAGGACGAGCCATGACGCCGCCGCTCAAGACGCTCAGCGCCGCATCGATGGCCGTGCGCACGGCCATCGTCCTGTTCATTTTCGTCGTCGTCTTCACCGGCCTGCTGGCAGCCGCTTACCAGGCGACCGAGCCGGCCATCGCAGCCGCGGCTGCGGCCGAGAAAATGAAACTGATCGGCGAAGTCTTGCCGCGCGAGCTCTACGACAACGATCTGCTCAACGACCAGCGGCAGCTGCCGGCAAGCGCCGGGCTCGGCCTCGACGAGCCGTCGACGGCGTATCTGGGACGCAAGAGCGGCAGCGCCAGCGCGCTGATCTTCGAAGCCGTCGCTCCGGATGGCTATTCCGGAAAGATTCGCCTGCTGCTGGCGGTGGCCGTCGACGGTAGGCTGCTTGGCGTTCGCGTCACGCAGCACAAAGAGACGCCCGGGCTCGGCGACTACATCGACCCGCGCAAGGACAAGAACAAGGAGCGGCCGTGGATCACTCAGTTCAACGATCTCTCTTTGGCGACCGTTTCCGGGCGCGAATGGGCGGTCAGGAAAGATCACGGGCGTTTCGACTCGCTCGCCGGCGCGACCGTTACGCCGCGCGCAGTGATCAAGGCAGTGCACAAGGCGCTGCAGTATGTCGCCGAAAACCGCCAGCAGCTCTTTGCCAGCCCTGAAGTGCCCACACCTCCCGCAGCCAGCCCAGGAGAAAGCAAGTGATCGATCGCGAACAATTCCGCCAGATCATGGACAACGGCGTCTGGCATCAGAACGCCAGCCTGATACAGCTGCTCGGACTATGCCCGCTGCTGGCGGTGACCACGACCCTGGTCAATGGGGTGATGCTGTCGCTGGCGACGATCATCGTCATGGCAGTGGCCAATGTCGCGGTCGCCGCACTGCGCAATCTGATTCCGCACGAGATTCGCATTCCGGTCTTCATCCTGGTCGTGGCCGCGCTGGTGACCGTCGTCGACCTGCTCTTCAACGCCTATTTCCACGAGCTGTACTTGGTCCTCGGTATCTTCATCCCGCTGATCGTCACCAACTGCATCGTCCTGGCGCGGGTCGAAGCTTTTGCCAACAAGAATCCACCCCTGCAATCGCTGCTCGACGGCATTTTCATGGGCGTCGGTCTGCTATGGACCCTGGCTCTGCTCGGCGGCCTGCGCGAACTGATCGGCGGCGGTACGCTGTTTTCGGGGGTCGACATGGTTTTCCCCGGCGCGCAGGGGCTGCAACTACTGCCGGCCGACTATCCCGGATTTCTGCTCGCCATCCTGCCGCCAGGTGCTTTCATTCTTCTTGGCTTCCTGATCGCCTGGAAGAACTGGGTCGAAGCGCGCGCCGCTGCGCGCAAGCCCGATTCCGGAGCGGACCAGGCGTCACCGCTGCCGCTTGCCGACGGCGCCTGAGCGCCAGCGAATCGCGCCCGGATGAACAGGCAGCAGCGGCAACAACTCTTCGCGCGCCTACGCGCGGCCAATCCCGAGCCGACCACCGAGCTCGAGTACGCCACGACTTTCCAGTTGCTGATTGCCGTCATCCTGTCGGCGCAGGCCACCGACAAGAGCGTCAACCTGGCGACGCGCAAGCTTTTTGCCGACGCGCCGACGCCGCAGGCGATGCTGGCGCTCGGCGAGGAGGGACTGGCCACCTACATCAACCGCATCGGTCTCTATCCGAGCAAGGCCAGAAACGTCATTGCCGCCTGTCGGCAACTGATCGAGCTGCACGGCGGCGAAGTGCCGCCCGCGCGGGCGGCGCTCGAAGCTCTGCCGGGAGTTGGTCGCAAGACGGCCAACGTGGTCCTCAATACGGCTTTCGGGGAAGCGACGATTGCCGTTGATACGCATATTTTCCGGGTCGCCAACCGCAGCGGACTGGCGCCCGGCAAGACGCCACTGGCGGTTGAACGCGAGTTGCTCAAGCGCGTTCCCGAGGAATTCCGGCAATCGGCACATCACTGGCTGATCCTGCACGGACGCTACGTGTGCAAGGCGCGCAAACCCGAATGCTGGCGTTGCGACATCGCCGATCTCTGTGCCTGGCCCGAGAAGACCGACCCCTTCGGCGCGCCGCTGCCATGAGCGTTGCCAGCGCGCTGGTTGCCGGCAACGATCCTCGCTCCGCTCTGGCGGAAGAAGCCTTGGCGCAGGCGCTGGCCAGGACCGGTGCCAGCCACGCCACGGGCGTGCTGTTGTTTCTGACGCCGGACTTTGCCCGGCACGCGCAGCAGACGGTCAGCGCGGTGGCCCGGGCAGCACAGTGCACCGAGGTGGCCGGGGGCATCGCGGCCGGGGTCTTCAGTGAGCACGGCTGGGTACTCGACCGGCCAGCGGCGGCGGTGATGGTCTTTGCGGGCGATCTTTCGCTGGATCATTGCCAAGGTGGCGTTGCCCTTGACCGCGCGGATCGGCAGGCCGTCCTGAGCTATGCCGGCGGCAGCTTCCCGTACCCCTGGGGCGACGCGACGAAAAGGCGTTTCGGCGGCAGCTTCGCGGGTAGCGGCGGCGGCAGCGCTCCGACCGCCTGGCAGCACAGCCGCCTGGCGCCCAGCTGCAGTGTGCAGTTGCGCGGAGCACAGGTCGACGTCGGCGTATCGAGCGGCTGGAGCCTGCTCGCCGAACCACAGCCGATAGAGCGCAGCCGTGCCTATGACTTGCTGCAGCTGGGTGGCGAAAATGGGCTCGACAGCCTCCTCGCCGCCTTGCCAGCAGACCTGCGCGAGCAGTCACCGCTGCCCCTGGGCGCCCTGTCGGCCGTGCTGTTTGACGAAGACCGTGCGGGCAGCGCTGGCGGTGTGGCCAGCCTTGGCAGCGCGCTCGCCAGTGGGGACGCTTTCGCGGCGGGTGCCTGGCATTCGACGGCCATTCTCTCGGCCAACGCGGCTGATCGCTCGGTCAGCCTGGCCGAAGGGACCAAGCCGGGGCAGCGGCTGGCGTGGGCGATTCGTCGGCCGCAGTCGGCCGTAGACGACATGCGCCGTAGCGTCGAGCAACTGGCCGCTGCTGTTGCGAAACCCCTCGCCGGCCTGGTTTTCTCGTGTTTCGGTCGCGGCCCCTATTTTCATGGTGGCGACGACTGCGAGCTCGCCTGCCTGCGGCAACGCTTTCCCGGCTTGCCGCTGCTCGGCGTTTACGGAACCGGGCAGATCGCAGCCGGCGCCGCGGGTGGCAACCGTTCGCTGCACAACGCCGTGGTCACTGCCCTGATCAGTCATCCACCCCGGAGGCCCCATGTTCAATCCCAGTCGTGAGCAGGTACGGCAGTTCTTCTGTGGCGCCTGGCGCAAGCATCGCGAGCGCGCCATCCTCGAAGGTGCAGAAGTCACTGCCGCTGATCTGATCGTCGAACACCCCGAGTATCACGCGCTGCTCGAGAACCCGGAGCTGGCGGTGGAGCAGGAGTTCACGCCCGAAAACGGGAAAATGAATCCCTTCCTGCACCTCTCCCTGCACCTGGCCGTCGCCGAGCAGATCAGTATCGACCAGCCGCCGGGCATCCGTGCCGCCTACCAGGCGCTGCGCGGACGCCTCGAAGTCCATGCCGCCGAACACGCCATTCTCGAGTGTCTCGGCGAGGCGCTGTGGCGCTCACAGCGTGACGGCAGCGCCATTGATGGCGTCGCCTACCTCCACTGCGTGCAGCGGGCAGCCCGCAGCTGAGGCCCGCCACAGCGGGCCAGGAAAGCGCGGCAGCAAACCCCGCTCGCCGCTTTGCGGGTAGAATCGGCAAGTCGCTTCGCGAGGAACATCCCCCATGCGCTTTTCCGGCTCCGACAAATACGTCACCACCGGTGACCTGACGCTGGCGGTCAATGCCGCCGTTACCCTGCAGCGACCGCTGCTGATCAAGGGTGAGCCGGGTACCGGCAAGACCATGCTCGCCGAAGAGGTCGCCGCCGCGCTCGGGCGGCCGCTTTTTCAGTGGCACATCAAATCGACGACCAAGGCGCAGCAGGGCCTTTACGAATACGACGCCGTTTCACGCCTGCGCGATTCGCAGCTCGGCGAGGCCAAGGTCGCCGACATCGGCAGCTACATTCTCAAAGGCGTGCTGTGGCAGGCTTTCGAATGCGCAACGCCGTCGGTGGTGCTGATCGACGAAATCGACAAGGCCGACATCGAATTCCCCAACGACCTGCTGCGCGAACTCGACCGCATGGAGTTCTTCGTTTACGAGACGCGCCAGAACGTGCGCGCCCGCCACCGACCGGCGGTGTTCATCACCTCGAACAATGAAAAGGAACTGCCCGACGCTTTTCTACGGCGCTGCTTCTTCCACTACATCAAGTTCCCCGACCGGGAGACCATGAAGCGCATCGTCGACGTCCATTTCCCGGGTCTCAAGCCCGCCTTGCTGCGTGAAGCGCTGGAAGTGTTCTTCGAACTGCGTGAAATTCCCGGCCTGAAGAAGAAGCCCTCGACCTCGGAACTGCTCGACTGGCTGAAGCTGCTGCTCGCCGAGGACATCCCGCCGGAAGCCTTGCACAGCAAGGACAACAAGAGCGCCATTCCGCCGTTGCACGGGGCCCTGCTCAAGAACGAGCAGGACGTCCATCTTTTCGAACGCCTGATTTTCATGGCCCGCCAGAACCGCTGAGCGGCGATGCGCGAATGTGTTAGGCACTAGCGACGATGCTGATCGATTTCTTTCTTCACCTCAAGGAGAATCGCCTGCCGGTGTCGATCAAGGAGTTCCTGGCCTTGCTCGAAGCGCTGCAACAGCACGTCATCGAGCACAGCCTCGATGACTTCTACGTCCTCTCGCGTGCGATTCTGGTCAAGGACGAGACGCACTTCGACAAGTTCGATCGCGCCTTCGGTGAGTACTTCAAGGGTGTCGAAGCGCTGCCCGGGATGGAGGCACTGATTCCCGAAGAATGGCTGCGGCAGGCGGTGAAGAAACACCTCAGCGACGCCGAATGCGCCAAGCTCGAGAAACTCGGCTGGGAAAAGCTGATGGAGACTTTCAAGAAGCGTCTCGCCGAGCAGAAGGAACGCCACTCCGGCGGCAGCAAGTGGATCGGCACAGGTGGCACTTCGCCCTTCGGGCACGGCGGCACGCATCCCGAAGGCATCCGTGTTGGCGGCAAGAGCGAGAACCGCTCGGCAGTCAAGGTCTGGGAAAAGCGCGAGTATCGCAACCTCGACGACAGCGTCGAGATTGGTACGCGCAATATCAAGATTGCTTTGCGTCGCCTGCGCCGCTTTGCTCGCCAGGGCGCGCCCGAGGAACTGGATCTGGAAGGCACCATCGCCGGTACCGCGCGCAACGCCGGCTGGCTCGACCTGCGTCTGCGGCCCGAGCGTCACAACGCGGTCAAAGTGTTGCTGTTTCTCGATATTGGCGGCTCGATGGACGATCACATCCGCGTCTGCGAGGAACTGTTCTCGGCCTGCCACAGCGAGTTCAAGCATCTCGAGTACTACTACTTCCACAACTGCGTCTACGAATACCTGTGGAAGGACAACCGCCGCCGTCACAGCGAGCGCATCGACACCCACGACGTGCTGCACAGGTACGGCAATGACTACAAGCTGATTTTCGTCGGTGACGCGGCGATGAGCCCCTACGAGATTCTGCAGCCCTGGGGCAGCGTCGAGTACAACAACGCCGAGCCGGGTGCCACCTGGCTGCGCCGCCTGACCGACACCTGGCCGCACGCCATCTGGCTCAATCCGGAGTCGGAACACGCCTGGCAGTACCGGCAATCGACTTCGCTGATCCACAACCTGATGGGCGGGCGCATGTTCCCGCTGACGCTCGACGGGCTGGAGCGCGGGATGCGGCTGCTCAGCAAGTAGGCGTCGGCGACGCGGCGAGCGCCGCCGCTTGACAGTGCCGGGGACGCTGCAGATACTCGTCGGCAGCCTTTACTTTTCCCGGTTTCGTTCACTTCTTATTTCTCCCGATCGCCATGACCTATCGTCCGCCCGTCAACATTCTCGAAGTGTTGCAGAAGATCGAGTACGACGAGGCGCTGCCAGCCGGCGATGAGCGCTACGTCGAGACGCAGGAAGCGCGCGGCAGCGAGCATACTTTTTTACGCCTGGCACGCAAGTTCGGCTGGGACCCGGCCAGTAACGCCTTCTTCCCGCCCAGCGACAAGCACGCCTTGTTTTTCGGCCATATCGGCAGTGGCAAGACCACCGAACTGCGCCGCTACGCCGAACGCCTGAACGCTTCACGGCGTTATTACGTCGTCGAGGTCGATGTGCTGCTCAAGCTCGACCGCAACAATTTGCAGTATTCCGAAGCCTTGATGGCAATGGCCGAGACGCTGCTCGAGCGCCTGCTCGGCGACGGCCATGCGCTGGACGACGCCGATTTGCGGCCGGTGCGCGACTGGTTCGAGACCGCCATCAAGACACGTTCGACGCAACGGGACGCGAGCGCCGAGGTCAAGGCCGGCGCGAAAGCCGGTGGTGGCCTGCCCGGCCTGGTCACGCTGTTCGCCAGCTTTACCGCGGCAGTGAAGACCGGCGCCAGCCAGAAGAACGAATGGCGCCAGGAAATCCGCAATCGTTTCACGACGCTTGCCGCGGCCTTCAGCCAGCTGATCCGTGCTGCGGAGGCCGAACTGCAAAGCTGCGGCCGCGCCGAGCGCGTTCTGTTCCTGGTCGACGGCACCGACAAGATGCGTGGCGAGGACACGCAGCAGTTCTTCGTTCTCGACGCCGAGCAGCTGCTGGCCATCCAGACGCTGGCGATCTACACCGCGCCCCTGCATCTCAAGTACGACGGTCGGCTGGGGGGCAAGCTCGATGCCGACATGGTGCTGCCGATGATCAAGCTGCACGAGCGCGAAGGCAGCCGCTGTGAAGCCGGCTGGACGGCGCTGACCCAGCTGCTCCTGCTGCGCGCCGATCGGCGCGTGTTTGCCTCCGACGCTGACATCGAGCAACTGGTCGAGCATAGCGGCGGTCATCCACGCGAGCTTTTGCGCCTGCTGCGCCTGTGCTGCGAGGTAGCGGATGGCCTGATCGACGGCGCCGTCGTGCAGCGGGCCATCGGCCAGCTGGCGGCGGACTACCGTTACTTCCTCAAACCCGCTGACTACGCGCTGCTCGCGGCCGTCGACGCGGACCCGGCGCAGGGCGGCAACGACGAGCCGGCTCAGCAACTGCTGCACCGCCTGGCCTTGATGCAGTACAACGACGGTCGATGGCGGCGCAGCCACCCCGCCGTACGCACGCTGGAAGGCTACCAGCTCGCCAAAGCCGCGCTGGCGGTAAGGCCCGTACTGCCGGTAACGGCGGCCAATCCGCCCGTTCCGCCGAGCTAGGTCGTCCCTGGCGCTGCCTGGATGGCCACTTCCGACTTCGAGATCGAACGCCTTCGGCTGCAGGCCGCCGGCAGCTTGCCGGCGCACTGTTTTGATGAATTTCAGCGCCTGTCGCGAACACTGCTGCATGGGCCGGCCTTCCAGTGGCTGTTGGTCGACGCGCCGCACGAGTTGCTGCGCGAGCAGGTGATGGCCGCGCTCGACAGTGTTCTGCACGCTGCCGGCCTGCAGGTGCACCGCTTGCCGCTTGGACGCCGCATTGCCGACGTCGCGACGCTGGAAAAGCGACTGCTCAAGAACGTTGGCAAAGCAGCAGTGGTGCATGTCATCGGCTCGCAGGGCTGGTTCGATGCGGCCCGCTGGGATGCCTTCAACGTGCGCCGCGAGCGCATCGCTGCCGAAGTGCGCGCCCGGCTTGTGTTCTGGCTCGACGCTGAAGCGATTGCCCTGGCGTCGCACGGCGCTCCCGATCTCTGGGCCTGGCGTGGCGGCGTGTACGCTTTCACGCCGCTGCCGGCAACCGCCTACGTTCGCACGGAGGGGTCGAGTGGCGACTCGCCCTTTGTACGCTTCCCGTACCAGTATGGTCCCGACGTTCGCTCGATGAGCGAGCGTCGTCGGCGTATCGCCGACATCCGGGCATGGCTGGACAATCATGCCTCTGTGCCAGTCGACCTTCTCGTCGCGCCACTCGACGAACTGGGCCGACTGCTTTACGACGTCGGCGATTACGATGCCGCGCTGGCGCATTGGCGCGAGCGCGAGTTGCCGCTGCACCGGCAGCGCGGTGACGAACGTGGGATGGCGGTAACGCAAGGCAGGATTGCCGACGTACTGCAGACCCAAGGGCAGTTGGACGAGGTGCTACGTATCCGCCGCGAGGAACAGCTGCCGGTGTTCGAGCGCCTGGGCGATTCGCGCGAGCGGGCGATGACGCAAGGCAAGATTGCCGACGTGCTGGAGTTGCGGGCGCAGTTGGACGAGGCGCTACGCATCCGCCGCGAGGAAGAGCTGCCGGTCTACGAGTTCCTGGACGATGTGCGCTCGCGGGCCATGACGCAAGGCAAGATTGCCGATGTACTGGAACTGCGGGGGCAGTTGGACGAGGCGCTGCGCATCCGCCGCGAGGAACTGTTGCCGGTATTCGAGCGTCTGGGCGATGTGCGCTCGCGGGCGGTCACGCAAGGCAGGATTGCCGACGTGCTGCAGGCGCGGGGACAGTTGGATGAGGCTTTGCGCATCCGCCGCGAGGAACAGCTGCCGGTATTCGAGCGCCTGGGCGATGTGCGCGAGAGGGCGGTAACGCAGGGCCGGATTGCTGACCTGCTCGAGGCGCGAGGGCAGCTGGACGAGGCACTGCGCATCCGCCGCGAGGAAGAGCTGCCGGTCTACGAGCGCTTGGGCGATGTGCGCTCGCGGGCGCTGGTGTCCTCGCAGATCGCACTGCAGCTATTGTGCCGCAACGACAGCGAGTCGTTGGCTGAAGCCAGGCAACTCCTTGAAGCGGCCTACGCCGACCTGTCGCGTGTGGGCCTTCCTGAGGCACAGCTGCTGGCCGACGAAATGCGCGAGCGCGGATTGACCGTACCTTCAATCTGAGGGTCGCTGAAGCGCCACAATCAGCGGAGATGCCTGCTTCGGCGCGGCAGTGACGACAAGCCGCTCTTCGTCGGCGGCGCGGCGGGGTTTTCTACGGCCTCTATCGCGCCCGCGAGAGGAGGCTGATGGCTGTCCCAAGGCCTCCGATCACCTCTTCGATCGCCGTTTTCCTTTCCTGCCCCTGCAACGGCGGTCGTCGTCCTTGACGCGCCTGGTGGCGACGCTGCGGCTCGCCTTCCGACCCATACCAATCGCTTGTCTTGCTTTACCCTGAAGTGCGCTGCGCTCGATGTGCTTTGCATGAATCGTGGCTCTGGAAAAGTCGCAACGTGGTCTGGACGATGCAGGCTTCCCGTGACTGCCACAGGACGTTCCAATGTCATGAGCCTTGGAGAATTTGCGAGAAATCGCGCGCAGCGGGCAGATTTCCGGGAACGGCCTTTAACCCCATGAACAAAAAGCTTTAGTTATCCGTAGTGACGATTAAATAGAGTCCGTTTCGTGGACGCGGCACTGCTTCCTGCGCAAAAAATGTTCTGGCCGCTGCCTGCCGTTTATTCCATTTCGTCCATTTTAATAGTTAATTTGAAGTGAATTGATTTCTTCCCCATTTGTTTCCGTGGACAAATGACCGGAGGATTTTTGTAGGTACACGGCAAGTTGTGTAAAAGCAGTTGGTTATATGCTTTTAACTGCATATGAAAACATTTTTTCTGCATCATGAAATGTGTTTCGCATCAAGCCTTTGCCGCTTGCTGCCGCCACCGCTTCTCGCAGTGGCCAGGCCAAGGTTTATTATTATTTGCTGCCTCTATGGGGCTTCTCAGAGGGAGATTTTCTGATAATCTTTGTCGCTCAGAGGCTTCGCGTCACCCCTGAAGTCTTTGATCTGCATCTAAAGACTTCAAAAATATTTTCCACCCTTGGAGAGTCCAAAATGACTTTGAAATCGATGTTTTTGAGCGTCAGCCTTGCCGTCGCCGCTGCCCTGGCGTCAGGTGCCGTTTCTGCACGAACCGAGATCCAGAACAAGGGCTCGGACACTCTGGTCAACGTCGCCCAGTCATGGGCCGAGCAATACGGCAAGATCAATCCGAATGTGGCCGTCGCGGTTTCCGGCGGCGGCTCGGGTACCGGCATCGCAGCGATGATCAACGGCACCGTGGATATCGCCAATTCCAGTCGCAAGATGAAGGACAAGGAGATAGCCGAGGCCAAGGCCAAAGGTCACGATCCGGTCGAGCACGTGGTCGGCTACGATGCCCTGGCTATCTTCGTACACAAGAGCTTTCCGCTGGATACCTTGAGCATCCCCGAACTGGCCAAGATCTACGGACGTGACGGTGGGGCGACCAAGTGGAGCGATCTGGGAATTACCGTTCCGGGTTGCAAGGACGAGATCGTCGTCGTCAGCCGGCAAAACAACTCGGGCACTTACGCCTACTTCCAGGAGGCCGTTCTCGGTGAGAAGGGCAAGTTCCGCCAGGGCACGCTGGACATGCACGGCTCCAAGGACGTCGCCGATCTGGTCGAGAAGACGCCTTGCGCGATCGGCTACAGTGGCCTTGCCTACGCCACGGATCACCTGAAGGCGTTGTGCATCTCGCCCGAGAAAGGCAAGCCATGCGTCATGCCGACCGAGGATACCGCTTTTGATGGCAGCTATCCGATCGCCCGTCCGCTGTTCATGTACACCGATGGTCAGCCGAAGGACGAAACCAAGAAGTACATGGACTGGATCAAGAGCGACGTTGGCCAGTGCATCGTTGCCAAGGAAGGCTACGCGCCAATCAAGAAAGTCAGCTGCAAGTAAGTCGTACGTCATCACGGGCGCGGGGACAGGGAGTCTTCTCGCGCCTGCAACGTACTTGTCTGCCGTTAGTGCCGTGGGGAGTCGCAAGCAATGAGCCATTATGAAGAACGTCTCGAGAGAGACCTGTCCCTGATCAAACAACAAGCGACCCTGCTGGCCAAGCGCGTTGACGAAGCACTCGGCGCCGCGGTACGCGCCCTGCTGAGCGGTGACGACAAGCTGGCCTACGCGACCGTCCTGGGAGATCAGCGGATCAACGCGGAAAACCGTAAGCTGGACAAGATGTGCCACGCTTTCATCGGCGTGCACCTGCCGAGCGCCGGACATCTGCGTCTGATGACGGCGATGATTCACGCCAACGTCGCGCTGGAGCGTGTCGGCGACTACGCGGTGACCATTGCCCGCGAATCGGTGCATCTCGCCAAACGCCCCGACGCGCTGATCAAGCGCGAGGTTGACTTGCTTGCCGGTGAGTCGCGGCAGATGTTCAAGCAGGCGATGTGCGGCTTCATCGATGGCAATGCCGAGAAGGCCAGGGCGACGATGATCATGGCCGATCAGGTCGAGCGCACTTTCGATGTCGTCTTTGCCGACCTGGTCAATGCCGGCGAGAACTTCAGCATCGAGGACCTCTTCGCCTATCTCGGCGTTTTCAACTCGCTCGAACGGGTCTCGGACCAGGCCAAGAACATCTGCGAGGAAACGGTGTTTGCGGTGACCGGCCAGACCAAGGCGACAAAGGTTTTCCGGATTCTCTTCCTTGACGAGGACAACACCCTGCTCGGACCGATCGCCGAGACCGTTGCTGGCAAGATTGCTTGCGGAGGTGGTGAGTTCCGCAGCCTGGGCCGTCAGGCCGGCGCGATGGCGCCGGAGGTGGTCGGCCTGCTGCAGGAGTCGGGGGTCGACCTCGCCCGCCACCAACCACAAGCGATGAATCTGAGTCTTCAGGATCTTGTCGATTTCCACGTCATCGTCAGCCTGCAGGGGCCAGTCAAGTCCTACGTCGACAAGGTTCCGTTTCACACTGCGGCTCTGGAGTGGGACGTCGGCGGCGTGCTTGCGGCGGAACTTCCCGAGGAGCAGCGGCGCGAGCGCTACGCGACCCTGGTTCGCGAAATTGCCGTGCAGGTGAGCACCCTGATGACCACCCTGCGGGGCGAGGAGGCCGACTGACATGGCCAACAGCAACGCTGTACCTGGCGCCACAGTGGCTCGCGGGGGGGCTGGCGCGTTCGATCGTCGCGATTTCGACTGGTACGTAGACAAGGCGGTTCAGGCCCTGGTGTTCCTCTGCGGTATCTCGGCGATCGTCTTCGTGCTGGGAATTTTTATTTTCGTCTTCAAGGAAGGTGTCGGCTTCATCCTGCACCACATGAACGTCCGGGAGTTCTTTCTCACGCCGTACTGGTTCCCGAGCGACGCCGACGCCCCCGAGTACGGGATCCTGGCGCTGATGGCAGGTACCGCCAGCGTCACCGGTCTGGCAATGCTGGTCGCCGTGCCGTTCTCGCTCGGAGCGGCGATCTACATTGCCGAGTTTGCCAGTGGCAAGACCCGTGAAACGCTGAAAGTGCTGGTCGAGCTGCTGGCGGCGATTCCGTCGGTGGTCTGGGGCTTCATCGGCCTGGTGATCATGAATCCCTTGATCATCAAGTGGTTCGACGTGCCGGTGGGTCTCTGCGTGCTCAACGCCGGCATCATTCTTGGTTTGATGGCGGCACCGATCATGACCTCGATCGCCGAGGATGCGCTCAAGGCAGTGCCCGATCGTTACCGTGAAGCCGCCGAGGCGATGGGCGCGACGCGCTGGCAGGTGACCTACAAGGTGGTGTTGCCGGCGGCCAAGAACGGGCTGCTCGGTGGCGTGCTGCTCGGGGTCGGACGCGGTTTCGGAGAAACGATGGCCGTGCTGATGGCGACCGGACACGCGGTCAATATTCCCGACAGCGTCTTCGACTCGGTGCGCGCGCTGACCGCGACGATCGCCGCAGAACTGGGTGAAACGGTGGTCGGCGGCGAGCATTATCAAGCGCTGTTCACCATCGGCATTCTGCTCTTCGTGGTCACCTTCACCGTCAACCTGACCGCCGATCTCATCGTGCGCGGCATTCGCAAGGGATAGAAAATGACAACTGCCAACGCCGCCATGTTTCAGGCGAGCAGCCTGAACCACCGCAATGCCAGGGTCCAGAGCCTCTATCGAATCCTCTTCGGTGTGATGACGCTGATGCTGATTGCGCCGGTAATGATGATTCTGGGAACCCTGATCTACAAGGGTGGCGGGGTGATCTCCTGGGAGTTTCTGTTTACTGCGCCAACTGACGGGATGCGTACCGGCGGCGTCCTGCCCGCCCTGCTGGGTACCGTCTGGCTGGTAACGGTGGCGCTGTTGCTGTCGGTTCCGATCGGCGTTTTCGCGGCGATTTACCTCAGCGAGTACGCCGGCGACAACTGGTTTACGCGCATCATCAATCTGGCGATCATCAACCTGGCCGGTGTGCCGTCGATCGTGCACGCCTTGTTCGGGTTGGGTGCTTTCGTCATCTTTTTCAAGTTCGGGACCAGTATTCTGGCGGCCAGTCTGACGCTGGCGGTGATGACCATGCCGGTGGTCATCGTCGCCACCCGCGAATCACTGCAGTCGGTACCGCCGGCATTTCGCGAGGCCTGCTGGAACATGGGAGCGACGCGCTGGCAGACCATTCGCAAGGTGGTGCTGCCGAACTCGATCACCGGCATCCTGACCGGCGTGATCCTCGAAGTTTCGCGTACCGCTGGCGAGACCGCGCCGATCATGTTCACCGGCGCGGTGTTTTTCACGCCTTTCCTGCCGCAAAGCGTCTTCGACCAGACCATGGCCTTGTCCTTGCACCTGTTTGTTGCCGCGACCCAGGTTCCGGGGATCGCCGAGGAAGTCCCGTTCGGCATCGCTCTGGTACTCATCGGACTGGTGTTGCTGATGAACAGCGCGTCGATCGCGTTTCGCATGTGGCTCAGGGGGAAGAAGAAATGGTAAGTCAAAGCGCTCTTGGACGCGTAGCGGTCGCCGCTCAAGAGGACGCCGCTGCCGCGGCGCCGCGGACCAAGCTGGCGGTCAAGAACCTGACCATCAGTTACGGGAAGGCATTGGCATTGAAGGATGTCAGCCTGGAGATTCGCGAGCACGAGATCTTCGGCATCATTGGCCCCGCCAATGCCGGCAAGACCTCCTTCCTCAAAGCGGTCAACCGCATGGACATGTTCACCACGGGAATGCGCGTGGCCGGCGAAATCCACTTCAATGGGCTGGATACCCGCCACCTGAAGAACGTCTATGCGCTACGCAGTCGCATCGGCGTCGTCTTTCCGCTGCCGGTTGGTCTGCCGATGACGGTCTATGACAACGTTGCCCTGTCGCCGCGCCTGCGGGGAATCAAGGAAAAGGCCGAGTTGGACGTGATCGTGCAGCGCTGCCTGACTCGCGCAGCTCTCTGGGACGAAGTCAAGGACCGCCTCAATGCGCTCGGCAGCCTGCTTTCGGGCGGCCAGCAGCAGCGGCTGACGATCGCCCGGGCGCTGTCGCAGGAACCCGACCTGCTGATGCTCGACGAGTTCTCGATTGCCGTCGACCCGGTCACCACCATGCGCATCGAAGATGTGCTCAAGGAGTTGCGCAAGGAAGTGACCATCATCCTGGTGACCAACCTGGTGCAGCAGGCGCGCCGTCTGGCCGACCGTACCGCATTTTTCCTGAACAGCGAGTGCGTCGAGATCGGGGTCACCGAGGATCTGTTCACCGGCCCTGTGAAGGATCGGCGGACGCGTGATTACGTGGAGGGACGATTCGGCTGAGCCTTGCTGCCCGGCGCGTGCGCCGCTGCCGGGTGGCGGTGCACACCTTCGCTGCACTGGCGGGGATCGTCGAAGCGCTGCGTGACGGGCTTTGCAAACAGCGCTTGCCCTGAATCAATTGAAGAATGCAAACGAAGGACACAACGAGATGACCGCCGCCCCAGCCGCTGCTCTGCTGCAGCCAGCTCCCGAATACGCGATCGACACCAAGAAACTCAACCTCTGGTACGGGACCTTCCAGGCCCTGTACGAGGTAGATTTGCAAATCCGCAAGGGCATGATCACCTCGATGATCGGTCCCTCGGGATGCGGCAAGAGTACCTACCTGCGCAGCGTCAACCGCATCAACGAACGCCTCGGCTACGTGCGCATCGAGGGTAGTATCGAAGTCATGGGCCAGAATATCTATGACTCGGACGTCGAGTTGATCCAGGTGCGCAAACAGGTCGGAATGGTTTTTCAGCGGCCCAATCCGCTGCCCATTTCGATTCGCGACAATATTCTTTTCAGCCATCGCCTGCACGCCAAGGGTGGTGGTGGCGTACACCAGGGCACCCCCGACGAGATCGTCGAGGAGTCGCTGCGCACGGTGCTGCTTTGGGACAAGGTCAAGGACCGCCTCAAGCGCAAGGCCACCGAACTGTCGCTCGAAGAGCAGCAGAAGTTGTGCATCGCGCGCTTGCTGCCGGTCAAGCCGACGCTGCTGCTGATGGACGAGCCGTGTTCGGCGCTCGACCCGAAGGGCACCGAGGCGGTAGAAGAGCTGCTCTGGGAACTGCGTGGTCAGTACACGATCCTGATCGTCACCCACAACATGGCGCAGGCGCGCCGTGCCAGCGAAGAATGCATCTTCATGCTGATGGGCCGGGTCGTCGAGCACGCGCTGACCGAGGAGATGTTCGTGACCCCGACCCACAAGGAGACCGCCGACTACATCGAGGGGCGTTACGGCTGATCTGGCACTCTGTGCGTAGTGCAGCCGCCAACGCTCGCTTCCGATGGGCCTTCCTTTTTGTCCGGTGGCGGTTCTTGGAGGGGAGAGTCGGATTCGCCGCAGCTTCATGCGTCGGGCATCGCTATTGCTTGCCAATGCCGCTGAAGCTGCTAGACTCACTGCGGCTTACAGACCATCGCTAACGGTCATGACACATGGAGACACCCCAAATCATGAAAGTCATGACCGTTTCCCCCTCTTCCCCGACCCTTCTCCCACGAGGGGAGAAGGAAGATTCGTGAGTCGCTTGCGCGACTTTCACATTAAAGCATGGTCATATAAGCTTCCGTCGCCAGTTGGCACCGTTTTACCAGAGGAGGCACTATGGGTCTATTCGATTTCGTCAAAGAAGCAGGGGAGAAACTTTTTCGCTCCCAGGACGCGCAAACGGCATCGGACGCGGTGAGCAATGCGCCCGATGACGATGCTGCCAAAGCACAGCTGGACGAGATGAACCGCGCCGCTGGTGATGCCATTGAGGCTTACATCAACGCGCAGGGCTTGACGGTCACCGGGCTGACCGTGACCTTCGATGGCGCAGCAGGTGTAGCCACTGTTTTCGGGGTCGCTGGCGATCAAGGCAGCAAAGAGAAGATCCTGCTCTGCTGTGGCAATGTGAATGGCGTTACCCGGGTCAACGACATGATGTCGGTTGACCAGAGCGCGCCGGAAGCCCTCTTCTATACCGTCGTCGCCGGCGACAACCTGTCGAAGATCTCGAAGCTGCACTACGACAACCCCAATAAATACATGATAATTTTCGAGGCCAACAAGCCGATGCTCAGTCACCCGGACAAGATCTATCCGGGTCAGATGCTGCGCATTCCTCCGCTCTGACTTGAGTCGAGCGTGCCCTGGCGGCTAGTGCAAGCGCACGGCCGTAGCACCTGTCTGCGGCTGGCGGGGGGCCGCCAGGCGCTCGAGCATGGCGCGCACCGCTTTTATCTGCGCGCCGCCTTGCGTGGCGTAGTCGCTGCCCGTATAGCCCCACCAGTCCCAGCAGCCAAAGGGGTTGTTCAACCAGTGCCAGGATCCGCTGGCGAGGCCATAGCGCGCTTGCACCTGCGGGTAGAGGACGACGATGCGATTGCTGTCTGCCCAGCGGTTGTAGCCGGCGCCATCGACGAAGCGTCGGTCGATCTGCGCTGCAGCCTGACGACAACCATGAAAAGCGACATGTACCCGGCAAACGCTACTGAGGCAGGCCTGCGGCACATAAACGTAAGCCTCGTCGGCCAGTCCCGCATCGATCGGCTTGCCTTCTACAAACGGGCTCTGGTCGAAGCGTAGCGGCTCGCCTTTTGCGGTCGCCGCTGGCGGCTGCAAGGGGCCAAGCAGGTGCTGGAGAATTTCGCCGGCCGCGTCGAACTCGCCGCAGCGATTGATGAACGGCGATTCCTCGCTGCTGCAGGCATTGGCCTGCGGGTCGGCGACCGAGATCATGGCGTGCCCGGCGTCTGGCAGCTGGACGAAGCGAATCGCTGTCGGAGCAATCCACTGGCCGTAGAAAGCGGCCAGCCGCTCCATCACCGCCGTGTCGATGACGCTGTCCTTGCCGCCTGAAAACAGCCACACGCGATCGTCGCGTAGGCCTTCCAGCGGATCGATGCGGCCCGCCTTGGCGAGTGCTTCCGCCTGGGCGCGCAGTTCGGCTACGGACGGAACTGCGGCCCACCAGGAAGGCGACATGCAAGCCGTAAGTGCCCGCCGGATCGATCCTTCGGCGCAGTTATAGGGGCCGCCAGCAAGCACGCCGGCGCCGCGCACCAGCTGCGAGTGGGCGACCTGGAACTGCACCGCCATGTAGGCACCCGAGGAGATGCCGGAGACGGTCAGCTCGCTCAACTCGGCGCCCAGCGCTGGCAGTGGCTGTACTGCTGGCTGGGCTTCGGCTGCGTGGGCGTTTCCGGCGCTCAGCAAGAAAACGAGAGCCGCGCGGGCGAGGCTGCACAAGACGGGTTTGGCTGTGGTCATGGTGGCGGCCCGGCGATGACGATCGGAGCGGTGATGAACAATAGGTGAATGCTAGCAGCTCGCCTTGCCGACGACCAGACCGGCGGGCGGGCAAGGCCTGCTGTTCTCGGCTGCCTGGCTGCAGGTTTGCCGATTTGCGGGGTTCGCAGCAGCCTTGTTCGAACGCCAGGGCGCCCCTAAACTAGGCGCTTGCTCACTCTCCACCGCGCTTGCCGCGGATCGCCATGCGCCAATCCTCAGTCGCCATCGACTCCAAACTTCCCTGGGTTGGGACCACCATCTTCACGGTGATGTCGAAGCTCGCCGCCGACTGCGGTGCAATCAACCTGTCGCAGGGCTTTCCTGATTTTCAGGCCGAGCCGGCACTCTTCGACGCCACTGCGCGGGCCATGCATGCCGGTCGTAACCAGTACCCGCCGATGGCCGGCGTGGCCGAACTGCGCGCGGCCATCGCCGACAAGGTGGCCGCGCTCTATGGCGCGGACTACGACGTCGAAGACGAAATCACGGTCACCGCCGGTGCCACGCAGGCCATCTTCACAGCGATTGCCGCCTTCGTGCGTAGCGGCGACGAGGTGATCGTCTTCGAGCCGGTCTATGACAGCTACGTGCCGGCGATCGAAACGGTGGGTGGCAAAGCCGTTTACGCGGCGCTGCGCTCTCCCGATTACCGGCCCGATTGGCAGCAGCTGCGCTCCCTGCTCAGTCCGCGCACGCGAATGATCATCATCAATTCGCCGCACAACCCGAGCGGCAGCCTGTTCGACGCCGACGATCTGGCGGCGCTGGCCGAACTGACGCGCGACACTCCTATCGTCGTGCTCGCCGACGAAGTTTACGAACACATCGTTTTCGACGGCGCGCAGCATCAAAGCGTCGCTGCCCATCCCGAACTGGCCGCACGCAGCATCGTCGTGTCGTCCTTTGGCAAGACCTATCACATCACCGGCTGGAAGATCGGCTACGTGCTGGGGCCTCGCGAACTGATGCGCGAGTTTCGCAAAGTTCATCAGTTCAACGTGTTTACGGTCAATACGCCGTGCCAGCTGGGGATTGCCGAGTACATGCGCGACGCTTCGCGCCATCTCGGCCTGGCGGCGTTCTACGAAGGGAAGCGCGAGTTCTTTCGCCGCCAGCTCGCTGCGTCACGCTTCGAGCTACTCCCCTGCCGCGGCACCTACTTCCAACTGGCGCGCTACAGCGCCATTGCCGACCTGCCTGACCAGGAGTTTGCTCGCTGGCTGACCATGGAGGTCGGCGTGGCGGTTATTCCGGTGTCCGTGTTCAACCACGATGCTTATGACGAGCGCGTCGTGCGCTTCTGTTTCGCCAAGCAGGAAGCGACCCTGGCCGCCGCCGGTGAAAAGCTGCGCAGCATTTGACGGGGGGCCACCATGAGCAGGGCGAGGCGCTGACGGTCGTAGTCAGCTGCCTCAACTATCCCACCTGTCTCAGCTGCCTCAACTGCCCGCCGCTTTGCTGTCCGTTTTTCTGGCGTCGCCGGCGACGACCAGGGTCAGCTGCTCGGGGTCGATGTATTTGCGGAAAGCGGCGTTGACCTGTTCCGGGGTCAGCGCCATGATTCGCGTCTCGAAGTTCTTTGAGTACAGCCAGTCGTGACCAAGGTCGAGCAGGGAGATCCAGCGCGCGGCAACGGCGCTGTCCTGTGAGCGAGCGACGGCGCGTGCTTCGAGGATTCCCTTCTTGGCCTCGGCAACCTCTGCAGCCGTGAAGCCGTCGCGGCGCGCGCGCGTCAGCTCCTCGCGGAAGGCCTGTTCGGCGCGATCCAGGTTCTGCGGGGCCGCCATTGCGGCAAAGGACCAGCTCGATAGATCTTCGCGCATACCCATCGACAAGGACGACGACGCGCTGTAGCTGAGGCCGTCTTTCTGGCGCAAGCGATCCATCAGCCGGCTCGACAGTCCGCTGCTGCCGCCAAAAATACTGTTCGCCACGTACAGGGCAGGTGTGTCGTCGTCGTCGAAACTCAGCTTCAGATCGACACGCGCGCGCAGGAAGGCGTTCTCCTTGTCGGGGGTGTCGATGACGATGCGTTGCGGCGCCACGGCGCGATACTCGCGATCAACGCGGGCGTACGGCGATCGCGAGAGGTAATCGGGAAAGAGTTGCTTGAGCTCGGCGCTGATCGCCGCTTCATCGAAGTCGCCAACGATGGCTATTTCACCACGCGCCGTGCCCATCAGCTCGCGGTGATAGGCGACAAGCTGTTCGAGCGTCGTCGCCTGTAGCTGGGCGAGGCGTTCGGCTAGTTGCGCATGGTAGCGCGGGTCACCTGGCGGGTAGGTGTTGAAGTGCGAGGCGAGAGCGTCACTGGAGAGCGTCTGCGGGTTGTCGAGCTGGGCCTGCAGCGCAGTCAGCGTCTGTCGTTTCAGTTCGTCGAATTCGCTCGCCGGGAAGCTCGGTTCTTTGAGCAGCTGGGCGACCAGCCTGAGCGCTTCCGGTAGCTGCTCGCGGGTGGTTTCAAACTGCGTCAGGTCGCCGCGGATTTTCAGGCGAGTGAATTCGTCGGCGATCTGCTGGCGGTTCAGTTGGCCACTGCCGCGGCTGAGCATGGCCATCGTCAGCGTGCCGGCCATATCGCGATTGCGTAACGAGTCTTCATCCCCCCAGCGGAAGCGCATGGCCACGTTGACCGTCTGGCCGCGGTTCTTTTTTGCCAGCAGCGCCACTTGCAAGTCGCCGACGCTCGGCCGTTGCGAGCGTTGGTTGATGTTCTCATGCGATGCTTCGAAGGCTTCACCGGCGTCTCCCTTTGCACTGCCCTTGAAGTTCGCCAGCAGCTCCGCCGCGGTCGGGGCGGGCGGGATCTCGGCACGCTGCGGTGAATCTTCGGGAATGAAGCTGCCAAGAACGCGGTTGTCACGCACAAAATACTTCGCCGCGGCTGCGTCGACCTGCGCCGGCTTGATCTGGTCGAGCTGATCACGGGAATAGAAGAACAGCCGCCAGTCACCGAGCGCGATGTACTCGGAAAGCATGACGGCGAACACTTCCGGGTTGGCCAGCGCACGTTCGTAGGCGGTGCGCGCCTGTTCGACGACGCGGCCGAGCTCGCTGGCGGTTGCCGTCTGGCGAGCGAAACCGCCTTCGATGACTTCGATCATTTTGTCGCGCACGCGCTCCAGCGATTCGCCCTTGTTCACCATTGCGCCAAAAACCACGAAGCCGGGTTCGCGGGCGTCGATGGCATAGGCAAAGACCTGTGCCGCCAGACCGGGTTGGACCAGCGCCTGGTAGAGGCGACCATTTGGAGTGTCACCGAGTATCTCGCTGGCCATGCTCACGGCTTCGGATTCGGCGTGCAGGCTGGATGGCGTGCGATAGGCGAGGGTCAGCAGTTGCACCTCGCCCTTGCGGCGAACGACGAAGCTGCGTTCACCGTCGGCCGTCGGCTCGACGGTCCATTGTTTCGCCAGTTGGCGCGTCGGTTTGGCCAGTTGGCCGAAGCTGCCGGCAATCCATTGCAGCGTTTGTTGCTCATCGAACTTGCCGGCGACCGTCAGCACCGCATTGTCGGGCTGATAGAAATTCCGATAGAAGGCCTGCAGATTCTCGATTTTGACGTTTTCGATGTCGCTGCGGGCGCCGATGGTGTTGTTGCCGTAGTTGTGCCAGTCAAAGAGCAGCGACTGCAGGCGCTTCATCATGACCCGGCTCGGGCTGTTTTCCCCCATCTCGAATTCGTTGCGTACGACGCTCATTTCGCTATCGAGGTCCTTCCGGGCGATGAAGGAGTTGACCATTGCATCGGCGCTCCAGCCAAGGGCCCACTTGAGGTTGGCGTCGCTGGCCGGAAAAGTGACGTAGTAATTGGTGCGGTCGAGCCAGGTCGAGCCGTTGATGCGGAATCCGCGCGTCTTGAACTCTCTGGTCGGGTCGGGAAAACTCTTCGATCCCTTGAAGATCAGGTGTTCGAGCAGGTGAGCCATGCCGGTTTCGCCGTAGTTCTCGTCGCGTGAACCGACCAGATAGGTCACGTTGACCGTGGTCGTTGGTTTGGCGGCGTCGGGAAAGAGGATGAAATGCAGGCCGTTGGCCAGTCGATACTCGCTGATGCCTTCAACGGTACTCAGCTTTTCGACACCGGCCGGCAGTTTCTCTGCGCTGGCTGGCCGGGCGGCGGCGCTTGCCGGTGTGAAGCTCAGCAGCGACCACAGCAGGCATACGGCTACGCTTGTCCATCGGTTCATCATCATCACTCCACGAGGTTAATGTGAAAGTCGCGCCAGCGACTCACGAAACTCCCTTCTCCCCCTGCGGGAGAAGGGCCGGGGGAAGAGGGGGGACGGTCATGGCTTTCATCATCCATGGTATCTCGACAAGTCATGACCGCTAGCGGGGTCCAGCTTCTCTGGTCTGCACGTTGCGGCGCCTTCCCCGGCGACCTGGCCGCCGCTGGCAAGGCGCTCGATTACTGTACAGCTTGCCAGAAAGGGAGCGGCCCGCACAGAGGGAGGGTCTGGGCGGGCCGGGTGCTACGATCACTGCCGCGGGGGGAGGGGGAGGGGAGTGCGGCAGCGACAGGACGAAGAGTACCGAATCGCCCGTCGATGATCTGTTGGAGCTCTGTCCCAGTTATGTAACCGCGTGTGATCCAGGCGGTTGCCTGCAAAGGCTTGTCATCCGGAGGTGGGCTCGACAATTGCTGCGTATCGTCAGACGTGTCTTACGGCAGAATCAGCTTGGTCGGACACTTCTTCCCTGGCGGGTGGACTACTGTTGAAGCACTCAGTACTGTTTTCGAACGTCGCTGGGCGTTGCAATCTCTCCCTATGCACAAGAAGCAACACAATGAGGATCCTGCGCAACACGGCATGCGATCGAAGCTTGCGAGGCAGACTGCTGGCGCGATGCTGCGCAACTGTCCTGCTGGCGTGCCCGTCAGGGTCTTGGCCCACGAATCGGAGTTTCGACATGAACAACAAATACAGCAAATTTCTCGTCCACGGCCTGTTGATCACTGCGCTGACCTTCGGGTCGTTCGTAACCGTTGCCGGGGCTGATGACGGACTCATGGTCCAGCAGGCTGGTGGTTTGCCCTACGTGTCGGGCGGAGTCGGTGAGGAGTCGCTGCAGCAGCTCAAGGACCACGTCGGCGAGTTCAACCTGAAGCTGGTATTTGCCATGACGTCCGGGTCATACCTGAGTGACGTGCGGGTTGCCATCGCTGACGCAAAGGGCAAGACGCTGCTGGAAGCCACTTCCGATGGACCGTGGTTCCTGGCGAAATTGCCGCGAGGAAAGTATCGGGTCGTCGCGAGTTATGCCGGTACAGCGATCGAGCGCTCTATCGCCGTCGACGAGACAGCGCTCAAGACGGTTGATTTCCGTTGGGATCACGAATAAAGGCGCCAGATCGGTCGCTACAAGGCAGCTGATTGCTGCGTAGAACCGCGCAAGGCCGGCGCGTAGCCGCCACGACGTTTTTCGGCGATCAGCCCGCTGCCCTGATCGCCGCGCCGCGTACTGCCGCAGCGCGATTTCGACCTGCCGTCGCTGGCGGCGATGGATGCGAACAAGGGAAAGCAGCCAAAAAATCCGCCCGATGGCTACCTCAGCGGCACTTTCGGCGGACAGCTGACTCGGCTTGCAAGCCATGGTCGACAAGGCGAAACGTGCCCGCAACACGATCTTTGACGAAGAGGTAAGGTAAGCCCATGAAAACGATGCGAAGAGTGATTTTCAGCGCACTCGCCACAGCTGTTCTGTTCGGCCTGGGTGCTTGTGCAGAGATGTCGACGCTGGACAAGAGTACCAGCATCGACGCCGGCGCCGACGACATCGGAGTAGCCAATCTTCCGGACGGCAGCAGCGTGGGAACGGTCGGCGGCGCCCCTGTCGGCGGCGTGATCGGCCACGAAGTCGGTAAGAAGCAAAGTCGGTAAGAAGCGATCGGCCTGCCCTCCCAGGCAGCTGTCCTTGTCGGCTCATTGCCCTGATCCTGCAAGTCGCCGCGACTCTCATGACGGGCAAGGCGGCAGCGGAAGCGGTGTGCCATGCCCATGTGTCCACGCGCAGCCCTTGCACTACTCGCCGGTTTGCAGGACTCGTCCGACAACAACTTGGGCATTGTCCGACGGGCATACGTGGCGTAACCGAATACCATGATCCTGCAGTCAACGCGACCCTAACGGTCATTGACGCTTCGGGGCAAGCACACCAGCAGGAGATTGCAGAGATGAAACTCGACGGCTGAAGCAGCGCAGCCTTGCTCATGAGCGCGCTGCTCATCGCACATCGCCGCTGCACATCGCACTACCCTGCTGCCATGGCAGGAACGCCAACGGCCACGCCGATATGTGCGAATAGCGTGTGGGACTACCTTGGCTCGATATTTTGATCCACCTCCGACCCTTGCGCCGGTGCGGTGGAAAAGGAGGGCATCATGCTTCATTACGCAGTAGTCTTCTTCATTATCGCCATCATCGCGGGCGTGTTCGGTTTCGGCGGGATCGCGGCGAGCGCGGCGGGAATTGCCAAAGTTCTTTTCGTGATTTTCCTGGTCCTGGCGGTGGCGAGCTTTCTGTTCAATATGACACGCGGGCGATGATGACAGGCTGACCGGGTTGCGTAGGGGGCCCGGTGGCCTACGTTCCAGTTCGGCGTTCGCTGACTTGGTCGACGGTTACGAAGGACACATGATGCTGCGCGTTGCCATTGTTGATGACCACCAGATCGTCCGTGCCGGGTTTCGTGAGTTGCTCGGTGAAGAAATCGGGATAAGCATCGCCTTCGAAGCCGCGTCAGGTGAAGAAGCTTTGAATCGTTTGCGTGAGACCGCGTGCGATGTGGTGCTGCTGGATTTGTCTTTGCCTGGACAAAGTGGCATCGATGTCCTGCGCACTGTCCGTCAACGCCACGCCGACGTTGCCGTGCTGGTCCTGAGCGGCTTTCCCGAAGAACGCTATGCGCTAGCAATGGTCCGCAACGGCGCCAGTGGCTATCTTTCGAAGGACTGCGGGCGCGAGGATCTCCTCCAGGCGATACGTACCGTTGCCCAGGGGCGGCGTTATCTGTCGGCCCGTACGGCTGAACTGCTGGCCGAAGAGCTGCTCGGAGAAGGAACGGCACCGCCGCATACCGCGCTGTCGGAGCGCGAGATGCAGGTCTTCCTGCGGCTTGCCAAAGGCGCGTCGGTGTCGGAGATTGCCGACAGCTTGCACTTGAGCGTAAAGACCGTGAGTACCTACCGCACACGTCTGCTCGAAAAACTCGCGCTGGGCAGCAACGCGGCGTTGGCCGCCTACGCTTTGCGGAGTGGCTTGTTGATGGAGTGAGGATCGTACCATGCAAGACAATACGGCAGAGACCTTGCGCATTCTGCTGGTAGAGGATTCCCTGCTGCTGCAGGACATGCTGACCGAGGAACTCGAGGAGATCCCCGGCGTGAAGGTGTGTGCCAGGGCCACGGGTGAGCAGGAAGCGATCGAGCTGCTTGAAGTGCACCCGGTCGATCTGGCCATTGTCGATCTCGAACTGAGTGAAGGCACCGGGTTCGGGGTGCTGCGCCAGTTGCACAGCTTGCCGGAGCGCTTCGGCACCCTGCACGCGGTGGTGTTTTCCAGCTATGGCCACTTGTCCGTTCGGGCGCGGTGTTCCGCGCTTGGCGTGGCGGCATTCTTCGACAAGGCCGTGGGGACGGATGCCTTGATCGACTATGTCGAGCGGCTTGTGCCCAAGGCGGGATAGTCAGCACGGTCAGTGTAATGGGATGCTGGCACTGACCGTAGTGCCTTCCCCGGGCGCCGAGCGGACCACAAAGTTCCCGCCATACGCCTGCACGCGATGTTCCATGCCGTCGATGCCGTGCCGCTTGCGCGACCGCTCTGTTGGTGCAAAGCCGCGGCCATTGTCCGCTACGCTCAAATGAGCGGCTGTCCCATCGATTTTCAAGGAAAGCTTCAGCTGACTTGCGTTCGCATACTTGTGGGCGTTTGAACGCCTCCTGCGCGATACGAAACAGCGTCAGTGCTCGCTGACTGTCGATGCTGGCGGCACTGTCCGGCAGATCGGTCTCAACCTGAGTGCCGTGCTCCAGGGGAGCATCCGAGGCCAGCGCCCGCAGGGCTTCAATGACGCCAAGCTCCTTGAGCAGTGGCGGCCGCAAGTCGTCGATGATGCGACGTTTTATTGCAATGCCTTCGGCCAGGGTACGCTGCAGACGATTGACTCGGGGGAGATGGGTTTCCTGCGTGTTGTCGGGCAATTTTCTGGCAATCCAGTCCGCATCGAGTTTGGCGGCCGTGAGCAAGGCGCCGAGCTCGTCGTGAAGCTCCCGAGCCAGTCGCGCTTTCTCGTCTTCGCGCGCGTTGGTAATGTGGCGTGCGAGATTGCGTAGTTCCATTGTCCGTTTGCGCACTTGGCTTTCGAGCCGTTCGTTTTCGCTGGCGAGCATCTCCGCCACGCGTTTGCGCAAGGCAAATTGGCGCTGAACCACGGTGAACAGGATGAGCAGCAGGATGAGGGCGATCAGAGCCAAGGCCGCACCGACCTGTTGTGCCAGGCGGAATCGCTCGCTGGAACTGGCAACGATTGCCCGACCTTCGCTCACCACCTCGTCACGCAGCCGGGCCAGTTGCCCGCGAACCTCGTCCATCAGTATCTTGCCCACCATATCGTCAGGGGTGGCTTCTCCCAGGGCCCGCCTGGCGACTGCCTCTGACATCACTTTCCATTTCGCTCGCACGAGCATCGTGAGCGCGGCGATGTCGACCGAAGGATAGCGAGCGAAGTCGATATGTAGCTGATCGATCGCTTCGTCGATTTTCGGTGCCGCGCGTCGGTAGGATTCGAGGTAGACCAGCTCGCTTGTCAGTAGATAGCCGCGCACCGAGGTCTCGGCCTCCACCAGGAGTATCTGCAGATGATCAAGCTGGCCGATCTTCTCGGTTTGCCTGCCGAGTTCCTTGAGCGTCTGCAAGCCGAGTGACGACTGATACTGGCTGGCAATCAACAAGGTCAGCGCGATGGCGCAGCCGGTGACGAGCAGTACGTAAGACCACTTCCGTGACAGGTCAGAGCGACCGCTCGTCATGGACTTTTCTTGCCCTTTGGCGGGCGGTACGGTCGGTTGCAGGGTATCCGGTTCTGTCATCATGAATCCTGTTCGGCGAGGACCGTCGGCCCGGGCGCTCGGATGCAAGTTGTCGAGCTCAGCGCTTTGTACCGCAATCTGCTTGGCCTCGAATTCCTGTTGCAGACGGTATGCGGCGGATGGCCGAGATGCACACGTTCGAATTCGATTGTAGGAGATTTTTCGATGTCCTCCGTGATCGCTCGTTTGACTTGCTCGCGCCTTGACCTCAGCGGCCGTCTTTCAGGCCTCCGCAAACGGCGACATTGAACGGCAGCGGCTCCCTCAAATCGTAGTCCATAGGATTTATCGCTCGGGACGAAAGAACGGCACGGGTAGCCGATGGCGTCAGCGCAGCAGATTCCGGAGGCGTGACGGTGGTAAGTGACGCACAGTGGCGTCCAAGTGGGACGCGGCGTTGGCTGCTGTGCTCCATCCGAGACATTCAACGGAGGAACTGAGATGACCGTCACCCCGTGGTTCCTGCTGGTGGGCGGGCTGTTGCTCGTCATGGGCCTGACCCCCTCATTCATCAAGCGGCTGCCGGTGACCTCGGCGATCATCTATCTGTTGATCGGCCTGCTCGTCGGGCCAACGCTGCTCAACGTCTTTCACTTCAACCCGCTCAGGGAATCGGCACTGCTGGAAGTGCTGACCGAAGTGGCGGTGCTGATTTCGCTTTTTGCCGCCGGGGTCAAGATGCCTGCCCCGATGCGGCTCGAGCGCTGGCGCACACCGCTGCTTCTGGCTTCGGCATCGATGGTACTCACCGTCGCCATGGTTGCCGCCTTTTCCCACTACGTGCTCGGGCTGCCCCTCGGCGCAGCGGTGCTTCTCGGCGCCATCGTGGCGCCGACGGATCCGGTCCTCGCCACCGACGTCCAGATCCGCCATCCCGGCGACCGCGACCGCCTGCGCTTCGATCTCACCTGCGAAGCCGGCATGAATGACGGCAGCGCCTTCCCGTTCGTGATGCTCGGCCTGGGCCTGCTCGGTTTGCACGACCTCGGCGATTTCGGCCTGCGCTGGGCGCTCGTGGATGTGCTGTGGGCGACCGTTGCCGGGATCGCCATCGGCGTCGTCCTCGGTTCCGCTCTTGGCCGGCTCGGCTGGACTCTGCGCAGCAGACGCTTTGACCACGAGCTGATGGACGATTTCCTCGGCCTGGGACTGATCGGCGTCGTTTATGGGCTCAGCGAACTGGTCCATGCATGGGGCTTTCTCGCGGTGTTCTTTGCCGCCGTGTCGCTTCGACAGACCGAAGTCAGGCTGATCAGTGCCAGGGCCGCCAACGTGGAAAAAGGGCTTGCCGAGCACGACCCGGTCGCCACGTCAGGTGGCGGCGATCCCGTGCCGACCGTCAGCGAAGGCTCGCTGATCTTCAAGGAACATCTTGAGAGAATCTCGGAACTGCTGCTGATCCTGCTCGTCGGGGGCTCGCTGTTTCTCGATTCGTGGAGTTGGCGAGCGGTGAGCCTCGCCCTGTTCCTGTTCCTCGTCGCACGCCCGCTCAGCGTTGCCATCGGGCTGCTCGGTTCGCGCACGCCAGCGCGCGTTCGCGGCATGGTCGGCTGGTTCGGGGTGCGTGGCATCGGCTCGCTCTACTATCTCATGTACGCCATTCAACACGGCCTCCCGGAAGACGTGGCGCTGGAGCTGATCCACTTGACCCTGATCGTCATCACCATGTCGATTCTCGTCCATGGCATCAGCGTCAAGCCGCTGATAGCCCGCTTCTGGCGAACTAGCTGACAGCTTCCCGCGTAGGAGTCGTCCGACGCGGCTATCCGCAGGCGCTGACAGGCGGGAACAGGCGGCCTAACTAAGATGCAATCAGCCCGGTGTGCTCAGTTGTGTTAACCTCTCCCGCCGCCCGGGCCGGCATGATAAACAGGAGTCAGAACAATGAAAGCTTCGATTGCAATGCTGCTTGCGGCGATGTTCATGATCGCCGGTTGTAACACCGTCAAAGGCGCCGGCCAGGACATCGAGGCTGGTGGCGAAAAGGTGCAGAAGAGCGCCGAGGACGTGCAGAAAAAGATGTGACCCAGTGAGATCCACCATGCCTGGACTCCGAAATCTCTTGAAACAGGAGAAAACACCATGACGAAATTGATTTCCACCGGCGCGCAACCGCAAACTGCCAGCAGCAGCATTGTGCACGAGGTTGCCGACGAGCTACAGCAGCGCCTCGGCAACGTGGCGCACAAGGGCGAAGCGCTCGAGCGCTCGTTACGGGCGCGTAGCACGCAGGCGAGCGAAAAGGCGCTGGAGCTGCGCGCGCAAGCGCGAAGCAAGGCATCGCAGCTCAGACGCGGAGTTGAAAAGATCGCCAGCGACAACCCCTGGACGGTCGTCGGCGGTGCGCTCGCCTTGGGAATGCTCATCGGCGCGCTATCTGCCCGGCGCTGAGAGAGCGGTCCTTGGCCGGCTTACCTCGGGCAAGTCCCTCCGGCCCTGACATTTGATTGCGCACGACCGACAGGCGCGCTGCAAGGGACAGGCGCTCTGCAAGGGATCCGCATCTGCAGGCGTAGTGACGCGCAGTGCGAACCGACCCAGCGCCCTCCCGTCGGTCGGGTCAGGGCTGCCCAATCAGGGCTGCCCCGTCACATTTCTTGGCGCATGCCATGTTTCCACCCATGTCTCACCAGGAGGTACGACAAATGACGAAATTCGACCAAAAATCCGTGGCCATTATTGCCTCAGCGGCGCTGCTCCTTGCCTTGGCCGGTTGCCAGAAACAGGAAGAAGGTCCAGCGGAACGGGCTGGCAAGAAGATCGACCAGGCGACCGAGAAAGCCGCGCAGCAGGTCGACAAAGCTACCGACAAGGTCGGGCAGCAGGTCGACAAGGCAACCCAGCAGGTCGGGCAGCAACTCGAAAAAACGGGCGAAAAAATGCAGGCTGCGGCCCAGGACGACAAGGACAAGAAATAATCGTTGCGGGCGGAGGAATATCCTGGCGCGACGGACGCGATTGGCGTGCGTAAGGAAAGCGGACCTTGCTGTTTGGCCAACTGCCAGGAGGTGCAGCTGGTTTGAACACGGCCCCGACCATCGCCACCCCGTTGGCAGTAAGCCGGACACCTGAAGTGGACGCTCGGGCGGACAGCCAAACTCCGGCGGGTAGCGATCCGCCCGCCTCGCCAGTCGCCGTTCGAGCGCCCGCAAGCGGCGGCAGTGTGGCCCTCACCGTTCTCGCCACGATCGCTGTCATATTTTCGCTGGACTGGGCACAACATCTTCTGATCCCCCTTGTCCTCGGAATCCTCTGTGCCTACACCCTGAACCCCCTCGTGGTGTGGCTCGAGCGGACGCACGTGCCGCGCGTTGCCGCGGTCAGCGCGGTGATGATCGGCGTGGTGTGCGCGCTTGCGCTCGGGGCCTACTCGTTAAGCGGGCAAGTGCAGACGATACTCGATGACTTGCCCGACGCCGCACAAAAGGTGTCGATCAGGCTCACCAAGATGAGTAAAGGTCCGGAGAGTACCGTGCAGAAGGTACAAACGGTGGCAACCCAGATCGAGAAGGTAACCAACCAGGCGGCCGACCTGGCTTCAGCCGCCAAACAGCCGGCGACGGGCGTGGTCGTCGAACCGCCGCGCTTCAAACTCGGTGATTTCCTGTGGGCGGGTTGGACCAGTGCGGCAGGGATGATCGGCCGGGGAAGCATGGTCCTTCTCCTGACGTTTTTCTTCCTGCTCGCAGGCGACAGCTACAAGAGGAAGCTGGTGCGGCTTGCGGGTCCGTCACTGGCCAACAAGAAGATCACGCTCAACGTTCTTGATGGCATCAACGAATCGATCCAGCGCTACATGTTCATGCTTCTAACGACCAACCTGCTGCTCGCCGCGCTTACCTGGGCGGCCTTGCGCTGGATCGGCCTGGAGAACGCCGGCGCCTGGGCCGTTGCCGCGGGCCTGTTCCACCTCATTCCGTACTTTGGTCCGGCCCTGACGGCGGCTGGCGTCGGCCTGGCTGTCTTGCTGCAGTTCGATGCGCTATCGACCGCGCTGCTGGCTGCCGCTGCGTCGCTTCTCATCGCCACGCTCGTTGGTACTTTTGTAACCACCTGGATGACCGGGAAAATCGCCAGGATGAATACGGCAGCGGTCTTCGTCTCGCTGCTGTTCTGGGGGTGGCTCTGGGGTGTCTGGGGGATGCTGCTGAGCATCCCGATCATCGTGATCGTGAAAGTGGTCGCTCAGCATGTGGAGTCGTTCCAGTCGGTGGCAGAGTTGCTCGCGGCCTTGCCTCCCCGTTCCCCGACCCGCTCGCGTGCGTGACGCAAGGCCACAGTGAGCGATGAACGCGCCAACGCGACGATCTGCGCCGTCGACGTCTGAAGCGGCGTTGATTGCCACAGACCTGCAGGACAACAAGCGGCGCTGACCAGACAACAAGCTCATTTACGAGGCCTGGTTTGCTGCCTACTCGCTCTCTCACAGAGTTCGCACTTAGCGTTGTGGGGTCCGCCCGAAATGGCCGCCTGCCTCCTCCGCTGGCGCGCGCAGCGGCGAGAATGATCACGCTTGCCGCGTGTTGCCGAGGCGCAGGTGTATGAAAGGCTCTGGCGAGGCGAAGAAAGCTTGCTCGGGCTCATCCCGGCGCTTGCCTTCTGTTCGACAGAGCTGGCATCATCCCCGACTGAAGTGGCCACCTCGGCGCCACAATTGAAGAAGGAACGAGCGATGAGTCAGGAAGCGGATGATAAAGGACTGGCGGCTGTGGTGTTGGAGCGTCTGGAAAATGAGCGCTTGCCGCGCGCCCTGGAGCTGAAAGAGAAGGTCGATGCTGGCGCCAGGCTTGACGACATGGACATCGCGTTTCTCGAGCGCGTGTTTGCCGATACCGAGGACCTCAAGCCGCTGGTCGCGCGGCATCCGGAATATCACCAACTGGCGGCCAGACTGATCGGGCTCTACGAAGACATCACTTCCAAGGCCCTGGAAAACGAAAAGGCCGGCTGAACGTCGGTCAGCCGGCCGATGGTGGTGAAGGCCGGCCGGCTAACGGTCATGACAGGTGGAGACACCCCAAATCATGAAAGTCATGACTGTCTCCCCTTCTTCCCCGACCCTTCTCCCGCGAGGGGAGAAGGGAGGTTCGTGAGTCGCTTGCGCGACTTTCACATTAATGTGCCTTTGGCTCGACAGGGGGCTGCGCTGCTGCCTCCATTTCCAGCACAGGCTCTACAGCTTGCGCCGGCACGGGTGCTGCTGGCGCGACTGCCGATCCGCGGGTGTCCTCGGCCTCGTCGACGCTGTTGCGCGCGCCGTTTCGCCCACGCCAATGACGAACCGCCTGGCGCATGGTCGGGAAAGCGCGTTGGCGAAGTGCCGCGTCGGGGTGTTTGGTGGTCTGCAGCCATTTCTCGAACTCGACCTGTCGGCCGGCTAGAACGAGGGTGATGTTTTTTGCCGCCAGTTCGCTGTCGAGCCGCCCCAGGGTGTCGATGCCGGTGATATCGACGTCGGTCATGGCAATCATGTCCAGGACCACACGTTCGACGGGCGCTGCCTGGCGGGCGATTGCCCGATGCACTTCGGCGCGGAAATGATTGGCATTGAAGAAGACCAGCGGACCGCAGAAGCGCAAAAGCAGCAGTCCCTCGATCGTCGCCGCGTCGGGAAACAGCTTGTGGTTGTAAAGCCCTGACCGTCCGCGAACATTGACCAGTTCTTCGCAGTCCGGGCGCGCGACCTTGCGGATGAACATCAGCAGGGCCAGGGTCACGGCCAGCATGATGGCCTTGATCGCCCCGAAGGCGAGCACCCCGAGCATGGTGATCACCCCGAGGAGCACCGCCGAGCGCTCGATCAGTTGGTAGCGCTTGAAGACCTGGAAATCGAGCAGGTGCCACGAGGCGAAAAGCAGCACGACGCCCAATGCGGGGATCGGCAGCCAGGCCAGCGAGCCGGTGCCGACCAGTAGCAGCAGGGAAATCGCCAGTGCGGCGACGATGCTGACCATCTGCGTGCGGCCGCCGTTGGCGTCACTGACCGCGGTACGCGAATCGGCGCCGGTGACGGCAAAACCCTGTGACAGCGCCGAGACGATGTTGGCCAGGCCGAAGGCGGCAAATTCGCGGTCCACATCGATGTCGTAGCCGTTGCGTTCGGCGAAGCTGCGCGCCGTGAGCATGCCGCTGGTAAACAGGACCAGGGCCAGGCCGGCTGCCGAAGCGGCCAGTTCGCCGACGACATCGAGGTGCAGTTCCGGGATTACCAGATCGGGCAGGCCAGCGGCCACCGGACCGATCAGCGCCACTCCCCTGTCGCCCAGGCCGAGCAGGAAGGCCGCCAGACCGGCCAGGGCCATGGTTACCAGCGACGCCGGAACCACTTTCGTGTAGCGCGGCAGGAAGAACATCACCGCCGCGCAGCAGATCGACAGGACGACGGTTGGCCAGTGGGCGGTGACCACCAGGTGTGGGATTTCCATGAGCTGTTTGAAGAAGCGGGTGGCCTCCGGCGTGCTGCCGAGCACTTTGCCGACCTGACCGATCATGATCGTCAGGGAGACGCCGTTGAGCAGGCCGATGATGATCGGTCGGGCCAGAAAATCGGCCAGGCCGCCCAGGCGAAGAAAGCTCGCCGACAGACAGAAGAGGCCGGTGAGCAGCGTCAGCACGATGCTGTAGGAGAGGTAGAGGCCACTGTTGTTCGCCGCCAGAGGCGCAATCACTGCCGCCAGCATGGCGCAGGTCGCGGCATCGGGACCTATGATCAATTGCCGCGAGGTGCCGGCGAAGGCGTAGACGACCATCGGCAGGATCGAGGCGTACAAGCCGGTGGAAGGGCTGAAACCGGCCAGTTGCGCATAGGCGATGGCAATCGGGATGGCCACCGCGGCCACCGACAGGCCGGCGCGGATATCGTGCGGCCAGTCGGCGGCGCGATACCTGAGCAGCGGCATCAGGCCGGGCAAGACGCGATTCACATGATGGACGATGGCGGACATTCTGTTTTCCCTCGACGGTTCGTTCGGCCGCTGCCGGCTGTGGTTTGCAGACGGATCGGGCAGCGGCGCAGCGAGCGGCTGATTGTAACAGCAAAGCAACAATGATCGACCGGGCTTGCTCCCCGAGTAGGCGAACGGCATTGCTTCGGTGGCCTTCGACAAGGCTCACCAGGCGCGTGCTGATAAGCTGCGAGCGCTGCCGGCAAGGGCTGGCATTGCATCGCACGCCGCTTGTAGTATGCTGCAGCCAAGTTGTCAGACAACCGGGTTCTTATGCTTACCAATGAGCTGAAGAGAATTGTTCGTCGGCCGCGCTTGAGCGAGGAAGTATCGATCGCCCTGGAAGGGCAGATCGCGCGCGGCGAGATCAGACCGGGTGCGCAGTTGCCGGTCGAGAAAGCCCTGGCCGAGACTTTCGGCGTCAGTCGTGCAGTGATCCGGGAAGCGGTGGCACGTCTCAAGGCGGATGGTCGCGTCGAGACCCGGCAGGGCGCCGGCGCTTTCGTTGCCCTGGTCCCGAAAAGCCTGAATTTTCGCTTCTGGCAGGGAGATGGCCCGGCACTGCTCGAGCTGCGCGAGATCTTCGAGCTGCGGGCGATGGTCGAAAGCTCGATTGCCGAGCTGGCCGCGCGCCGTCGTCGGCCCGCCGACATCGCCGCCAGCGAGTGTTTCCTGAAGGCCATGGACGACGCGCTGGCCAGTGGCAGCGATGGCTCCGAAGCCGACGACGATTTTCATCTGGCAATTGCCGCCGCCACCCATAACAGTTACACGCATCGCCTGCTGGAATTCCTTGGCCGGCATTTTTCCGAGTCGCGTCGCCTGGCGTGGACCATGCCCGGCGGCAACGGCGCCTTGCCGCAGGAGGCGCAGGCCGAGCACCGTTTGATTTTCGCGGCCGTTGCCGCTGGCGATCCGGGGCGCGCACGCCGCCTTGCCCATGAGCACGTGCGTTGTGCTGCCCGACGCGTCGGTATCAGGCTGGCCGAGGATCTGGTCAGCACGCAGTCAGGCATTTCCTGATTTGAGGAACCTTCGAGGAACTCGAGATGAGCATCGAAAGTAGCGTTGCCGAACAGCGGTTCACGGTTGACCGGCTGGCCCTGGTCGAGCGTCTGCGTGCGGTGTTGCCAGCGCAGGCGCTGCTGGTTGAAGAAGAAGAGATGCGCCCTTACGATTGTGATGGCCTCACCGCCTATCGGCAATTGCCCTTGATCGTGGCGCTGCCGGCGGACGAAGCGCAGGCGCAGGCGATCCTCAAAATCTGTTATGAGCTGAAAGTGCCGGTGGTGGCACGCGGTGCGGCAACCGGTCTCTCGGGAGGGGCGACGCCGCACCGTGACGGGGTTCTCGTCTCGCTGGCCAAGCTCAAGAAAATCATCAGCGTCGATCCGCTGTCGCGGACCGCGGTCGTCCAGCCGGGAGTGCGCAATCTGTCAGTCTCCGAAGCGGCGGCGCCCTACGCGCTCTACTACGCGCCCGATCCTTCTTCGCAGATCGCCTGCACCATCGGTGGCAACGTCGCCGAGAACGCCGGTGGCGTGCATTGTCTGAAGTACGGCCTGACCGTGCACAACGTCATGCGCGTGCGCGGCCTGAGCATCGAGGGCGAGATCGTCGAGTTCGGCAACGCGGCGCTGGACGCGCCGGGCTATGACCTGCTGGCGCTGATCAACGGCTCGGAAGGCTTGCTGGCGATGATCACCGAGGTGACCGTCAAACTGACGCCGAAGCCCGAACTGGCGCAGGTGGTGATCGCTTCTTTTGGCAATGTGCGCCAGGCCGGCGATGCGGTGGCCAGCATCATTGCCGCCGGCATCATCCCGGCCGGGCTGGAAATGATGGACAAGAAAGCGATTCACGCCGTCGAGCCCTACGTCAATGCGGGTTACGACATGGACGCCGAAGCCATCCTGCTCTGCGAGTCGGACGGGACGCCGGAAGAAGTGGCCGAAGAAATCGCTCGCATGACGGCAGTGCTCGAAAAAAGCGGCGCTGCGGGGATTCGCGTTTCGCAGGATGAAGCCGAGCGACTGAAGTTCTGGGCCGGGCGCAAGGCGGCGTTTCCGGCGGTGGGGAGGATGACCCCCGACTACCTGTGCATGGACGGGACGATTCCGCGCAAGCGTCTCGCCGAGATGCTGGAAGCGATCAACCGCCTGTCGGAAAAGTACGCCTTGCGTTGTGCCAACGTCTTTCATGCCGGTGACGGCAACCTGCATCCGCTGATCATGTACGACGCCAATCAGCCGGGAGAACTCGAGCGAGCGGTCGCTTTCGGCGCCGAGATCCTGGAACTGTCGGTGAGGTTCGGCGGCACCATCACCGGCGAGCACGGCGTCGGTATCGAAAAAGTCGACGTCATGGCCGAGCAGTTCAGCCTGGCCGAAATCGCCGCTTTCCACCGTCTGAAAACGGCTTTCGACGAGCACGGATTGCTCAACCCCGGCAAGGGCGTTCCGACCCTCGCCCGCTGCCGCGAGTACACCCTGGCCCGCGCCGGCAGCGCCGGCAGCGCCGACAGCGCCGACACTTCGCCGAGGCTGTGATGGAAGAATTGATCGATGACTGGATGGCTCGCATCGCCGACGCAGCACGGGTCGGCGGCAGCCTGGCGATTCGTGGTGGCGGCAGCAAGCTCTTTTATGGTTGCCCGGAGCAGGGGGAGAAGGCAGATCTGCTCGAGGTCGGCGGCTACCGCGGCATCGTCGCCTACGAACCGACCGAACTGGTGGTCACTGCGCGCACCGGCACGCCGCTGCGCGAACTGGCGGCGACGCTGGCCGAGAAAGGGCAGTGGCTGCCCTTCGAGCCGCCGCACTTCGGGCCGGCGGCGACGGTCGGCGGCATGTTCGCCGCCGGCCTCTCGGGACCGCGCCGGCAGGCCGTCGGTGCCCTGCGCGATTATGTGCTCGGCGCCAAGCTGTTGAACGGTTCTGGCGAAGTGCTTTCCTTTGGCGGCCAGGTCATGAAGAATGTCGCCGGCTACGACGTTTCCCGTTTGCTGGCCGGCAGCCTGGGCACGCTCGGCCTGGTGCTCGAAGTATCGCTCAAAGTGCTGCCGCTGCCGGTCGCCGAGAAGAGTCTGCGTTTTGCCATCGACGAGGGCGAGGCGCTGCGCAAGCTCAACGAGTGGGGGGGCCGGCCGCTGCCGATTTCGGCTTCGGCCTGGCAGGATGGGGTGCTGACGCTGCGCCTTTCCGGGGCCGCCGCTGCGCTGGCCGCCGCGCAGCGGCATCTCGGTGGCGAGGAACTGGGCGATGGCCTGGCGGCAGAGTTCTGGCAGTCGCTGCGCGAGCAGACGCACGCCTTTTTTGCCGGTGAAGCGCCCGTGTGGCGTTTGTCGCTGCCGTCCGTGGCGCCGCCGCAGGCGCTGCCCGGCCCGACGCTGATCGAGTGGGGTGGCGCCCAACGCTGGTTGCGTGCAGGTGATGGAGGAGCGATCCGCGTCGCGGCGGCCAAGGCCGGCGGCCATGCGACCCTGTTTCGCGCGGATGACGCGCTGAAGGCCGCGCAGGGCGTTTTCCAGCTCCTGTCGCCACCGCTGTTGCGAATTCATCGCAATCTGAAGCATGCCTTCGATCCGCAAGGGGTTTTCAACCGCGGCCGGATGTATCCGGGACTATGAGAGTTCGCTGACCATGCAAACCAATCTTGCCGATTTCATCAAGGACACGCCTGCCGGGCGCGAGGCCGACGCCATTCTGCGCAGCTGTGTGCACTGCGGTTTCTGCACCGCGACCTGCCCGACTTTCCAGTTGCTCGGCGATGAACTCGACGGGCCGCGCGGGCGCATTTATCTGATCAAACAGATGCTCGAAGGGCAGCCGGTGACGGAAACGACGCAGCTGCACCTCGATCGCTGCCTGAGTTGCCGCTCCTGCGAGACGACCTGCCCATCGGGCGTGCGCTATCATCGCCTGCTCGAAATCGGCCGTGAAGTAGTGGAAGAGCGTGTGCCGCGACCGCTGGCGGTCCGCGCGATGCGTTTCCTGCTCTGCGAAGCGCTGCCGCGGCGCTGGATCTTCAAGCCGGCAGTGGCCATCGGCCAGTTGCTGCGTCCGCTGTTGCCGGCGGTGCTGGCCGAAAAAGTGCCGATGGCGGCGGGCGGCGCTGCCAGGCCGTGGCCGCGGAGCCGCGGGCACCGGCGGCGCATGATTGCCCTTGCCGGTTGCGTGCAGCCGATCCTGACGCCGAACACCAATGCCGCGACGGCACGGGTTCTCGACCGCCTGGGCATCGAGTTGATCGAGGCGCCGGCGGCCAACTGCTGCGGTGCGCTGCGCTACCACCTGCACGCGCAGGCCAAGGCCCTCGACGACATGCGCCAGGTGATCGACGCCTGGTGGCCGGACGTCGAGAGCGGCCGCGTCGAGGGCTTCGTAATGACCGCTTCCGGTTGTGGCGAGCATGTGCGGGAGTACGGTCACTTGCTGAAAGATGATCCGCTCTACGCCGACAAGGCCGCGCGCATCGCCGCCATGACCCGCGACGCTTCGGAAGTGCTGGCCGCCGAGCAGGAGGCGCTGGCCGCCTTGCTGCGCCAGGCGGGGGCCGACAGCGCCGACAGCGGCTTGCGCGTGGCTTTTCACTCGCCCTGTACGCTGCAACACGCGCAAAAGATTCGCGGCGTCGTCGAGGCGCTGCTCACGGCTGCCGGTTATCAGCTTTCGCCGGTCGCCGATCCGCACCTGTGCTGCGGCTCGGCGGGAACCTATTCGATCAGTCAGCCGGTGCTTGCCAAACAGCTCCGTGACAACAAGCTGGCGGCCATGGGCGCCGCTTCGCCGGCGCTCATGGTGACCGCAAATATCGGCTGTCAGACCCATCTGCAGAGCGGCAGCGAGATGCCGGTGCGGCACTGGATCGAGCTGCTCGATGAGCGTTTGAGCGGCGGCGCCTGAAGCAGACCGCCAGACGGGCGTCGCTGCTGCGCTGCTGAAACGGGGAAGCCATGGAAATAAATAGTCTGCTCGGCGGCTACGCGGCACTTGCCGAGAATTTTCGCTGGCAGGTGCCGGAGAAGTTCAATATCGCGCTCGATGTCTGTGGGCGCTGGGCCGCCGAGCGCAGTCGCTTTGCGCTGTACTACGAGGACGAGAGCGGCTTCACGTCGGCGCATACTTTCTGGGACATTCAACGCCAGGCCAACCGTCTGGCCAATGTCCTGGCCGCCCTCGGGACGCTGGCCGGCGACCGCGTCGCGATCCTGCTGCCGCAATGCCCGGAAACGGCGATTGCCCATGTCGCCATCTATCAGATGGGCGCGCTGGCGGTACCGCTGTCGCATCTGTTTGGCCCGGACGCGCTGGAATACCGGCTTGGCGACTCGGCTGCGCACGTGGCCATCGTCGATGACAGCTCGCTGCCTAAATTGCTGGCACTGCGCGACCGTCTGCCGCAGTTGCGGCACGTGATCGGTGTTGGCGAGGCGCTCGGCAAGGGCGTCAAGGCGTGGGCGGAAGTCCTCGAACACGCCTCACCACGCTACACGCCGGCGCTCACCGCCGCCGACGATGCGGCGATGATCATCTACACCAGCGGCACCACCGGCAAGCCGAAAGGGGCGCTGATGGCGCACCGGACGCTGCTTGGCAACCTCAGTGGCTACGTCTGCTCGCACGACTTCTTCCCACAAGCAGGCGACATGTTCTGGTCGCCGGCCGACTGGGCGTGGACCGGCGGTTTGTGGGATGTGCTCTTGCCGACCTGGCACTTCGGAATGCCCTTGCTCGCCTACAAAGGCCGTTTCGACGCCGGCAAGGCGTTCGCGCTGATCGAGAAGTACGGCATTCGCAACAGTTTCCTCTTTCCAACTGCCTTGAAGATGATGATGAAAGCCGTGCCAGAGCCACGAGCGCAGTACGATCTCGATCTGCGCAGCATCATGAGCGCTGGCGAACCGGTCGGCGAAGCGGTTTTTCACTGGGCGCAGGAAAAGCTGGGAGTGACCATCAACGAGATGTTCGGGCAGACCGAAATGAACTACGTCGTCGGCAATTGCGCATCGCGCTGGCCGGCCAAACCCGGCGCCATGGGGCGCGCGTATCCGGGGCACCGCGTGGCCGTCGTCGATGCGCAAGGCAAGGTTCTGCCGGCCGGCGACCTCGGCGAAGTGGCCGTGCATCGCCTGTGCAACGGTGAACCGGACCCGGTGATCATGCTCGGCTATTGGCAAAATGCGCAGGCGACGGCCGAGAAGTTCGTCGGCGACGGTTGGGGGCTGACCGGCGACCTGGCGAAAATCGACGCAGACGGCGACCTGTGGTACCAGGGACGCGCCGACGACGTCTTCAATAGCGGCGGCTACCGCATCGGTCCGGCCGAAATCGAGAACTGCCTGCTCAAACATCCGGCGGTCGCCAATTGCGCGGTCATTGGTATCCCGGACGCGCTGCGCGGCACGCTGGTCAAGGCGTTTGTCGTCTTGCAGCCAGGAGTGGTCGGGTCGCCGGCTCTGGTCGAGCACTTGCAGCAGCAGGTGCGCCAGCATCTGGCTCCCTACGAGACACCGAAAGCGATAGAATTCGTCGAAGCCTTGCCGATGACCACTACCGGCAAGGTACAACGGCGCGTCCTGCGGGCGCGAGAATCCGACGGCAGGGGAGGCCCGGAAGGGTAAGGACTTGAGCGAAGGGCTTGAACGATCAGCGGCGGCAGTGCCGGAGCGGCGGCGAGAACTCGATCTACGGGCGGCTTTCGAGGTCGCCTTCGTGATGATCGAGCCGTTTTTCGATCCACAGCAGGGCTGGGCCGGGCAGTCGCTTGAACTCCTGGCTTATCGTCTGCTGCGCGAGAATTTCCCGGCGCTGAGCGGTGACGAGGTGCACACCCTGGTGGTGGCCGCCCATCGCCTATATATCGAGCGCCATCCCGATCACAGCAGTCACTTGCCGCGCCCGAGCGAACTTCGACGGGTAATCTACTAGAACAACAGCGCCGACCTACGCTTGCGCCGCCAGTTTGCTCGCCATCGGCAGGCAGCCCGGCCCGGAACGGCGGGATGTCGCGGCACGGAAAGTCATATCAATGCCAATTTCAATCGATGCCTGCGTGGCCCAGCATCAGGGGGATCGTCGCGAGCAGCAGGACCGGGTGGCGATTCTGCCACATCCGCGCGGTGGCGGCGTCGCGCTGGCAGTAGTCGCCGACGGCATGGGCGGCCATACCGGTGGCCTGCTTGCCGCGCAACAGGTGGTGCACACGGCGCGCGACAACCTCGAGCGCTTTTCGGCGCGTTCGGAATCAGCGCGGGTGCTGCTGGAATCGAGCATCAACGAAGCGCATATGCTGATCAAGGCGTCCCGTTTCATCAATGAGAAAGACCCGCACAGCACGGCCGTGATGCTGCTGTTGCAACCTGGAAAGATGAGCTGGGCGCACTGCGGAGATAGTCGCTTCTACCGTTTCCGCGGCGACAGCCTGGTCTTTCGCAGCACCGATCACTCCTACGTCGCACAGCTGGTGGTGCAGGGCAGGGTGACGCCTGAGCAGGCCCTCGTCCATCCGCACCGGAACATTCTGCTGACTTCGCTGGGCGGTGTCGAGGCCCCCAAGATCGCTTTCGGTGAGGCCGAGGATCTGCAGGCCGGCGATACTTTTCTGCTCTGCTCGGATGGCCTGTGGGGCTATTTCACCGATCAGGAACTGGCCTGGGTGATTGATGGCGCATCATCGGCGCGGGAAGCCTCCGAATTGCTGATTGACCGCGCACGCGCAATGGGCAACGGCGATGGCGACAATATCTCGCTGGCGATTCTCAAGTTGATCGATGCGCCGCCGGCTATTTCTGGCGGCGGCGGTTCAGCGAGTTCACTCGCGGCCAAGTCCGCCAAGTAAGGCGGCTACCGCACGGCGCCGCTTGTGCGGATGCTCGGTGCGGCCGGACGTTTTCGTGGGGTCGCCGTCGACCGCTGCCGCGACCGGGTGCGGTTCGGCGCTTTCGTAGGGTTTGCTGAAGTCGAAGCCATCGGCAGCGATGTGGCTCGGCCGGCGGCCAGCGCTGTGCTTGCTCACGCTTTTGCGGGGCGGACTACGCTCGGCGGAGCGTTCGCTGCGCGCTGCCTCCGGGGAAACTGGTGCCGGCGCGGGCGCTGCCGCACTGCGGCGATGACGATGTTTGTCGCCGGGCGGGTAGGTGTAGTCGTATTCCGGCTCGAAGCCGGCGATGACCACTTGCTCGACCTTGATCTTGATCAGCTTTTCAATGTCGACCAGGTACGGCACCTCACTGGCCGAGACCAGCGAAATCGCCGTGCCCGCCTTGCCGGCGCGGCCGGTGCGGCCAATGCGGTGGATGTAGTCTTCTGGCGTGCGCGGTATTTCAAAGTTGATGACGTGCGGCAACTCGTCGATATCGAGGCCGCGGGCGGCGACGTCGGTCGCCACCAGGACCAGTACCGAACCATCCTTGAAAGCTTCCAGCGCCTTCAGGCGCTCCAGTTGGCTCTTGTCGCCGTGGATCGAATCGGCAGCAATTCCGGCGCGCTGCAGTTCGCGGGCGAGACGGTTGGTTTCCAGCTTGGTGCGGGTGAAGACCAGGACCTGATTGAAATCCGACGAACGCAGGAGTTTGACCAGCAGCGCACGCTTGGCTTCGCTGGCGACCGGGTGTACGCGGTGAGTGATGGTCTCGGAGACGGTGTTGCGCTGGGCGACTTCGATCAGTTCTGGCGCCTTCAGCATCTTGTCGGCCAGCTTCTTGATCTCTTCGGAAAAAGTCGCTGAGAAGAGAAGGCTCTGGCGTTGCTTCGGCAGCATGTTGATGATTCGGGTCACATCGGGGATGAAACCCATATCCAGCATGCGGTCGGCTTCATCGAGGACCAGCGCCTGGACGCTGTTGAAGTGCAGGCACTTCTGCTCGACGAGATCGAGGAGGCGGCCAGGGGTGGCGACCAGCACTTCGACGCCGCAGCGAATTTCGGCGATTTGCGCCTTGATGTCGACGCCGCCGTAAGCGCAGCAACTCCTGATCGGAACATGCTTGCTGTAGGTTTTGACCGATTCGTGTACCTGGATCGCCAGTTCGCGCGTCGGCGCCAGCATCAGCACGCGCACCGGATGGCGGGCCGGCGAAGGGCTCGGGCTGGCGAACGGGAGAATGCGCTGCAGCAGCGGCAGGGTGAAGGCGGCCGTCTTGCCGGTGCCGGTCTGTGCGCCGCCCATCAGGTCCAGTCCGGCAAGAACGACGGGTATCGCTTGCGCCTGGATCGGTGTAGGCTCGGTGTAGCCTTGGTCGGCAATGGCCCGCAGCAGCTCGGGGGCCAGGCCGAGGTCGGTGAAACGTAGGGGCGCAGCTTTCGGATCAGTCAAGACAGTCAACGCTCGATCGCAGAAAAAACGAGATTATACATTGATTTGCAGTGCGTCCGCGGGCAAGGGCTGCGGCTGCTGCGCGGCGAGCGACGCGCGGGCTGGCACGGCGGCGTGGCGCTCAGTCAGCCTTGCTCAGGTGAGGAGACGCAGGGCGTGCTCGGTGGCGCTGTCGAAGGTCGCCAGTCCGGATATGACCTGCGCACGACCGGCACGCATCTGCTGGTCGAGTAGCGCGTTCGGCAGGGCAACGGCGTAGCCCCAGTCGGGATTGAACAGCACGACCGTTGGCGACGATGGGCTTTGCCAGCAGCAGAGACCGCACAGTGGCTCCTGCTCCTGCTCGGGCAGGGAGAAGCGTAGCCAGTCGCCGACCTGCCAGCCGCTGCTGGCGCGTGCGCGAGCGGCATGTTCCAGTTCGTCGGGCATGGCGAGGTAATGGACCTGCAGCGCTTCGCTCTCGAGGATGCGCCCTGCGCTTTTGGCCGTCGGGTCGCTGCGCGGCCCGCTCTGGCGCCGCGTCATTCCGGTCGGTCTGCTGCCATCCGGCGTCTGGCCGCGTAGCGCCGACGTCTGCAGGTCAAACAGGCGGTTGAGGAAGGGCAGTCTTTCGGCGCGTGAAATACCGATTTCATCAAGCCCGCTGCCGATTCGCTTGATCAGTGGCGAGGCCAGACTGGCCAGGTGTTTGCGTTCTTCGTTGGTCTGTTTTGGCTGCACGCTCCAGATCAGTTCTCCTCCGGTGGCGCTGGCCTGTTGCCAGCGTGGACCATCGGTCCCCCCGGCCTGAGCAGCAGCAGCCATCACCCGCAGCCAATAGCGTTCGAGAAAGGTGGCGATTTCCGGCGAGCTTGTTCGCGCCAGGCTGGCGCGCAGCCAGTCTTCGGCCGCCTTTTCGGCGGTGATCGACTGCTCATACGCCACGACCAGACGGATATGGCCGGCCGCTGCCTCGCGAACCGCCTGGTCACGTTCGCCGATCAGTGTATCGAGTTCGGCGAGCGCCTTGTCGAGTTCTTCGCCGCTGCTTTCCTGGCTGTTGTGCAGTGTGGCCACTGCGCCTGCGATGCGCTGGCATACCGGCTCATCCCGGCTGGCGTTGCGGGGCAGCCCGACGGCCGCGCGGGCCATGCGATTGATCAGCACGCGCGCCGGATGCTCGCTGTTGGAAAACAGCGAGCGGTCAAGGATGGCCAGCTTGAGGAGCGGAATCTGCAGGCGGCCGATGATCCCCTTGACCGTGTCGGGGAGGTCTGCAGACTCAAAAATGGCTTCGAAGATGAGAGCCATGGTGTCGAGCGTGAGCGTCTCGCTCCTGCCCAGCGGCAGATCGAGATCGCTGGACTTCAGCGGGCGCGGTGCTGGCGCTGACGATTGATTCTCGCCCGTCGTGGCTGCTGTCGACGCCGAGTGCAGTTCAAGGGCCGTCAGGCGGGCGAGTAAATTCTCCAGCATCAGCGTTGGCGTGCCGTCGAGCTCGTGATTTACCGACGGTGCCTGGCCATCCGCCGCAAAATGGTCGCCAACGGGCGCTTGCGGCAAGCCGCTGCGGTGACGCAGAACATCTTGCAGCAGCAACAGCGCATTGCTGGTGATCTGATCGCTGCGGCTTGTCTGCTCGCCTGCGGTCCTGGCGGGCGCCGCGACAGTGACCCCGGGGTAGTGCGCCAGCGCCGGCTCGACGCCCAGTTTTGTCAGCAGGTCGTTGATCTCCTCATACAGTGCCGGCAAGCCCTGGCACAGGAGACCTTCGACTCGGTCGAGGACGGTGAAGGTCTGCTCGGTGTCGCCATCATATTGCGCACAGATCGCCGCGAGGCCCTCGCAAATCGCTTCCGGGCCAACCGGATTGTCATCGGGCCCCATCGTCGAGCGCTGTAGCAAGGTCAGGTAGAGCGAACGGCTGCGCCATAGTGCGCGGCCACCCGCGTCGCGCAGGTGGGTGGTGATTTCATGTAGCCGAATGCCCACTTCGAGATCGTCGTCGCCCATCAGCGTCAGCCGCGAGGCGGTCAGGCTCGCCGCCTGGTCGAAGCCGTCAAGCGGCTCGGCTGCTACCAGTACGTCGTGGGCGTTGGCGACTGCGTAGCTGAACCCGTCGAGACATCCCGCGATGTTGCCGCCCGCTGCGCTGACCATTTTCCTGAGTCGCTGCTGAAAAAGGTTTCTGCTGGCGAGAAGAACCTGTGCACGATAGTCGTTTGCCGGCGTTGACGGCGGCTGATGATCTGGCATCTGTTGCTGGCTGGCCGGTTGATGTTGCTATCCGTGGGCGGTCGCGATTGCGTGCATCGTATCCAGCGCGCGGCGACCGTAGATGGCGCGAGCCTGATCACGGGATTATAGACGAGGATGGCGGAGGTCTGCTGCCGGCAGCAAGGGCTCAAGGGCCAGCGGCTGAGCGGACTAACGGTCATGACAATCGAGACACCCCAGATCATGAAAGTCATGACCGTTTTCCCTCTTCCCCGACCCTTCTCCCGCGAGGGGAGAAGGGAGGTTGGTGAGTCGCTTGCGTGACTTTCACATCAACGGTCATGACAATCGAGACACCCCAGATCATGAAAGTCATGACCGTTTTCCCTCTTCCCCGACCCTTCTCCCGCGAGGGGAGAAGGGAGGTTGGTGAGTCGCTTGCGCGACTTTCACATTAACGGTCATGACAATCGAGACACCCCAGATCATGAAAGTCATGACCGTTTTCCCCTCTTCCCCGACCCTTCTCCCGCAGGGGGAGAAGGGAGGTTCGTGAGTCGCATACGCGACTTTCACATTAATGCGTGCTGCCCGCCGGCTTCGCGGCCATGGGTTCGGCGTCCGCCCTGTCGCGTTCTGCGGCTGTCGCCGTGTCGCCGGCTTCGTCAGTTGGCGGCGGCCTTCTCTTCTTCCTCGCGCCTGGAGGCTGTGGCGGCGGTAGTTGCGGCTCGACCGTGGCGAGCTTGTTCTCGCGCATGTAGCTGTCCATGTCACGCCAGCCCTCGTAGATGGCGGCCTTCGGCAACCAGGAATAAATCGAGTAGCAATCCTCGATGGCACGCCCCGATTGACGACAGCCACCGCCAACCGCCTGCCCCTCGGCGGTGAGTCGGGCGGCCTTGGCGACGGGTTCTTCGAGGCCAAGTTTCTCCTT
>QPGA01000004.1:0-85412 GCA_003332265.1 Candidatus Accumulibacter meliphilus
CGAAGAACATCAAGAAACCCAAGAAAATCCAGTTTCACGTCCGCCGGTGGCGACCAGTTTCAGGTTGGCCGCGACAAGGCGCGACAACAGGCGCATAGTTGCACTATGTAACTGTTGTCGTAACACAGAAGACGGGCGAAAAGACAAGCAAGATGGTATGTTCTTTGACAGAAATCGCCTAAGGTGGCAACTATCTTGGCATGTAACGACAAGACCAAGGCCAGTTTGCGCCCGAAGTGCAAAGCCGCGGTTTCGGATGACGACCTTCTCAGGAACATGTTGCGGCTCACAGCTCAATGACATCCGAGCGCCGAAGCACTGGCGAACCTATGAAGCAACCGGACACCGTTGGCCCAAGCCTATTATCTGGACCGAGGGCGCTCGCGACATCTCCAGAAGGTCATCCGCGCCAACAGTCGCTTAAGTTCCAAACAGATACAACGCTACGGTAGTAGATCGTGCCTCATTTCGTGAAACTTTGCTTCAAGGCGCTCCATGACTTGGGAAAGTTGCGCATCTGGGCTGACAAGGGTTGGTGCGGTCACTGGCAGGTCGTGTAGAAACTTCGCTGCTTGATCAAGCTCGCGCGACGAACTTCTCCACAGAGGCGTCCTTCGCCATTTTTCCTTACCAATGCCCAATGTCGCCAATCCCCGACGCAGCATTCGAGCCAAAGCCTCTGAGCGATTCAGATCGGCCTGAAGAATCGGCGGAAAGTCGATGGGATTGTATTCGAGACCTACGGAGCGGCACCAGTCATGCCACTTGAAGTCAAATGATCGGTAACCGTACCGCAAAGGAATCCAAGGAATCCTGAAGGCGTCGGCAACGATTGCAGCATGCATTGCCTCCGCGATCACAAGATCGCTTGCCAGCAATTCAGCAAGAAACTGCTCCACGCCCAACATCGGACTAATGAAGTGAACACCCGCACGCTCGCAAAGTTCGTTCCAGCAAACATCAGATGCGCTTGCGTGATGACAAACAAATGAAACCGCATACTTTTTTGAGATTGGAGGAAGGTCGAGGAAGCGGAGAACGTATGCAGCGTCCGTAATGGCAAGCTTGGGATCAAGCCTCAGTTTTTCCGCCGTGAGGGGACCTCTCACGCAGTATATTCTCCAGAGGTGGTCAATCTTCGGTGGTGGACCATATCCCGTACCAGTACCAAAAACCACCTTTCTGCGCTTATTATTCAGACTAGAGTTAAGAATCGTGCCGATACCGACGAAAAGCTCAGAGTTGTCGTCATTAAGCACGCCGGGCATGAGTTTGTCCCAAATCCAAGGATTGAGGTCATCACCGAAATTTCCTCCCTCCAGTTTTGCGTGGTAGATTTTCACCGGACCCTCCTCGTCAAGATCAAAAGCCAGTTGCTCTGGCAACGCCAATTTGGGAATCGCTGGTCAATTGACTGCCCACGTGCCGTCTGCCGCGTTGCAGCGAATTGCTTTGCGATTCACCGGGGTTTTTAGCCAAGCAGGCCAAAATTCTCGGGGTTTTCCAACGTTTTCTGCCCATTTTCAGGCCATCTCAGCGTATTCAGGACGCACCTGTGATATTGCGCACCAATAGTCACCGATTGGAAACCATCAAAAGGATCAGGGCAAACAACGTGTAAAGCCGTACCGTGCTTTTTGGCCAAGCGCCTGTAACGCACCCTTCGGTAGTGAAACAGATTCTTCTCAATGTGGAAAAGATGCTCGACCTTGAACCCTACTCTCGCCTTCACTGATTCCAGTTTGCGCAGCAGCTGGCCGAACAGTTTAGGCGATCTCTACGAATATTCATACCATCCAAGCAGGTTTAAATCAAGATGTCCCACTTGGGTAGGAGTGGGTTACGTTCCAGCCTAGACTCGAAAGATTGCATGGCATTCTTGGCCATGGTGATTCCCCTTTTTATAGACAGTGCGGCTCAGTTGGACGACGGGATGAACGCCTTTCCAGGTCATTGTCTTGGGCCCACTCCAACATCGTTTTGGCGTCGGTGAGCTTGGCGCCGTTCCAGTGCTGTTCCCAGATTCCCCAGCAACGCACCACCGGATTGTATTTGCGGTGATACGGTGGATAGTACAAGAGGCGGATGGATTTGCCAATGTGATCGGCAAACTCGCAGCCCTGAAGCATGACCCAGTCGAATCGAGCCCGTTTGCCGGTAACCCTCACCCCTTGGTAAATGGTAGATTGTGAACGGCTTATTGATTTTGCAGTTGACGATGGCATTTGCTTGGCGTGCGGAATGTCAACACGCCCTAGACGTGTCGCAGGAATTCTTTGACTAGCAGTTCGACCCGCTGCTTTATCTCAGGTCTATTGCAGCCCGACGAAAATTCCAGCTGGGGGCCAACATGGTAAAGCCAATACAGTACCGTTAATTCAAAATGATACTTGATATCGAACCCAAGGTACTCGTAGCATTCGGCAAGAAATCGCTGCTCCTCCTCGACCGGCCAAACACCCGTTGCGAGAAGCGGGATAGTGTCTAGGAGTGTCAAATGAGGATTGTACGCCCGATGCGCACTGTCCAGATAATTCAGTGCGTCAAGAATGGGAAGGCCGGACGCGTCTACATCCTCCCAATCGATCAGCCCAGTTACCCTGCCGTCGTGGGCAAAAATATTGTGAACGCTGAAATCGCCATGCATCAGACCGTAGCGAACCGGGATCCCACGCAAGCGCTCACACAAGATGGCGCGCACCTCCTGTGCCCACTCTGAGTCATCTACGGATTCCAGCAGTTTCTGCAGAGGTTTTTCCACCACTCGGTCAAAGTCGGCGCCCACTAGCGGCGTTAGCGGGCACTGCAGCGGCGTGGGATTGATTGTGCGAAGCAACGCGGACACCTCTGCGAGTAACGACATGCGGTCGAGGTTGACAATCTCATTTCGCAGCGGTTGGCCAGCAAGTTCTGTTTCCACATAATAAGGCACGTTCTGGATGACCCCACAAGCCATCGGCTTGGGAACAAACGCGATGAGGCTGTCCAGATTTTGTGCACGCTCTAGCAAGCCGTAGTGTCTTGCCTGTACCGCACTGGCGGTCGAATTGCACGGAATGTTGATGATGATGGGCGTTGGCCCAGCCACCCCCCGGATCACGGCTTTTTCTTTCCCGGTAAGGTGACAGCTAGTGATTGAAACCGGCAACTGCTCAGGAGGCAAAGCAATTTCAATCAAACGCACTATGCGCCTCAAGAGAGAGTTCGGTGGCTGCGTGGAGTTGGAGGCGATGATCCCGTAGGCTGGGACGAAATGCTTGTCTCGCTTTATGCGGCCCTGGAAGTCGTGTGGGCGTGATGAACGCCAGATATCGTCATTATCGGTCTTGAGGGAAAGGATTTCCGACAGATGGGTGTAGCCATCGAGAAAACCCAGGAATTCCTGTTTGGAAAACCCGGCAGACTGAAACAATTTCCGGCAGCCGCCGAATGAATAGGTGTAGGTCCGATAGGGTTGCCGATTGACAGCGATCGAATAAAGATTTGCGACGAAGCGCGGCAACAACGCACCATACCAGAGCTGTGTGTGGTGGTCGGGACGCTTCCCGAAGTATTCGTAATTAAGACGGTTTTCGATGGCGACGAAGAGTTGCCCGCCAGGCTTCAAGATGCGTCGGATTTCCTGTAGAAACTTGCGCTGCATGACTCGGGGGTTTGAGTCCCCGAAAAAAGACATGAACATCTGTACCGCCTTGGAAAGTTTCGAGTCTGAATCCTCCCAACTCACGGTGTCGGCGACCCACTCCAGCACGCCGGACAAGGCTACACAATCGAAATAGCCATCGGGGAACGGAAGGTAAGGGCCGTCTCCTCCCGCGACCAAGACGATGCGGTCATTAGCATTAAAGCGAGCGAAACGCCTCTTAGCAAACCTTAAGCGCTCCCAGGTGAGATCCAACGCAACAACCTCTCCCACATGTGGAGCGATGTTTTTGGTGAGATTGCCGAGCCCGCAGCCAAGGTCGAGAAATCTCGCGCCCGGTGGAAGCTCGAGGCACAGCTTCCAAGCATAGCGAGAATCGACGATCAGGTCGTCAAGCCAATCGACATTGTCCTTGACGTGGGCCATGAAGCGCCGAACGATGGTTGGCCACGGTTCGCGCTCGGCTTCCTCAATCAGTGTGTTCATCGCTTCGCGGGGTACCGGATTAAAGTAATAGTCCAGCCGACCACAACGCAGATCGGCTATACCATCCTCCACACGATATTGCGAAGCACATTCCGAACAGCGCAAGCCCTCAGTGATGCGTTCGAGTTCTGCTTTGCAGCGCGGGCAACGTAACCCAGATTGATCAGTGGTCATAAGATTGTCGCCAGTAGTAGGTAGTGTCAATGAAGGGGTCCTGCAAAAAAAATGGTGAGTGAGTGCCCAGTAACTCTTCACGAGGCCGCTGGTCCGCTAGAATACATCGTTGGGCGTGATTAGATCGTTGGGCGTGATCAGCAATAAACTTCAGCCATCCAAATCGTGTGTTCCGGCGGGTGGGCGCTACGGCGCGCGGCGGCGACAAGCAAGCGCTGTTGCAGTGTGCGGAGATCGAATCGGCGGTTGGCCGTGTCGTGCTGGCCCACGCTGCAACGGCCTTGCGGGTGAACCGGCCGCCGTAGAGAGCTCGACGTGTAAGCGATGGCCCTCATCGTTGAGCGAAATGGCAGCCACGGAAAGGACTTTTTTCTCAGAGCCGCGACCGGCCTTGCCGCCGCCGCGCTCGCCGCCGAGGTGGGCATTATCGACTTGGATCTGGCATTCGAGACCACGGCGTTCTTTGCGTGCCGCCATGGCCTGCATCAGCCTGTGCTGAATGCGCCACGCCGTGGGATCACTCACCCCCAGCTGGCGTTTGAGCGCGAGTACCGACAACGCGGTTTTGGCCTGACTGATCAGGTAGATGGCAATAAACCAGGCCATCAGCCCAAGCTTTGTGTTCTGGAAAATGGTGCCGGCAATCAACGACGTTTGATGACGGCAGGCGTTCCAGGGGAACAGTGTGCGTTTCGCGCCGCGCAGGACACGATGCGCTGCCGCGCAGCGAGAGCAGCGGAAGCCCTCTTTCCGGCGAGCGGTCTTAAACGCCGCTCCGCACTGGGTTGCTGGCTCATAATGCTCGAAAAGTTGAGGTGTCGACAGGCTGGGTTGGAATTGGTTGCGTTTCATCAGCATTATGGCCTACTCCGGAAACAAACTATTGGGCAGACTGAGGAGTAGTTGCGTCCTCGGCGGTGCCCGCCGACGGACGCTCCTCGATTGGTCCTGCTGTTTTGGATGAATTGCCACTAAGTAACCGATCCTGTTCGCGCAGTACCTTTGAGTTCGGACTGTGCTTTAGGCCGGCCTTGACCAAAATCTTTGCTTCAGTCGTCTTCCCACTGTACATCAAGAACTCTACCCAGCGGCTATACGCCGGCCAGTAGTCGGCCTTCAGCGCCCTGGCTTGAGAAAACGATTTGTTGGCGTCGCTGGGTAGGGAGCGAAGCAGGTATACCTCGCCGTTGCGAGTGAGCATTTCCGGAAGCAGGACAAAGTCCTTTGCCGAGCCTCTGATGCTGTATTCAAAATCACCTGTGATCGTAGACAAGAGAGCAAGCCGCCGTCCTCTGGAGGTGGAACTGCGCATGGCGCGCTGAAGGTTTACTAGTCCCCAACAATAATGATGGATACTAGAGAAAGATTTTTCGCCCAAGCGTGCTTCCCACTGCCTTCCTTCCGGAGTGTTATACTTCGGGAAGCTCTGCGCATAGGCGCAATAGCGTGGAATGAGGGCCATTTCGGCGTCGGTGATCGACTGGATCTCGATGGCTGCGCCGCTCTTTGGCATACCAATTAGCACTGACGCAAGTATTAGACGTTGTAGGGTGACAAAGTAGAAACAATTTTTTTCTCGCACTTTCTTTGGCATATTTGGTGTTCCTAATATTTGCTTGCCGTTGATTATCCGCACCCGGAACGTGTCAGAAGCGGTGCAAATCGACGGCGTAGGCCGCCGAATAACTGCACGTCCTGTTCCACATAAATCGCCTGACGCTTCACGCGCAAGGCGCTGTGGTTCAGCTTGCGGCCTTTCGAATCTCTTATCATTTTCATGCCCGTGTCGTCTCATGAATATGGCAGAGTCATCGACGATTATCGTCTGCTGCCCTGCTGCCCCGATCTCCTCACGTTTTCCCGAGGTCGCCTGGGGACGCAGGGCATGGGCTTCGATGTGTGTTTACCTGCTTTCGGTTCTTGGCGTTCGAGTGTTCTTGGTCTGGATGCGACCGGCTTAAGGCGGCCTGTCATTAGTCTGCGGCGGGATCAGTTAGTTGGTTCAGAATTTCCGCAAGTTCAGCGGTACGCGCCTTACGTGAGCTCCTCGCTGCTACCTCCGGCGCGACGCCGTTTATGCCTCCGTTTCTCAGCCGTCTGAGTAGTTCGAGTAGCCTTGCTGCGATACTTTCTGTGTCGGTCATATCCGAAATGTCGGAAACATGCGCTTCGCGTAGTTTGGTCGCGGTGATTCCGTGGGGGCCCACGAGAGCAAGGATCGGCTTGCGTGCACGAAAGTATTCGTAGATTTTGGCGGGAATCTGATGGTCGCAGTCGCTTCCCTGAAATAGCAGCAAGGCATCGGCCCGGAGCATCTCTCGCAGTGCGTCTCGATAGTCGATGACGGGTTCGAGGTGGACGATGTCGTCGATCTCCAGCTCGCTGAGCACCGGCCGATAGAAGTGGTCGACTCCGGTTGCTCGAAGGATGATCCGCAAGCTCTTGCTGTCAATTTGGCCTGTGTGCTTCAGTCGACTCAAGGCGGCAAAGAAAGGGCGCGGATCTCTCTCAATCGGGTAGAGGACGCCGCTGTGGACGAGGGTGAGTTGGCCGAAAACGCCCAGAGGGGATGCGTCGATGCCCACTTCGGCGTCACGGAAGTTCTCTTCATCGAAACCGTTCTCGATAACCTCCCAGCGCGTTTTCGGGTATTCAGGATAGCGGTCGACGTACATTTGACGCGTGGGCTCAGTGGTAAAAACTGCTCTGCTGCAGTGTCGAACGATTTCTTCCTCCAGCTTCCGGTGGATTCTCCAGGTTTGGGGGTCGCGCGGGTAGCCGGGTTCGGTCATGGAATCACGAAAGTCGGCAACCCAGGGAAGGCCGCTTCTTCTTTGCAGGCTAAGTCCAATACGGTGCGCTGTCGCAATTGGAAATGTAGACATGATGGCCGCAGGTTGGTAGCGCTTGATCATGCGCATGCCCCTCCACACTGCTCCGGGCCACCAGCTTATCCAGCGGTCCGGTTGAGCCATCGTACGGAAGTACCTGCCGGCGATGGCAAGATGGCGAGATGTGTCTAGGCCAAAAGCCCGTTCAACGACTATATCGTCGGGAATCTCTCGCAACTGGTCAGCACTGGTGGTTTCGTAGGCGGTTGGTGAAATCGTCAGAATCAGAGGGTCCCAGCCGTATTCCCTAAGGTAGGTACAGAACTTCAAGGTGCGTTGAATGCCGCTACTTGTTTTACACGGCGGAAAGTGGTAAGCGATCACCAGGATGCGTTTGTTTTTGGGGAGATTGGTCATTGTTGGTATAGCGTGTCATCGTGATTTTTCAACCTAGATTCCTCTGTTAGCTGCTTTCAGCAGGTAAGAAAGGCGGCGGCAAGTCGAAGCGCCGAGAGCTTTTCGGTCGCGCCGCGAGGATCCTGCTGACGATGTAGCGGACAAACGCCGGCCAGCGGCCGGCCTTCGGCAACTGAGGCGCAGTTGGCAGATCATGGTCAGGGCCCTTGCGGATGTTGGCGATCATCGCTTTGATCTGATCTCCGACCACAGGGGAAATCGTGAGCAGGAGACGTGACTGGGCGGCGTGCTGGGTTAGGCGGGCGACGCCAGCGAGCAACATCGGGCGGTTTGTGGTCGCCTCCAGGCGCGCCTTCGGGTGCGCCTGGCGAACGTACCAACTCCACCAGTTGTAGATCAAGGCCACGACGCGCGCCGAAAGGTTGCAACGCTCCAGATCATGCCACTAGGATTGATCGTGCGCGTGGGTCGAGGCCTTATGGTTGCTGTTTTGGGCAGCACCCGTGTTTGCCACGTGAATGGCGCCAAGTGCGTCGAGACGATCGAGTCAGTGTGGTGCGTTGAGGGGGGGATGGTACCGAATGTCATTTAAGCAGAAGGCGTTCAGGAGAGCCGCAGCACCTTGTAAATCAGATTGCCGAGGTCGGTTAAAAAGGGACGCGGATCGTCGCTTGACCAGACATAGTACCTCACGTTTGACTGGAAGAAGTCTCGGACGAAGCGGCATACTTCGTTCCACGGTCTAACCGGGAAGGTTCGGTCGGCGATGAGTCCCGGCTGCAAAATAACGCGCAGCAGGCGCTTCAACTCTGTCGCCACCATGCGGCAGCGAAGATCGGTTCGTGGTGCGGCCGGATCACCCAGGGGTAATCCCGCACCTTGACGGTAGCTCAAGAGGGCGAAGCGAGCGCCCGAATGGAAAGCCAGCGGGAAACTGCCCCAGAAGCGACCGTTGATCTCCATAAGTTTCGCTTCTTGCCGCGCCGGATCGAAGCGGTATTCGACCATTGCAACGCCCTCCCAGCCGATGGCCCGCAGAAGCGCGACGGATTGCGACCGTAGTTCAGCATGCTCGTGCAGAGGTATGCCATCACAGACGCTCGAAACGCCACCCTCCGGTGGCCATTCCGCGACACGCCGGTGCTGAAACTGCTGAACTACCTTTCCGCGATGCATGAAGAAGAACTGACCAAGGCCGTAGCCGCTGCAGTACTCCTGTACAAGTGGCCATTCACCGATCACGGAATACCGTTCAAGAGCTGTCTGCAACTCCGTTGGGCTATGGACGTATTCTGCCTTAAGCAAGGGCAGGCCGTGGTGCTCCAGACGAGGGGCGACAAGATTCGGATCGCTCCACTTTAGGACGGCTGGCAGCCTGCATTTCGTCAGCAGGGTGCTTAATTGCCAGCCTGACCGGGGTTGAACGGATGCCGGTGTGCTGATCCCAACTGTTTTCGCAACCTTCAGAGTGGCTTGCTTGTTGAGCACGAGCGACATGGCTGTCGGGTTTGGCAAGACCGGCGTTACCTGCCCAAATTCGTCTTGGTGTCGAGCAAGCCAGCTGAGGTTTGCTTCCGAAATTGCGAGCAAGGGGCAATGTCCATGGTCGTTGCCGATGGAACGTATCAACCGGCTCAGCGAATCACTACGTGGTTCTTCGACTACGATGGCTTTCGTCAGGTAACGTGAACGCATGCCGATCGCCCTCGGATCATGTGAAATCCCTATCACCGGGACGCCGGCTTGGCCTAACTCGCGCACAATGCACAATCCGATCTGAGTCTCTAGCCCGAGCACGACGCAGGGGGGGGGGCGGTCGTTTGGTCCTTGCGGCATTAGGCGGCTCGTTGCAGAAAAGATGGGAGTCCGGCGAGGTTAACCTCCAGCCACTTTCTGAGCTGATGGCGCTTGTCTTCCGTAAAATGGCCAACCGCTACCACCGAAAGCATCACTAGCACAGTCGTCGATAGCCAGTACGCATAGCCTTTCGGGTCACCGCGAATCACAGCCGCCCAGAACAAGAAAAGTGGTTGATGGAGCAGGTACAGCGTGAAGGTGTACGCCGCAAGGAACCGCACCGGCCGCTCGATCACCATTAGCAGGGGCGAGATCAAGACAGCCACACGACGCATGGCCACGAAGTGTGCAAAGACGAGGGTCGCCAAGAGGTAGTCGCTGAGGAAGAACTTGGAAAATGTTAGCTGCGTGTGCCAGTTGGCCCCGATAAGCGACTTCAGCCAAGTGGTAGTAATCGTTTCTATCGCGGCCACAAAGAAGACGAGGAACCCAAGCACCGATAACAACAGCAGCACTACTGCCCATATCATCGGTAGAGCCTGCAACGCGCGCCAACGATAGAGTAGAACGCCCGCCCCCCAGATCGGTGCCAAGATCGCTAGCTTTGGTCCCATCAAGAGTAGAAGACCGCCCGCGGTCCACCACGCTACTTTGCGCGGCAGGAACGTCAGCAGCCCAAAAACGACGTAGTACCAGAGTTCATAGCAGATCGACCAGTATGGCACATTCGAGAAAGTCGTGATTGATACAAACCAGACTTCGTTCAGCATGAATAGGCTCGAGGCCAAGCGGACCACGAACTGATCGAACGGATAGCCGTAGAGTGCCGGGTACAACTGCCGTCCGATGCTGTCGAGCAATATTGTCAGGACGAGCGCTGGCACCGCCACCGAATACACCCGCGAAATTCGGCTAGCCGTGTAGGTTTCCCAAGAGCGCTCCTTGGTATCCGTGATGTAGGCGATCACGAAGCCCGAAAGAACGAAGAACACGATGACCGAGCTGTGGCCAAAGTTGCTGGCTGGCAGGACATCGGCAACGATATCCCGTTGGTTGGAATGGTACACATACACCAGGAAAGCGGCGATGAAGCGCACGGCATCCAGGTAAATGGAAAATGGACGATTCATATTTCTCGCTCAGAAACGGCGGTATAACTGCTCGATATGGCGCGCGAAAGTCGCCCCGAGTCCCGAACGTGGGAGTGCCCTAACAGTTGAATGGTCACGGACACTACACTCGGAATAAACGGCGGTCGGCAGTTGATCCCGATGTTTGTCCAAGAACTGGCAGAGGTTCTCGAAGCGCTTAACGACGATCGGGTCCGGCTGCGAACTGTTCGGCTTCAGTAGTTCGAAGTTGTGTGACACGATAACGAACTCCTGATGGCCAGCGACAGCGGCGCTGTTTAGGGCGTCGCGCAGTTCACCGAAGCCGCAGCCCGCGACCTGGACGGGGCGGTGCTTTCCCAGACCGTCCGCAAACAGGGTTACGGGAAACGAGTGTACGCCCTCGATCACCGTTGGCTTAGATCGCCAAGCTCCCTCGCGCAGATCGGATCCACTGACGTCGTAAAAAGCATTGAGGCTGCTATCGATGAGGATGTCGTTCGCTTGCAAGGCTCGGAAGGTGTCGCGATTGCAGGCGAAATTGCCGGCACGAAAGGCTGTCACCGAACGCGCACCGGCTTGCAGTAGCATCCGCTTGCCACCGGCGATAAGCGCCGTCTGCTCAGCGAGCGTGTAATAACTCAAGTGCTGCCGCTTGTCCTTGCTGTCGGGAATGAGCGCTGGTGATATTTCGTCGGTCCACTCGGGGTGCAGATGCAACTGGACATCCTGCCCGGCGTCACGAATCAGCTCAACGATTGTCTTGAGGTATCCTGCGCCGAAACGCGCGGCAAACAGCGGTTCGACAAAGAAGACGCCTCGCAACCCGTACGTGTTGAGGATTTCAAGAGTCTTGGGCAGCGCATAGTCGCCCCGCGTCGAACGACCATAGACATAGCGCTCGTAGGCCGACGGAAAGTTTTCGTCGAGGCGGGCCCAGCCATTGCACCACACCTCAACGTCGAATGTCAGCAGGACGTTCATGGCTGTACACACGGACTTCCACCCGCGCGAAGCTCCTCAACAAGATTTATCGTCGCAGAATGAATCAGCACGAAGCATGTCATGAAATATTCGTCTGACTGCAGGGCGGGGTCGTGCAAGTGAAGGCGGCGTGGGTTGGACCACGCCCCCAACAGAGCGATGGCGTCAGCTGGAATGCCATTCGCAATCAAGCGATGAACGTGGCGGACCTCCATCGTGAGTAGCAGGTCTCCGGCGCTATAGCTGTAATCACTTAGATCGGTAGCGGCGTGTTCCGACAGATCGATACCGAGTCGCCGCGCCGTGGTGACCGCGGTGTTGAATGCGGGTGCGCCAGTTGTGGTGGCCAAGCCGAGCGAACAGGCTCGCGCACCTAGCGTCCGAGCGACCGCTTCAGCAACGGCGCTACGGTTTATGTTGCCGAGGCAGACGAATACCAGGCGCTTGACCTTTTTTGGATGGACTGCGACAAAGCGGTCGACACGGCCGCTGACCCATTCCACGTGGGCTAGAAAGCTGCGTACCCAACCACGAAACGTCCCGTAGTTGATTGCAGTTAACTGCTGAAGGGTTTTCCACGGATATTTAAGTACTTGTAACATGGCCTTCCTTGATTGACGGCTGGCTCATATGCAGCCGGCGCCATTCGGCAAGCTGTTTCACCAGCGGCCAGCGATAGACTGTCAGGTGGTAGATCGGGCGCTTGTTTTCGGTCCATTTGGTATGCCAGTCCATCAGGCGGCCGTAGTATTCCAGGCGATCAATCCCTTTCTCCCTGTAAAGCTGTTCCATCTCATCCTGGCAAAGAAGGAAGGCCGGCGAGTAGGACTGAATGGAGTCATCGTAGGTGGTTTTCAACACCACCAGCGTGCTTTTTCTTTGCAGGCAGAGGTTCGACGCGACGACACGATCATCGAACATGTACTCATAAATCACCGCTTGGCCGTGCCTGGCCGCAGCTCCGAGAAGGCGCCCGTAGAAGCGTCCCTGGGCATTGTCCCGATGAATCGCGGTTCCCTTTGCCGCTTTCCAGCCAGAGCTCTCCAACTCGCCATAGCGCTCGATTGCTGGCGCAATTTCTTCAGAACGAGTCAATGTGCGCATTCGTCCTGTGATGCCCTCCGCTGCCAGCTTGTTTCTTTGCTTGCGCATGTTCTGCCGGAGGTTTTTTCCACGAGCGCTCCAGTACTCCTCGAAGCTGCCCGTCAAGTCAATCCAGCCGGTTTCGATATAATCGGTGGCCTGGCTGTCGCTGGCATCTTCGCCTCGCGGCGTGAAGCGTGAATCAAGCTGGGTGACGGAAAGCGATAGGCAGAAGCCAAGAGGTCCTCTGCTCAGGCTGCGGGCGATGTCGTCCGGCGCCAGCCCGGCCTCAGCCACCCATGCACCGAGCGGGATCTGGGATGGCTGAAATGTGCGCCAACGGAACTTCCCGAGCGGAACAAGAATGAACATGGCTACTGTGACGTGAGCTTGCTGGCCAACCAGTAGTCTCTCGCGTCCCTCGCCAAAGATGTCGAGTGCGGTGATCAGTGCCTCTGCGCTCAGAAATGGGAGGTCGCCACGCGCGGCGTTCAGCCTGTCCCATTCGCGCACGAGATCCGGTTTCTGCTGCAGCGCTGCTGCCGGCAGGTTTTTCCAGACAAATGGAGGAGAAGTTGACATTTACGGGTTTGTCTTTCAGCGGTGTTCTACTGGGCAATAGCAGTGACTGGAACTTGTGGATTGGCAAGTAAGGTCAGGGTCGCGACAGCGGTAGCAGTGATGTCGGCCTCGCTCAAGTCCTGATGACATAGAAACTGTAAGACATGATGGCTCCAGGACGGGCCAAGATCGTCAGTCATCTGCGGTGTTCCCGGCCAGATTCGGTCCCAGCGGAAAACCGGCATGCCCTGCGATCGGAGCTCTTGATAGATGCGATCCGCTTCTTCGACCCACAACGGAAATACGTAGGGCACGGCACTTTCGTCTGTCCAGGGAAAAAGCCCTTTCACTTCGCGCATCGGCGCGAAGTGTCGGGCATAGAGCGCAAAGTTTTGCCGGCGCCTGGCAATGATTCGTCCACGAGGCAAAATCGATTCCAGCGAGAGCGCTATCGACAACGGTGCTTGCACGATGCGCCCCATGTCACAGCTCGGCATCATGTCGTCGTCAACCGCAGGCGCATTAGTGTCACTGTGGTTTGCCCTCCCCCGAGCGAACGAATTCTTGAGCCGAAAGAATCCCGACAAAGCGCGGTTGATGCCGCTAAAACGTCCATGCCGAGTCGCCAACTCAAGTACGTCGACATAACCCTTGAGTTGCGCCTTGAAACTGGGCTGCGAAAGCGAGAGGGCCTTGACTGTGTTCCCCGCTGAGGCCAGTACGCCGCCTTCAGGAACCGGGAAGAACTTGGACAGGCTGGCGGTAGCGAAGTCCCCCCATGTCCCGACGGGTCTCTCGCCGGCACTGCCGAAATAGCAGTGAGCGCAGTCTTCAATGAGCGCAATCCGGTGCTCGTCACACCACTGCCGGACTTCAAGCAGTGATCGTGCTAGTCCGAAGTAGTGCGGCACGATTATTGCTTTTGCCCTACTGGCGGTGAGCGCATCGACGGTATTCAGGTTCGGCAGGCCGTCAGCGCGTATCCCGAAATATCCTATTTTCAGACCGGCCAGAATTACGGGAGCGATCATCGTCGGGCAGTGATAACTTGGCGCCAGCACCAGGCTCTCGGGTTCGAGACGAAGTTGCAGGAGGGCCTGATAGATCGCAGCGCGGCCGCTCGTTGTAAAAACCGTGTGAGAGAGGTCGCCAATGCTGTGTACTTGTGAAGGCCGCTCTTTATTAGAGAAGCTGGACCAGTCCAGTACCGGGGTACGAGGCAGCGGCAGACGCAGTTTATCAGGCGGTTTCATCAGGACGCAGGCAGAGTCTTGTCGTTAGGCGTGCGCAAAGGGGCGACACGGAAAATGGCCGCGGTTATCGACCTCGAACCATTGCGTTCGGTGGCTGCCGGCGCGCGCAGGTAAGGATGCACCCGGCCCTCCTTCATGCGATTACCTCGACGCAGACGGGATGTCCGAGAAACGCCTGCGGGCTGGCTGTAAATCCATACGCACCCGATTGAAAGATGACCACCAGATCGCCTGGTTCAGCCGTGGCAAGTTCCATCCGGTCCGCCAGCAGATCGAGCGGCGTGCACAGCGGGCCGACGACCGATACCGTTTCTCGTTCGCACGATGCCATCCGGTTGCCGATGGCGACCGGGTAATTCTTGCGGATCACCTGGCCGAAATTGCCCGAGGCCGACAAATGGTGGTGCAGGCCACCGTCGGCGATCAGGTAGCAGTGCCCGCGTGAGATCTTGCGGTCGACGATGCGGGTGACGTAGATGCCTGCTTCCCCCACCAGGTAGCGGCCCAGTTCGAGCACCAGTTCGGCTTCCGGGAGTTCCTGTGACGCGCGATCGACGATGGTCGCCAGAGCGGCGCCAATCGGCGCAATCTCCAGCGGCTGCTCGCCGGGGAAATAGGGGATGCCAAAACCGCCGCCGAGGTTAAGGAAACGGACCGGCGAGGGCGCTGCCTCGGCCAATCGCAAGGCAAGTTCGAAACTCTTGCTCTGCGCCTCGACGATCGCCTCGGGTTTCAGGTTCTGCGATCCGGCAAACAGGTGGAAGCCCTCAAAGTTGAGTCCCGAACGGCCGATTTCGGCCAGCAGTTCGGGGACCTGCTCGGCGTCAACGCCAAATTGCTTGGCGCCGCCGCCCATTTTCATTCCCGAACTCTTCAGCTCGAAGTCGGGGTTTACACGCACCGCGATGCGTGCTCGGTGGCCTGTTTGCTCACTGATCGCTGCGAGTTCTCGCACTTCGCGAAACGATTCGATATTGATCAGGATGCCGGCGGCGACTGCCTGCTGCATCTCCGTGCGCTGTTTTCCAGGGCCTGCGAAGCTCGTTTCATGCGGATTTGCACCCGCGTCGAGGGCGACCTTCAGTTCGCCGCCCGACGCGACGTCGATACCGTCGACCAGTCCCGCCATGTGGCAGACCAGCGCTGGCATCGGGTTGGCTTTCATCGCGTAGTGCAGTTTCAAGGCCGGCGGAAGCACTGCCCGCAGTTCGGCGACGCGCCGGGTCAGCAAGCCGCGGTCATAGGCATAGAAAGGCGTTTGTCCGACACGGGCCGCCAGTCGAGTCAGCGGCATTCCGCCGACGACCAGTTCGCCGTCCCTGATCGGGAACTGTCGCATCGGCGCGTGGCTGGGGGAGGGGCGCTGGAGTTGAGTCACTTGCGGCTTCCTTCGATGCAGGTGTCGAGTTTGCCGGCGTCTGCTGCCAGCGCTGCGTTCGCAAGAAACTCGCCGGCCAGCATTTTGCGGTCGATTTTTCCGTTCGGGTTGCGTGGCAGGGGTCCGGCTCGAACCGTGACGCCGGCCGGCACCATGTAGGCGGGCATCCTGCGGCGGCATTCGGTAAGCAGCGCTGTGGTATCCAGCGTGCCGCCAGTGCCGGGGGTGGCGATTACCTGAATGGCGTGCCCGAGCGTCGGGTGGTCGACGCCGAAAGCAACGCATTCCCCGACCAGCCTGGTCGCGTAGAGGACTTCCTCGACCTCGGTCGGACTCACCCGGTAGCCGGATGTCTTCATCATTTCGTCGCGACGACCGATGAAGTAGAGGAATCCCTCCTCATCGCTGCGCACTGTGTCGCCGGAGAACACCGCAATCTCCGGGAGCACCAGACCCGCATCACGGCCCGGCGTGTTGGCCGGCAGTGGTTTGTAGCGTTCGGCCGTTTTTTCGTGGTCGTTCCAGTAGCCCATGCCGACCAGTGCGCCACGATGGACAAGTTCGCCGGGTTCGTGGGCTGCACAGGCCGAGCCGTCGTCACGCAAGACCAGAATTTCGGCGTTGGGGATGGCTTTGCCGATCGAATCGGGGCGTCGGTCAACTTCTTCCGGCGGCAAGTAGGTGGAGCGAAAGGCTTCGGTCAGGCCGTACATCAGAAAAGGTTTGCTCGTCGGCAGGTGGGCGCGCAACTTGGCCAGCGTCTCGCGTGGCATGCGTCCGCCGGTATTGGCGAAATAGCGCAGATGTTCGCTGATCTCGGCTGGCCAGTCGAGTTCCGAGAGCTGGATGTAGAGCGGTGGTACCGCCGTCAGCCCGGTCACTTTTTCGTGTGCCAGCGCCTTGAGTACGTCGCGTGGCAACAGGTAATTGAGCAGCACGACGCGCGCCCCAGCATGGAAGGCGGTCGTCAACTGGCTGAAGCCGGCATCGAAAGACAAGGGCAGGGCGGCCAACAGCGTATCGTCGGCATTGTTGTCAAGATAGCTGGCGACGCTTTTTGCGCCGGCGACCATGTTGCGGTGCGACAGGACGACGCCTTTCGGCTTGCCGGTGCTGCCCGAGGTATAAAGGATGGCCGCCATGTCGGTGTCAATCACCCGGTGACCGCTGCGGTTGTCGGCGAGCAGCAGCTCGTCCCAGCGCAGGTAGGCCAGCGGACCGTCCGTGGCTGGCAGGGGGGCGCTGCCGGTCACGATGACGTGCCGTAGATCGTGGCACGAAGCAACTGTTGGTGCGAGCAAGGATAGTCGTTCGCTGGAGGTGACCAGTGCCCGCACCTTGCAATCGCGCATGATGTAGGCGACCTGATCGGCCTTGAGCAGCGGATTGAGTGGCACGAAGACGCAGCCGGCGGCCGTTGCGCCGAAGCTGGCGATGACCGTCTCGAAGCGCTTTTCCAGGTAGATCGCGATGCGCTCGCCGCGCTGCAGTCCGAGACCGACGAAGCCGCCGACAAGATCTTCGATTGATTGCTGCAGCACGCCGTAAGGCATTGATTGTTTGTCGTAGCTGAGTGCGATGGCTTCAGGATTGCGCGCGGCGGCGTGCTCTATCAGCTCGGCAAGCAGGTTGGCATCGGTCATATTCTTGGGGTGGTGGTGATCATGTAGGAGACGCCGATTTTAGCGACAAGCGCCGTATCGACTGTGAAATTGTTCGCGCTGGCGTGAAAACTGGCGATCAGCGCTATCCGGCAGCTCGCCGCACTTCGTGGCCACGCAACCACTGTTCGAGCATCATCAAGATCCACACCATCTCGCCGTAATATCCGGGGTGATCGGGAAGATGCTCTCTGACCAGCCGCTGAACGAAGTCCGGTCGTACGATGCCGCGCGTCGCGAGACTGTGCAGCGAATCTTCGGCGAGTTTCCGCAGCGCTGGATCGCGCGTCGCCCATACGCCGAAAGGCAGTCCGAAGCCTTTCTTCGATTTGGTGATGATCTTGTCGGGTAGGTAGCCGCGTAGCGCTTCCTTGAAGAACCAGCGCAGCTTGAAGCGGCGCAGTTTCCAGTTGGTGGGCAGGGTCATCGAGAAATCGGTCAGGCGGTCCGTTAGCAAGGGGTAGCCGACGGCCAGCCCAGCCATCTCGGCCGCGCCGCGGACTTTCGGGAGGTCGCTGTCGGCCAGCGTGTAGCGCCAGTCGTAGGCCAGCATGCGATTGATCAGACTCGGCGCCCGGCACTCGCTCCAAGTGGCCTGCATATGTTTTGTCGGTTCACCGAGATCGACCTGGGCGAGAAATTCGGCGCTCAGCACTTTCGCCGGGTCGAGCTGCATGATGAGGTTGAAACTCTGCAGCCGATCCGGCATCGGTATGCGCGAATGCCGGACATAGCCGGTCGCCTGCTTGAGGCCCGGGATGCGCCGCAGGACGCTGTCGTCCGAGCACAGCGGCTCGATGTGCTGCCGCAGGGCTTCCGGCAGCGATTGATAGAACTCGAACAGGCGCTGCGTGGCGTAGCGCGAATTGCCTCCGAAAAGCTCGTCGCCGCCATCGCCGGCAAGGATCTTGCTGCAGCCGTCTGCGGCGGCCATTTTGGCGCAGTAGTAGGCAGGCAGGGCCGAGGAGTTGCCGAACGGTTGGTCGTGATGCTGGGCGACGGCCGGGATGCTGGCCAGCAGGTCGGCCGGGGTCACGTAGTACTCGTGGTGCTGGCATCCGAAATGCTTTGCCGCCAGGCGGGCATACTCCATTTCGTCATAGCCGTCGGCAGCGAAGCCGATCGAGTAGGCGGGCGCCGCCTGGCCGGTGACATCGCAGAGCATGCCAACGACCGTCGAGCTATCAGTGCCCCCCGAGAGGAATGCTCCGACGCGCTGGTGGCCGACAATCTCGTCGCTGACGCCCTCCCGGATCAGCTTGCGGAAAGCGTCGCGCGACGCCTCGAAGGGTTGCCGGTGGTGCTCGTCGAAACGCAGCGGCCAGTGGCGAATTTCGTGCACACCTTGGCGGTCGACCAGCAGCGCGTTGGCGGCTGGCAGCCGACGTACGCCCTTGAAGATCGTCCGTGGTGCCGGGATCATGTGGAAGTACAGGTAGTCGAAAATCGCCTGCGGGTCGAGCTCGTCGCCTCCGCCCTGGACGCAATCGGCACGATCTGAAAAGGCCAGTGTCTGCTCGTCGACGCGATAGCACAGGGTCTGGAGCGCGAAGCGGTCGACGGCCAGAAAAACGCATTCGCGACGGGCGTCGACAATGGCGAAGGCATAAGCCCCGTGAATCCGCGAAGCCAACTCGACGCCGTTCTCGCGCCAGGCCTTGAGCAGTTCGCTGGCAATGCCCGCAGCTGGCGCGGTCGCGGTTGCAGTGCTTTCCCCGAAAGTGGGGGAGCCGATCACGGCGCATACGGCATCGTCGTCCTGTGCGACATGGTCACCGCGCAGGGCGAGGGACTTGATCAGGAGCGGGGCGGCAGCGGGGCCGAAAAGGCAACTCAGGTCAAGTTGGCCAGAAAATCTGTCGTTCATGGCATGTATGCAGTTGGCAGTAGATTAGCAGGTCGGGCTGGAGCGGCGTTTGGGCGAGCGGCAAATGTCGCCGAGAGAGTACTCTATTTGTAGAGGCTGTGGTCGGGCCAAAGACGGTTTTGGCGGGCCAGATGCTACTCGATAGTCAGGCCCCCAAGTGTGCCAGATATCATTCCATGTGCTCATGAACATTGAACGCACCGGGCGTTGGTCGATGATCTTCTGACTGACGATGACTCGCCTTGGGTGGTGCTTTGAGTCGCCCGATCGTTCGGGGTCGGCCGCCAGGCTCCTTTTTGGCTGCCAAACTTCGTGGTCGTGCGTTGATCGCGACGACAATAAGTTGTGCATCTATTGCGCAGCCGATCACAGCATGGCCGTGACATGGAAAGCCACCCGATCGCCGCTGGCTAACCGCTTTTGTCGAGCCTCGAGTATGCCAAAGACATTTGTGATCTAGGGGCGATTTCAACAGGGGAATTGCATATACTAACTCCTGTTCTTTCGTATCCCCGCCAAGATAGCTCAGCCGTTACCGAATCTGCCGAGACGTTTGCCAAAATTATGATGCGCTTTTTGCCGCTGGGCTTGGCTGCACTCTTGATCACCTACGGGTCACTCTACCCTTTCAATTTTTCCCCTGCTCCACCGGGCGCCGCCGAGAGGATGTTTTCGGACTGGCATATAGTTAGTTCCCGTGGAGATGTTGTGGGCAATATCATCTTGTTCATTCCTTGGGGCGTGGCGGGGCTGTTTTCCATGGCGCCGCGCGCCAGTGCGGCTTCAGCGGTAGCACTTACGGGTGCATTGGGGTTTGCAGTATCGCTGGGTGTTCAGCTTGCACAAATCTGGGTTCCCTCGAGGTTTCCGGCATTAAGCGATGTTTTCTGGAACATGGTGGGTCTGGCTGCGGGGCTGCTGATCGGCCGGCTTTTGGTGAAGCACGTACGCTTTAGCGACAGGCCGTCCGTGGATGCGCTGATGGCTGCGGCCCTGATTGTTGCCTGGACGCTGCTGGAATGGTCTCCTCTGATACCGAGCATTGACCTTCAACTGCTCAAGGATCAGCTCAAATCGTTGGTGGCTAGTCCGACATTCGCCATTCACAGCATCTTTCTAGGGACCGCAGTGGCATTACTGCTGGGACGGCTGCTGGGCGTTGTGTTTGGCTACCGGCGTTCTCTGTGGATGCTGCCTGCGCTACTCTTGGGTATCGTCATCGGCAAGTTTTTCTTCCGCGGTGCGCCGCTTGATACCTCCATCCTGGTCGCTTTCATCGTCGGCGCTGTCGGGTGGTGGGTGATCCAGCGCAGGTCCGAGGACGCGCAGCATTTCCTGATCATTCTGTTTTTGTCCATCGCCTATACGGTGGACGCGCTTTACCCTTTCAATCTGCGTGACGAGCCGGCAGCGATTTCCTGGTTGCCCTTTGAGGGGATGCTGCGAGGATCGATGATGGTTAACCTCTGGGCCGTTGTGGGCTCGGTGGTGCTTTACACCAGCATCCTTGAGGTTTTTCGATTGGCCGGCGGGAAAGCTGGAACCGCCAGCTTAGGTCTTGCATTCTGGGTCATGGTGGTGGAACTGATGCAGGCTTTCGTTGTGACCAGGTCACCGGACATCACGCAGCCACTGCTGGTGATCCTGATCGGTCAAGGCATGGATCGCTTGCGGGTTAGTCCGCGCACTGATCCGCATGGTAGGCAAGCACGGCCCGAGGCCAATGTGGCGGATTCCGTCAGTGTCTGGAAACCACGCTTGATCACTCTGGTGGTTAGCGTCTTGATCGTGGTGATCGGCGTCAGCGTGTTGCTACGAACGCCCGGGATCCCATATAACGTAAGAGAGTTATTCAGAAACAATGGCAGCATCGTTGATCTCACATTCTTTGCGTTCGCTTTACTGTGGACCGGTGCAGGATCTGTCTGGCTTGCCGCTCGCCTTGCTTGCCCGCAGCTGCCAGAGCTTCGGCTACCAGCGTTTACGTTGTTGGTTAGTCTTGTGAGCCTGGCGCTTCTTTGGGCAAGCGTCACCGCCGAAAGCTTAGACGACATAGCGGGATCATCAAACGTCTTCTGGTTTGTCACCAACAAGAGTTCCTGGGGAGATGTTTGGCGCGATGTCTTCCTCTACCTTGACTCCCCGGGGGTGATTGGTTTTCTGGAGCGTTGCGTTCGCTACTGGGCTCTGTATGCCCCTCTTCCCATCTTCCTAGCTTGTATGGTCGCCGTCGGTGCCTGGTCTTCCGCCCGTGCCGGTCGTAGCTACGCCTGGCTCCTTCGCCTGTCGGTGACTGCCGTTCTAGGGCTGTGGCTATGCAAGGCGGTGGCTTTCGATTGGTCGTCAACCGATAACCTCAATGAGCTGCTTGCCCGCGACGGCGAATGGGGTTGGGGTGGCGGTGGCTATCTCTATGGGTTGTTGTTGCTGATGTGCGCGAATTCCCTGCTGTTGGCTCGGGCGCCTGCCTTTTCGGGTACAGAACGCAGCATTTCCGTGCTGCTCACGGTGCTCGCGCTCCCAGTCGGCTGGTGGCTATTGAATCGCGGTCTTGAGCAACAAGTCGAAAAATATGGAAGTGTTTTTTCGGGGGCTCAGTTCTTGCTCGGGCCGGACCGCAGGCAACTGCTTAGTACAGAAATCCTTTTCATGCGTTGGTGTCTCGTTCAAACCGCTGGAACAGTCATCCTGGCAGTGGGTGTTTGGCTTGGATCCGGCTTTCTGGTCAATCGCAGGGATGGCGTGACGCGTGATGGGGAAGTGGCCTCAGTTTGATAATAGATAGTGCGCCAGGGCGACGAACTCGCCATGCGCGGTGTCGCCGATGGCGTGATGTGCGCAGGCAAGGCGTAAACGCCTGCCTTCGATGTGCCGAGCAGTCACCACGATCATGCCAAACAGCTTCGCCGTACCCGCAAGAAGCGAGGTTGGCACAGGTTTTCGGATGGTCTGACTCGCCGCCCCAGTGACACCGAAGCTCCGGCGGACTATCACTAACGCGCTGGCCGGATTCAAAAATTTGAGTGGACGCTGTCGGGGATCGTCTGCTAGGTTCGTTTCCAGAAGTTCAATAAGTCTCGCGCTTACGTAGGCAACGCGATGGGAGACCGGCGATGAGCAACTCACCTGAAGACCACGGTTTTATCGGCGAATCTGTTGTTTTCCACGAGATGTTGGCGATTCTCGCCAGGGTCGCGCGCTACGACACCACCGTCTTGATCAGCGGCGAAACCGGCAGTGGCAAGGAAATGGCTGCGCGTGCCGTGCACTATCAGGGCAGCCGTCGGGAGCGGCCGTTCATTCCGGTCAATTGCGGCGCACTGCCCGATCACTTGGTCGAAAACGAGCTTTTCGGACACGCCAGAGGTGCCTACACCGATGCGCGCGAGAGCCAGATCGGCCTGATTGCGCAGGCGCAGGGGGGCACCCTGTTCCTTGACGAAGTGGATGCACTGACCGCCAAGGCGCAGGTCAGCCTGTTGCGCTTTCTGCAGGACGGTCAGTACCGTCGTCTGGGTGGCAGCCTGGTCGAACACGCCGACGTGCGCGTTGTTGCGGCGTGTAACAGCGATCTCTCGCAGGCGATCGAAGAGGGCGCGTTTCGTGCCGACCTCTACTACCGTCTCACGGCCATGGAGCTACATGTGCCGCCGCTGCGCGCACGCGGCCAGGACGTCCTGCTGCTGGCGCGCCACGTTATTGCCGAAGCCGCCAGTCAATACCACCTGGCGGTCAAGGAACTGCACCCCGATACCGTCCAGTGGTTGCTTGCCTACACCTGGCCCGGCAACGTCCGCGAGCTGCAGAATCGTATCCAGCGCGAGTTTCTGTTGTGTGACGAGCCGGAGATCCGGATCGGTGAAACCGCGCCTGACAATGATCGCCGACAGCAAGCCGATCGTCGCCTGACGAGTCCAACGACCCTCAATTTCAACGCTGCCAAGCAGCAGGCGCTGCAAGCTTTCGAGCGCGGCCAGCTGTTGCGCCTGATGTCGGAAAGCGCCGGCAACGTTTCCAGCGCCGCCCGTCTGGCCGGCAAAGAGCGGCGCGCGCTCGGCAAGCTGCTCAAGAAGTACGGCATCGCGCCCGATGACTTTCGGCACGCCTGAACGGCTTTTGACTTCCACGCGCAGCCCGCTTTCGCCGGCTGCGCTGCGGCAGACGCCTTCCTGCGCCTGAGCCGCCAAGGCGGTTTTCGCGACGTGTGCAGGCGACGCTGATCCGCTTTTATTGCCACCTTTCCACTTTCCCTTTCGCTGAGCGCCAACGCTTGCCGCGAGCGCCTTCCCCATAGCACGAACATTGCTTTCAGATGAATGTCGTCTCAGGGAAGGGAGTCCATGCGGCCGCAGCCACGCACCAGCGAAGTGGTAGACGCCATCCTGCGTTACCTGCACAGCCATCCGGACGCGGCTGACACCGTTGATGGTATCTGCGAATGGTGGCTGCCCAGGCATTGGCGGGTCGATGCTCAGTGCGTCGAAGCGGCTCTCCTGCGCATGCAAGCGCAAGGTCTCGTGCGCCGTCACGAGAACGCCGACCACCATGTCGTCTATCTGCGCGCCAAGAAGCCTTCGGCAAGCGTCCAGGGCAAATAAGTCATTGATTTTATGCGCCACACCTCCACTGGCAGCGTAGTGACTCGTGGCCGGTGGGGCAAAACTGACCCGCCCGGGTCGAATCCTACCCATTGCCTGTGCAGTCATCGCTTGCGTCGCCGGCGAACGGTATTGGCGGCATTGGGGCGGCGAGCCGAGTACCTGGCGGCGAGCAGGGCGCTCCAGAAACGGCTGCCGTAGTGGGTCGCGTGAGACCCGCCTTGTTCGCTTCGCTGCCAAGTCCCTCCAGAAACAGCTGCCGATACATGTAGTTAGATCGCCCTCGATAGCTGGCACGTGGTTTGCAAGTGAGCATCCGTAGGATGTTTCTGCAAAAGCAGGGCAGAGCGCCGCTCGCTGTCGATCTGGCGGAGAGCGTGGTAAGCAAAGCAGGCAATTTCCCTAGGGAGGACGATGGCAAACGTATTCGGGGTGCACTCGGTGGGGAGTTCGATTGCGACCTTTCTGCGCAATACCTATCCAGCGGAAAGCGGTGGTCGTGCTTTGCCGGCCTGCGATTTCGAACTGGTGAGCGCCGGACAATTGGCCAGCGACAGCGAAGAGCGCAGTCGCATCACGCTGTTTCTCTATCGCCTCTCGGTGAATGAGCACTCCCGGCAAAGTGCGCATCTGCGCGCTTCCGACAGCCGCCTCGCACCCCTCGGACTGGATCTGCACTATCTCATGAGCAGCTGGGGAATGACGCCGCAGGATGAGCAGGTGGCGCTCACCTGGGCGTTGCGGCAACTGCATGAATTCCCGGTGCTCGATGCCTCGTCGCTGACTCCCGATGCCGGGTGGGCGGGCGACGAGGTGATCCAGATCGTGCCCTCGGAGTTGGCCACCGAGGACTTGATGCGCATCTGGGATGCCGTCACGCCGTCCTATCGACTGTCGGTGTCCTACGTGGCGAGACTGGTACGCATTGACCCGGACAGCGACGACGCGCAGTTCCGTCCGGTGGTCAGCGGGCGCTTCGCCTTCGGCGAGGAGGTGTCGTGAGCGTCGTTCGTCAATTTCACGAACTCGAACGCCTTGAGTGGCGGGTGCTCGCTGCGCTGCGGCCGGTCGATGGAACGACCGGTATCGCCTTGCGCGGCCGGCTCGAAGCGTCTGCCGTGGGCGCGCGCATTGCGCGCAATCGCAGCGGCCTCTACGTGATCCACGAATGGTCACGCCTGACCACACACGCTGCGGCCTTCGACGCGCCACCGGCCCTGCCTGCGCCAGGCAGCGAGCAGTTGGCAATCACGCTACGTGATCCCGGTGGGCACTATCTGCCGCGACTGGCCAGCATCGCCCTGCCGCGCGACCCGCAGGCGGTGGGTGGCGATTCGCTCTTCGTGGCCGTGGACATCCCGCTTTACCCGAGCGCTGCGGCCGGGCTGGGCACCAACTGGACGGCCGTGCGCGCCAGCATCACCGACAACGCCGACGGCGCAGCCCTGGGCGGCGCGCTGCTGCGCGTGTTGGCCGGGGCCACGGTGCTCGCGCGCGGCATGAGCGACTGGCGTGGCGAGGCGCTGGTGCCGGTGGTCGGCGTGCCGGTGACCACCTGGTCGGAGGACGAGGACGCGGTGGTGGTAAGCACTATCGCGGCCACTGTTGAAGTCTTTTTCGACCCGGCGCTGGGCACGCGCACGCCCATCGCCGATGTCCGTGCCGGTCGCCCGCCGACAGCGACGCCGCTGGTGGACCCGGCCGATCTCGAAAGCCGTCGCGCAGTCCTGGCGACGACGCAGCAGAACGTCAGCCTCGCCGCGCGGGGCGCCCTGAATCTCAACCTGGGCCTTGATCTGCCCTAACGGTCATGACAGTGGAGACAAACCAGATCATGAGCGCCATGACCGTCCCCTCTTTCCCTGACCCTTCTCCCGCACGGGAAGAAGGGAGGTTCGTGAGTCGCGTGCGCGACTTTCACATTAACGGTCATGACATGTCGAGATACCCCGAATCATGAAAGTCATGACCGTTTCCCTCTTCCCCCGGCCCTTCTCCCGCGAGGGGAGAAGGGAGTTTCGTGAGTCGCTTGCGCGACTTTCACATTAAGCAGCGAGTCCGAAATCCGGGCATCCATGGCCCGGCACGCTCGATCGAAGGAGACCTGCCATGCCCGAGTACCTAGCTCCCGGCGTCTATGTCGAGGAAACCAGCTTCCGCGCCAAGTCAATCGAGGGCGTCGGCACCAGTACCACCGCGTTCGCTGGGCCTACCCGCAAAGGGCCATTCCGTGCCAGCACTGATGCCCAGGAAGTACCCGAACTGCTGACCAGCTTCGGCGACTTCGAGCGCATCTACGGCGGTATTTCGGATCTGGCACTCTCCGGCGCCTCGCCCGACACCAACTACCTCGCGCACGCGGTGCGCGCCTTCTACAACGAGGGCGGTTCGCGACTCTATGTCTCGCGTGCCGTCGGCGCCGGGGCGGCGACCGCCAGCGGTCAGGTGACGCCGGATGGCAATGCCGCCGACGAAGCGGTGCACTTCGTTTCGCGTTTCCCCGGCAGTATCGGCAACGGCCAGGTGGTGGTGCGTGAGCAACTCGCGCCGGTGGCCGCGACGGCGATGAGCAACGCGCCGGCCGGCACTTTGCTGGTCACTGGTGCTGGCGCTGGCACCGCCTTCCACCTCAAGGTCGGCAACAACTGGCATCCAGCCACCGATCCCGGTGCTCCCGCCGAAGTGGCGGCCACGCTGGCAGCCGACACGCCGCGCATCGTCAGCCTGCTGGTGGTGGCCATCGACGATGACAACGAGGACCTGAGCTTCGAGGGGCTTGGTTTCGATCGCAGCCATCCGACCTGGGTCGGGCACGTGATGTCGGCCACCCCGGCACGCCGCGCCGATCATCTGCAGAACATGTTCGCGATCACCATTGGCGCCAACGTCAGCGCGCTGGAGTTGCGCAACGCCCTGTTCACTGGCGCTGTCACCAATGCCGCCGGCGAGCTCGAGCGGGTGATTGCGCTGATCGGCGGCGGCGACGGCGCTGCGCCGGTCGCTGCCAACTACGCACTGGCCCTGGGTGAGCTGTCCGGCCTCGAGGACATCTCGATTGTCGCTGCGCCCGGTTCCTCGGCCTACGCCGAGGCGCAGGCGATCAATAACCTGTTGATCTCGCACGCCGAATCGCGCCGCGCCTACCGCATAGCAGTGCTCGACCTGCCGCGCGACCAGACACCCGGCCAGGCCCGTAGCCTGCGTGGCCTCATCGATTCGCGCTACGCGGCGGTGTATTACCCCTGGGTGGTAGTGCCCAATCCGCTGGCCCGGCCGGGCCGCGAGGACATCCCGCGCGAACTGGCGCTGCCGCCTTCCGGCTTCGTCAGCGGCATCTACGCGCGCAACGACGTCGAGCGCGGGGTCTGGAAAGCGCCTGCCAACGAAGTGGTACGTGGCGCGCTGCGCTTCGAACTGGACATCAACTTTGCGCAGCAGGAAATGCTCAACCCGATCGGCGTGAATTGCCTGCGCTATCTCTCGGGTCGCGGCTTCCGCGTCTGGGGCGCGCGCCTGGCTTCGTCCGACCCCGAGTGGAAGTACGTGAATGTGCGGCGCTACTTCAACTACCTCGAGTCGTCGATCGACCGCGGTAGCCAGTGGGCGGTATTCGAGCCCAACGGCGAGCGGCTGTGGGCCAACATTCGACAGACGATTTCCGACTTTCTCTACAACGAGTGGCGCAACGGTGCGCTGCTCGGCAGCAAGACCGAGGAAGCCTATTTCGTGCGCTGCGACCGCAGCACCATGACCCAGAACGACCTCGACAACGGTCGCCTGGTTTGCCTGATCGGCGTGGCGGTGATCAAGCCGGCCGAATTCGTGATCTTCCGCATCGGCCAGAAAACCGCCGATGCCCGTGCCTGAGCGAGGGAGACTAAACCATGGCTGAGCGAATCACACCCTATGGCGCCTTCAACTTCGTCGTCAATTTCGACGGCAGCGACGACTTTGGTGGTTTTTCCGACGTTTCCGGCATTGGCACCGAGGTCACCGTCGCTGAATACCGCGCCGGCAGCGACAAGGAAAACCATGTGCGCAAGGTGGCTGGCGTGCACAAGGTCAGTGACGTCACTTTCAAGCGTGGCATCGTCAATTTCGACAGTCTGTGGGAGTGGATCGAGCAAACGCGTACCGCCGGCCCGGCGGCCCAGCGGACGGTCGCCGTGACGCTGCTCGACGAAGCCCACAACCCGGTGCGTACCTGGCTGCTGCGCGGCTGCATTCCGATGAAGTACACCGGCCCGACGCTGGCTGGCAAGGGCGGCGGTGACGTGGCGATGGAAGAGATCGTACTCGCGGCCGAAGGCTTCGAGATCCAGGCCTAGGCGAAACGGCTGTGATGATGCGCACACGCCTCCTGGCGGTATCGCATGAACCCGGTTTTTTCGCGGGGGAGCGGGCATGAACGGTCTGTCCTTCGAACTGGCGCCGCCGGCCGTCGCGCCGGACCCGAACCGGGTCGATGTGGCCTGTTTCGTGGGCTACGTCGGACGACGGGCGACCCCCCTGCCGGCCAGTGTGTATACGGCACTCGTCGAGGCGCGCTGGATCGACGGGCCTTGGGCACGCCCGGAGGCGGAGGTCGAGGCCTTGCTGCAGCTGCCGGTGGTGGTCGACAGCTGGAACGCCTTCGACGCCTTGTTTGCCTGGGATAGGCGGCCTGTCATGCAGCCGGTCGGCAGCGAGCAGCGGCTCTGCGCCAGCTATCTCGGTGCCGCGGTGCGCAGCTTCTTTGCCAATGGCGGGCGACGCGCCCTGATCGTGCGCTGCGGCGATCCCTGGCCCTACCTCGAGGCCGCCGGAAATCGCGCGGCGCAGCGCGCGACGCGCCTTGCGCCGCTACTGGCGGTTGCGGCAAGCCCGCTGGACCCGGCCAGCTGGATCGGCATCGGTCATCTCTCCGGCCTGCCCGAGGTGACGCTGCTGTGCCTGCCGGATCTGGCCGATATCTGCGCCATGGAACCGGCGATGGTCGACGTGGCGGTTGAGCCGCCCAGCTCGCCAGAGGTCTTCGTCGAGTGTTCGAGCAACGCTGCGGCAGCGGTCGAGCAGGATGTTGGTCTGCGCGATCTGGCGCCGCCGCGCGCCGATGGCGAGGGTTTCATTGCCTGGCGCAATGCCCTTGGCACGGCCCGCGAGCGCCTTGCCCGCCTGCACCGCGAGATGCTTCTCGTCGCCGCGCTGCCGCTGCCGATGCAGAACGCCCGCCATGCCGACACCTGGGCGCAGGCCGATTTCCACACCTACCTGGGAAACGCCGGCGTACTCGTGGAACCCGACAGCGGCAACGGCGGCCGTGCCGTGGCCAGCGCTTTCGTACAACTGGCCTGGCCGTGGCTGAGGACCAGCCACAGCGCCGACCTGCCAGGCGCGCTCGAGGCGCCCGAGGGGCTGCTCGCCGGCCTGCTGGCGATCAATGCCCTGGCGCGCGGCACCTTTCGCTCGGTCGCTGGCACGCCGCTGGCTGCGGTATCCGGCAGCGAACCGCTCCTCGCCTGGAGCGGCATCGCCACGACGCCGTCGGACCGCCTCGCGCAACGCGTGTGCGTGATTGCGCCGTCGCCCGTGGGCTGGGTGCTGCACTCGGACGTTACTGCCAGCGCCGACGAAGCCTGGCGGGCCGGTGGTGTCAGCCGGCTGATGGGCGCGCTCTTGCGAGCTGCCCGGCGCGCCGGCGAAACGGCACTTTTCGAGGCCAGCGGAGCCGCTCTCTGGCAGCGCATCGAGCGCACACTCGGGCACTTGCTGACCGCCTTCTGGCGAGAGGGCGCGCTCGGTGGCGCTTCGCCGGAGGAGGCCTTCAGCGTGCGTTGCGATCGCAGCACGATGAGCCAGAACGATCTCGACAATGGTCGCCTGCGCGCCGAAGTCAGCATTCTCCCGGTGGCGGCGGTCGAGCGCATCAGCGTGGTGCTCGACCTCACCGGTGGCGGCGCCGCACCAGCGCTTGCAGAAGCGCTGCGCGAGGTGGCCTGATGAATGACATTCCCTTGCACGTCTTTCGCTTTCACGTCAACTTCAGCCAGCAATCGCTGGCCAAGTCGAGCGGCGACGACGTCGCCCTTTGCCGGGGCGCGTTCTCCGAATGCACCGGGCTCGAAGCGACCATGGAACCTAAGGTGATCAAGGTCGGTGGCAGCAACTACGGTGCTGTGCAGCGTGCCGGTCCGGTGAGCTTCGCCACGGTGGTCCTCAAGCGCGGCATGACCGACACCCGCGACCTGTGGAACTGGTTCGCCAGAGTGGGCGCCGGCGCCTATTCCTACCGCCTGCAGGTCGAGATCGAGATGCGCAACAGCGCCGATCAGCCGGTGGTGCGCTGGGCGCTGCGCCGTGCGCTGCCGGTCAAGTTCAAGGCCGCCGACCTCAATGCCAAAGGCAGCGAGATCGGCATCGAAGAACTGCATCTGGCCCACGAAGGCCTGGTGCTCGTTAGTTGAGGCGGGTCATGTCCGAACTCCCGAACGAAGTCACCAACGCAGCTGCCCGCTTCGAGGCGATGACTGGTCCGCATCGCGAGCCGATCACGGTGCATTTCAATCCCGCCAGCCTGCAGCACACGGTCTCGAACACCCTCAAGGAAGAGGGCCAGGGCGCCAAGAAGAAGCAGTACGTCAGCCAGACAACGGCCAAGCTGACCATGGACGTGGTTTTCGACAGCACCGACACCGGCGAGGACGTGCGCATCACTACCAACAAGATGGCACAGCTCCTGCAGCCCATCCCCGAAGGCCAGAGCAAGAAAGTGCCACCGGTGGTGAAGTTCAGCTGGGGCGCCTACGCCTTCACCGGCATGGTGGAACAGTACAAGGAGACGATCGACTTCTTCGCCGCTGGCGGCTTGCCATTGCGCTCCTCGATCAATTTGACGCTGTCGAGTCAGGACGTCACTTTCGAGGGCGGCACTGGCGACAAGCCAGCCAAAGTGGACACCGAGCTTGCCCCCGAACCGGTGGTCGTTCCTGACGACGAGGGACCGCTCGGTGGTGCCCAGGGCGCGGCCAACAAGGCCGGCGACCCGCGTGCCGCGCGCGGCATTGCAGCGGCCAACGGCGCGGCCAGCCTGCGCTTTGGCGCCGGCGGCGGACTCGCGGTAGGGGCATCGGCAAGTGTCGGTTTCTCGGCGGGTGCCGCGGTCGGCGCCGGCTTCTCGGCTGGCGTCGGAGCGTCGGCGGGTGGTGGTTTTTCAGCGTCTGCGTCGGCGGCGGGCTCGGTCGGGGGCAGCGCGAACCTGCTGCCGGCGGCAGCCTTCGCCGCTGGAGGTGGGGCCGGGCTGAGCGTCGGTGGTGGCGCGGGCTTGGGTGTCAGCGCCGGCGGAGGAGTCGGTGCAGGAGCCGGTTTGAGCCTTGGTGGCGGCGCATCGGCGTCCCTGTCGCTTGGTGCCGGAGCTTCGGCCAGTGCCGGCTTCTCGGGGCTGCGGGTAGAGAGCAAGCTGAGTTCACGGCCGCTCTCCACGGGCAATCTGCTACAGAGCTCGGCGAGCATTTCGAGTGCCGGCAAGGTGGCCGTCGGTGGTCGTCTGATCGACGGCGGCGGTAGCGGTTTGAAAGCCGATGTCAGCGGTGACGCCGAGTTCGTCATCGGCTCACGCTAACGGTCATGACACGTGGAGACACCCCAAATCATGAAAGTCATGACCGTTTCCCTCTTCCCCTGCCCCTTCTCCCGCAAGGGGAGAAGGGAGTTTCGTGAGTCGCTTGCGCGACTTTCACATTAAAGGAGCGATTCATGCCGATCATGATCGAAGAGATGCAGGCCGAGGTCCGGCCGGATCAGGAAGCCGCGCAGTCGACCAGCGCCGCGCCGGCGCCCGATGCGGCACGCGAGGCTGAGGCAGTCGAAGCGACGCTGCGCGAACTCGCGCTGCGCAACGAGCGTCGCCAGCGCTGGCACGCGGATTAGGAGTTGGCGACCATGCCTGCCGAAACCTCCGTCAGTCAATCCGCGGTCTATCGTGCCCGGCCGACGCTGCGCCTCGCCGGACAGGAGGATCTGCGCGTTTCCGAGCTGCTCATCGGCATGCGCATCGAGGAATCCGAGGGGGGTATGAGTACCGCCGAACTGCGCTTCTCGAACTGGGCGAGTACCACCGACGGCGGTGCGGAATATGCCTTCGAAGACGGTTCTCGGCTGGCGCTTGGCACGGCCATCGAAGTCTACGCCGGCGACGAGACGCAGGCCCGCGAGCTTTTCCGTGGCGTGGTCAGCGGCTTCGAGGCCGAATTCGCGCAGGGCTCGCCGCCCGAACTGGTGGTGCTTGCCGAAGACCCGCTCGGGCGCGCGCGCATGGCGCGCCGCAGCAAGGTCTACAGCGACATGTCGCCGGCCGACGTGGTCAATGCCGTCGCCAACGAGCTCGGCCTGCGTCCTTCGGTGCAGGGTCTGGCCGAGCCGATCGCTACCTGGGCGCAACTCAACGAGAGCGATCTCGCTTTCCTGCGGCGGCTGCTCGGGCGTTTCGACGCCGACCTGCAGATCGTCGGCGAGGAGCTGCAGGTGGCGGCACGCGGCGACGTTCGGCGCGGTGAACTGAGCCTCGAGCTGCATGGCCAGCTGGCACGCGCCCGGGTGGTGGCCGATCTCGCGCAACAGGTGACGAGCATCACTGCCGCGGGCTGGGATCCGGTCGGCGGCAGCGCTGTCAGCGCCGAGGTCGGCAGTCTCAGTCACGGCGGGCCCGGCAGCGGTACGAGTGGCGCCGACTGGCTTGGCCGCGCGTTCGAACGGCGCAGTGAACACCTTGGTCACCTGGCGCTGGCGACCGACGCCGAAGCGCGGGCAGTGGCCGAGGCGGCATTCGATCAACGCGCGCGGCGCTTCGTGCGTCTCGACGCCGTTGCCGAGGGCAATGCGCAACTGCGCGTCGGCAGCACGGTGGCGGTCAGCGGCCTTTCCGCGCGCTGGGACAACAGCTACTACGTCGTCGAGGCGCGCCACCGCTACGATGTGCGCGCCGGTTATCGCACCGAGTTCGTCGGCGAGTGCGCCTATCTCGGGGAGGCTTCCTGATGGATCGTGCGCCGCATTTCCAGCCCGCCGCCGGATGGCTCAACGGTGCCCAGCTCGCACAGGTGGTGGACATCGCCGATCCCGAGCGCCGCAACCGGGTGCAGATTCGCCTGCTCGCCTTCGATGCCTTCGAGGGCCAGGATGCACCGCTATGGGCGCGCGTGGTGTGCCCTTTTGCGGGTGCCGATCGCGGCGCTTTCCTGATGCCCGATGTCGATGACGAGGTGCTGGTGGTCTTTCTGCAAGGCGATCCGCGCTATCCGCTGGTCGTCGGTGGACTGTGGAGCGGTGCCAACGCGGCACCGGCTGAACTCGGCGACGAAGGCAATCGCTTCAAGCGCATTCGCTCGAAGAACGGCGTTACCGTCACCCTCGATGACCAGCAGGGTCAGGAACAACTGGTGCTCGAAACACCGGGCGGGCAGAAACTTACGCTCTCCGACGGGCCGGGCAAGGTCACCGTCGAGGACGCCAACGGCAATCGCGTCGTCATGGAGGCGGCACGGATCAGCATTACCGCCAGTGCCGAGGTCAAGGTCGAAGCACCGCAGGTCAAGATCAGCGCCGGCATGGTCACCGTCGATACGGCCATGGCCAAGTTTTCCGGCATCGTCAAATGCGAGGTTCTGCAGGCGACGTCCGTTATCTCCACCAGCTACACACCGGGAGCGGGAAACATATGGTGAGCCATCACGAGGTGATCCTCTCGGCCCCGCGCGACCTTGCCGTTGGCGGTGCGCCGGCGATCCTGCAGCGCAGCGACGACGACTTCATCGAGGCCGTGCTGGCCAGTCTGCGCGATGCCAATGGGCGCATCTCTCTGCGCGACAGTCTGGCGCGTCCGACCCGTATGGCCACGGGTAGCGACACCCGGTCGCGCAGCAAACGCAATAGGGGCCGCGAGCTCTTCAACAAGCTGCGCGATGCCAGCCGCCAGTTGGGTCTCGCTGGCGGGCGGGTGGCCGCTGCGCTGGCGGTCACCAGCGAGCAGGAAAGTGGGCAGAAGAGCGAACGGGAGTTGGTCGAAGGCATTCGTCGCGCCGCTGAAGGGTCGCAAGTGCTCAAGCTCTTCCAGCCGATTCAGCGCCAGTTCAACCTGGCGGTGATGGAAGCGCGTTGCGATACACCGGGCGAGCCACGTATCGACCCGCAGCGGGTGGAGGGAGCCGGCATGGTCATCCGTCGGCTGGTGCGCGATGCCAAGGGGAATGAAGTGAAGCAGGGCTGGATGCGCGCCGGCGACAGCCTGAAAGGCTGGGCAAGCATCGCCGCGGCCGCCGACGGCGCCGCGCGCGGCAATCGCCACGACCCCGAAGCACTGCGCCGACTGAGCCGGCCGACGACCGGTCAGCCGGTCCTCGACCGTGAAGTGAGCACGCTGCTGGCGGCGCAGGAAGATGCGCTGCTCAACGAATCGGTGGTGCCGATGTTCGTCGCTCCGCCGGACGTCTGCAAGGCGGCGGCTGCGACGCTGTTCTACGGCCTGATCCCGACCACCAGCAGCGAAAAGGCCGAGGGCGGCGCGCCGGAGTTCGACGAGGCTGCGTTCGGTCCGACGACGGCCGACTTCAAGGAGCATCTGGTCGGCCCGCTGCGCGGCCTCGCCGACAGCTTCCCGCGGCCGGGCCGTGCTCTGACGCCCGACCTGGCGAGCATCGCCGGCAATCCGGGCGACTCTGAGCGCAGCATGATGAAGCGCCTCCTGCTCCTGCTGCGCCAACTGGCTGTCGAGTTCGACGCTTTCGGCGACAGCGCCGAAGCCGATTCGCTGATGGAGGTGCTCAACGGCATTGCCCTGCCGCTCGCCGACGCCGTCGGCAAGCCAATCGCCGGCAGCCGCCCGGCGGGCGATTTCCTCGCCGCGGCGAGCCGCATCCTGCTCAATGAGGAATCGGTCTCGCCCGCACCAACCATCCCAGCGGGCTGGCCGGCGCTCGACGCCACTACCGGCGATGCCCTGTTGCGCGCCCTGTCGGCCTGCCTGCGTCTGCGTTTCGAGGCCGTCAGCGGCGTCGCCGGACGCTTCGACGACCCGGGTGCGCGCTACGTGCTGCGCGCTTTCGTGCGTCTCAAGCCCGAAGGTGTCTGCCCGGCCCGAACGGTGTGGGGCGACTACAGCCCGGCTTTTGTAATTGCCCCCTGGTACGAAGGCAGCGGTGCGCCGCCGCTACAGATTGCCTTGCCCGACCCGGGCGACAAGGAGATGCTCAAGAAGCTCAAGCCCAACGTTGCGTTCACCGTACCGGCGTCGATGCAGAACCTGCTCGGCGGCGATCCGCTCGACCTGATGGACGGCAAGGAGCCGGCCGACAATGGCCTCAAGCTCGGCTGGATCTGCAGCTTCAATATTCCGATCATCACCATCTGCGCCTTCATCGTGCTGAACATCTTCCTGTCGCTCTTCGACCTGTTCTTCCGCTGGATGATGTTCATCAAGATCTGCATCCCCTTCCCCAAGAAGAGCGGAGGTGAGTCATGAGCACCAGCCAGCTGCCGCGTCCCCTGATCGGCTGGCCGCTGTTCGCCTTGCCGGACGAGCACGGCCGACTCGACTGGCCGGATCTCGAAGCCAGCGTGCGCCAGGGCATCCGCGTGATTCTCAGCACCCGACCCGGCGAGCAACTGATGCGCCCCGAATTCGGCGCCGGACTGGACCGCCTGCTGCACGCCCCCAACAACCTCGCCACCCGGCGCCAGATTCGTGACTGGGTGATGGACTCGCTCGGCCGCTGGGAGCGGCGCATCCTGCTCGACCGGGTAGAAGTGTTCGAAGTCCCCGACAAGCCCGCCGACCTGCGGGTGGAGATCGCCTATCGCTTGGCCCGCTCCGGCACGCCCGGCGCGCTGGCCGTGACCGTTCGCCTGGAGGAAGGCTGATGCCGATCCTGCCGCCCCGTCTCGATGACCGCAGCTTCGACGATCTGCTCGAAGATCTGCTGGCCCGCGTCCCGGCACACACGCCGGAATGGACCAACCCACGCCTGGGCGACCCCGGTCGCACTCTGCTGGAGCTGTTCGCCTGGCTCGGCGACGCACTGCTCTATCGCGTCAACCTGATTCCCGAGCGCCAGCGGCTGGTATTCCTCAAGCTGCTCGGGCAGGGCCTGCGACCGGCGCGGCCGGCTGCCGCCATCGTCAGTCTGGCTTTTGCCCAGCCCACCGAACTGGCCGCCCTCACGCTCGCCGCGGGGGCGCGCATCAAGGCGCCGCTGCCCTTCGAAACGCTGGCCGAAACCACTTTGCTGCCGGTGGCTGCCGAGGCCTGGTACAAGCAGCCGCTTGCCGACGCCGATGCGGCGCGCATGGAGGCGGTGATCGTCGGTCTGCAGAAAGTGCATCATATCGACGGTGCTGCCAAAGGCTATCTCGCTTCGCCGCTGTTCGAAGGCGGTCAGGCGGCGAGTGGTGAGGGCGTAGACGTCTTCGCGCTGAGCGCTGATCGCGCGCTGTGGCTGGCACTGATGGCGCCCGCCGCGCAGCGCCCCGAACAGCAGGCAGCGACGAATGTCGCCGCGCGCACGGCGCTCGGCGGCGGCGACAGCGGTGCGACCGCGATGTTGTCGGTCGGCGTGGTGCCGGCGATCGCCGCCCCGGCGCTGTTCGAGGAAGTCGGTCAGCGCGCGCGCGTGTCGGTGTTGTGGGAAGTGGTGACGCGCGGCGCCGACGGTATAAATGCCGACTACCTGACCGTCGAGCCCTTTCCCGGCGACGCCAACGACACCACCGCCGGGCTGACCCGGCCGGGCGTACTGCGCCTGCCGATGCCCGACGAAGCGCTGATCTGGGCAGCCACCAACGACGTCGGCGAGAACCCGCGCGCCGGCGTTGGCGACAATCCGCCGCGCCTCGACGATCCCGAAACAGCCGCCCGGCTGATCGGCTGGCTGCGTCTGCGACCGAAGCCGGGAAGCGGCGTCAGCAGTCTCAAGCTGGCCTGGGTCGGCATCAACGCCGTCGCCGTCGATCAGCGCAGCACTCTCGAAGGCCGCGTGCTCGGCGTTTCGACCGGCGCCGCCGATCAGGTCTTCCAGTTGCCGGTCGCGTCGGTCGACGCCGACACCCTGCGCATCCAGGTCGAGGAGCCCGGCCGCGGCTATCAGCCATGGCAGCGGGTCGATGATCTTGCCGCCATTTCGGCCGATGCGCTGGTGGCGCGTGAGGCGGCAGTGTTCGAACTCGACGCCGAGGCCGGCAGCCTGCGCTTCGGTGATGGCGTGCGCGGCCGGGTGCCGGAGCGGCAGATGCGCATCCGCCTGGACTATGGCCGCTTCGGTGGTGGCCGCGCCGGCAACCTGCCGGCGGCCAGCCTGAGCGAAGTCTCTTCGGCCCGGCTGGTCGGTGCGGCGCGCACCATGCCGGCGATCAAGGTGCTGCAGCCGCTGGCCACCGCCGGCGGTGAAGATGCCGAAAGCCTGGCCCGCGCCGAACAGCGCATTCCCTCGCTGCTGCGTCATCGCGAGCGCGCGGTGACTGCCGACGATTACCGCCGCCTGGCGCAGGAAGTGCCGGGCACCGACGTGGCGCGCGTCGAGTTGATGCCGCGCTTCAAACCACGCGAGCGACGCTTCGATGTGCCCGGCGTGGTCAGCGTGATGGTCTTGCCGGCGCAGCCTTTCGGCAAGGCGCCGAACCCGCGTCCCGACAGGCCGTTCATCGAACGCGTGCATGCGCATCTGTCGGTGCGCACGCCGCTGGCCACCGAACTGTACGTGATCGGCTGTGAATACGTGCCGCTCGGCGTCTCGGTGGGCGTGACGATCCGCGACGGTTTCGGTCGCGAGGCCGTGCTCTTCGAGCTGCGCGAAGCCTTGCGCCGGCTGCTCTGGCCGCTGCCGCCGCATGGGCCGGGTGGCGCCGGCTGGCCGCTCGGTCGCACGCTGCGCGAGCGCGAACTGGAAGTGGAAATCTCGCGGGTCGCCGGCGTTGCCGAGGTCGGCGGCATCAACCTCTTCGAACGTGCCGAGATTGCGGGCCAGGGTCAATGGCGGCTGCTGACGCGCAATACACCCGATGGCAGTCAGTCGCTGAAGCTCGCCGCTTGGCAGCTGCCCGAACTGCTGTCGGTGGTGGCGGTCGATACGCCGGCCGGCAGCAGTGGTGGCAGTAGCGCGCCGGGCGACCTTTCGGCGCTGCCCAATCCCTTCGCCGACGACGCAGCTGTCGCCGTGCCGGTCGTGCCCGAGCTGTGCTGATGGACGCCAACGGACAGCGTTTCTGGTTGCTGGCCGACGAGCGGCACTGGCCGGGGCGCAGTCACGTCGATTACCGCGCCGATTGCCGCGCCTTGCGCCTGGCCAGCGAGCGTAGTCTCTCGGCAGCCCCGGCGGACGCCGCGGCGATTGCTGCAGCGGCGCTGGAGCGCCTGCCGCAGTCGGTCGACCGGCACGGCGCCAGCGCGCGCTGGGAGCAAGCGCTGATGGCCATCGTCGTCGTCAGTCATCTGCCGGCGGCGGCAACTTTGCTGCCACTCGGCGAGCGCCCACTGGACTTCGCCGTCGGTTTTGACGACGTGCTTTATGTGGCGCTCTCCGAACGCCTCCTGCTGCACGACCTGCGCGGTCGCTGGCCGGATACTGTTTTGCCGACACCGGACTTCCAGGCCTGGCGTCTTGCCGCCGAGCCGCGCGGCGGCGTATGGTTGCTGGAACGTGCCAGCGGTCGCCTCGGACGCCTCAGTGGCTGCGTCCAGCCCGAGCGGCCGGCCGCTGATTACGCGCCGGGTACTTTCCGCCCTGATCCCGAAAACCCCAGCCCGCCGACGCTTAAGCTCTTTGCCGGCGTCGTCTGGCCGGCCGGCGAGCGGCCTCAGTCGCTGGCGCTTGCTCCCGACGGTACGTTGGCGCTGCTGTCATGGTTCGGCGACGGCGAGTGCCGCCTGCGCTTGCTCGATCGGCAGCTCGGCACGCTTGGCCCGGCGCAGACGCTGGCGGGTGCCACCTTTGCTTATGCGATCGACTGGCTCGGAGTGGGTGGAGTGGGTGGAGTCGTGGTACGCGTGCCGGGCCGCCGTGACGCGCCAGTGTGGGTGCCACGGATGTCAGCCGCCGCCGCGCTGATCCTGCAGCCGGCCGGCGATATCTATCCGCTGGCCGCCGCAGCCGAAGAAGCACCTTTCGCTCATCGTCTCGATGATCCGCCACGTTACCCGCTGACCGGCGGCACGGTCGAACCGCTCCACCGGCTGTCGCTGGCCAACCTCGCCCGCCGTGGTGAAGCCGCAAACTTTAGCGGCGCGGCGATGCACCTCATCGACAGCGGCGACCAGCAGACCGTCTGGCACCGGCTCTGCGCCGAAGCCCGTCTGCCGGCCGGCTGCGGTCTGCTGGTCTGGCTGGCGACCAGCGCCGAGCCGAGCGTCGCTGCCGTCAATGAATGGCAGGCACATGTCTTCGGTGAGCTGCCCGAGGACTCGCTGCCCGCCGGGCCCGTGCCGCATGCGGTCTGGGAACGGCAGCCTTCCGAGCTGCCCGGCCATCCCGGGCTGGGTGCCTGGGGTGCGCCCGAGCCCGGCCGCGCCGGACTGTGGACGGCGATGATCCAGCGTGCTGCGCATCGCGTGCGCGCGCTCAGCGGCCGCTATCTGTGGGTGCGCGTGGCGTTTTTCGGCGCGGGGCGCGATTCGCCTGAACTGGCCGCGTTGCGCGCCTATGGCTCGCGCTTCTCCTACCGTGATCAATATCTGCCGCGCCTCTATCGCGAAAGCGAATTCGGTGCCGCCGCGGAAAGTCCTGGCCTGGCGACGCCCGCCGATTTCCTCGAACGTCTGTTGGGCAACGTCGAAGGCGTGCTCACTCCGCTCGAAGACCTCGTCGCTGCCGCCCATCTGGCGAGCGACCCGGTGGTGGTGCCGGAAGAGTCGCTCGAATGGCTCGGCGGCTGGCTCGGCGTGGCTTTCGACGCTGCGCTGCCGGAGGGGCGGCGGCGCGAATGGCTCGTCCGTTCGAGCGAGCTGGCGCGCTACCACGGTAGCCAGCGCGGTCTGCGGCTGGCGCTCGACATCGCCAGCGACGGCGGCGTGCGTGGCGGCGAGATCGTGGTCCTGGAAGGTTTTCGCATGCGTCGGCTGATGAGCACGCTGCTCGGCGTGAACCTCAACGTCGAGAACGACCCGCTTTTACCAGGCCTGGTCATCAGCGGCAATTCGGTGGTCGGCGATACCCTGGTTCTCGGCGAAGCCGAACGCGTCGAACTGCTGGCACTGTTCCGCGACGAGCTGATTTCGAGCGCCGAGCGCGCTGCGGTTCTGGCTTTCTACGACCAGCTGGCGTTTCGCGCTCTGGTGCTGGTGCACCAGAGCGTCGAGCCGCAAGACCTGGGCCTGCTCCGCCGCATCGTCGAGCTCGAAGCGCCGGCCCATGTCGAAGTGCAGGTGGCGACTGCGACCTGGCCGCTGCTGGTCGGCATTGCCAGCCTGCTCGGCGTCGATACCTACCTTGGTCCGCCGCGCGAGCGCATTCCGGCCCGGGTCGGCGTCAGCAGTCTCGGCAATGGCGACTACGTGCTCGGCGTCGGCAGCCTGGATCCCCGTTTGTCGGGCGCGGCGTCGCCGTTCCCGGTTGTGCCGCCGGTCGCCGATGCCGGCCCCGACTTTATCGTTGCGCACGCGCGCAGCTTCATGCTCGACGGCAGCACTTCGAGCGCCGCGCCTGGCGGGCGCGTCACCGAGTATCGATGGCGGCGCATCGACTAGGCCCGCATTCCAGCACGGTAGGTAACAACGCAACAACGCAACAACGCAACAACGCCCGCAACCTAACCCGCCACAAGGAGCCCATCATGGCCGAGTTCGTTATCAACCAGGAAGTCCGCACCGAGACCCCGACCGTCGAAGTCACCCTGACCGCCAACAATGCGCTGCCGTTGGGGCGCCACACCTTCCGTCTGGTGGTCGTGGACGACTCCGGCAACAGCTCGATTCCCGACGAGGTGATCGTCATCGTCGCCGATACCGAGAATCCCACCGCCGTGTTGAATGCCCCGCGCAGCGTGAACTTTGCGACCAGCTTCAACCTCGACGGCAGTCGATCGTTCGACGCCGGCGGCGGTCGTGTGGTGGCCTATCAATGGACCTATATGGGCCAGCCCTGAGCCGCCAAGCGGAGCCGATGCGATGACTACTTTCGTCAGGGGACGCAGCGTCGAAACTGCCGAGCCCGTGGTGGTGGTCGATGCCGGCCTGGCGGTCGGCACGCACCGCTTCCAGCTGGTGGTGGTGAGCAACGACGGGCGCCGCAGTGCGCCGCAGGCGATCGATGTGGTCGTCAGCCGGCCGGTCGTAAGCGATCCGCAGCCGCAACCACAGCCACCGCTAACCCGGCTACCGCTGACCGGTCCGACACCAGTCGTCACCCCGGTGGTCACCCCGGTCGTTACCCCCGTTGTTCGGCCCGTTGTTCGGCCGACCCGTGCCCCCGCTGAAGCGCACAAGACGCCAGCGCGCAAACCTGCCAAGCCCGCCAAACCCAGGAGCGAAACATGAACAGCCCCCTTCGCCCGCCTTCCGACGACCCGCTCTACGCGCTGCCCGACGCGGCGCGCCCGCACTATGCCACGGGAATGCTGCTCGATGCCGGCGACTTTGCCGACGAGCAGACCTACCACCGCAGCCGACTTGCCCGCACGCTGGCTTTTGTCAGTGGCGCCGGAGCGCGGCGCCTGCCCGAAGGGCTGGATGCCGATGCCGCCGGCGCGGCGGGCCTTTTTGCTGGTGGGACGCTGGCCGGGCTGCGTGTGCGTCAGGTGCCGGCGGCAGGCGAGGCGGTGGAGGAAGTGCGCATCGCCCCCGGCCTGGCGGTGGATCGGCTCGGTCGCCTGGTGGAATTGCCGCGATCGGTGTGCCTGCGCCTGACGCGCTGGTTCGACGGTGAGCTGGCAGGCGACGGCGGTGACGGCTTGCGCCTGGCCGCGCTCGACAACCCGCAGCGCTTCGCCAGTGCTCGCCTCATCGCCGACGGACCGGCGCTGCCCGCGCGGGCCGTGATCGCCGATGTCTTCGTGCGCTTCGTGACCTGTCGTCAGGCACTCACGCCGGCTTTCGCCAGCGGGCCCTTCGACGCCCTCGACGCGGTGCAGACCTCGCGTCTGCGGGACGCTTTCGAGGTGCATCTGGTGCTCCGCGGTGACGGCCTCGACGACGATTTCAACGGCCTGCCGCAGCCGGATCGCGACCTCTCCGCGCTCGCCCCGGCAGCGCGCCGCGACGCCTTGCAGGATGCGGTCCTCAATGGCTGGCCGGATATCTCTGGCAGCGCCGGCAGCAGCGACGCTGCCGGTGAATTGCCGGCGCCGCCGGGGCATCCGCCCGGTCTCGACCCGACCGCGGTGTTCCTGGCGCGGGTCTTCGTTCCGGTGGCGGCTGGCGACCCGCCGGCACGCAGCGGCGATGCCATCGTCGATAACGGCGGCCGCCGCGTGTTGCCGCACCTGGGGATGCTCGCCGGTGCACTCGGGCTGGTGGGCGGATGAACCGCAAGATCAATGGTGCGCCAAGCGGCGCTCTGGAGGATGAGTCATGAACCTGACCACTGGCGAAACGCGCGCAACTCTTGGCTCGGCCGAGGTGGCGCGGCTCAAGGAAGCCGGGGCGCTGATCGAAGATCCGCGCCGCGAACGGCCACGCTATTTCGACGGTCGCTTTCTGGCCGCGCGCGACCTGATTCGCGACCAGCAATACATTCTCACCCGCGAAGCCGACCTCGGCCAGGCCGCCGGTAGCGGCGTGGCCAGCGGCCTCGATGTCGAGCGCGGCAGCGCTGGTGACCGGGTGAATGTGGCGGCCGGCCACGGCGTTACCCCCGCTGGCGAACTGGTGCTGCTGACGCGGGCCATCGAACTGCGGCTCGCCGACATCCCGCGTGCCGAGCAGCTGTCGGCACGTTTCGGTCTCGGTAAGGTCCCGCAGCTGTCGCTGCGCAATCGCAGCGGCCTGTTCGTGCTGGCGCTGCGCCCGGTCGAATATACCGATAATCCGATCGGTTCCTACCCGACGTCGATCACCGGCCAGCGTAGCGTCGAAGATGGCGACGTGGTCGAAGCCACGGCCATCGTCCTCGTGCCGTGGCAGGATGATGGCGCCGCCGATGCATTCAATGCCCGGCGCGGCCGCGCGGCAGCGGCGATCTTCGCCGGCGACGGTGCGCGCGGCCTGTCGGCCAATGTGCTGCCGCTGGCCATGCTGGCGCTTGCCAACAATGTCGTGGTGTGGGTCGACGAGGCCATGGTGCGCCGCGAACTCGGTGCCGATCGCGCCGACCTGCCGGGCCTCGGCTACGCACCGCGTGCGCTGCGCCTGGCGCACCTGGTCCAGCACCAGGTGCATCTCGCCGACCTCCTGCTGGCGAGCGGCGGGCGCGGCTTTGCGGCGCACGAGAATTTTCCGCTGCTGCCGTCAGCCGGGCCGATACCGGCCGGCATGATCGACAGCGGTGATTTCACACAGCGATATTTCCCGCCCGAAATGGCCGTCGATTTCTCGATCATCCCCGAGGACGAGCTGCCGGCGCTGGTCGAGGAGGCGCTGTCGCTGCCGCCGATCGACCTGGAAGCCCCGTCGGCGACGCTCGAGTCGACCTCGATATTGCTGCTGGCGCCGATCCCGCGCAACGAATGGCGAGCGGTGAGCAGCCGTTTGACGACCCGCACGCGCACCCTGCGCCCGGCGGCGATCAACCTGGTGGCGACCCGCAAGCCGCTTGAAATCCTTCAGCAGCTGCGCATTCCGCGCTTGCCCTTGCCGATCGATAGCAGCGATCCTGCAAACGCCGAGTGGGCACGGCTCGCGGCCTTGCCGGATTTATGGTTCGTGCGTCGGCGCAATCTTGCCTATCGCGACGATCTGGCCGGTGAGGCGATCCGCCTTGCCGGCCGTGAAACGCTCGACACGATCAGCAGCGATTCGCCGCGGCTCACGGCGCTGGGTCTCGATGTTGCCAGCAACCGTGTCTTCGAGCGCGCCACGCCGCGCGCCGCGCTGGAAGTCCAGAGCCTGCTCGCGAGCCCGCGTTTCGCCGAGTCGCCAAGTCTCACCGCGGCTGCTCTCGGCGAACTCGGCCGGGCCGAAACGCTCGATCAAGCGGCCGTGCTGCGGGTAGCTGCGGATCTTTCGGCTCCCGGTGTCGGCGACGGTCTGATCCGCCTCGAACGCGCCCGGCCGGATACCGTGCCGAGCACGACCGCGCTGACGGCGATTGCCGACGGCGGCGACTGGCGCAGCGCCGATAGCGCTGCCGCAACGGTGAGAACTGCCGAGCTGTCGCGCATGGCGGGTACGGTCTTGCGTCCGCAGCCGCTCAGTCCCGCCGAGCCGGCAGTCACACCGACACTGACAACGCCGACGCCGACGCCAACGCCGACGCCAACGCCGACGCCGACGCCGACGCCGACGCCGACGCTGACTACGCGCCCGTCAGCGAGCAAGCCGGCCGGCGCGACTCGGGCAGCAGCGGCAGCCGCGCCGGCCGCAGACTCTCCCACAGCCGGCGAAAAAGCCGCCACCACGCCATCGGGCAAACGCCGCAAGGGGACGCCCGCCGCGAGCACGAGCGAGGCCACCGGCAAGGCCGGGGGCAGCCGCAAATGACTGAAGGAGGTGGATTGTGAGCATCACACCAATCGACAGGCCCCTGGCTGGCGAGCAAGTCGTCGGCCTGGCGCCGGAAAATGCCGCCGACGCCAGCCGCTGGTGGTTGCGTCGGCCGAATCTGTTTGCCGGCCGCACCCTCACCGGGCCGACACTGTCGGGCCGCCAGAACTGGGCGGCTCGGCATATCGCCTTGCGTGGTCAGGCGTTCACGCCGGGCGTCGTGCGCGGCCTGGAGACGGCACTGTTCAGCAGCGCGGCTGGCCTTGTTGGCACCCGCCTGGCGCTGCTGCAGGGGCAGGGCTTGAGTGTCGATGGCGAGGATGTGCGGGTGCTGCAGGCGCTGGAAGTGGCGCTGGCCGATCTGCCGGCGGTAGCCGACCCGTCGGCCTTTGCCGGTATGGGTGGCGCTGGCGGTGAAGGTAGCAGCACTGCCGCCAAGGTGGTTGGCCCGACACTCGGCGCGGTGGTGGCGGCGTTGCCGGATGCGTTGCCAAGAGTCGGCATCCTGCTCCTGCAGCCGGTAACCGCCGACCGCATCGGCGAGTTCGATGCCACCGATCCGTGTTCGCTGGACGCTTGCGGCAAAGGCAATGTGATCGCTTTCGAGGACTGGCGCATTGGCGATGCTGCGCGCCTGCTGTGGTACGCCTGGCCGGAAGAGTTTCTCAGCCTGCCGACCCTGCCGGCCGGCGCGCCCGGGCGTTGGCGCAATGAGCTGGCGTGGCGCATTTTCGACGCCGAACGCCTGCTCGCTGCCGACGCGGCGCTGCCCTGGGAGGCTTTCGGCGTGCCGATCGGCCTGGTCGCCTGCGCCAGCGACTGGACGCCGCTATTCCTCGACCGCGCCAGCGTCGTCAGGAGCGGCGGACGCGCCCGCTACGGGCGTATGGGCGGCGGCGCCGACAGCCTCGGCATCCACTGGCGGCTGCCGGCGCTGTGGCAAGCCCGTTTCGAACAACTTGCCGAGCAGATTGCCGCGGCCGGTGACCCGGCGCCAGACGCCGCGACCCTGGCGGCTGACTACGTGCGTTTGCCGCCTTTCGGCCTCTTGCCGGCACATGTGGTCAATCTCGACACCTTGTCGAGCGCTTTCTTTCCTGGCAATTTCACGCTCGATGCCGCGCCGCTGCCGAGCGAACAACTCGATGCCGCGCTCGCCGAGGCCGCGTCCCTGGCGCCGCTCGATCTGGCGCTGGGCGAACGCGTACGCCTGCTGGTGCCGGTGCCACAGTCGGTGTTCGAGCCGCGCCTGCTGATCCGTGAAGTGATCGACCCGGAATTCGCCACCACTTTGGCCGCCTTTCAGTTGCAGCGCTCGCGCGCGCTCGGCGCGCGCCAGGGTTTGCGCACGCGGGCCTCGGTGCTGGCCCGGGCGATCAGCGGCAAGGCGCTGACGGTGCCGGCGATTGCCGACGATCCAGAAGCGCTCGAAGCCGAAACGCTCGCCCCCTGGGGTCCGCCACCGGCCGGCGGCGGGCATCGCTCGGGCTTGCGTGCCGGCGTGCACCAGCATTTCTTTGAAGCAGCCACCGAAACGCTTGCCGTTGCTGTGGGCGAGCAGCTCTATGCCTGGGTGTACCTGAACCCCGAGCGACCGCCGCGTACCTTGATGCTGCAGTGGCATGCCGATAGCTGGGATCACCGCGCTTACTGGGGTGAAAACCTGATCGGCTGGGGGGCGGATGGCACGGTTGCGCGCGCCCGCGCCGGCGACTTGCCGACGGCCGGCGAGTGGGTGCAGTTGCGTTTGCCGGCGGCGCTGGTCGGCCTCGAAGGACTGGCCGCCGACGGCATGGCGTTCACCCTTTACGACGGTCAGGCGGCGTTTGCGATGACCGGTGCGATTGCCACCGGCGGTGCGCCGAGGAAGTGGTTCTGCAGCGTTCTTCCGACGGCGGCCCAGGAAAATGGCGACGAGCGCTGGGACTTCATGACCCACAACGATCTGTGGGTACCGTTCGATGCCTCGGCGGCGGTCGTGCCGGTCGATGGCAGCGGCGCTCCGGCAAGTGGCGGCCATAGCGAGCCGCCAGCGGCCGGTCTGCATCAGCATTTTTTCGAAAATGCCAGCGCTACTTTCACCGCGGCGGCCACTGAGCAGCTCTACCTGTGGGTCTTCGTAGACCCTGACAATCCGCCGACGCAGCTGATGCTGCAATGGCGCAGTGCCGGCGGCTGGAACCACCGCGCCTACTGGGGACTGAGTCGTATCAGCTGGGGCACGGAAGGCACGGCGTCGCGTCGGCGCATCGGCGCGATGCCGCGGCCGGGCCGCTGGCAGCGCCTCGAGGTGCCGGTGGATGCCGGCGCTGGCGTCGATGTCGCCGGTGCGGCGCTGAACGGCATGGCTTTCACCTTCTTCGACGGTGCTGCCGCTTTTGCCCACGCCGGTGCTCTGTCGGCGGCCAATGTCGAGCGGCCGTGGTTCTCGGGCGCTCTGCCTGCCGGCGCCCAGCCACGCGGGGTGTGGCAGTTTCTGCAAGCGCGCGACCTGCGCGCGCCGACCAGCGCGGCGGTGAACGGCCAGGTCGAGGCCGCGCTGCGTCTCTACGACAACCCGGCGCTCGGCCATCTCTCGGCCCAGGAGCGCTACCAGATCTTCCAGCTTGGTGTCGACGGCTTCATCGCCTATCTCAAAAGTCGCGCCGACCGCGCCGACGATCTGGTCGACTACAACTTCGTCAAAGTGCAGACCGACATCTACCGCGTCCGGCAACTGGTGCTCGGCACCACCGCCGCCACCCGCCTGGCGATCTCGCCGGCGCTGGCCAGCATTGCCCAGGCCGAAACTGCGGTTGCGTCGACCGAGCGCATCGCCGGTTTCTTCGACGAACTGAAGAACACGCCAGCGGCCACCCAGTTCGGCACGGCGGCACCACGCGGTGGCTCGCCAGCGGCGACGCCTGCTGCCGCACCGGCGGCCTTCGCCAGCGGCGGCGCGGCTGGCTCGGCGGGCAGTATTTCGACCGCCTCGGCACGCGCAGTGGGCAGCGCGTTTTCCAGCGGCGGCGCCCAGGCGCCGAGGTTTGGTTCATCGGGAACGCAGGCGCTAGTGCAGGTCGAAGGGCTTAGCTTGAACGCGGGCAGCTCGACCTTGAACCAGAACGCGCTGGTTCGCGACAGCACCAGCCCGCAGTTGCTGGTCGGCAACGTGAGCTTCGTGCCTTTCGACATCACCAACGCCGCGCCACTGATCGGCAAGGCGGAAGTGCGCACGGTGAGCATCGCCGAGCGGCTCGAGGCGCCCAAGGCCAACGAGGCCAAGGATTACACCACGTCCACGCGCTACGAGGCGGTGCGCGGTCTGATCGCGCTGGCCGACGAACTCGAGGTCGAGGACGGGGGCGACAGCGCCGGCCTCTTCGAGAGTATCGCCTTCCACGGCGTGCGCGGTGATCCGGCGCTGTTCTACGAGACCGAGGCGGATGTGGGCAATCCCGACCGCCCGCTGCCGATCGTCGACAGTGGCGACCCCGCGGAGCAGAACACGCTCAACCGCCTGCCCCGCAGCCTGCCGCTGCGCACCGTGCTCAAGCAGCGCTGGCGTTTGCCGCTGATGCTGCAGGCGCCGCGGCGCAGCAAGATCGACGAATCGGCCTATTTCTCCGACGGCGCCGACCTTTCCGACAACACCGTCGCGCTGATGCGCCAGCTGGAAGGGCGCATCAAGCTTTACCGCAACGCCATTGCGCTCAGCGAGGCGCTGCTCGACAGCCTCAGGAAGCAGACCGCCGTGCTCGAACAGCGGTTGCTGGCGGTCGGCGAGGACCTCGCCGAGGCGCGCCACGATGTCGCCGTGACGCGCGCGCTGATTGCCGAGGAGGAGGCGAGGCTGGCGGCGATCAACGATCGCCGGACGCAGATCCTGCGTGATCACGTCAAGTTCGTCGCTTACCAGCGTCCGCGCGAGGCCGAGCTGATCAGCCCGGCGCCGATGCGCCAGCTCGATCCCGGCTTGCTCGAAGCGCCGGTACCGGCTTGCCTCATGGCGCACCAGGATGCCCCCGACGAACTCGCCGATCTGCTCGGCGTCGTGCGCGAGGCGCCGTCGCGCTGGTTTGCGCGCTTGCCGGCGCTGCTCGACAAACTCGACCGCGTCGATCTCCTGGTCAGGGTCATGCAGTCGGCGCAGTTGCGCAGTCAGATCATGAATCTGCGGGCGGCAGCGCGGCCGCCAGCCAGTGCCGTTCGCGGCGTGGCTGGCGCAATCCTTGCGCTGCAAGACAAGCGCTTCGCCGCCGTGCAGCAACTGCGCGTTGCAGCGACGCGTATCGACCCGCCGGGAATTGCTGCGCTGGGTTGGCAGGGTGCGCGCGCCGAGGCCGAGAAAGTGGTCTCGCTGGGCGATCTCATCGATGGCGAGCACGGCAGCGGCGCGGTTGCCAGCAAGGCCGCCACGCTGTTCGAGGAAATCTCGCGCATTGCCGCCTGCCTGCACGAGGCCTTTTCGGACGTGCTGCCATCGATCCGTCTCGACTGGGCCGAACGCCTGTCGCAGTTCGACGCTACGCCGCAGCTCCGAAACCTGGCCGGTCTGCCGCGCTGGGGCGAGCTCGATTATGAGACGCGGCGCCAGCTGCAGGCCTACGCCGACTGGCTGTTCGGGCAGATGAAGAGCGGCGACCGCGAGGCCGAGGGCTTGATCAACGACCTGGTGCACATGTGTTTGCTGCTCGCCAGCCACGCGCCGGTGAATCGCATCATTTCCGGTCGCCTGCGGGCGCCGGTGACTGCGCTGCCCGGTATTCGCCTGCCGATTCGTGTTATCGATGGCCTCAAGCTCAGGGTCGGCATGCAGGCGCTGGTGTATCAGGGCGATCGGGTGGTGGCGCGAGCACGGGTCGATGATCTGGCGAGCAGCGAGGTGTCAAGCACGGTGCTGCACGTCGAGGGCAACCGCCTGGAACTGGCTGCCGAGAGCCGGGTGCAGTTTGTCGCTGCCGACAGCCCGCTGGCGATGAGCAGCGCGCGGCTGGCCAGCGTCAAGATCAGGTAACGGTCATGACAAGTTTCGAGACACCCCTGAAAGTCATGACCGTTTCCCTCTACCCCGCCCCTTCTCCCACAAGGGGGAGAAGGGAGATTGGTGAGTCGCGTACGCGACTTGCACATTAATCCATGCTCGCCGAGCGCACGGTCCGTCGCCTGTCGATCCGCGCGCCGGCCGATGCCCTCGCGCGGCGGGCCGGCTTCCTGATCGAGGATGCGCTGCGTACCGCCAGCCTGCCGGGCGACGGCGCCGAGCTCCTGCTGCTGCGCCGCGTGCGGCTGCCGCCGTTCACCGCCGCAGCGTCGCCGCAGCAGGTGGCGCTGCGTCTGGAAGCCGCTTGTCGCGCGGCGATTGTCGTCGATGGCAGGTGGGCGGACGACGCGGCGCTTGGCGCTGCACCGGCCGTGCGTTTTGCCGATGCGCTGATGGCTCACCTAAGCTTGACACGCCTGATTCTCGCGGGCAGTGCCCGCCAGGCATGGTGCTGGCCGCTGCTGGTGAAGGGCTATCGGCCCGCCTTCGGCCGCGGTGCTGCCCTGCGCGCGCTGGCCTTGTCGCTGGCAGAGTTGCCCGAGGCGCCGGCGGCACTGCCGCTCTGGATTACGCTGCTCGTTGCCGATGGCCACACTGGCTGTGCCGAACTCTTGCTCGCCCTCCAGGGCGACGACGTCGCCTGCCTGCAGCGTGCCGGCAATGGCGCCCCGCGCAAACAAGCAGCGCTTGCCGCGCCGGCGCGCTGGCAGTCGCTGCTCGACTGGTCGGCCGACCGCCTTGGCGTCGGCGATGTTCGACACCGCTGGCTGCTCGACATGGCGCGCCTGTGCGGCATGGTTGTCGATCGACACATCGGCTGGGAGTACGGTGCTGCCGATCAGGGCAGGGAAGCCGTCTTCTCGACAAGGCCTGTTCCTGGCCAGGTAGGCGATGAAGGCAGTGGTGAACGGCGAGGTAGCGTCGACGCCTTCGCTGCGCCGCTTGGTGGGCTGCCCCCGGCAGTGCCGACGGCCGCGCCATCGGTAACTGCATCAGTAACTGCATCAGCGCACGCAAATGCGGCCGACGCCACCCGCGCAGCACACACTGCACCACCGGAAGCGGCCACGCTCAGCGACGCGCGAGCGGCATCACTTGTTGGCGATTTGCCGGGCAGCGGCAACACGGCGACTGGCGCCAAACCATCGCTAAGGCAGTCGACAACGGAGCCAGAAAGGCGGCCTGAAACGGCGCTGCCGGCTCCCGGCAATGAGTCGGCAGCGTTACCCTCGCTGGCCGCCGACGAGTGGCCGGCCAGCGTCGATCAGAGTGCTACGTCGATCTGCATCGACGCGGCGACGGCGGCCGGTGGCTTGTTGTTCCTGGTGCCCTTGCTGGCCCGACTCGGCCTGGCCGACTGGCTCGACGAAAGCGCCAGGCCGCAGGATCTGCCGCAGCGCATTTTCGCCACCCTGCTGCGACGATTGCCGATTGCCGACGAGGATCCGCTGTGGCTGTTGTGCGTTCTGCCGCTGGCCGTCGATCGCGAGGCCGATGGTGACGCCGATGGTGACGCCGATCGCGAGGCCGATCGCGAGGCCGTGCGCTGGCTGGCGCGCTGCCGCCGCCATCTGCGCCGGCATGTCGGCATCGGCCTCTACTCGCTGGTCTGCCGTCCGGCACGCATCGCCATCACCGCCACCCACGTCGATGTGCGCCAGGATATCGATGCGGTCGACCTGCGTATTCGCCGCGCCGGCCTCGATATCGACCCGGGCTGGGTGCCGTGGCTGGGGCGGGTGCTGCGCTTTCATTACGGGCGGGAGAACGGATGAACCGGCCGGAGACTCCACGCGGTACAACGCGGCTGTCGCCGACGCTGGCGGAGATTGCCTTTGCCGTTCTCGCCGAGGGTTGCGCCGCCGATACCGGCGCCGAGGCGGCCTGGCTGGAGAGCCAGTCGCGAGGGCTCGCAAGCGAAGGGGCGATGGACGTACCGGCGGCGCTGTCGGCGTGGAATGCCTGGAACGTAAATCCGCCGGAGTACGATCGCCAGCTGCATGCGCTGGCCGGGTACGAACGACTGAGTCTCGCCGAGACCCTGGCCCTGGCGCTTGGCCGCGAGGCAGAACTGGTTCCAATGGCGGCGCGCGCGCTGATCTGGCTGCAGCACCCGGTCGGCGAAGCACGCCCGACGGTCGGGCTGATTGCCAGCCTCTGTGAGCGCCTCGGCGAGCGCGAGGTGCTCGCTTCGTTGGCCGACGGGCCAGCCAGGCGGCACGGCATGATCCGCCTGCATCCAGACGAGCGGCCCTTGTGCGAACGCAGCCTGCGCCTGGCGCAGCCGCTGCTGTTTGCACTTGGCGGTCGCGGTGGCGGCTGCTTCGACGGCGTGGACAGCGATGCCGATAGCCTGCCGCCGCTACCCGAGTCGACCCTCGCCGAGGCCCGCCGTCATGGGGCCGGTCTGCTCGGTGATGGCGTACGTACCTTGCTGATCCGCAGCGGGCAGGCTCTCGAAGCGCGCGCTGCTGCAGCGCGCGTGGTTGCTGCGGTGGGCGCGCGTGCCGTTTTTTTCGAGGGCGAGGCACCAACTGGGCTCGGGCCCTGGCTGTGGCTTTCCGGTTGCCTGCCGGTGTGGTGCGTGTCGCTGGCACCCGGCGAGCGGCGACTGGCGCCGCGTATTGCCGGACACCAGGGGCCATTGCTGGTCGCTTGCGGGCTCGAGGGCAGTATCGAAGCAGGTGGCGCGGTGGCCCAGTGGCGCTTGTCGGTACCCGCCGCCAGCGAGCGTCACCGACTGTGGCGCAGCGCCTTGGGTGCGGCACCTTCCGAGCACACCATCGCCGCGCTTGCTGCTCACCATCGCCATGGCGCCGGACGGATCGCCGAACTGGGCCAGGCGGCACGTTCCGCCGCCGCTCGCTGCGGCGAGCCGCTGGACAGCATGCACGTGACGCAGGTGGCGAGAAGCGGCGTTGGCGCGGACCTCGGTGCGCTGGCCGAACTGCTCAGCGACGATATTCCCGACGCGGCGCTGGTTCTTACTCCGGCGCTGCGTACGGCGCTCGAGGCGCTGCTGGCCCGCTGCCGCCTGCGCGACACGCTCGCCGATGGCCTCGGCGCCGCGGCGTGCGCCCGCTACCGGCCGGGTGTCCGAGCGCTGCTGGTGGGGCCGTCGGGTACCGGCAAGACGCTCGCTGCGAGCTGGGTGGCGACGCGTCTCGGGCTGCCCATCTACCGCGTCGATCTGGCCTCGGTGACCAGCAAGTACATCGGCGAGACCGAGAAGAATCTGTCCGAGCTGTTCGCTCGTGCCGAGCACGCCGAGGTAGTGTTGCTCTTCGACGAAGCCGACTCGCTGTTCGGCAAGCGCACCGACGTCAAGGACGCCAACGACCGCTTCGCCAACCAGCAGACCAACTACCTGCTGCAGCGCATCGAAAGCTTCGAGGGCATCGTGCTGCTGACCAGCAACAGCCGCGCGCGCTTCGACTCGGCATTCACGCGGCGCCTCGACGCGATTCTCGAATTTCCGACGCCCGGACCCGAGGAGCGTCGCGCGCTGTGGCTGGCCCATCTCGGCGAAACGCATGGCCTCGACGCCGCGGCGCTGAACCGTCTCGCCGCCGCCTGCGATCTGGCTGGCGGCCATATCCGCAACGTCGTTCTCGCGGCGGCTGCGCTGGCGCGTCAGGGCGGCACGGCACTCGACGAAGGAGCATTGCTGGCCGCCATCGCTGCCGAGTATCGCAAACTCGGCAAGCCCGTGCCGGCGGCGTTGGGGCTGCCGGCATGAACAGCGCCTGCGCTGTCGCTCGCAAGCCGCAAGCCGAAGGCGCGGAGGAAACGGTACGTGCCTCCTGCGACTGCATCGATCAGCCCGGTGTTGAGGTTGGCGTGCCGCGTTTCCTGCAGGCAGCGGGTTTGCAGGCGCGTCTCGAAGTTGGTGCGGTCGATGATCCGCTCGAACAGGAAGCCGACGAGTTCGCCCTCGCCGTCCAGCACGAGCTGCCTGTGTTGCCCCGCTTCATGGCCCGCGACGAGGCGGCTGTTGCCCAGCCGGTGTGCGACGAGTGTGCCGAAGAGATGGTCGACCAGCTGGCCGACGAAGGACCCCCGGTGCCGATCCGGCGTGAGCGGCTGCGTGCCGACCCGCCCGACGATGACGGCGACGGCGACGGTAGCGCCGGCGCGGGCGCGCCGGACGACCTCGGGACGCCGCTGCTCGCACCGCTGCGCAGCCGCCTTGAACCGAACCTGGGCATGGATCTCGGGGAGGTGCGCGTGCATTCCGGTCCACTCGCCGCGCGTGCCGCGAGCAGCCTGCGCGCCAAGGCTTTCACACACGCTGGCGACATCTGGCTGGGAGCGGGGCAGCGTGCCGACGATATCGGCCTGATCGCGCATGAGGTTGCGCATGTAGTGCAGCAGGGCGGGGCCGAGGAGGCACCGATCCGGCGTGCGCCTGCCGATTATCGACATCCCGAGGATGGCGGCAACGTCGGCTCGCGGATGCAGTCGCGAATCTCCGAGGCGACCCGCGACCGCGACGCGGACGACTTGCCCAGCGATCCCGCCGCGCGCGCACACGAGGCGCGCAGCGCTGCATCCCAGATCGATCGCGGCGAACTGGCCGCGGAACGAGCCGAGGTCGAGCCGGCGGCACGTCCCGACGTCGACCGTCCGGCGGCGGAGGCGCCGAAGGTCGAGCAGGCGAAGAGCGAAACACGCGCCGAGGCCGACAGTCCGGCGCAGGCGCTTGCCGAAGGCAGTGGCGCGGAAGGCGAGGTGGCGGCTGGCAAGGAGGGGGGCGAGGAAGGGGGCGAAGCCGGATCGGCCGCCGATGCAGCAGCGGCGCTGGCCGAGCAGGCGTTTGCTGAAGCCGCGGGGCAGGCCATGCCAGGTCCGGAAGCGGTGGTCGTGCCACCGGCGCCGGTGGCCCCGGTCGACGCGGGTGGCGCGCCCTTGCCGGGCGATGCCGAGGCGGACGGCCGTATCGCCGCCCTGGCCGGGCAGGCGCAGAGTCTGCGCGGGGAGGGGACGCGGGTGCGCTCGCTGGCGGTCGAGGAGCGCGGCAATGCGGCGCTGCTGGCGGGGAATGTCGCGCTGGTACGCGGTGGCGTCAGCATGGCCGAGCAGGGCGTAGGCACTTCGCGCGAGCATCTCGCGACGCGCCAGGAATTGGCCGGTCAGGCGCGCGGCGCGCTGGCGGTGGCCGAGCAGAAGGCCGCGACGGTCGCTGCCGAGGCGCCGAACTTTGCCAGCAAGGCCGACGAAGGCAAGGCCGAGTCCGGGCCGATGGCCAGCGAGGCGGGCCAGCTCTCGGCCGAGAACGCCGCCAACACTCCCGACGATCCAGAAGCCGCCGCCGAGGCGCGGGAGCAGGGCGGCAAGATGAATCAGGCGGGTGCGGACATCGGCACTACCGACGAGGCGGTGACGCGTACACGCGAGAAGGCCGGCAGCCTTGGCGACGACGCGGCCCGTGCCGAGCAGACCAATACCGAGACCGGCGCACGGCTCGACGGCAACGACGAGCAGCTGTCCGCCAGCGGCGAGAAGCTCGGCGAAATGGCGGCGCAGAATGCCGCCGCGCGTGCCAGTGTCGAGGCCTTGGCGGCGGCACCCGATGCGCAGCGGCAGCAGGCGGGGCAGCTCGAAGGGCAGGGAGCCGGCCTGGTCACGGCATCCTTCGACATTGAGGGCCGGCTCGCCGCCGTGCAGCGTGACTACGCGCAGGCGATGCAGGCGGTGCCGGCCGAAGAACTGCCGGAGGCCGAAGACGAGCAGGCAGACGCCGCAGAGCCTGGCGGAGCCGCCGGCGAAGCGGCGCTGGCGCCGGAGTTCGACGGGCTGGTGCAACGCAGCCCCGACGACGGCGCCGCCGCCGTGGCTGCCGAAACCGTTGTCGAAGCGCCGCCGCCCGCTGCCGCGCCGCCGCTTGCCGACGCCGCCGGAGCTGCCGTGGCGGGGGCCGAAGCGGCGCTTGACAGCGAGCCACTGCTTCCCGAAGGTCCCCCCGAGGCGGCGGCCGGTGAAGCTCCGCCGGCCAGCGGCGAGGCGGCAGCGGCACCGCCGCCGCCACCGGAAGGCGAGCGCGAACGGGTCGATGCCGCCGGCGCCGTGGCTGGGGCGCTGCCCGAATGGCTGACCGGCGCGGCGGCGCCCAACGTCGCGCAGCGCGAAGAGGCGGTGCTCGCTGCCGAGGAGCGCCGGCAGTCGGAAATCGACGAGATAGAGGCCATGGCCGGCGGTGAGTTCGCCAATCTGTCGGCGGCCGACAAGATGGGGATCGCCCTGCGCATGACCGGGCGCAACCTGTTCGGCTCGGTCTCGGGCATCCAGTGGCCGGGCTGGGGGCATTTGGCGCTCGGTCTGATTGACCCGCGCGGGCCCTTGATGGGCGTCGTCAGCGGCCTCGGGATGATGCTCTCGGGCGGCGCCAACCTGTTTTCCGCCGCGCAATGGCAGCGCGACCCGCTCGGCAACCTGTTGAAGTCGGCGGCGGATATTGCCACCGGGCTGACCGTCATCCTCGGTTCGATCACCGCGCTGGCGGGCGTGATCATCGCCATCATGACCGCCATCACCATCCTGTCCTTCGGCACGGCAGCGCCGGTGACCGGGCCGGTGATCGCTTTCTGCACCACCGTGCTGACCACCGTCGGTGGCTGGACGATCGCCGTCGGCCAGGTGGCGCTGGTCCTGCAGGCGCTGGTGTTCATCAAGAACCTGATCGACGCCGCGTGCGCCGAAACGGCGAGCGAGCTGCAGAGCGAAACGCAGCAGCTCACCGAAAACGTCGGTGATGCCGCCAATGTGGTGATGCAGATGGGCATGGCCAAGGCCGGCCAGCTCGGCGGGCGGGCGGCAGCGTCCGAGATCAGCGCTGCCGGTGGTGGCGTTCGCTATGCGGCAGGAATGGGGGCCCGTGCCGGCGTTGGTGCGCGCGCCGGGCTCGGCGCCGCCGGTCGCGGTTTGCGGGCGGCGCCGGGCGCCGCTTTGCGCGGTGTGCGTGCGCTGCCGGGGGCGGTCGTGCGCGGTGCCCGGGCGCTACCCGGTGCGGCCATGCGTGGCGCGCGTGCGCTGCCCGGCCTGGCGGTGCGCGGTGCAAGGGGCGTCGCCAGCGGCGTCACGGCCGTAGGGCGCGGTGCGCTCGGCCTGGCGCGACGCGGCGTTGCCGGCGTGCGCGCCCTGCCGGGCCGGGCGCTGGCCGGCGTGCGGGCGCTGCCGGGACGCATCGCCGCCGCACCGGGCGGCATCGTACGCGGCGTCCGCGGTCTGCCGGCGCGCTTGCGCGAGTCCTTCGGCGACGGCTTGTCGCGCAGCTTCCTGGTCGGTGACGACATCGCCAACGCCGGCATGGCGCGTTCGGCGGCTGCCGAGACGCGCGCGGCGGTATGGGCCGAGGCGCGCGCGCCGGGCGGCGCTCTGGCGGCCGAGGCCCGAGTGGCGGCTGCGGCCGACGAGGCGGTTCCGGCTTCGCCAGCCGAAATGCGCGGCCGCGTCGATGAACTCGAACCATCACCGGCAGCGTCGCGCGAGGCCTCGGTACGCGAGAGCGGCGGCATGGAAAGCGCCGAGCTGTCGCCGCGGCAGGTGGCTGACGAGCTGGCCTACGTCGACGAGCATCCCGGACTGGTGCGCGGCGAGCCGCCGAACCGTCGTGCGGCGGTCGGCGAGCACGAGATCGTCGAGCGGCCGGCGCCCGAGATGCCCGGAGGCGTGGCCTGTGCCCGGCACTCGAACGGCGGCCTGCCGGTGCCATGTCCGTCATCGATGCTCGCTCGGCACGCAAGCCGCGACGCCGTCGCGGTCGAATCGCGGCTGGAAGAACTGATGGACGTGCCCTTGCCGGCGGACCTTCGTGGCCCAACGGCCGAGGCCATCGAGCGAATCAGGGCGATTGCACGACGGCAGCCTGACCGCGCTGACCGCCTGCTCGCAGCGCTCGAGCGCAGGCTTGATCAGCGTGGCGTCGGCTTGCCTGGCAGGACGCTGGACCTGGAGAGCGAAGCGCTGCTTTCGGGGTCGCGATCGACGGGCGGAGCAGCGCGAATGACGGCTGCCGAGGTGGAAGCGGGAGAAGCGGGAATGGGCGATATCCTGTCGGTCCGCGAGGGGAGGCAGATACCCATGCGCGATTTTCATGAGGCGTCGCCGTCCGAGGCCTTGGGTAACTCTCTTGCAGAAGAGGGGTTCCCGATGCCCGCCCCAGGACATCATGCTCACCACGTCACCCCGTTCCGGCAGCTTGCCGAGGAAATGGACTGGCTGCACGAGCGGATGGCACGTTCGGATATGTTCCAGAACACCGGCGAAGTGGGCGTGTGGTTGCCCGGTACGACCCGTACCCCGAATGTGACCGGCGCGACGCCACATCTATCCTTCGTTCATGCCGGCGAGGGAGTTGCCCGCGACTACGCCTACACGCTGACCGTCGAGCTGTTCGAACTGGAGGGGCCGGCGTTCATGCGCCGCTACGGGGAGATCATGGAGCAGCTCGGCAATGGCAGCTTCCGTCACACGCCAGCCCCGCGCGGCTGGCAGCCGGGCATGCCGCCCATGGCTGCGCCATGAGCGATCGACGTTCCCTGAAGGACGGCGGAGCCGGTCGTGCAGCGAGGGTGCGAATCGACCTGCACGCCGCGTTTTCGGGACCGGCACGGTGGTTGATCGCGGCGCTGGTCACCGCCGCGGTCGTTACCCTCGCCTGGTTCGTCGGTCGCGACGATCCGGTGCCCGACTGGATCAGCAAGGGTCTCGTTCCTGCGCTAGGCTGGATCTATCTGGTTTTGCTGCTAGTGGCGCTGGTGTATTGGCTGCGCCGTCGCCGGACAGCGGACAAGGAGGAGGAATCATGACTTATAAATCACGCACCAGCGGCGCCGCGGGCGCCAGGAGCTCGGCCAGTGATGCCGGCGGCGGTGCCTCGCGCGGCGGCATGCCGCGCTTTCTCGCGCGCTCGCAAAGCGCCCGGCCCGGGCGCAGTGACGCTGCGCTTGTCGCCCCGGCGACGCCAACGAAGGCGGAGAACGCGGGGCGGACGGGCGTTCCCGCCTTCCTGCGCACGGCCCTGCCGGCGACCAACAGCGAGCGATCACCGCTAGGTCTGCCGGGTGACCGCTACGAGCTGGAGGCCGACCGGGCGGCGAAACAGGTCGGCGCGGCGACGACCGACGACTCCCGGTCGGCGGCTGCCGCGTCATCGCGGCAAGGCTTGCTGCCGGTCGCATCGGCTTCGCCTGCAGGGCCGAGTAATGGGCCGTCGGCGCGTCTCGGCAGCAGCGGTCGACCGCTCGACGGCGCGACCCGCTCCTTCATGGAGCAACGTTTCGGCGCCGATTTTGGGCAGGTGCGCGTGCACACTGACCCGCAGGCGGCACAACTGAATGCCGATCTGCACGCCAATGCCTTTACCCACGGGCGCGACATCTTCTATGGCCAGGGGCGTGGCCCGGGCCGTGACGAGCTGACTGCCCACGAACTCGCGCACGTCGTCCAGCAAGCGGGCGGCGCGCGCGACGGTGCTGCCGGCCCGCTGACGGCGAGACAGGGTCCGGCACCGATCCAGTGCAGTTTTGCCGCCACCTACATGGTTCCGGGCAGCACCAGCCTGTTCGAGATCGACCTGCAGGATCGCGAGGGTGCGCTCGATACGCCGCCGACCAAGAGCGGCCTGGACGGCTACCTGCGCTTCGTCCCGGGAATCGGCGAACCGAATTCCAGCGTGATCGGCATCTGGCAGGTGAACAGCACGCTCGACGCCGCCGGCGCCGATGTCAATGCGGCGTCGATGCCGGCGGCGCAGGCGCCGCGCGGTGCGCTCGGTGATCCCGGACTGCGTACCGAGGCGGACCCCTTGCGCGGCATCGAAGGGGGTTTCAAGACCGACGTGCTGCACCGTCCGAATGCCGCGAGTCCGGGTGTGCCGCAGGGCTCCGCGCTGTCGCCGCGTTATGCCTGGGGGGCGGCGGCACCGGGTACCGTCGGCTTTGGCGGCACGACCCAGCAGCCGGCCTCGCGCGGCGGCGGGATCGGCGCGAATCCGCTTGGGCAGGTGCCGGGTTACAAACGTTCCGATGACCCCGCGGATATCCGCACGGCGTCGATGTACGACTTTCCGGGCACCAGCAGTCCGACCGACGTGATTACCTGGACCTTCGAGAGCGCCGCCATCGGCGAAGACACGATGGTCACCTATGGCGCCGTGAACTGGGGCTTCACGGTCGATGCCGGGCACGTCACAAACGAGCACCTGCAGGTCGAGGCCGGGACCTCGGCGACCTTTGACGAAGCGCTCGAGCGCCATCGCGACTTCTACGTGCATGAACCGGTGACCTTCTACTTCGACTTCGACGATGACGCCCTGAACGCCACCGAGGAAAGCAAGATCGACAGCTTCCTCGCCTATCTGACGCGCAATCCGGACGTCGAGCTTTCGCTCGAAGGCTTCGCCGATCAGGTCGGCGGCAACAGCGACTACAATCGCGACCTGTCATTGAGGCGTGCGCAGTCGGTCGAGGCGGGGCTGCTGGCCAAGGGTATCGCCGCCGCTCGCATCAACGGCATCGTCATCGGCCATGGCGCCTCGACGGCGGCGACCACCGACGCCGGCACCGGCGATGAGGGTGGCGACGCGGCAGTCGGCGCCGACCAGAGCCGCGAAGCGAACCGCTGGGCCAATCGCCGGGTGATCCTCACTTTCAGCCATGTGCCCGTTGCGACGCCCTGACCCGCGCAGCGTGCGCGAGCTGGTGGAAGGCCTGGAGGCGAGCCACTTCAACGAGCGGGCGCTGGCGCTGGCCGAACTCGTTGCTCGCGGTGGCGCCAGCAGCGCGGCGCTGGTCGAGGCCCTGGCGCCGGCGCGCGGCGAGCTGCGCGCCAGGGTCGCGCAGGCGCTGGCCGAGATCGCCGACCCGGCCAGCGCCGACGTCCTCGCTGCGCTGCTCGACGAGGCCGACGAGCAGTTGCGGGCGCGTGGCGCGCAAGGCCTGGTGCGCATCGGTGACGCGCGCGCTCTCGAGGCCTTGCTGCGGACCATCGACGACTACCCCGACATCCTGCGCGAGCCCGACACGCTGTCCACCGATGGTCTGACCGACCTCGGACCCGCGGTGCTGCCGCGCGTCGTGCCGCTGCTCAAGGCGCCGGGGCTGATGACCCGGGCGCGCGCCTTCCTGGTCGTTCGCCGGCTGGTGCCGCGGCTCGCTGCCGCGTACGACTGGCAGCAACTGTGGGTCGAACTAGGGCGCTACCTTCCCGACGCGCCGCAGCCGCAGCGCGACGCCGCCGCCGATCAGTGGATCGCGTGGGTCGGCCGGCAATCAAGCTGAGTTGCCGGTGGCGGCGCGGCGCTGCCCTATACTTTCACAGCTAACGGTCATGACATGTCGAGGCACCCCGGATCATGAAAGTCATGACCGTTCCCCCTCTTCCCCAGACCCTTCTCCCGCAAGGGGAGAAGGGAGATTCGTGAGTCGCGTACGCGACTTTCACATTAACCCGACAGGACAGCCGCCGATGCTCAACATGAATTTCGCCGAAGCCGCGCACATTGATACCGCCACCGCGCCCTGGCAGGCCAGCCCGATGCCTGGCGTGTGGCGCAAACCCCTGGCTCGCGAGGATGCCGAGCGTGGGCACGCAACGAGCATCGTGCGCTACGACGCCGGTGCCCGCTTTGCCCATCATCAGCATCCCGGCGGCGAAGAGATCCTCGTTCTCGAAGGCGTTTTCTCGGACGAGGCCGGCGATTACGGACCCGGCAGCTACCTGCGCAATCCTCCCGGCAGCGGCCACGCACCGTTCAGCGCAGGCGGCTGCGTGTTGTTCGTGAAGCTGCACCAGTTCGCCGCCGGCGACACCGCCAGCGTCCGGATCGATACGGCCAGCGCGGCCTGGCTACCCGGCCAGGGCGGACTGCAGGTGATGCCGCTGCATGCGTACGAAGTGGAGCATGTGGCGCTCGTCAAATGGCCGGCCGGCGAACGCTTCGTGCCGCATCGGCACTGGGGCGGCGAGGAAATCTTCGTGCTCAGCGGCGAGTTCATCGATGAACACGGCCGTTATCCTGCCGGCAGCTGGTTGCGCAGTCCACACTTGAGCGCGCACTGCCCGTACACGGAAGTTGAAACGGTGATCTGGGTGAAGACGGGGCATCTGCCCTCAATGCCGGTAGTATCGGGCGTTGCGGGCACCGAGCGCGCGTTGGCATCGCTGGCCCGACGTGAACCCATCATGCGCTAGGATAGTGCTGCGTTCTTTATGAGCTTTTCGGCAACCATGCCCCTCCCAGCGTCATTGCGAGGAGGCGCAGCCGACGCTGGGCTTAGCGAATACAATGAGCAGCCACACCGAAGAGGAGCCTGCGATGCCGACCACTACCCTGAAAGTCACCGGAATGAAATCCGACGACTGCCTGCGCCTGGTGATGAATGCGATCCAGGATCTGCCCTGTATCGGCCACGTCGAGGTCTCGCTGGAAAGCGGCGAGGCGGTCATCGAGCACACGGCGATGGTGAGTGAGAGCGACATCCGCGAGATCATCGAGGAGGCCGGCTATCCGACGGCATAGGCGCGCGGGGCGCTACGCGCCCCGCAGAACGCCGCTACGCGGCGTTCCAGAGGGACAGCGAAGCAGAGATGACAGGGGTTAGAGCTGCGGTTTTAGCGTTTCAGGATGGGGAGTGCACGCCAACCGCAAACCCACGACGCTTCCTCGGTAGCAAGGATCATCGTAGTTGCGAAAGACGCAGCGTGCATGGTGGTGAAGGATGTCCCACGAGCCTCCGCGTTGCACGCGCCGGGCCCCTGCTTGTTCGGGTTCCTCGCGCCTGGCGTCGGCTGCGTACGGATAGGAATGGTAGGCGCTGCTGGTCCATTCCCAGACGTTGCCGCTCATGTCGACCAGTCCTTCCGGCGTGTCGCCGCTGGGGAAGACGCCGATCGGCGTCGTTCCGCGAATGTGCGTCGCACAAGTGTTGCAGGATCCGGCGTCAAAGTTTCTGCCCCACGCGTACCTACGACCGGCACTCCCGCGCGCGGCAGCTTCCCATTCGGCTTCGCTCGGCAGCCGCCAGCACTGCCCGGTCTGCGCCGACAGCCAGGCACAGTAGGCGCGTGCTTCGTACCAGCAGATGCCGACGACCGGTTGCGCCGGGTCGTTGTACGCCGGATCCTTCCAGTTGGTGGGCTGGGTCTGCCTGCCGGCCGGATACCAGTCATCGAGCTGCGCCTCGAATTCGTCCTCCGACATTAGCCGTATCGTTTCCCAATCCTCTGCCTGTTTCGAGGTGATTTGGCCTTCGCGGAGCAGGTTCCCGATACGCTGCGGATCGTCATTGAACCACTGCCGGTCCTGGCGCCATTGCTGCTTCGGCCCCTCCGCCGTTCCTTCGCCGCGCCGCCAGTCCTGTGCTGCCCTGCCTTCCCACCAGCCTTCGTCGTCGTAAGCGCCAGCGGCGATGAACAGGCGCCACTCGGCGTTGGTGACCGGGAACCGGGCGATGGCGGAGGCGGCGAGCGGCACCGGGTGCACCGGTGACTCGTCTTCGTACAGCCCTTCGTCGCTGCCGATCGGGTAGTCGCCGGCGGCGATGTCCACCAACGGCGGTAGCAGGTAGTCGCCGTGCACGCCGCTGCAGCGTGTGAAGCGCGGATCGCCGAGTTCGCCGAGCGCCCCGGCGGCGGCGATGCGCGCGCGCAGGTCGGCGGCGGGGTCGCGGCTACGGGCGAGCAGCGCCTGCTGCAGGCGGCTGCGCAGCGCTTCGGGAAAGCTGACGTCGGGCTGGGCGGCGCAGCGGCCGGCGAGCGGCAGGTTCACCGCCATCACGGCGTCGATGAAGTCGGCGGGCACTGACGCCATGGCCGTGGCGAGAACGAAAGTTTCTTCCCAGCCGGTGGTCGGCGCCTCGGGCAGGGGGTCGGAATCGGCGAGGCCGGCAAGCACTTCCTCGAGTGTCGGCGATATCTGGTCGGCGCGCCAGGCGCTGGCGGCCAGCGCCGGCTGCGGCGTGGCCGCCAGCGCACGCGCGGCAAAGTATTCCTGCAGCAGTTGATGGACGTAGAAGACATCGTCCCACTGCACTTCGAGAACCTGCAGGGCGACGCCGGCGTGCAGGAGATCTTCACTGTGCTGCTCGCCGAGCAGTTCGAGCGCGTCGTCGTATGGCACGCGTACCCGCGACGCTTCGCCGGGTGCGCGCCGGGCCTGCAGCGCGAAGGCGAGCTGGCAGAGCGCCGGCAGCAGCGGCGCGCAGGATGGCAGGTCGATCGCGTTGCGCCATTGCGGCCCGATGATGCGTGCGAGGTCGCGCTTGCCGAGCAGCACGCCGGGGCGAAACAGCGGGTTGTCGGCGTCGATCTCGCGTCGTAGCGCCTGGCGGACGAAGCCGGTGAACAGTGCTGCCTTGCCGCTCAGTGCCGTGCCATCCTCGCCGGTCTGGGCGAGCAGCAGGCGCAGGTAGAAGGGCGAGCGGAAGAGGTCGAGCTGCGGCGTGCCGCGCAGTTGCTGCCATAGCGCCGGGCCGCGATCGGCATCGTGGAGCGTCAGGAATTCCTCGACCTGCGGGTCGCCGAGTTGCTCGATGCGTACGTGTGTCACCGGTGCCGCGGGAGTCGACAGCGGGGCGCTGTAGTCCAGGCTGCGGCAGGAGAAGATGGTGCGCGTGCCGGTCGGAAGTTCGTTGAGGAAGTCGCGCCAGCAGGCAATGCGCTCGCGGTAGTCGGCTTCGTCGGCGTGCGGCAGTTCATTGACCGCGTCGAGCAGCAGCACGAGCCGAGCACTCTGCAGCAGTTCGCCCAGTGCCGGCAGTTGCGGATAGCGCTGCGCCCATTCCTGTGCCAGCCAGTCGGCGGGTGCCGGCAGTGCCGCGCCAGGGCGCGTCGGGCGGTAGCGGTTGAGCGGCACGAAGAAACTCAGCGGTGCCTGCTCGGGTTCGGCGGCGCGCAGCGCATCGAGCGCGAGGTCTAGTTCCAGGCGGCGCAGCAGCGTACTTTTGCCGCAGCCGGGCGGGCCGAGCAGCACCAGCGCCGGCTCTTGCGCTTCGACCAGCACTTTACGCAGGTCGTCGAAAGTGTTCTGCTGCGCCTGCCAGCGCGTGCCCTGCGCCTCTGGTCCCTGATCGAGCAGCAGCGTCAGCCGCGTGAAGCGCTTGTCGAGCGCGTAGCGCGCCTGCGACCATTCGGCGACTCGCGCCAGGCGGTAGTCTTCGAGCGTGCGCGGCGAGTAGCGGAGGATTTGCTCGAGCGCTTGCTTGCCAGGTTCGGGAACGGGTCGTCCGGCGAGCAGCGCTGCGCGTAGCTCGCCAAGTGCCTGCGGCTGGCCCGGAAAGCCGGGTTGGGGAGAGGCAGTCGCTGCACTGGCGGTGGTGCCGGGGAAGCCCGGCGGGTGAGACGGTTTGAGCCGCTCGCCACGGATGCGCGTGAGCAGCGCCTGCCTGGCTGTCGGCTCGTCGAGTCCGACCAGCTCGACGTAGGTGATCGCGCGCAGCTGGCCTTCCGGTTGGCAGTCGCCCACCCGCACCGGCACGAGAACTCGAGCCGCACCGGTGGGGTCCTGCGCGAAGGCAGCCGCCCATTCCGCCTGGGGGAACGGCGCCGCGAGATAATCCTTGGACAGGACGGCAATTGTCTGGCGTGCGTTGGCGGCGGCGCGATGCATGTCGAGGACGAAATTGCCGCCGGCGTGAAAGTCCCACGCCTGGATAAACGCGGTATAGCCGGCGTCTTCGAGTTGCCAGGCGATCCATTCCGCCCAGTCCTTGTCGATCCCCGTATAGCTGACGAAGAAATCGCGCTTGGTGCTTGCTGCGGCGTCGGGCCGCGCTTGCGAAGGACCGCCAGGGAAGCGTGGCGTCAGCGCGATCTGTGACCTGGCTTCGCTTTTTGCGGCGTCGGCGGCCTGCCCTGCAAGCGTTGATGGTTCGAAGGCCGCGTGCGCGCCAGCCCCGCCGCTCCGACGCGCGCTGCACGGACCATCCAGTTCGTCGATCAGGCTCTGGAAACTGTCCTGGAGCTCGTCGCCGGCGTCGCCGCGCACCTCTTCGAGGAGCAGCGAGAGCGCGTGTCGCGATCCGACGCAGCCACGGGCTTGCAAGCGGCTGACGCAGTGCACGGTGAAATCCATCGTCGTGCCGTCCTGGTCGATGGCGTCGTAAATGTCGCGATGTTTGCCGTCGAAGGCGAGGATCAGCCAGGTGTTGCGGCGCGCCTTGTCCATCAAGGGGCGCAGCAGTTTCATCGCTTGCGTAAGGATGTCCATGGATTGCTGTCGATGCCGGCTTTGCGGAAAGGCGGGTGCGGTTCTTGTCGGTGGCGCGCAGCGGCGATGTTAGCGCAAAACCTTTGCCCGATGGTGGTTTGCCGGCTTGCTGAGCGGCGTCGGTGCTGGCCGGTGCGGCACACGCGAAAGGATCGGCGTGGCTGAGGCGTTCCGCCCTAAAAATTTTTCGCGCGGGGCGCTTCGCGCCCCGCAGAACGCCGCTTCGCGGCGTTCCAGAGTGTCAGCGAAACAGTGGCGACAGAGATCAGAGCTGCGGTGCTCAGCGCTTCAGGATGGGGGAGACACACAACACCCGAAAGCCGAGAAGGCCGAAGCGGGCGTCGGGAGCGTCGCCGAGGCGGCAGGCGCAGCGCGCGGCGTGGCGATCGTCGTTCCACGAGCCGCCGCGCACCACGCGCCGGGCGTCACCACCCGCTGACACATCGCTCGGCGTGTCGAACTTGTTGAGACACCATTCCCAGGTATTGCCGGCAAGGTCCAGCACGCCCTGGGCGCTTGCCCCCTGCGGATAGAGGCCGACGGCAGTCGTCCGGCCCAATTCGCTCTCGAACGTGTTGGCCCGTTCTTCCTGCCACTCGCCCCAGGGAAACTCGTTGCGCGGGTCGCCGCCGGTCGCCGCCTGCTGCCACTCCCACTCCGTCGGCAGCCGGACGGCAAAGCCAAGCGCCGCAGAAAGCCACTCGCAGTAAGCCATCGCTTCTATCCAGGTGACGTTCACCGCCGGCTGGTTGTCGGCGCCGCGTTGCGGAACCGGCTGCCACTGATAAGTCTTGCGCACCCGTTCGTCGTAGCCGTCGGCGGCTTCGAGAAAGACGCGCCACTGGGCGACCGTCAGCGGATGACGGGCGATGTGGAAAGGCGCGACCTGGAAGCGCGGCCGACCGCGCCAGCGCTTCCACAGGCCAGTGGCCTCGATGTCCAGTTCGACCTCGCCGCCCGGAATCGCGTGCCAGGCGATCTCCGGCAGGCCGTCGGCACCGACCCCGACGCCGGGGCGCGGGTCGCCGCCGGGGAGCAGCGCCAGACGGTCGCCGATCTGCGCGCGCAAGGCCTGCGGGGTGGAGGCCTCGTCGAGCAGCGCGAGCATCTTCTCGGCGGCGAGCGGGCCGAGGAAATCGCGCTCGGCGTCGTTCAGCTCAAAGCGCGATCCGAGGCGCTGCAGCATCGGCGCGGTTTCGCGGATCACCCGCTCGTCGGGCCAGCGATAACTGTCGCCGTGCGCCTGCCAGTCCAGGGTGGCACGTCCGATTTCGCGTCGCCGGTGCAGGTCGGCGCGGTCTTCCTGCAGCCACTCCTGCAGGCGGGGCCAGTTGCGGATCAGTGCTTCGTGGGCGACCTCGACGGTCTCCGTTGCGCTGCCGGGGTCGCGGCCGGTGACCAGCAGGCGGGCGGTCGCCAGCTCGTCGATCAGCGCGCGCGCTACATCGTCGAAGTCGACTAGCGGCGCGCGCCGGCGGGTGTCCTCGCTGCCTTCGCCGAGCTGCACGAGCTGCAGGAAGATATCGCGGGCCATCGCCGCGCGGCCTGGATGCTCACTCTCCATGGCGTCGATGACACTGTCGGCACGTTGCACGATGGCGCCGCGGACGCCGCCGATGGCTTCGAAAGCGGCCTGGCACAGGGTGCCGTCCCGACTGCGGGCGTACAGTTGCGTCAGGCAGAATTCGAGCAGCGGCAGGTTGCCGGGTTCGTCGCCGATGTCGTCGAGAAGACGGCCGACGAGACCCGGTTCGAAGCGCAGGCCGGCCACCTGCGCGGGGCCGCTGATCGCCCGCTCGCGCTCGGCGCGGGTCATGCCGCCGAGGAAAACCGTCGCCTGCTGCAGCCGGTCGCGCAGCGGCCGGTGCTCGATGGCACGGCCGGTGAAGTCGGCGCGCAGCGTCAACACCACGCTCAGCGGCGCGTGCTGTGCCGCTTCGACGAGTCGGTCGGCGAACGCCGCGGCGTCGGTGGGCGTTGTCTGCGGGTAGGTGTACAGCTCTTCCCACTGGTCGACGACCAGCAGCACGCGGCTACTGCCGGGGTGGGCAGCGAGGGTGGCGTCGACCAGGTGCCGTAAGGCGACGCAGCTTCCGTCCTTGGCTGTCGTGGGCAGGGCGACGGCAAGCCGGGCGGCCAGTTTGCCCGTGGCGATCACCCGTTTGACGCGCTCGTCGGCGCTTGGCTCGCCTTCGATCAGTTCGAGCAGGCAGGCGGCGAGGCTGCGCCAGGGTTCGGGACCGGGCCGCAAGATGCCCACCGCCCAGCCGCCGCGAGCGCGCAGCACCGGGATCAGCCCGGCCTGCACCACCGACGACTTGCCGCTGCCCGAAGCGCCGACGACGGCAACAAAGGGCTGACGGTCGACGGCGGCGACGAGTTCGCTGGTGAACGCGTCGCGGCCGAAGAAGACCGGCTGGTCCTCTTCGCGGAAAGCGCGCAGGTCACGGTAGGGGCAGTCGGCGTCGGGCGGGCGCTCGCCGAGCGCGTCGAGCGCGCGAAGAAGGGCGCAGAAATCGGCCTGTTTCTCGTCGCCGGCATAGCGCCGCACGACCTCCAGCAGCAGCGACAAGGAATGCCGCGAGCCGACGAAGCCGCGTTCGAGCAGATTACGGACGCAGCGCAGGGTGAACTCTCGCGTCGCACCGCTCTGGTCTATCGAATCGTAAATGTCGCGATGTTGGTCGTGAAAGGCGAGGCTCAGCCAGGTATCACGGCGGCCTGCGTCCATCAGAGGTCGCAACAGTTCGCTTGCTTGCTGGAGGATGTCCATGGCTGACGATGGGAGAGAGGGAAGAGCGGGCGTCTACTTGTTGTTTGGCGTGCTGCGGAGCTTCGATCTTAGCCGAAAACCCTTTCAGGCAGGTGGTCGCCGGTGGCGACCGCGCCTGGCGGCGCATTGTCTGCCATCGTTACCGTGGCCGCCATAGGGGCTCGCTGTGCGAGAATATAGGTCGAAGCGCATTCGCACGAGCAACGATCTCCAGCCTGGAAGCCATCGACCCCATGCCTGCCGACTCGCCACCGCCCGCCGCCGCCGCGACCTACGACTCGGGCTACAAGCTGCTCTTTTCGCACGCCCAGGTCGTCGAAGACCTGTTGCGCGGTTTCGTCGCCGAGGACTGGGTCGCCGAGCTGGACTTCGCGACGCTCGAAAAAGTCGCTGCCAGCTACGTCAGCGACGATCTGCGCGAGCGTGAGGATGACATCGTCTGGCGCCTGCGCGCCACCGTGGCGACTGGCTCTATGTGTACCTGCTGCTCGAGTTCCAGAGCAGCGTCGATCCGTGGATGGCCTTGCGCATCATGGTCTATACCGGATTGCTGTATCAGGATCTGATCAAGAGCGGCGAAATCGGCAGCCAGCGGAAGCTGCCGGCGGTTTTTCCGCTCGTTCTCTACAACGGGCGCCGTCGCTGGACCGCTGCGCGCGAAGTCAGCGAACTGATCGAGCCCTTGCCGGCCAGCCTGAAGCCTTATCACCCGGCGCAACGCTATTTCCTGCTGGAGGAGGCGGCGCTCGGCGACGCCGAGCTGACCGACACGGAGAACACCGTCGCCGGTATCATTCGTCTCGAAGCTAGCCGCGCGCCGGCGGACGTGCGGCGAGCGGTGTCGCTGCTGCAGAAGCGTTTGCAGGGGCCGCAATACGCGAGTCTGCGCCGCGCTTTCGTCGTCTGGATCAACCGCATCGTGCTGCGCCGGCTGATGCCCGGGCAGGAAATACCCGAAGTCAAGGAATTACAGGAGATCGATACCATGCTCGCAGAAACCGTCGACGAATGGACCAAACAGTGGAAAGAGGATGGCCTGCGTGAGGGGCGGCAGCAGGGCCTGCAGGAAGGTCGCCAGGAAGGTCGCCAGGAGGGTCGCCAGGAGGGTCGCCAGGAGGGTCGCCAGGAGGGTCGCCAGGAAGGTCGCCAGGAAGGTCGCCAGGAAGGTCGCCAGGAGGGCATGCAACAGGGCGAGGCAGCCCTGCTGCAAAAGCAACTCGCGCGCCGTTTTGGGGCGCTGCCGGCTTGGGTCGCGGAACGTCTGGCGCAGGCCAGTCCTGCTCAGCTCGATAGGTGGGGTTTAGAAGTGCTTGATGCGGCCAATCTTGACGATGTTTTTGCAGACGGTGCTTGAGCGGCCGAGAAGGCGATCGACTCCACGGTTGGTGCGTTATCGACGGCATCGTCCTCAACGACAACGTCAACCACCTCGATGCCCTTCGTCGCGAGATGGGGATGGTCTTCCCGCGCTTTCCGTCCTATTGCGCTCGCCGGGCAAGCGCTTGCCTGCCGGCTGCGGCCAGCGGCGCGATCTGGACGGCGACGATGCACACCAGGATCAGCGCACAGCCGGCGATGCCGTTGGCGTGCAGCCGATCACCCATGAGCAGGAAGCCGAACAGGGCGGCGAAGACGGTTTCGGCGGAGAGGATGATCGCCGCGTCGGCGGGCTGCGCATAGCCTTGCGCGACCACCTGCGTGGTGTAGCCGATGCCCACCGACACCAGGCCGGCGTAGGCAATCGGCAGAGCAGCCTGCACGACTCCGCTCACGGTGATGCTTTCGCTGAGCACGGCGCAAAGCAGGCTGATGACACCGCAGACCAGGAATTGCCCGCTGGCGATCAGGAACGGTGCGTGCAGGCGCTCGGCGATGCGTCCGAGAAAAATCACATGCAAGGCCCAGAAGATGCTGCTGGCCATCACCCACAGGTCGCCGACGACGGGCTCGAAGTCCTGCGCGCCGGAGAGCAGCCAGGTGCCGATCAGGCAACCGATCGACGTCGGCCACACCGACCAGTGCGCGGGTGTGCGCAGCAGCAGCCAGCCGAGCAGCGGTACCAGCGGCACGTAAAGCGCGGTGAGAAAGCCGGCGTTGGTGATCGTGGTGCTGATGATGCCGATCTGCTGAAAGACGGCGCCAAGCATCAGCAGCACGCCCAGGGCGCTGATGCCGAGGGCATCGGTGGGCAGCGGCTGCGCCTGGCGTAGCGACAGCTGGCGCCACTCGCGCCAGGCGAGCGGGGCGATGACGGCGGTACCGAGCAGGAAGCGGATGCCGGTGAAGGTCAGCGGCCCGACGCCGGCCATGCCTTCGGCCTGGGCGACGAAAGCCGAACCCCAGATCAGGGCGACGGCGAGCAGCAGCAGATTGGCCTGGGCGCGAGTCAAGGTGAAGGTTTCCGGGAAAAGCCGGCAAGTGTAGCCGAATTGGCAGTCTTCGCCGCACTCGTGAAGTGCCTGGCGGACTCGCCAGATCGGCGCCAGGTGGTCGGGGCCGCCCTTGGCAGACGCCGGCGCGGCGCTTACACGCTTACAGTCCGAGCGTGGTCGCGCTGATCGGGTCGCCACCTTCGCCGAGGATCTCGTCGAAGCGCTTCCGGTAGGGCTTGCACTCCTGGACATCGTCGGTAATCAGCCGGGATCGGGCGTGGTCGCGGTGGAAGCGCACCAGCGCGTGTTTGTCATCGACGATCAGCAGGGAGTCCTTTCGCGCTTCGAGCTGTGGTGGCGCGTGGATGATCTGCAGGGTCGGCGAATAGACGCGTAACAGCTTCATCAATTGCGGGCTGTATTGCCGGACGAACTCGGTCTTCTGAACGACGATCGTCAGTTGACTGCCTTGCTGCCGGGAGCTCAGCAGACGATTCAGGGCGGCAATTCTGGCCGGGTTTTCAAGTTTGAGGGGTGACAGGTCTTCGTCGAAGATCAGCAAGCTCTTTGGCGACAGGTCCAGGATCTCCTGTAGCGCGCTGTCGTGTTCGGTCCAGGTGGTGAGCAGGCGACTGGTCATCAGCAGTACTCCACGTGCCTTGGGCGATTTCTGTCAAATGGCAAGCCATCTTTCAGGTCATTCGCCGGCGAAGATAGCAGGCTTGCCGCCACCCAGGCAAGCCATTGCCGATTGTCCTCGGCGGCGCGGGGCCGTGATCGCCGACTTTGCTTAGCTTGCTGACCTGGTGCATCGGGTGAGGGAATCCAGCGGGCTGCAAGCGAGTGGCTCTCCTTGTCGTGGTCTTCCGATAAGTCATTGCCGTTGCGGTAGAATCGCCCGTTATTTTGCGGATAGAGAGCATGCCCACCGGAACCATTGACTCGCTGGACCACGAGGGGCGCGGGCTGATCGTGGTCGACGGCACGACGGTTTTCATCGAAGGCGCCTTGCCGGGCGAGCGCGTCGAATACGCCGTTCATCGCCGCAAACCGACTTACGAACAGGCGCGGACGCTGCGTGTTCTCGATCCGTCGGCGGATCGTGTGACGCCGCGCTGCCCGCATTTCGGCGTCTGTGGCGGCTGCAGCATGCAACATCTCGATGCCAGTGCGCAGGTGGCGGCGAAGCAGCGCTTGCTCGAAGACCATTTGCGCCATCTTGGCGAGATCAGTGCCGAGCAGCTGTACGCGCCGATTCATGGTCCGGCATGGGCTTACCGCTATCGCGCGCGGCTGTCGGTTCGCTTCGTGGCCAAGAAAGGCGGCGTGCTGGTCGGCTTTCGCGAGCGGCGAGGCAGTTACGTCGCCGATATGCAGCAGTGCGAGGTACTGCCGCCACATCTGTCGGCGATGTTGTTGCCGCTGCGCGAGTTGATCGGAGCGCTCTCGATCCGCGATCGCCTGCCGCAGATCGAAGTCGCCGTTGGTGAGCGGGTCACGGCTCTCGTGCTGCGCGTTCTGGAAGCGCCGAGTGCGGATGACGAGGGTCGGCTGCGCGACTTTGCCGACCGCTACGGGGTCGTCTTCTATCTGCAGCCGAAGGGGCCGGCAACGGCCTACCGCTTCCATCCGCAGGAGGGGCCGCCGCTTTCCTATCTGCTGCCCGACTTCGGTGTCGAGCATTTCTTCTCGCCGACCGAGTTCACGCAGGTCAATCCGGCGATCAATCGCGTGCTCGTGCGGCGAGCAGTGAGTCTCCTGGAACCGCGGCCCGGCGAGCGGATTGGCGACATGTTCTGCGGGCTGGGGAACTTCTCGCTGGCCATCGCCCGTTCGGGCGCGCAGGTTCTCGGCGTCGAGGGCAGCCCTGAACTCGTCGTCCGGGCGGCCGAGAATGCGGCGGCGAACGGACTCGATGGACGCGTTGAGTATCGTGTTGCCAACCTCTTCGCGGCGACTGCCGAGAGCGTTGCCGCCTTTGGCCGGCTCGACAAGCTGCTCATCGATCCGCCGCGCGATGGGGCGCTGGAGCTGGTCAAGTCACTGGCCGCTGACGGCCCACGGCGCATCGTCTACATTTCGTGCAGTCCGCCGAGCCTGGCGCGCGACGCGGCGATTCTGGTCCGCGAGAAGGGCTACCGCTTGCGTGGCGCGGGCGTGGTGAACATGTTTCCCAACACTTCGCACGTCGAGTCGATCGCCCTTTTCGAGCGTCCGCCAGGGAGATAGCGGCAAGAATCGCCCGGCGGCACCCGGCGCGGCATGGCTATCGTCTATCGTCGTCAGTCGTCATGCCGGCAACTGTGCGCGCCTGGTTTAGGGCACTGCCGTCCAGCTGGAGTCGGGATTGAAACGGCTCATCGTGCTGGCCGCAGGCGCGCTGTCATCGCCGAGGTCCTTCTGGTAGACCACGCCATTGTGGTTGACGAGGAAAGTCATCACCCCTGACACTCCGTACTTGGCGGGGTAGGCGACAACGGCGAAACCGCCGATCATCTTGTCAGCAACGAGGTAGTTGTAGGCGCCGTCCGGGGAGTTCTCGCCCTCGGCGGTCAGCATGCGGTAGAGATAGCCGTGAAAGGGCTTTGGCTCATAACGCTTGGCTTTCGACTGCTTGACGGCATAGCCTTCGTCCGTGGCTTCGGCGATCAGTGGCCCCAGGGGACTCTCCGGCTGCCCTTCCTGCACCGGCCAGAAAAGGCCATCTCGCTTGCCTTTGGTCGACACGAAACGGCGTGCGTAGTCGTTGAATCCGTTACCGTCGAGATCGTCGGCGGCGTAGTCGCGCTGCGCATCGACGATCGCCAGCAAGGTCTGGATGGTGTCAAGTTCGTTGCGGCCGATGCGCCGGCTGGTGATCTCCTCTCGTCCGGCAGCGGCGTCGAAAACCCAGCCGTCTTCCCTGTGTACCAACGGTGCCGGGAAGGACCAGTCGTCGTCGCCGACGACCAGCTCCGCATGGCCATCCGCCTGTTTGCTGATGCCGTGCTTCTCATCGTATGCGGCCAGGAATTTCTGCCAGTCCGCGCGGTCGGCGACGCTGTCGCCGCTGAAAAGCCAGCTTCCCGAGTCCGGGCCGACGACCGCCAGCAGTGCTTTCGCATCCTGCGCGCGGACCGCTGCCGCGAGCGCCATGGCGGCATCGTCAGGCGTTGCAAAAGCACTGATGACTTTTTTCTGCGCCGGCGCAGACTGGCTGGCTGGCGCGGCGAAAGTCGGGGGGGCTGTCGCGATCAACAGGGCGGCAGCGAGCGTCTTGAGCGTGTGCTTGAGTTTCATCGTCTTGTTCTCCGTGGGGGTGGGGGGGCAGGGCTGCTTAGCGACCACGGCCGCCACCACCGCCGCCACGGTGTCCACCACCACCGCCACCACGACCACCTCCGCCGCCGCGGTTGCTCATCTGTGCGCGGCTGGCGTTGCCGCGCTGGCTGGCTTCGCGTGTCGAGCGGCCGTTGCCGGCGCCCGAGAAACCGCTACCCCTCGCGCTGCTGCTCGCATTGTTGCGCGCGGTACTGCCAGCCATGCGGTTGCTGGCAGTCGACCGTGCTTCGCTACCCTGCATGCGGTTGCTTGCCGATGCCCGCGCTCCGCCGCCGCCCTGCATGCGGTCGCTTGCCGTTGCTCCTCTGCCACCAGCACCGGAACCGACACCGGCGGTCTTGTCGCGTGTCGCTGCCCTAGCGCCACGATCAGCGTTCTGAACGCGATCGTTCAGCTGTTTGCGATCCATGCCCTTGAGCTCCGAGCGCCCGCTTTCGGCGCGACCGCGAAAGTTCTCGCGCGACTTGGCTGCGGCGGCGTTGCTGCCACGGTTGTACTGGCGCGCCACGTTCCTGTCCCCGTAAGCGACACCGCGGCGGTGATTGACGTTGTGATTCCAGTTCTTGTTGCTGATGTTGCTGCGATTGAACGAGTTGTAGCGATTGACGTTCACGTTGACCGAGCCGCGGCCCCAGCCCCAGTTGCAGCCTCCCCAGATTGCGGCGCCAACGAGCAGGCCGGTGGCGAAGACCAGGCCGGGTGGATAGACGTAGGCCGGCGGATAGACGGTGTACGGCGGTGTCGGATACCACCAGCTGCCGTAGACCACGCTTGGATTGTAAGTGGGTACGTAGATCACGTCCGGCTTTGGCGACTCGACGACATAGATCGTCTGGCTGCCCTGTGTCTCGGTCCTGACCACCTGCTGCGGCGTCGTCTTGAGGTTGCCGGTGGCATCGGCCTTGGCGCGCAGCGACTGCACGGTATCCATCACTGCCGCCTGCTGGGCGAGGAAAGCGTCGCCAAGTTTCTGCGTCCAGCTGAGGTTGTCGTTCATCTGCTTGAGGACGTCCGGTACCGCAGTCAGCGACTTGACCGCCGGATCCCATTGCTGCTTGGCCATTGCGTCCTCAAGCGCTTTCTCGGTCGTGACCTTGGGGTTGGCCTTCGACCAGCGTGCCGCCTCGACGACTTCCAGCGGGTAGGTCGAAGCCATCAGGATCTGTGCCAGCAGCGCATCCGGATACAGGGCAATGGGCGCCAGAAGCCGGTCCAGGTCTTCCTGCGAGAAGCTTTGCTGCGCCGCACCTGCCGGCGCTGGCTCGGCTAGGGGCGCTGACGGCGCTTGCTGCGCCAGCGTCGGGGAAAGCGCGAATATCAGTGCTGTAAGCAGCGCACAGGATCGGGAGGTTTTCGAGTTCATCAAGAATCCTCGGATACAGAACAACGATTTACGAGCGAAGCGACAAGGGTCACGGGCAACTGCGCTCGGGCAGGATACGCCCACCAGGCGAGTCACTAGCGCGTCAGCTTATCCATTGCGGGGGGGCTTGCCAAGTCGACCAGTGAAGCTTGCCACCATGGCCATGAAAGCTACCTCGCCGCGGCAAGCGGCGCTTCCTGGATCGCTTCACTTCGTCGTTCGCCACGAGCACCGTCCGTCCTGCCATTGCCGCGGGATCCCCGCGCAGTCGCCAGGTGGACGACGCCAAACGGTCTCGCGAAAGTGTCCGTGCAAGCGGGGGCAATGCGACCAGAAGCAGCAAAGGCCCGCCAGATGCGGGCCTTTGCTTGGCTTCCGTCAGCAGGCTCGGGGATGGGAGCCTTGCGATCCCACTTTCTGTAGAAAGTGTTTCCTCGGCGAATGGTGGCCGGGTGGGCCTGGGTTCTGGCAGCGGGTGGCTGCAGGTGTTCGCGTTGGTCAGATGGCTCTATTTGACCCGAACCCTTCGTATCTGCAAAGCATTGAATGGAGATAGTCGTATCTCGAATCACGATTGAACGTGTACTATTGCATCACCATGGAACTCCGTCAGTTGCGATATTTTGCAGCCATTGCCAAGCACGGCAGCTTCTCGAAGGCGGCCGAGCAGGTGTTCGTCGCCCAGTCCGCGCTCAGCCATCAACTCGCGCAGCTCGAAGCAGAGCTGGGGACGCGCCTGCTTCACCGCTCGCGGCGCGGGGTCGAACTGAGCGAGTCGGGTCGCATCTTCCTCGCCCACGCCACGGCCATCCTCCGGCAGGTGGACGACGCCACAGCCAGCGTTCGCAACAGCGCCGGCGATCCGAGCGGTAAAGTCGTCTTCGGCGTACCGCACAGTGCCTCCAATGCACTGGCCTTGCCGCTCCTGCAGGCCGTCCGCCAGCACTTGCCGAAGGTCGAACTGGAGCTGACGGAAGAGCTGACCGGCAACCTCGTCCAGCAACTGCGCAACGGCCAGATCAACCTGGCCCTGTTGTTCGACGACGGCAGCATCGACGAGTTTGCCTGCGAGTACCTGCTCGATGAAGAACTGGCCTTGATTTCGCCCGCCTCGGCAGCGGATCGCCCGCAGGCGGCGGTGAGCTTGCAGCAGGCTCTGCTGCTGCCTTTGATCCTGCCCGCCAATCCACATGGCGTGCGCCCGATCATCGAGGCGGCGGCGCGCGCGCATGGGCTAGCGGGGCCGAACGTCATCGCCGACATCAGCTCGGTCAGCATCCTGCGCACGACTTTGCTCGCCGGCCTCGGTCACACCCTGCTGCCGGTGATGCCCTTGCAGCATGAACTGGCGGCCGGCACGCTGTGCGCCATTCCCGTCGAAAACCCGACGCTGACGCGCCGCCTGGCGCTCTGCGCCTCGAAGCACATCCCGCTCTCGGCCGCTGCCACCGCCGTCGCCAGACTCACCGCAGATCTGAGCAAGAACCTCTGTGCGACAAATATCTGGCAGGGCACGGCACTGCTTCCGGAGGCACCCTGAAGGTTTGCTTTCGGAAGCACTGCCGAATGATTGGAACCAGTTGTGCGCAGGTGGTAGCGACTTTTCTCCAAAGCCGCCGTTGAGCTGGATACCGAGATCGACCTGCTGCTCGACCCGCAGCCGGGCGACGTGCTATCGGCAACAGCCGACAACCATCTGGTGCGCAGCGAGGCGCTGGCCAAGGATCCGGCGCAAACCCGGCTACTGCGGGTGTCACGTGGTTTTCACTACCGCTCTCAAAGACGATTGCCGGAAAAGAACATACCACTTTCTTGTCTTCTGACAGAAAACGCGTTGTATGGCGTTTCTCTCTCTCTGAATCATTGACGCAAGCTTCGTCTTTGTGGCGTAGGCAGCCTGAGTTGAACTGTTTTTCCGCTGCCCCCGTCAAGCGATGGCTACATCACTTGGGAAAGATAAGAGCCCAGTCGCAAGTCGGTGGTGAGTATGTGTTCGGTTAACCAGCGCTCCAGAAATTCGATATGTTCGTTCACCACAGATTTGTCCGCCTGAAGGATTGCTTGCTGTAGTTCCCTGGCGCCCTGAATCAATTCCCGGTGCTCCGCTTGGTGTTCTTCAATTCCCTCATAACGATGCTTCAGCATCAAGCGTTCCTCGTGGCTGAAGTGCCAAACCGTGCAATTGATCAGCTCTTCCAAGGTTGCCGCGATATAATCAGGGGGGTCCTCGTCCATTACGGAATGATTGAGTAGATTGAAAATATTCACCAACTTACGGTGATCGTCATCTATTTCGTCGACCCCAACGCTTAGTATCTTGTCCCAAACTATATCTTTCATGACTCTTCTCCTGACTGAAATAATTGAACCCGAGAGTGGGGTTTGATAAAAGGAATCGCGCTGGCCTAAGGAGGCAGGTTCGAGGCCGTGTACCTCGAAAAAGTCGCTCCCATACGCTGCCGATGATTCAAGTAGCCTATGGGGGAGGCTAGACCAATGGTAGCTCTAAACGGGGATCGACGTCAGCAGGAGGCTATCCGACCGTCGAAGCCGTGTGGCGCCAACGGCCGACACTATCGGTAATGCGACGGGGAGGGGCCTCTTCCCTGAGTCGCCCTCTTCACTTCCTGCCTCACTGACGCTTCTCCTGCAAGGCGAGCACGGATCTTCGTGGGGGTGGCTTGGCAGGAAAACTGATATCATGCCAAGCCGATTGCATCGGCCAGATCCCCCTGTCAGAGACGGGCTTCCGGTTTCGGCGGTGCCTGCTGGCTGACGAATTTTCCTTTGAGGAGACCAGAAAATGGCTGCTTCGGCGAGTGGGTCTGAAACCTCTGCAACGGGCGAGCCGGGGTTCGTTCTCACGCCGCCAGAGCCGATCAAGCTGGTCGATGAAAAACGCGCCTCGCAGGCAACGTCCTTGCCGGCAGAACTCGCAGACGCGGTCGATGATCAGGTTGAGCGCTTCATCAGTGCCTTGCTCAGCGAAGATGTGCACAGCGACGCGTTCCGGGCAAAGGTCGACTCGGCGTTCCGCCTGGGCCGAGAAGAAATCGCGGCGACCGCTCATTTGATGAGCGGACGCTTCATGGCGCGCAACATGGTTGGTATGGAGGATTCGACCGCATTCAAGGCGATCAGCGAAATGCGTCGGCATCTTGATGAGCTTGATCCCGGCAAGGAAGGCGATTTGCTTTCACAGAACAAGCTGCTCGGAATGATTCCCTACGGCGATAAGCTGAAAGCCTATTTCCGCAGGTTCCAGAGTGCCAGTCAGCAGCTTCAGACAGCCATGCGCCAGATCTACGCGGCCCGGGACGACCTGCAACGCGACGGTATCGACATCGATGCTACGCGGGTCAGCTTATGGGAAGCCATGCAGCATCTGAAGGCTTCGATACGTTTTGCCGAACAGCTTGACGGTCGCTTGGCAGAGAAAGTCGCCGCGGCCAGAAGCAGCGATCCGGAGCGCGCCAAGGCGCTGGAGCAGGAAGTTCTCTACTATGCGCGGCAGAATCTGCAGGACATGCTCACCCAGATGGCCGTTTGTGTGAACGGTTATCTGGCCATGGATGTGCTCAAGAAGACCTGCCGCGAGTTGATCAACGGTTGCGAGCGGGTTGCCACCACCGGCATGTCGGCACTGGCCGTGGCGCAGACGGTGGCGCGTGCCACGGGTAATCAGGTCAAGGTCATGGACATGCTTTCCGGCGTGAACAGCACCATCGAGAACATGATTGTCGAAACCGGCAAACAATTGAATACCCATGTCGAACGTAGCGCAGCGTTCGGTGGCAGCCCGCTGCTGGGGATCGAGAAACTCAAGGAAATGTTCGCCCTGACGTTCAAGGCGATGGATACGATGGACAGCTTCCGCAGTCGAGCGCTCGAGGTGATGGGTCAAAATAATGCCGTCATGCGCGACCAGTTGGCCAAAGCGCAGACTTACCTGGACAAGTCACGCCAGGAGCAAATCCGCGCGCTGGGCAGCCCAGGCCTGGAAGGGCCGGTCAGGCTGTAGAAGTTTTCGTCTCACTTGCACTCATCGCTGGTCTTGACAAGAGGAAACACAAATGACGCAGCACTACCTGATTCGGCGTGATACTTCGGCCTGGAATTTGCAGGTCTGGCTATCCTTCTCCATTGCCGCTTTGGCCTGTGCGATCGGCGTATGGAGCATGCCCAGCGAAGAACTCGATCGCGCATTTCTGGCCATCGGGCTGTTCTTTTGTCTGTTTTCAGCATTTACGCTGGCCAAGATGATCCGCGACAATCGCGACGAGCGCGTCGATACCACCCCCTGGATCATGACCGTGTGGATCGGCTTCCTCGTCGCCGTCGTGCTCACTGCCTGGGGCCTCTTCCGGATGAAAATTGGCACTTGGGAAAAGAGCTACATGGTCGTCAGCTGGCTGTTTCTGGTCAGCGCCGCCTTCACCCTTGCCAAGTTGGTTCGTGACAAGCAGGAAGCCGATATTCTCGAATCGTCGAGCACGGAGAAGGCCTTGTTGCTTGCCGACGACCAAGCGCCCGCGGTGGACCGATAGACGCGCTTTCACCGCCAGACGGGCGCCGGCCTGGCGACGCGTCCTGAACCAGTGGGATGCGATTAGCGCTTGCTGTTGATGAAGGTCTCGTGGTTGGCCAGTTTGCGAACTTCGTCTGCCGCGGCCAGCTCCAGCACTTTTCGCAAGCGGCCATGCAGGACATCCAGCTGATTCTGCAGCGATTCATCGGGCGTTTTTTCGCCCGGCCTGACGCTCAGGCCCTTGCTGGCATCGCGCACGGACAGATAGTGCCGGCACATGTCGGGGAGGTAGCGGGCGATGACCTCTCTGACAAAAAACTGCTCTTCGACAGGTACGACCAGGGCTTTTTGCTCGTTAGCCAGCACGTCGACCGCTCTCGCCAGCGTTTCTTTCAGGCCAGCAAGGGAGCGCGCTGCATCATGCGGAAGTCTGGGGGCTACCTGGGCGAGAAAGGTATCCAGCTTGGCGGCGTCTCTGCTGATGTCCGCCCCTTTTCCGGAACGTCCGCAGCGTGCCGCCCTGGCACGCATCACCAGCCCAAGGCCGCCAGCAAACGCGACGATCGCCACTCCAGCAAGCGGCAGGCTTGCCTGCACGGTGGCAAGGAGGCCTCCCAGCACGCCGATGGCAATGGCGATCAGTCCGGGAATCGAAAGGAGTGCCGGTCGCAAGCCTCGACCGGCGTCGGCTTCGTGTTCAATCGCGGTCGCCAGAGGACGCCCGACAGCACGCCGTTGTTGCGTGCGCAGCAGGCGCTCGGTGACTGCCGCGCCATACGCCGCCGGCTTGGCAGCTCTTGCGCTACCCCGCTTCGGCAAGCTGCCGCTGACCCATTTCTTCTGATCTGCCATAAGTCTTCTTGCGATTGGGCAAGTGGGGAATCTGCCTCCCCGCATGCCTGGGATCGGGTGAGTGAAGCCGTCAAGCCGTGGGTGAGCGTGGCTTGTTGCGCCACCCATTGTATTTCGTCTGGCCGTGAACTCAAGCCACAGCCAGCGGCGGCGTCGGCGGTGAGCGGTGGCCGGGTCGCCTCCAGGGGGGCGAGCCAGGCGAGGCGCTCGGCATTGACTTGGCGATTGTGTATAGTGTTTCGATTGTCGCGATCATGGCCAGTTCTGCTATCGGAGTCTGCTTTGAATTTCCTGTGCCTGCTTAATGTGAAAGTCGCGTATGCGACTCACGAACCTCCCTTCTCCCCCTGCGGGAGAAGGGCCGGGGGAAGAGGGGGACGGTCATGACTTTCATCATTCGGGGTATCTCGACTGTCATGACCGTTAATGTGAAAGTCGCGTATGCGACTCACGAACCTCCCTTCTCCCCTCGCGGGAGAAGTGTCGGGGAAGAGGGGGAAACGGTCATGACTTTCATGATCCGGGGTATCCCAACATGTCATGACCGTTAGCAAGTCGATGCCCAGCCGCGCGCTGCTGCTGGTCTTCCTGCTCTCGAGTTGCTCGGACAGTCTGCTCTTGAGCTATGGCGACGATACCAACTTTCTGCTCTTCGATCACCCGAACTCGGAAAAGGCCATCGCCGATGTTCGGGCCCGCGCCGAAAGTCTGTGCGCCGAGCGCAAGCAGCTGGCTGTCAAGACCGAGAGCGTCTGTTCGCTCAGCAGTTGTACGACGAGCTATCAGTGCGCGAGCAAGGCGGACGTTGTCCAGGACGCGCTTTGAGCGACGGGCGCCGCCGGGCGCCCTTGCCCGTGAGGGCAAAGCTTGACCGTGCCGGCGCACTGCAAGTGGTGGGGAACCGTCATGACAGGCATCATCAGCGGCGTCTCCACATGTCATGACCGTTTGGACAGTCGGCCCAGGACCTTGTTGAGGAACGACTAGCCGCGAACGTGATCCCTTCTTGTATGGTAGATTGGCGTGGGAGGAAAAACATTGGCAGAACGCAAGTTACGCTACGGCGTCTATCTGGGCGCCGTGCAGCGCCACAAGCGACAGATCAGCTTCGCTGCGCTTCTCGACGCCGAGCGCTTACGGCCCAAACGTCCCCCACTGCGGGCTATCGATCTGCACCGTTTGCTGACGCCCTACGTTTCTGTGCGCTTCAGCGAACAACTGCGTGCAGTCGTGCCGCTGGCGCTGATGCTGATCGGTTTTCAGGCCCTCGCGCTGCGCACTTCCTTGCTCGACGCCGACTCCGTAGCGTTCGGCATCCTGGCGGTGATCATCGGTTTGATGTGCTTCATGGAAGGGGTCAAGATCGGCTTGATGCCCCTCGCCGAGAACGTCGGCTTTCAGATGCCGGGCAAGACGAACCCGGCTGTTCTGCTCTCGTTCAGCCTGCTGCTGGGGGTTGCGGCGACTTTTGCCGAACCGGCCATCGGGGCGCTACAGGCAGCGGCCAGCGCCATTTCTCCCGAGCGCTCGCCGTGGCTGCGCCAACTGCTCGGCCCCTATTCCCACTGGCTGGTTCTGGCCATCGCCGGCGGGGTCGGTCTGGCGGTGAGCATCGGGATGCTGCGCACGATGTTCGGCTGGAAGCTCAAGACGATGATCCTGCTGATCATGCCGCTGACTCTTGGGCTGACCGCCTGGTGCGCCCAACAGCCCGAACTGGCGTCGATCATCGGTCTTGCCTGGGACTGCGGCGCGGTAACTACCGGCCCGGTCACCGTGCCCCTGGTGCTGGCGGTCGGGGTTGGTGTGGCGGCCTCGACGGGACGTAGCGATAACCCGTTGTCGGGTTTCGGAATCGTTACCCTGGCGTCGGTTTTCCCGGTGCTTGCGGTGCTCAGTACGGCGATCTATCTGACCAGTCAGGGTTCGATGCTGCCCATTGTGCCACCGGCAGTTGGTGGCTGGTACAACCAGACGCCTTTCGCCGAGATTATCGGCGCGCTGCGCGCCATCGTGCCGCTGGTTCTGCTGCTGGTGCTTGTCCAGACGCGCTTGCTGGGCGAGAAGATTCGTCAGCGCGACATCTTCATCTATGGCATTTCGATGGCCGTGGCGGGCATGTTGCTGTTCAATCTTGGTTTGACCGAGGGGCTGGTAGCGCTCGGCGAACAAGCCGGTAACAACGTTCCCTGGGCGTTCTCGGAAAATCGGGAAACGGGTGCGCCGCCGCTTTATCCTTTCGCGTTGGGCATTGGCTTGACCCTCACTTTTGCTTTCGCCATCGGCTTCGGCGCAACCGTGGCCGAGCCGGCGTTAAACGCCATGGGCATGACGGTCGAGAACCTCACCGACGGAGCTTTCCGCAAACGCATGCTGATTCATGCCGTTGCTGCCGGCGTTGGCGTCGGTGCCGCGCTGGGGGTTGCCCGCATCCTCTTCCACCTGCCGGTGTGGATGCTGCTGCTCGGCGGTTATTCGATTGCCCTGGCATTGACCGTCGTTTCGCGCGAAGAGATCGTTAACCTCGCCTGGGACAGCGCTGGCGTCACCACCGGGCCGGTGACCGTGCCCTTGCTGCTGGCACTCGGCATCGGCCTCGGCGAAGTAGTCGGGGCTGCCGAAGGCTTTGGCATTCTCGCCATGTGTTCGGTCGGCCCGATCATTTCGGTGCTGGGGACTGGCCTGTGGATCGACATGAAGACACGCGGACGCAAGAGAAGGAGCAAGAAAGCATGAGCAAGCAAAGTGAACTGATCGTCCTGACCGACGTGGTGCTGATCACCGTCGTCGTTCAGCGCGGCGTTGCCGACCATGTGGTCCAGGTCGCGGTTGAAGCGGGCGCGCAGGGGGCGGCCGTTTTTTATGCCCACGGTACCGGCGTTCGTCAAAAGCAGCTCGGTATCCTCGGACTGACGGTCAACACCGAGAAGGAAATCATCTATATCGTGGTGCCGTCGGAGCAGGCGGACAGTATGTTCGAACGTATCTTCGTCTCGGCAAAAATGGACACGCCGGGCATGGGCATACTGTGGATGACGCGACTCGACAAGATGTCCACCTATGTGCCGCACGATGTGGCAGCCCGCTTTGGCGTACACACGGAGCGAGCGGCAGGATGAGTGCGCTGGCGCATATCGGCTACGGCGTCGAGAAGAAGCTGATCACGGCGATTATCGTCAGCGGCCAAGGCATGAAGCTGGCGAAACTGGTCGAGAGCGCGCCAGGCGTATTGTCGGTCAGCCATCACCACGCGCGCGGAACGGGTCGCCGGCAGCCTGGTTCACTTCTATGGACCGAGCGCGATGTGGTGATGGTGCTGGTCGAGGCGCCGCAGGCAGACGAGGTGTTCGCCCAGCTTTTCGAGGCCGGTGAAATCGGTGAACCGAAACAGGGCATCATCTTCATGGAGTCCGTAAGCCGCGGCCATCCGATGATGCCGTTTGACGTTTGACCGGGGTCGCTGCTCTGCGCTCTTGTTCTTGAGGACCGCAAAAACCCAGGTACCCGGCTTCAAGGCCGCCCGGCCGGCGAATGATCGGGCATTCGTGAGCGCGCTGGCCTGGTTTCGCAAGCGCTGGCCTCTTTTGTCAAAACCTCTCTCGACAGGACTTTACATGCCTTCATTTGATTTTTCTTCGGAAGCCGATATGGCGGCTTTGCACAACGCGATAGACGTCACCAAGCGGGCTATCGACAATCGTTACGACTTCAAGGCGACCAGTGCCAAAGTCGAGCTGAACGAGAAAGACAAGCTGATCACGCTGCACGGCGATTCCGATTTTCAGCTCGATCAGATCAAGGATCTGCTCTTCCCGGCCATGGAAAAGAAAGAAAAGGAGAGCACCAAGCGGCTGGACGCCCAGGCGGTACAACAGATCTCGGGCAACAAGGTCAAGCAGGAGCTGAAGATCAAGATCGGCATCGAGTCAGACTTGGCGAAGAAGATCGTCAAGCTGATCAAGGATTCAAAACTCAAGGTACAGGCATCGATTCAGGGCGATGCCGTACGCATCAGCGCTGCCAAACGCGACGAACTGCAGGCCTGTATCGCCATGGTGACCAAGGCGATCACCGATTTTCCGATCAAATACGGCAATTTCCGCGACTGATTGGCAATTCACCAGATCGCCAGATCGCCAGGTCGCCTGCACGCGTACTGCGGCGGCTGTGCCCGGGCTGTTCGCGCGGCGCCGCGGCAAGCGCGGGCGTTCTCTGGCCAGCAGCGGCGAATCCCTTCTGCAGCGCATTCTTGCCGCAACTCGAGCCCCGCTTGTGCTACCCTAGCTGGTTCGTGCGCCGTGCCAATGCGCTGTCTTTCAGCGGGTGCGAATCCCGCCCGGCAACTTTCGCTCCGGCCGGTAGCAACTGGAGCAGTCGTGGAGGTAACGAAGCGGCTGAAGCCTCTGGTGTAGAGGGTTCTTTAAGGAACTTGGCGAACACGCAGGCCGTAATTTGATTGAACACTGAGCAGGCCTCGAAAAGGGTGATGCGGAAGCCGACCCGGCGAAACTACGGGGAAGGCCGTTGTCACAGGTGAA
>QPGA01000004.1:85613-169303 GCA_003332265.1 Candidatus Accumulibacter meliphilus
CAGCAAACTGCTGGGGCTGGTCAATTTGCCGGTAAGAAGAACCCATGACCTTCCGTGGGCGAAAGCGTGATGTCTTGTCCGAGAGCCGGATGCGGGAAATCCGCACGTCCGGTTCGATGAGCGGGATGTGGAAACGGGGCGATGGCCCGGTTACTTGGGCACCGTCAGACGAAAGGGACGGTAACGGACAAACCGAACCTAATGCTACCGCGCTACATCTCGACTCTACTCGTTCGCACCAGAAACGCGCTGTTTGGCGTTTTGAAACCGCGGACAGCCGATGACTCTTGTGTTGCGAGTCCAGATTTGAAAGCTCTCCCGATTCGTTTGCAGCGTCGATGCATTTTTCGACCGCGCAGCAGCGCTCCCTACCGTCATGGCCTTGCACGTGTATAAGCCTGGCGACGCGCCGGCGCCAGAACAGCAAGCCCAGCGCAGCGTTTTTTCCTGGACCGAGGAGTTGCGTCAGGTGACGATGGCGGTCAGCAAAAAGGATCGCAGTCCAGCAGCCAATCGCCAGCGCCTCTTCTATCTCTTGCAGTGGACCACCGACGCACGCGGTTTTGGGGTTACGGTCAACAAAGGTCGCGATCCGGAAAGCGCCGAGGAACTGTGGAGCCTGGATCGTGCGCTGAGCAAGCCGCCGCGTTTCGTCAGTGACGAAGATCGTGTGATTCTGCGCCTCCTGTGGGCCGAGCGCTCTTTCGATACCGGCCTGCGGGCTTTTGGCCTCGGACCCGCACACGGCAGTGAGGTGCTGCAATTGATGGCCGAGACTGGCCGTTTGTGCCGCAAGGACGACTTTTCCAGCCTTACCCTGGCGGTGGCGCGTCCGGCCGTGGTCAGTTGGCTGGTCAATGAGCAGGGGCGCCGGGTACCGCTGTTGACTCCGGAACCGGAGGAATGCCTGGTCATTCCCTTGCCGGCACCGTGGTACCTCGACCTCGACCGGCGACTGATCGGGCCTTTGCAGGTGGATGGCAATCCGGCCGTCGTCGCGCGCCTGTTCTCCTTGCCACCCCTGTCGGCAACGGCCGCAGCGCTGGTTGGCGAGGCCTTGAGCGAACCGGCGCGTGCATTGCCCACTGCCGCCGAGACGGCCAGCGTCAATCTGCGCAGCATCGTTGCCGAACCACTTCCGGTGCTCCGCCTGCAGACCCTGAACACCCACGGCAACCGTAGTTGGCGAGACTACGTTGCGACCTTCAGCGGTGGCACTTTCGACGTCGCCTTGCCGGTTTTCCGTTATGCCGATGTCGAGGTGAAACCCGACGATACGCGCGATTTCTCGATTCTGGCGAGCGGCGAGATGGTTCGCGTCGAGCGTCAGCGCGCGCGCGAAGAGCAGTGGATGGACGAGTCGACCGCCTGCGGTCTCGAGAAGATTCCGGGCTACGTGCTGCAAACTTTCGGCAGGCCGCCGGACAATGCCTATGGACTGGCCGTCGAGAGCCTGTGGTCAGCTTTCATGCACGACGAGCTGCCGCGTCTGCGCCGTGCCGGCTGGCAGATCGAGTTCGCCGACGATTTTCGCCATCGCCAGCTCGAAGTCGAGGCCTGGGATGCAGACCTCGTCGAGTCTGAAAATGGCTGGTTCGACCTGGACATGGGCATTTTCGTTGAAGGCGAACGCCTGCCGCTGGCGCCGCTGCTTGCCGCACTCTTTCGCCGTGACGGGCGCTGGCTGGAGACCACGCAGCTGGCGGAAATTGCCGATGCCGAGATGATCGAGCTGGTGACGCCGACCGGACAGCGCGTGCGGGCACCGGCCTGGCGCTTGAAACCGCTGGCGGCGACGCTGATCGATCTTTTCGACGGTTTTTCCAGCGGCACATCCCTGCGCCTGTCGCGTTTCGATGCCCCGCGTCTGGCGGAGCTCAACGATAGCAGCCGCTGGGAGTTCCGGGGGCAGCGCGATGTCCTGGCGCTGGCCGATCAGCTGAGCGCAGCGCAGGGCATTGCGCATATCGATCCTCCCGCTGGACTGGGCCTGGAATTGCGCCACTACCAGACCGAAGGGCTTGCCTGGCTGCAATTTCTGCGCGCCCAGAACCTCTCCGGAATTCTTGCCGACGACATGGGTCTCGGCAAAACCGCGCAGACACTGGCGCACCTGTTGCTCGAAAAGGAGGCTGGGCGGCTCGATCGCCCGGCCTTGATCGTCCTGCCGACCTCCTTGATCTTCAACTGGAAAAACGAAGCGGCGCGCTTTGCGCCCGGCCTGTCGATCCTCTCGCTGCACGGTCCCGAACGCAAGAGCCGCTTTGCCCAGATCGCTCAACACGACGTCGTGCTGACTACCTACCCCCTGCTCTGGCGTGACGCCGGGCAACTGACCAAACACCGCTACCATCTGCTGATTCTCGACGAGGCGCAAACCGTCAAGAATGCGCGCAGTCAGGGTGCCGAGGTGGTGCGCAAGATTATCACCCGGCATCGCCTGTGCCTGACCGGTACGCCTCTGGAAAACCACCTCGGCGAGCTCTGGAGTCAGTTCGATTTCCTGCTGCCGGGTTTTCTTGGCAGCAACCAAAACTTCACCAAGTATTGGCGCACGCCGATCGAAAAGCAGGACGACGCGCAGCGGCGTGACCTCCTCTCGCGCCGCCTGCGGCCCTTCATCCTGCGCCGCAAGAAAGAGGAGGTGGCGCGCGAGTTGCCGCCGAAAACGATCATCGTGCGCAGGGTCGAACTCGCCGGCAGCCAGCGCGATTTGTACGAAACAGTACGTGTGGCGATGGACGAGAAAGTGCGTGTGGAAATCGCCAGCAAGGGTTTCAACCGCAGCCAGATCGTCATTCTGGACGCGCTGCTGAAGTTGCGTCAGGTCTGTTGCGATCCACGCCTGGTCAAGGCCAAGGCCGCGCAGAAAGTCAGGGAGCGCGCCAAGCTCGATCTGTTGATGACCATGCTCCCCGAGCAGGTCGAAGAGGGTCGGCGGATTCTGCTCTTCTCGCAGTTCACCAGCATGCTGGCGCTGATCGAACAAGAACTCCAGCTGGCCGGCATTGGCTACGTTCTGCTCACCGGCGATACCAAGGATCGTGAAGCGCAGATCAGCCGTTTTCAGACTGGCGACGTGCCGGTTTTCCTTATCAGCCTGAAGACCGGGGGGGTCGGACTCAATCTGACCGCTGCCGATACCGTCATCCACTACGATCCCTGGTGGAACCCGGCGGTGGAGAATCAGGCCACTGATCGCGCTCATCGTCTCGGCCAGGACAAGCCGGTATTCGTCTACAAGTTGATTATCGCCGGCAGCATCGAGGAGAAGATCCTTGCCCTGCAGGAACGCAAGGCTGCACTTGCGGCGAGTATTCTTGCCGCAGACAGGAGCGTGGGCGCCAAGTTTGGCAGCGAGGACATCGCTGCGCTGTTTGCGCCGCTCCCCAGCTGAGGCCTCGTTGTCGCCGCGGCTACTGCAGCAGTTCCTTTCCTTTGCCCTGATTGGCCTGCTTGGCACGGCTGCTCATTTCCTCGTTCTCTACGTCCTCGTATCGCAGCTTGACTTCGGCCCGGTGTCGGCGTCGAGCGTGGGCGCCGTGACCGGCGCCCTGGTCAATTACGGCCTCAACTACCGGCTCACTTTCCGCAGCCAAAAAAAACATCGCGATGCGCTCCCCAAATTCCTGGTCGTGGCCAGCGGGGGCTGGTTGCTGAATGGCCTGCTCATGGCTATCCTGTTGTCCCGACTCGACATTCACTATCTGCTGGTGCAAGTCATCGTTACCAGTCTGGTTCTGGTCTGGAACTTCCTCGCCAACCGCTTCTGGACGTTCAGAGAACGCGCTGGCTAGCGCGTCCGGAGCCGCTGTTCCTGGCAGTGATTGCCGAGTGAAGCCGACGCCGCCATTCTGCGCAAGCGACGTATTCCTTTTCGATCCCACATAGGCAGGTGCCACCGATGACCAGAGGACCCGCGGCAAGCGCGGATTCGCCAGCCACTCTGGCGGAACGAAGCAGGCTCAGCCCACGCGCGGATGATGCTCTGCCCAGCATTTCGATTGTTGCGCCTGCCTATAACGAGCAGGAAGTGATCCTTGAGTTTCATCGGCGCGTCAGCGAGAACCTGCGCGCCATTGGTGCTCCCTACGAGCTGGTGCTGGTCAACGACGGCAGCAGCGACCACACGCTGGCGTTGATGCACGCCTTGCAGGCGGACGATCCACAGGTGATGGTGGTCGACCTGTCGCGGAACTTCGGCAAGGAAATCGCGCTCAGTGCCGGCCTCGATCATTGCAGTGGCGAGGTGGTGGTCGTTCTCGATGCCGACCTGCAGGATCCCCCCGAGCTGATTCCGGAGATGCTCAAGGGCTGGCGCGAGGGTTACGACGTCATCTACGGCGTGCGCAGCGACCGTGCGGGAGAAAGCTGGCTGAAGAAAGCGACGGCGCAGCTTTTCTATCGTCTTATCGGCAGCGTAAGCCGCGTCGAGATTCCCCGCGACACCGGTGATTTTCGCCTGATGACGCGGCGGGTGGTACGCGAACTGTCGCGGCTGCGTGAGGAACATCGCTTCATGAAGGGGCTGTTCGCCTGGGTCGGCTTTCCCTCGCGGCCGCTCGTCTATCGGCGTAGTCCGCGCCTGGCCGGGGTCACCAAATGGAATTACTGGAAGCTTTGGAACCTGGCTCTCGAGGGGATTACCTCCTTCACCATCGCGCCCTTGAAAATTGCCAGCTATCTGGGCCTTTCGGTTGCTTTCCTGTCCTTGTTGTACGCTGCCTTCGTGATCTGGAAGACCTTGATGTACGGTGACCCGGTTCGAGGTTACCCCTCGCTGCTGGTAGCGGTGCTCTTCCTTGGCGGCGTGCAGCTGATCGCGGTGGGCGTTCTCGGTGAGTACATTGGACGGATTTTCAACGAGGTCAAGGGACGTCCGCTGTATCTGGTCAATCGCATCCTCCCGTCGCAGTTGCACAGCACAACGACGCCCACTTCAGCGAGCGACGCAAGCTGACCAGCTGGCCAGGCCGTGTGCCGTCGGGCGATGAGCTTGTGGCGTGATAAAATCGTCGCTCTATGGAACTCGTGATCAATGGCGAAAGCCGCCAATTTCCCTCGCCGCTGACGGTTGCCGAACTGGTTGCTGCCCTGAACCACGCCGGCAAGCGGATCGCTGTCGAGCGCAACGGCGACATCGTTGCGCGCGGTCGTCACGCCGAAACGGCGCTGGCTGACGGTGATCGTATCGAGATCGTCGTTGCCGTCGGCGGTGGCTGAGCCTCACTCGGAAAGACCAGGACGCATGCAAGCATCTCCCCACAGCCTGACGATTGCCGGCAAGACCTATCGTTCGCGCCTGCTCGTCGGCACCGGCAAGTACCAGGATTTCGCCGCGACGCGGGCGGCGATCGATGCCTCCGGCGCCGAGATCGTCACCGTCGCCATCCGGCGCACCAACATCGGCCAGAACGCCGGCGAGCCGAACCTGCTCGACGTCCTGCCGCCCTCGCAGTTCACCATCCTGCCGAACACCGCTGGCTGCTACACGGCCGATGACGCGGTGCGCACCCTGCGTCTGGCGCGCGAACTGCTCGATGGGCATCCGCTGTGCAAGCTGGAAGTCCTGGGCGATCCGGGCAATCTGTTCCCGAACATGCCGGAAACGCTCAAGGCGGCGGCAACGCTGGTCAAGGAAGGCTTCGCGGTGATGGTCTACTGCGCCGACGACCCCATTCAGGCGAAGATGCTCGAGGAAATTGGCTGCATCGCGGTGATGCCGCTGGCTTCGCTGATCGGCTCGGGGATGGGCATCGTCAATCCCTGGAATCTGCGCCTGATCATCGACCAGGCCAAGGTGCCGGTGCTGGTCGATGCCGGGGTCGGTACCGCTTCCGACGCGGCGATCGCCATGGAACTCGGTTGCGACGGCGTGCTGATGAACACCGCCATCGCCCACGCCCGCGATCCGCGGCTGATGGCCAGCGCCATGAAGAAGGCCGTCGAGGCCGGGCGCGAGGCCTTTCTCGCCGGGCGCATGGCGCGCAAGTTCTACTCGGCCGATCCCTCGTCGCCGACGATCGGTCTGATCGGTTCCTAGGCATGGACGATCAGCAGGCCGATCGCAGCGTCGGTCGGCCCGGACATATCCGTAGTTTCGTACTTCGCCAGGGGCGCGTCTCGGCCGCCCAGCAGCGCTACCGCGAAGCGATGATGGGCCGCATCGGCGTTCCCTACGTCGCCGCGCGCGTCGATCTCGATGCCGTCTTCGGACGCTCGGCACCACAGATCCTGGAAATTGGCTTCGGCATGGGCGAGACTTCGGCGACCATTGCCGCCCGCCATCCGGAACAGGATTATCTGGGTATCGAAGTGCACACGCCTGGCGTTGGCAGCCTGTGCAAACTGGTTGCCGAGATGGGGCTGGCCAATCAGCGCATCATTCAGCACGACGCGGTCGAGGTGCTGCGCGAGATGATCGCGCCGGCGACGCTGGCCGGCATTCACATTTTTTTCCCCGACCCCTGGCCGAAGAAGCGCCATCACAAGCGACGCCTGCTGCAGCCGGCGCTGGTCAGCCTGTTGGCCAGCCGCTTGCGTCCGGGCGGCTACCTGCACAGTGCAACCGATTGGCAGGACTATGCAGAGCAGATGCTGGTCGTGCTCTCATCGGAAGCGCTGCTGGAAAACACCGCGTCAGGTTTTGCGCCGCGCCCGGACTACCGCCCGCAAACCAAGTTCGAGCAGCGTGGCCTGCGGCTTGGGCACGGCGTTTGGGATCTGGTTTTTCGGCGGCGGTACGACTCAATCGACAAGCCGGAAAGTGACCGGCAGGATCAACTCCCGTGAGTACGCCCAGTTCACCTTGCCCATCGCCCAGGCCGCTCTTTCGGCGGCCTTGTCGAGAATCGCATGGCCGCTGCTGACGCCGACATGGACGTCAGTAATGCTGCCGTCGGCGCTGACGGTGAGGATCAGGCGAACTTCGCCTTCGATGCCGCGGGCGACGGCTTCCTCCGGGTAGTAAAGATGTTCCGAAAGCTTGCGTTGCGCCGCTTCGACGTCGTGCCGGGCGGCTGCCCTGGCTACCGGCTTGGCGCGTGGCGTCCGCACTTTCGGGGGCGGCGGTGGTTTGACGACGGGCGGGGACTCGGTGCTCGCCAGGGTATTTTTCAACAGCGGTTCGGCGCTGACCTGCGGCGGCTTGACCGGCAGGCGTAACATCGCTTGCAGGATCGGCTGTGGCGGCGGTGGGCTGCGCTTGAACGCTTCCGAAAGGAGCAGGCTGGCGTGCAGGGCGAGCGACAGGGCGAGGGCAAGAATCAGGCTGGACGGCATGGGCTTGCCATTGTGAACCAAAAAGCGTGCAACGGAACAGACAGACCCGCGCTGTCGGGTCCGCAGGGAGAAGGCGAATGAGGTACGTCGAGAGTTGCTTGTACTGCACCCTTGGCAGATGGCTGTTGCTGGTTTGCTGCGTTCTGGCTGGGTCGGCGTCGGCGCAGATGTCTACGGCAAGCCCGGATCCGTTCACTTTCGGTTACGCGGTCGAACGCGGCGACTTGCGTACCGTGACCCGCTGGCTCGACGAAGGCCTGGACCCCGAGTACCAGGCCGCGCAAATTGGCACGGGTTTGATGGTCGCCGCCTGGTATGGTCACGTCGAGATGATGGCCCTGTTCGTCGAACGCGGCGCCGATGTGCGGCGCAGCAACCGCAACGGCGAGCAGGCACTGCAATTGGCCGCCTGGGGCGGGCATCGCGAAGCAATGCGCTGGCTTCTGGAGCACGGCGCGCCACTCGAACGCCAGGGCAACAATTGGGGGGCGCTGCATTACGCGGTATTCAACGGCCACCAGCAGCTGGTCGAGGACCTGATCGCGCGTGGGGCCAACGTCAACGCGCTTTCGCCGAACCTGTCGACGCCGCTGATCCTGGCTGCCCGCGAAGGCCGCGACGAAGTGGCACGGCGGCTGCTCGAGTCGGGGGCCGATGCCACGGCCAGGAACGACTGGGGTGACAGCGCCCTGACCATGGCCATGCGCTACGACCATCTGCGCCTGGCGAAAATGATTTCGTCACCGGAGGAGTTCGAAATTGCGGTCAAGGCGCCGAAGGAGAGCTTTGGTGAAGCCGTCCGTTCGGCCGCCGTTCCTCCCGAGATTGACGTGATCCTGAAGGAGATTCGTGCTGCCGAAGCGGAAGGCAGGTCGAGTGTGGACCTGCACAAACAACTCCTGGCGACGACCAGGGCTCTGCAGGCTAGCAGCGCCAGACCGGCCGTTCAGAAAGCGATGCCGCGTCCTTACATACCGCCGTCGATGGTCATCACCGCCCGGCGTGGTCGGCCGGGCGCCGAGCGTGCGCAACTGATGGTCGAAGGCCAAGTTGCCGGGCAAGGCGTCGCGGCAACGCCTGCCGGCACCGGTGAGGCGGCGAGTTCGGCACAACCGTCGTCAGCACAAAGCGCGGCTGCGCCGCAGGTGTCGGATGTCGGACTTGCTGCGCCAGATTCGCCTCGCCGAGGCGCAGGGACAAGCCGCTGACGACCTCCGGCAGCAGCTTTACCAGGCGGTCCAAGGGATGCAGTGATCAGTAAGCTGGTTTCTCTTCAGTGGCGGTCGACGAGAAAGCGCTCGAGTAACTGATTGAGAAAACGGCGGCCACGGTCGCTTGGCGCAATGCGCTGCAGCGGACGCGCGATCAGGCCGTCGCACTCGGCCTGGCGCAGTTCGTTCTCGATGCTGAGCAGCGGCAAGGAGGTGCGCGACTCGAACAAGGCGCTGTCGAAACCCTGCAGCAGGCGCAAGGCGTTGAGCATGAACTCGAAGGGCAGGTCGACGGCGGCGATGGCGGACTCCTGCTGGATCGGCGTCCCGGCCGTGACTTTGGCCAGGTACTGCTCGGGCCGCTTCCAGCGCATCTGGCGCAGCACGCGGTCGTGCAGGGTCAGCTTGCTGTGTGCGCCAGCGCCGATTCCCAGGTAGTCGCCGAAATGCCAGTAGTTGAGGTTGTGTCGGCATTGCTGCCCGCTGCGGGCGAAGGCCGAGGTTTCGTAATGCGTGTAACCGGCGCTGGCCAGCCGGGCTTCGATGGCGTCCTGCATGTCGGCGCAGCTGTCGGCCTCGGGCAAGGTCGGCGGCTGCGCGGCAAAAGCGGTGTTCGCTTCAATCGTCAACTGATAGCACGAGAGGTGCGGCGGCGCGAAGGCGAGCGCGGCTTCGACATCTTCGCGCGCTTCGCTGAGCGTCTGCCCCGGCAGACCGTAAATCAGGTCGATATTGAAGTTGTCGAAGTGCCGCGCGGCAATTGCGATCGCCTGCCGGGCGTCGTGATCGTCGTGGGCACGACCGAGCGCCTGGAGGTGGCGGGGGTTGAAGCTCTGGATGCCGATCGACAGACGGTTCACGCCGGCGGCGCGAAAGGCGGCAAATTTTCCGGCCTCGACGCTCGCCGGATTGGCCTCAAGGGTGATTTCGGCGTTGGGCAGCAGCGGCAGCCGGCTGCGCAGGGCCGTCAGCAGTCGCTCGACGGCCTCGCCGGAGAGCAGGCTGGGGGTGCCGCCGCCCAGGAAGATACTGTCCACCCGGCGCCCCCAGATCGTCGGCAATGCCGATTCGAGGTCGGCAATCAGCGCCGTCAGGTAGTCGTCTTCGGGGATCGCCGGCGCCGATCGATCGGTATTCTGCGCCCCCGGCACGGCATGCGAGTTGAAATCGCAGTAGGGGCACTTCTGTACGCACCAGGGAATATGCACGTAGAGCGCCAGCGGCGGTGGGTTGCGGAACTGGATCTGCCGCTGCCCGGCCGCTGCCACATCCTGAACCGGGATCAGCGGAATGACTCGGCTGCTCCGGCCCGTCGGCGCGGCCATCAGCGACTTGCCAGCAGACGTTCGACGAGGCGAGCCAGCGCCTGGCCGCGGTGCGAGCGGCGGTTTTTCTCGGCGGCGTCGAGTTCGGCGGCGCTCTTGTCGAGTTCGCGGACGTAGAACAGCGGATCGTAGCCGAAGCCGCTGTCGCCGCGCGCGGCCGGCAGGATCTCGCCGTGCCACTCGCCCTCGGCGATGATCGGTTGCGGGTCGTCCGCGTGACGTACGAAGACGATGACCGCAACGTAGTGCGCGGCGCGCTGGTGGCTGTTGCCGAGTTCTGCGAGCAGCTTTGCGTTGTTGCGCGCGTCCGATCGTGGCTCGCCGGCGTAGCGCGCCGAGTACACGCCAGGGGCGCCGCCAAAGGCGTCCACACACAGGCCGGAGTCGTCGGCCAGTGCCGGCAGGCCGGTCAGTTGCGAGGCATGGCGGGCTTTGGCCAGCGCGTTCTCGACGAAAGTGCAATGTGGTTCTTCGACTTCGGGAACATCGAGCTGGCCTTGCGGAACGAGTTCCAAGCCGAGCGGCGCGAGAATGGTGTCGAGTTCTTTGAGTTTCTTGGCGTTGTTGGAAGCGAGGACGAGTTTCATGGCTGCTATTGGGCCTGGGCGGTGGTCTGCTCGGCAATCAGGCGGCCGATGCCGGCATCGGCCAGGTCGAGCAGTTCGATCATCTGGGCGCGCGTGAAAGGCTCGCCTTCGGCGGTCCCCTGCACCTCGACGATGCCACCGCTACCGGTCATCACGACATTCATGTCGGTGTCGCAGTTGGCGTCTTCGGCGTAGTCGAGGTCGAGCACCGCGACGCCCTTGTAGATGCCCACCGACACCGCGGCGACATGATCACGCAGCGGGTTGCTGCTCACCTTGCCTTTGCCGAGCAGATGCTCGCAGGCGTCGTTGAGGGCCAGCCAGGCGCCCGTGATCGCCGCACAACGCGTCCCGCCATCGGCCTGCAGAACGTCGCAGTCGAGCGTGATCTGGCGTTCACCGAGCAGCTTGAGGTCGGTGACCGCACGCAGCGCGCGACCGATCAGGCGTTGTATTTCCTGCGTGCGACCGGATTGCTTGCCTTTGGCCGCTTCGCGGCCACTGCGCGTGTGCGTCGAGCGTGGCAGCATGCCGTATTCGGCGGTTACCCAGCCCTGTCCGCCGCCGCGTAGAAAAGCGGGGACGGAGTCCTCGATGCTGGCCGTGCACAGCACGCGCGTGTCGCCCATTTCGATCAGCACCGAGCCTTCGGCGTGGCGGGTGAAGCGGCGCGCAAGGGTGACCTTGCGCAGTTGCGAAGCTTGACGGTGACTGGGGCGCATGAAAATTCCTATTTGGCGTACTTCTGAATGGTCGAGCGGATCTCTTCGATGGCCAGTTCGATCTCCTCTTCGCTGAGTTCGGTCTTGTGGCGCGGGTTGCGCCCGAACTCGTCGAGACGCGTGGTTACCGTCTCGCGAGGCATTGACTTGGTTGAAATGAGGCTGCCGCCGGCGCTGCTCTCGTCGACGTAGCTGTCCTGCCAGCGCACGGCGATCATCGACAGGTTGTCGGCCTGCGGCCCGCAACGGGTTTCTGCCTGGGCCAGCAGGGTCGGTACGGCATGCATCAGATTGGCGGTCTTCAGGGCAACGGCCATCAGGTTGCCCGGCAATCCGTTCCAGGCGCCGTCGGTGCACAGCACCAGCACGTCTTCGGCTTCGAGCGTCGTCTTGTGCGAGAACTCGATTTCGGGCGTCTGTTGGCCGCCCAGGCAGCCGTAGATCTTGTTCCGGTCCGGGTGCGTGCTGGCCTGCTCTTCATTGATTATGCCCTGTTCGAGTAACAAGCGTACGCGGGAGTGGTCTTTGGTCTGGGCCAGGGCTCTGCCCTTGCGCAGCAGATAAAGTCGAGAATCACCCGAGTGCGCCCAGTAGGCGATGTTGTTCTGCACGATGCAGGCGACGCAGGTGGTGCGTGGTGAGTCCTGAAGCTGATGTTTGCCGGCAAAATCGAGGATGGCGCGGTGCGCGTTGAGCATGCCGGTCTGCAGAAACAGAAAGGGGTCGCGAATGCGCGTCGTGACCTGGCGCTGGAAGGACTCGGTCAGCGTTTGTACGGCGATCTGGGCAGCCACTTCACCAAAGTAGTGACCGCCCATGCCGTCGGCGACGACCATCAGCAGGCTGTCGCGCGAATAGCAGTGTGCCAGCCGGTCTTCGTTATTGGCGCGCTTGCCGGCGCGGCTCTCTTGGTAGATCGTGAATTTCATGGGCTTCTGGACTTCTTAAATTTGCCGACCATCTGGTCGAGCCACTTTGCTTTCGGCTGTGGCGTCGGTGGGATGACCGCTTCAGTGAGCGCTTTCTGCAGCGCGAAGACGCTTTGTGGCCGGTAACGATGGTTCAGGCACAGGCACCAGTCGATCGTTTCCAGCAACTGGTCCGAGTACAGACCTTCCCAACGGACCATCGCCGGGACCAGGCGATCCTTTTCGAGACGGCCGTCGGCGGCTTGTGGGGTGCTCGCCGAGATGCACGCATACATCGAAGCGCCGACGCTATAAATGTCGCTCCAGGGGCCGAGGAGTTCCCGCTGGCTGTAATGCTCGGGTGAGGCGAAGCCCGGTGTGTACATCGGCTTGAGCATCGGCGTGTCGCAGGCCAGCGTCTGGCGCGCTGCGCCAAAATCGATCAGCACCGGGGTCTGGTTGTTGCGCATGTAGATGTTCGACGGCTTGAGGTCGAGATGCAGCAAGCGGTGCGAGTGCACCTCGCGCAGGCCGTTGAGCATTTTGGTGAAGACGTTGCGAATGAAGTTTTCGGTGACCCCGGCCCTGTTTTTCTGGATCAGTTCCTGCAGGGTGCGGCCGTGCTCGTACTCCATGACCATGTACACAGTGTCGTTGGCGCGAAAGAAGTTCAGGACGCGGATCACGTTCGGGTGCGAGAGACCGGCCAGTGACTTGCCTTCTTCGAAGAAACACTTCATCCCGTAGCGGAACGCCGGTAGATGATCTTCGCTGATCACCGGCGCCGTTTTTCCTTCGCCGCGCAAGGCCAGCGTGTTGGGCAGGTACTCCTTGATGGCGACGCGCGTGCCGTGAATATCGGTGGCGACATAGACAATCGAAAAGCCACCCAGTGAGAGCTGATGCTCGATGCAGTACTCATCGAGTTGGAACGCTGGAGGAAGGGGGTGGTTTGCTTGTTGCACCATAGGTGTCGAAGCTATCATTCAGAGTGTCGGCATTGTCCGGTCTTTGGGGGTGGGCTGTAAAGCCGGCTGCGGATCTACCTCCGTCACAAGTCAGGATTCCAATGATCTACAGCATGACCGGCTATGCCGCGGCAGCGTGCGCCGTCAAGGGCGGCGCTCTGCAAATCGAGTTAAAAAGCGTCAATTCCCGCTATCTCGACTATCACTTTCGCGTTTGTGACGAGCTGTGCATTGCTGAACCCGCACTGCGCGAGCTGATCGGCGCGCGCCTGGTGCGCGGCAAGCTCGAGTGTCGGCTCAGTTTTGTCGCCACTGCCAGTGCGGCGCAGCAAGCGAGCCTGAACGCCGACTTGCTCGCCCGCCTTGCCCGGCTCGATACGCAGATCCGGGCGGAGCTACCCCTGGCCGCGCCGCTGGCGGTCAGCGACGTGCTGCGCTGGCCGGGCATTTTCGGTGACGACTCGCTGGATATCGAAGCCGTGTTGCCGGCTTGTCGGGAACTGGCCAGCGCGGCGCTCGACGACTTCGTGGCCAGCCGGGCGCGTGAGGGCGAGAAGCTCGCCGCCGTGATCCTGGACAAAGTTACGTGCATGCGCGGGCTTTTGCGCGATATCGAGCCGCGCATCCCGGCCGCCCTGATCGCGTTCAACGAGAAGTTGCGGCAGCGCCTGCTCGATGCGCTCGATACGGTGAGCGACGACCGGATTCGACAGGAGGTGGCGGTCTTCGCGGCGCGCATCGATGTCGCCGAGGAACTGGCGCGCCTGGCGACCCATCTCGATGAAGTCGAGCGCGTTCTCCGGACCGGCGGCGCCAGCGGCAAGCGTCTCGATTTCCTGATGCAGGAACTGACACGGGAAGCCAATACTTTTGGCTCCAAGTCGCTGGTTGCCGAGTTGTCGCAACTGGCGATCGAGTTCAAGCTGCTCATCGAACAGATGCGCGAGCAGGTGCAGAATCTGGAGTGATCAGCGATGCCTGGCCAGCGCGCCAGGCGCCAGCAAGGACTTTCCGGGTTTTTCTGGCGGCAAAGTTTCGCTTCAAACGGCTGCTGAGCTGTGATAGTTTGGAACTTCCTGTCATGGAGGAAAAGATAATGCCTATTGAATTGAGTTGTTTTACGTTAAGGAAAGCAGCATCTGCCCTGGGCGTGGCCTTGCTGCTCAGCGCCGGTACGGTTGGCGCCACCGAGGAGGTGCCGCTGGTCAATGGTACGCACTGGACGACGTCCGCTCCGGAGGTCAAAAAAGCCTATCTGGTCGGTCTGTCCAATGCCATTCTGGTCGACGTCGCCTATCAGGCAGACAACCCCAAGGCGACGATGAGCGACTTTTCGCCGAAAGTTGCCAAGGGGATGAAAGGTCACACACTGGATACGACGCTCGCAGCCATCGATAACTGGTACGCGGCTCATCCCGATCAGTTGCAACGCCCGGTGGTCGAGACGATCTGGTTCGAGATGGTCGTTCCCGGACTCAACAAAAGCAAATAACGGAGGCGAGAGATGAAAAGAACTGGATTGGCTTTGGCAACAGCGGCCGCATTGACCGTTCTCGGTTGTACCAACATGACGCCGCGCGAGCAGGGAACGGTCAGCGGAGCGGCGATTGGCGCGGCTGCGGGGGCGGGCATTGCCGCCATCTCCGGCGGTAACGGCTGGACCGGGGCGGCAATTGGCGGCGTAATTGGCGCCACGGCCGGTAACATCAAGGGCAAGAACCAACAATAGCAGCGAGGAGCGGGGATACTGAGCTGAGATGCGGCCTTCCGTTCAGCGAAGGTCCATCGCCTGTAGTAGAGCCGCGTAAGCGGCTCTACTATTTGGTGATCGCCGCATTGCGACCGGAAAACCGGTCACTCAAGTCAAATGCCGCATCGCTGAACTCGCCGCGCGGGTTGTCGTTACAGTAGCGCGTGATGTGCTTCTCGACGGTGCCGCTGGAAATCACCGACACTTGTTGGCTGCGATTTGCGTAATTGTGACCGGTCAGCACGCCGCGTATCCATGCGACATACAGCGAGCGTTCGTCGGCGTCGGCCTTGGACTCCGTCCAGGCTCGGCACGACATGTCGTCAAGGCCGAGAATCTTGACCGGAATCGTGGCCGCGCCAGCGTTGCTGGCTGCCAGGGCGGCAAGCAAAAGGGCGGTGCGCTGCGTGAACTTGCATCGGGACATCGAGTGGTTCCTCGCCAAGTGGATAACTGAAGGCTGTGATTCTCCCCTGTACGGCTCGGCGAGTCCATGCTGCCGAAGCCGCAAGCTGCGCGGCGATGGCGCTCGCGTGGCGGGCACGCGGGTACAATTGCGCTTCCGCATTGGCTGGACAAGAAGAACCATGATAGGAGATCTCTACATTGTCACGGCGCCTTCAGGCGCTGGCAAAACGACCCTGGTGCGGCACTTGCTCGAGAACGATCCGCGCATCCGGGTGTCGGTTTCTCATACCACGCGGGCGCCGCGAGCTGGCGAACGCGATGGTTTCGAATACCACTTCATTGGCGTCCAGGACTTTCTCGACAAGGTCGGGAGCGACGACTTCCTCGAATGGGCACAGGTACATGGCAACTATTACGGGACAGCGACCAGCGGCATCGAAGCGGCCCTGCATGCCGGCCAGGACGTGCTCCTGGAGATCGACTGGCAGGGTGCGCAGCAGGTACGTCGCGTATTTCCGGCGGCAATCGGCGTCTTCATCCTGCCACCGTCGCTTGGCGAGCTCGAGCGGCGTCTTCGCGCGCGAGCGACCGACAGCGACGAGACGATTGCCCGGCGCGTCGCCGCGGCGCGGGAAGAGATGCGCCATGTCGACGAATTCGACTATGTTATTATCAACGACGATTTACAGCGAGCGTTGCACGACCTTTTGGCTGTGGTTCACGCCTCGCGGCTTCGCTGCCCCGTACAGCGCCAGCGCCATTCCATCCTTTTCGCAACAATGCTTTGATTCTCCTGGGAGATTTTGCATGGCACGAGTGACCGTAGACGACTGTCTGCAGCGCATTCCAAATCGGTTTCAGATGACCCTGGCCGCGACCTACCGCGCCCGTCAGCTTGCTGCCGGCGCAACACCGCTGGTTGATGGTGGCCGTGACAAGCCAACGGTGATTGCCCTGCGCGAACTGGCCGCTGGCAAGGTCGGTCTGGAAGTTCTCAACCGCGGTCAAGCCTGAACCTCGCGGACCAGTTTTCCGTGTGTCACCGTCGATCCAGTGGCCACCGCGAGCATCCCAGCTGTCCCAGCTGAGCTAGCGGTGGCTGACAAGCCCTCGGACTTCCTCCCTCCCGAGGATGATCCCGCGTACAGCGTCTTCATCGACAGCCTGAGTTACCTGTCAGAGGACGAAATCGATCTGGTTCGCAAGGCCTATCTGTTTGGCGAGGAGGCACATCGCGGGCAGGTCCGCAAGTCGGGCGAGCCGTATATCACCCATCCTCTGGCGGTGGCTGGCGCGATTGCCGAATGGAAAATCGACGTCGAGGGGGTGGTCGCTGCGCTGTTGCACGACGTAATGGAAGATACGGCGGTCAGCAAGGCCGAGATTGTCGAACGCTTCGGCAAACCGGTCGCCGACCTGGTCGATGGCCTGTCGAAACTCGACAAGATCGAGTTTCAGTCTCAGGAAGACGCGCAGGCCGAGAATTTCCGCAAGATGTTGATGGCCATGGCGCGCGACCTGCGCGTGGTGTTGATCAAGCTGGCCGACCGCCACCACAACCTGCAGACGATGGCTGCGGTTCGCGTCGACAAGCGCCGTCGCATCGCCCGCGAGACGCTGGAAATCTATGCGCCTATTGCCGGTCGGCTGGGCCTCAGTACGCTCTTCAACGAGCTGCAGGATCTGTCGTTCCAGCTGATTTATCCAATGCGCGCGCGCGTTCTTGGGCGCGCACTGAAAGCGGCGCGTGGCAACCGGCGCGAGTTGCTGTCGCGGATTCTCGAGGGCATCAAGGGCAAGCTGAACGCTGCCGATATCGAGGCGCAGGTTTTCGGTCGCGAGAAGAGTCTCTATTCGATTTATCGCAAAATGCTCGACAAGCGCCTGTCGTTTTCTCAGGTGCTCGATGTTTACGGATTTCGCGTCGTCGTCAAAGATGTGCCCACCACCTATCTCTCCCTGGGTTCGCTGCATGCGCTTTACAAGCCGGTGCCGGGGAAGTTCAAGGACTACATCGCCATCCCCAAGCCGAACGGCTATCAATCCCTGCACACCACCTTGATCGGCCCGCATGGGACTCCGTTCGAGTTGCAGATTCGTACTGCGGCGATGGACAAGGTGGCGCAGGAAGGAATCGCTTCGCACTGGTTGTACAAGGGCAGCGACTCGCTTGGCGAAGCGCTGCAACAGAAAACGACCAAGTGGTTTCACTCTTTGCTGGAGCTGCAGAGTTCAACCGGTGATTCCTCGGAGTTCCTCGAACACGTCAAGGTCGACCTTTTTCCGCACGAGATCTACGTCTTCACACCGAAGGGCAAGATCATCCCGTTGCCGCGCGGGGCGACGGCGGTCGACCTGGCCTACGCCGTGCACACCGATATCGGCAATCACAGCGTCATTGCCCGGGTCAACTTCAACCTGGTGCCTTTGGCCACCGAGCTTGTCAGTGGCGATAGCGTCGATATCGTCACCGCCGCCGATGCCCATCCGAGTGCCGAGTGGCTGACGCACGTCAAGACCGGTCGGGCGCGCAGCAAAATTCGCCACTACCTGAAAACGGCACACCAGGACGAGTCCACTGCGCTGGGCGAAAAGATGCTTGGACAGGAGTTGCGGGCGCTTGGCGTCAGCGCTTCCGAGGTACCGGTGGCGCGCTGGAGGAGTGTGCTGCGCGATTCGGGAAACCGGCTGGTCAAGGAGGTCTACACCGACATTGGGCTAGGTTTCCGCCTGGCGGGTGTTGTCGCTCGCCGTCTATTGAACAAGGAGAGTGCGTCGCTGCCTGCCGACAAGGGCAAGCCGGGCAGCTCCCTGGTCATTCGTGGCAGTGAAGGGATGGCTGTTCAGTTTGCGCCCTGCTGCCAGCCGATTCCGGGCGATCCGGTCATCGGTTCGATCTGGAAGGGCAAGGGGCTGGTCATTCATACCCATGACTGTCCTGCGATCCGCAGGGCCCGCAGAGCCAAGCCGGCGAAGTGGATCGACGTCGAGTGGGCGCCGGAGCCCGGCCAGCTGTTCAGCGTTCGCCTGCAGGTTGTGGTCCAGAATACCCTGGGTGCCTTGGGCCGGATTGCCACCGAGATATCGAGTTCCGGAACCAATATCCTGAATGTCCATATGGACGAAAAAGATTCGGGGCTGTACACGACCTTGCATTTTACGGTCCAGGTCGCTGATCGCACCTCACTGGCGCGCCTGATGCGCAGCCTGCGCCGCATTCCCGAAGTGGTCCGTATCGCTCGCGAGCAAGGGCTCCCGGCGGCCTGAACCTGAAAGCAGCCGTTGAGCCAGCATTCCCTTTTCCCCGTGTTTCTTCCCTTCTCTCTCCCGGAGGTGCGCGCCATGCCTCCTCGCATCCCCTGTTGTCAGCGATCCTTCCGGGGCCTTGCTCCTTGCCCGGGCGCGTCTCTCGTCGCAGCTGCACCGCCGCGGTTTTCGGCTTGAAAGTTGTCGTCCTCGGCGCCGGCGTTGTCGGCGTCACCAGCGCCTGGTATCTGGCCCGGGCCGGGCATCAGGTGACGGTACTGGACCGCCAGGCGGCGGCTGGCCTGGAAACCAGCTTTGCCAATGGTGGCCAGATTTCGGTTTCGCACGCCGAGCCGTGGGCCAATCCACATGCGCCGCTGCGCGCCCTGGGCTGGATGCGGCGCGAGGACGCGCCGCTGCTGTTTCGTTGGCGCTGGGATGCGGCTCTGCTGGACTGGAGTCTGCGCTTCCTGCGCGAGTGTACCGCGCAGCGCACGCGAGCCAACATGCGCGATATTGTCGCACTGGCCTTGTACAGTCGCGGCCAGTTGCAGGCGCTGCGCGCCGAAACCTCGCTGGACTACGACCATCTCGAACGTGGCATCCTGCATATTTATACGGATCAACGTGAATTCGAGGTCGCCAGTGCGGCCGCGGCAGTGATGCGTGGCTTTGGCTGTGATCGACGAACGGTGAGCGTTGGCGAGTGCCTGGCCATCGAGCCGGCGCTCGCCCCGGCGCAGCAACGCCTGGTCGGCGGCGACTACACCATTGACGACGAATCCGGCGACGCGCATCGTTTCACCCAACAACTCGCCGCCCGCTGTGCGGCGAACGGTGTCGTTTTTCGCTACGCTGCCAGGGTCGACCGCTTGCTCACCGCGGACGGTCGCATTGCCGGTGCGCTGGTCGCTGGCGAGTTGCATCAGGCCGACGCCTACGTCGCCGCGCTGGGCAGCTACACTCCGCTGTTGCTGCGCCCGCTGGGTCTACGTTTGCCGGTGTATCCGGCGAAAGGCTACTCGGCGACGGTAGCGCTCCGGGAGGATAGCGTCGCACCGAGTGTCAGTCTCACCGACGATGGTCACAAATTAGTCTTTTCACGCCTCGGTCAACGCCTGCGCATCGCTGGTACAGCCGAGTTCAACGGCTACAATACCGAGCTCAACAGCGTCCGCTGCAACGCCCTGATGCGCCGGACCAGCGAGCTCTTTCCCGACTTGCGAGCCGCCGGCGAGGCTGAATTCTGGTGCGGGCTGCGCCCGGCCACGCCATCCAATGTGCCGCTGATCGGACGCTCGCCAATCAGCAATCTGTACCTCAACACCGGTCACGGTACGCTTGGCTGGACGATGGCTTGTGGCTCAGGCGCTGCTCTGGCCGACATCGTCAGTGGTCGCAAGCCTGAGCCGCCTTTCCGTTTCCTTTGATCCAGCCGTGGTTTGAGCATGCTGGTTGATACCCACTGCCACCTCGCCGCAGCAGCGTTCGCCGACGATTGCGATGCCGTGGTGGCGGCAGCCGCCACCGCTGGCGTTTCGGCAATCGTCGTCCCGGCCGTCGATGTCGCCAGTTTCACCGCGGTGCACGCCGGTTGTCAGCGCTACCCCGGCTGCGTGGCGGCCTACGGCATTCATCCGCTCAGCGTTGGCCAGGCCGGCCCGGCCGATTTGCTGCGCCTGCAAGAATGGCTGCAGTGCGTGTCGACCGGATCGCATCCGCCGGTCGCTGTCGGCGAGATTGGCCTGGACCTGTTCGTCGCCGATCCGGCGATCGACCGGCAGGAGCACTTTTTCATTGAACAGCTGAAGATCGCCCGAGCATGCGATCTTCCGGTGCTCTTGCACGTTCGCCGTGCTGTCGATCGGGTGCTCAAGCAGCTCCGCCGGATCCGGGTCAGGGGCGGCATCGCGCATGCTTTCAACGGCAGTCGCCAACAGGCCGATGAGTTCATCAAGCTGGGCTTCAAACTCGGTTTTGGCGGCGCCATGACCTACCCCGGCTCGACGCGTATTCGTCGCCTGGCCGTGTCCCTGCCGCTGCAAGCCATCGTCCTCGAAACCGACGCCCCGGACATGCCGCCAGCGTGGCTGGCGGGGGGGCGGAATGCGCCCGCCGAGTTGCCGCGGATCGCTGCCTCGTTGGCCGGCCTGCGCGGCATCGGTGTCGCCGATCTGGCCGACGCGACTTCGGCCAACGCGCACTCCGTTCTGCCTCGGTTGCGTTTGATTGGCCGATCGGGTACGTTAGCGCCTGACGGCTTCGGGCTTCCGATATTTCCCAGCGAGTGAGCAGCGGGCCAATGAACAACGTATGAGCAGGACGGGAGAGCGGCGCTTCTCTGGTCCGCGCAAGGCTAATGCGTAACCTTCGGTCAAGCTTATCGCTCTTCCATCGCGTATTGCTGAAAACAACCATTGCCAAGCTCTCACAATGAAAAACCAACTGGATCGACCGGCGGCAACCTGCGTGGCCGTCAAGGAAAGCCTCCCTGACATACCTCACTATCTGCAAGCCCATTACTGGTGGGCCTATGTCCATCCGCGGGCAGTGCATGTCTTCGAGCGGCAGTGGCTGGTAAATCTGATTCTCTGGGGCAATTACAAGCGCTTGTGCAATGCTGTGCTGCATGACTACGGCCACGATTTGTGCGGCCGTACGCTGCAGATTGCCTGTGCCTATGGTGACCTGACGCCGCGACTGGTGGACTGCGTGGCGCCGGGTGGTTCGCTCGAGATCGTCGATATTCTGCCGATCCAGCTCGAGAATCTGGCCAAGAAATTGCCGAAGGATGCGCCCGTCCAGCTGCATTGCATGGATTCGGCGGCGCTTGGCTATGCCGATGCGACTTTCGATCGCGCCTTACTGTTCTTCCTGCTGCACGAGCAGCCGCAGGCGGTGCGCGAAAAAACCCTCGCCGAGGCGCTGCGAGTGGTGCGTCCGGGCGGCACGCTGACCATCGTCGACTACGCGCCGCTCAGTAAAGTCAATCCCTTGCGCTACCTCTGGAAGCCGGTCCTCGACCGGCTCGAGCCTTTTGCGCACGACCTGTTCAGTGAAGAAGTCGCTGCCTGGTTGCCGAAAGACGGTTCATTCGTCAGCGTCGGCGATCAGCGTTTCTTCGGTGGTATGTATCAAATGTTGACGCTCAAGATTGCCGGCCCGCAAGCAGGTTCGGCAAGCTGACGCGTAGATAATCAGCCGGTCCCGCGCCAGTAGTCTTGCTCCTGCGGGGCTTCTCGGATTGTTGGTTGCGCCTGGCAATGGCCGGCGTGAGAAAGGATCAAGCATGGAGAGTTACAAGGCAGATGTAGTGATTGTGGGCGGCGGCGGGGCAGGCCTGCGGGCCGCGATCGCCGTGGCGGAGGCTGATCCCGCCCTCAGGATCGCGCTGATCTCGAAAGTCTATCCGATGCGTAGCCATACCGTGGCCGCCGAAGGCGGCTCGGCAGGTGTGAAACTGCCCACCGATAGCCTCGAGTACCATTTCAACGATACCGTCGGTGGTGGCGACTGGTTGTGCGAGCAGGATGTGGTCGAATACTTCGTTGCCCACTGCAACGAAGAGTTGACCCAGCTCGAGCACTGGGGTTGCCCCTGGAGTCGCACCCCGGACGGGCACGTCAATGTGCGCGCCTTCGGCGGCATGAAGATCGAGCGCACCTGGTTCGCCGCCGACAAGACCGGTTTCCACATGCTGCACACGCTCTTTCAGACGTCGATCAAGTATCCGTCGATCAAACGTTTCGACGAGCACTTCTGCGTTGATCTGGTGGTCGAGGGCGGTCGTGTTCAGGGCGTCGTCACCATCGAGATCGGCTCCGGTGAGATGGCCCTGGTCGAAGGAAAGTCGGTGGTCATCGCCACCGGCGGCGCCGGTCGCGTCTTCCGCGAGAACACCAATGGCGGCATCGTGACCGGTGACGGCATGGCTCTGGCCTACCGCCACGGCGTGCCGTTGCGGGACATGGAGTTCGTCCAGTACCACCCGACCTGCATGCCCGGCACCGGGCTGCTCTTCACCGAAGCCTGCCGCGGCGAAGGCGGTTTCCTGGTGAACAAGGACGGCTATCGCTACCTGCAGGATTATGGTCTCGGCCCGGCCGAGCCGTCACCGCGCAACAAGGCCATGGAACTCGGCCCGCGCGATCGCCTCAGCCAGGCATTCTGGTACGAGCAGCAAAAGGGGCGCACCATCGAAGGCCAGCACGGCTCGGTCGTCCATCTCGATCTGCGCCACCTCGGCGAGGCCAAGCTGCGCGAGCGCCTGCCGCAGATTTACGAGCTCGCCGAGCGCTTTCTCGGCGTCGATCCGGCGCGCGCGCCGATCCCGGTGCGACCGGCGGTGCACTACACCATGGGCGGCATCATGGTCGACGGGCTCTGTGCCTCGCCGCTGCCGGGCCTCTATGCGGCCGGTGAATGCTCCAGCGTCGGCATCCACGGTGCCAACCGGCTGGGCTCAAATTCGTTGTCCGAGCTCTGCGTTTTCGGCAAGGTCGCCGGCGAGGAAGCTGCGCGTTTCGCCAAAGCGGCGGCGCCGGGCAATTCGGCCAGTCTGCTCAAGCAGGCGCAGGCGGTCGAACAGCGACTCGTCGGGCTGAAGACGAAAACCGGCGGCAGCGAGCGCATCGCCACCCTGCGCAAGGAAATGGCGCAGACCATGGAGGACGGCTGCGGCATCTATCGCCTGGCCGAGACCATGCAGCAGACCTGCAACAAGCTCGACGAGCTCAAGGAGCGTTTCAAGGACGTCAATGTCGAGGACAAGGCGAGCGTCTGGAACACCGAATGGCTACTGGCCATCGAGCTCGAGTACCAGCTAGACGTAGCGCAGACGATGGCCTATTCGGCCCTCAATCGGCGCGAGTCGCGCGGTGCGCATCAGCGTCTCGACGGTTTCGAGAAGCGCGACGACGAAAACTTCCTGAAGCACTCGCAGGCGCATTATGTCGCCGGTAGCGCGCCGCGCATCGACTATGGCGCGGTCAAGATCACCAAGTCGCAGCCGGGCACGCGCGCCTACGGTGCTGCAGGCGAAAAGGCAGAGCAGGAAAGGAAGGCATCCAATGTCTGAAAATCAGAGAATCATCGAAATCGAGGTGCTGCGCTACAACCCGGAGACCGACAAGGAGCCGTCCAGGCAGGTCTTCGAGGTACCTTTTACGGACGACATGTCGGTCTTGCAGGGCGTGCAGTACATCAAGGACTATCTCGACGGCTCGCTGAGCTTTCGCTGGTCGTGCCGGATGGCGATTTGCGGCAGCTGCGGGATGATGATCAACGGCGAACCCAGCCTCTCCTGCGAGACTTTCCTGCGCGACTACTACCCGGCGCGGGTGCGTGTCGAGGCGCTGGCGCATTTCCCGATCGAGAAAGATCTGGTCATCAACATGGAGGGCTTCATCGAGAAACTCGAAAGCATCCAGCCGTACATCATCCCCAAGGAAGAGCGCACGCTGGCGCAAGGCGAGTATCTGCAGACGCCTGCGCAACTGGCGAGCTACGAGCAGTTCAGCTCGTGCATCAACTGCATGCTGTGCTACGCCGCCTGCCCGCAGTTCGGACTCAATGCAGAGTTCATCGGACCGGCCGCGATGGCCCTGCTGCACCGCTACAACATCGATTCGCGCGATGCTGGCAAGGCCGAGCGAATGGAGTTGGTCAATTCCGAAGAGGGGGTGTTCAACTGCACTGCGGTCGGCTACTGCTCCGAGGTCTGCCCGAAGCACGTCGACCCGGCCAACGCCGTCAACCAGAACAAGACCAATAGCGCGGCCGATTATTTCCTGCGTTTCCTTACTCCGAAGGGGGGTGCCAAGTGAACAAGCGTCGTCCCTATGTTCGTCCGATGGCCGGATGGTGGCGGAAAAACCCATTCTTCGTCGAGTACATGATCCACGAGGGAACCGCCCTCTTCGTCGCCGCCTATGCGCTGATCCTGCTCACCGGGCTGGTTTATCTTTCGCGCGGCGAAGCGGCCTGGAACGTCTGGCTCGAAGGTCTGAAAAATCCCTGGTACATCGCTTTTCACTGGCTGACGCTGGCGGCGATGTGCTACCACACCTACACCTGGTTCAAGATCATGCCGCGGACCATGCCGCCGGTCATCGTCGGCGGAAAACGACTGCCGGATTTTGCAATTACCGGTAGCGGGCTAGCCGTCGCCGCGACCGCCAGCCTTGCCATGCTGGGCCTGGTATGGGGGATGGCACGATGAAAAAGACACTGAAACGTTCCAACGCTCCCATCTTCTGGGCGCTGTTCGGCGCTGGCGGCATGCTGTCGGCGCTGCTTGGCCCGATCCTGGTGTTTATCACCGGCCTGGCCGTTCCGCTCGGCATGCTACTGCCGGCCGACACCATGAGCTACGCGAACATGCTCACTTTTGCCCAGAACATCATCGGCAAGGGCTTCATCTTCGCAATCATTTCGCTCTTTCTCTGGCACGCGGCACATCGCATCTTTCACAGCCTGCACGACGTCGGTATTCACGCCGGTATTGTTGCCAAGCTGATTTTCTACGGTGGGGCCATGGTCGGGACGCTGATCACCGCCTATACCTTGCTGGCCATCGGTTTCTAGTTGTCGCGGGCGTAAATCGTAAAGCGGGGTCGGGTGAGCCGTAAGGCTGCCCGACCCCGCGGTCATTCGGTCATTCTGTCATTGCGAGGAGGCGTAGCCGACGTGGCAATCCAGCGCCATCCTCTCGTCTACGTCATGCCGCTGAGGCGGGCTTTTCGTTCGCGTTCGACGCGCGTGATGTAGCGCTGCACCATGCTCATCCTGGCTCCGGGTATGGCCACGAACTCGCAGCCGACGCGAACGTAGCGGGCGCCGCCGCGGGTGGTGACGTCGAACTTGTTGCGTATACACAGATTGGCGACCAGCAGACCCTCGTCGGGAAGCGTCATCTTGCAGTCGCTGAGCAGCATGCCGCTCGGCAGCAGGGCCGCCAGGCTGGGCGTGGCCATCAGCCCGACACCGCCACCGCTGATATCCAGCAAGGACGCTTCGGCGATTAGCGTGCTACCGTCCACGCGCTTGATCGTGGTGACGAACTTGACCGGTTTGGCGATCGGTGTCGACAGGCGGAAATACTCGCGACGCTGCAAGCGCAGCACCTTGTCGGGAAGCGCCGCGCGAAAAGCCGGGCGACCATCGCAAAGCGTCTCGGCAAGCTGGCTCAAGCTGAACTGCACCTTGACCTTGTCCACCATCGCGCTCAGGACGAGCTGGCTGGCCTGCAGCGCCTGGCGATTGACCGCGTCGTCGCGGCCCCAGTCGAGGACCAGTTCGCCGTTGCTCGCGTCGATCTCCAGCAGCGAGGTCAACAGGAAGTCCCTGCCTTGGTCGAGATAGGCGCTGACCAGCGCTCGTCGTTGAATCAGCGAGCGCAATACCGCCACAATTTCGGCTTTCGAGTGCAACAGATACTCGCTGTAATCCTCAGCCTGTTCGATTTCGAGGCTGCGGATTTCCTCTTTCGGTCTCGGCTCAAGGTCCGTGTTTTCCATCTGCTTTCCTGCAAACGCCTGGAGCGGGCAGTTTAATGCAAAAGCGGAGCACGGGTAAGCGAGCGTGTCGGCCTGTGGCGCAATTGAAAGCTTGCGTCGCGCGGTTGCGCGCCTCCCCCTCCTTTCCCCCTCTCCCCAACCCCTCTCCCGCGAGGGGAGAGGGGCTATGGGCGGTGGCCGCCAGGTCAGGGTTTGGCTGGAACTTCGGCAGGGGTTGCAAAGAGCGGTGGCGGGGTGGGCGTGGCGCCGTTTTCCAGTTGATACAGCCAGGCCAGCAGCTCGGCGACAGCCAGGTATAGTTGTGGGGGGATGTGTTGGTCGAGGTCGACCTGCATCAGCAGCGAGACCAGTTCTGCCGATTCGTGCACATAGACGCCGTGCTCGTGGGCGCGGGCGATGATCTGCTCGGCGAGCAGGCCGCGCCCCTTGGCGACGACGCGGGGTGCGGCGTCGGTCTGGCTGTAGGTCAGCGCGACGGCGTTCTTCAGGGAATTATCCGGCGCTTTGGCCATGCTCATCGGCTTCCCGTGGTGCCGTGACGCCAAGCGATGCGAGGTCGAGCCCGGCCTTTTCCAGCTGACTGCGCAGGGCTGTGGTCTCGCTGCTCAACAGCTGCCGCGTCTCGGCGTTGCTGGCAATGACGCTGAGCGTGATCTGCTGCCCCTGGATGTGCAGTCGGGCATCGACTTCACCCAGCCGGGGCAAGGACAGACGTAGTCGCGTCTGCCACTTCTCGCTGCTCGCCTCAGTGTCGCCATCGCTGTGTCGGCCGTCGTTGGCCTTGTCGATATCCCAAAGAACCTGCTGACCGGGCCAGACCTGTCCCTGCCACGAAAAATTCTGCGTCGCGAAAGCTTCGAGTTGCTGCTGGACGATGGCCTGTAGCTGCGGCGCGACCGCTGGCGGTGCTGAAGAAGGCGTAGCAGCGGGGGCTGCCTGGCTGCCCGTCGTGGCGCCGCGGCTTGCCGCCTCGGTGGACGCCGTGGAAAGCGGCAGCGGCGCCGCCTCGCTAGCGGCAGTGGTCAGCCCTTGTTGAGCAGTCGCCCCATGTTGCGCGGGCGTCGTTGTCGGCGGCAGCTTGCCCTGTGGTTCCTGCAGCAACTGTGCCTTGCTGTAACGCCCTTCGACCCATTCTGCCTGATGCGCTTCGTAGAACATGCCACTCTGCACGATCGCCTGTTTGAGCAGCGGCAAGAGATCGGTGCCGCTATTCGGTGGGCTGGCAGCAATCGCCTGCTTGCCGTTCAGCGGCAGTGCTACGGCGCCGCCGCCCTTGCCGTCACGCGCACCGGCCAGCAGCGTGCCAATCAGTTGCCCGGTGCGGCTCAACTGCGTGGCGGTCGACTCGTTCCCCGCCTTGCCCCCCTCCGCTGCACCGCGAGCAACGACGGCCAGGGTCAGCTTGCCCTTGCTTTCCGAGACTTCCAGCTCGATGGCGTCGCCGCTCTTGGCGGCAAAAGGCAGTGCCAGGGTGACGCTGCGCTGGTTGATCAGCGCGCGGTAGGTGCCGTTCGGCAGCAGGGCCTGCACTTCGGCCAGCAGGCGTTGGCCAGCGGCCAGCCCGGGTAACTTGTCGGTGATTTCCTGCGCTGGCGGCGTCGGCCGCAGGGCGAGGTCGGCGCTCGGCTGAATGCGGGTGCTGATTTCTGGGACGATCATTCGGCGGCGGGCGCTGCGCCGCGCAGTAGTACGCGCAGTTCATCCATACGCCTTGCCAGGCCCGGCTGAATCAAGGTGTCACAGCGCAGGCTGCGTTCGATCAGCGCGCGGGCGCGCTGCTGCTCTTCTGCCGGCAGTTCGGCGCTCAGGGTGTCGGGCAGGCTGTCGGCCAGCGCGCGCCGATCTGCCTCGTGCCTGGCGAGGGCTTGCCAGTCCCTGCTTTCTGCGGCGCCAAGCATCGCCTCGGAGTAGGCCAAAATCTGCTCCAGCGCGCTCAGCCCGGCACTCATGCCAGCGCTGCTTTCTGCGCTGGCTTCGCCGCGCTCGGTGAAATCTCGCGCCAGGCGCCATGAATTTCCTCGAGCAGGGCGGCAACTTCCTCCAGCGCCGGCAGGTCGTTGTCGAGGTTGGCGTGCAGCAGGCGCAGGACCAGGTAATCGTACAGCGCGTCGAGGCGCTCGGCGATCTCGCCGCCCTGTCCCAGATCGAGGCTCACCTTGAGGCCGTTGCCGATGATGTCGATCGCTTTCGAGATGGCTTCGCCCTTGGCCGCGGTGCGTTTGTCCTGCATCGCCGCGCGCGCGTTGCCGACCGCCGCCTGCGCCCCGGCGAAGAGCAGCAGGATCAGCCGGTGCGGGTCGGCGACCTCGACGGCGGCGTCGACGCCGACCTTCTGATAGGCGGAAATCGCGAGTCTTGCATTGCCGAACATGGTTTACCTCTAGCTGTAAGTAGGCAGGATGGCGAGCTGTTGGGCGAGGAAGGTGCTGGTGCTGGTCATCCCGGAGATCAGCGTATCGAGGGCCGTGAATTGTTTGCGATAGCGCGCTTCGATCCCTGCCAGGCGGTCGTTGATCACTTCCGATTGCTTGCCGAGGCTGGCGATCGAGGCATTGATTCCTTCGCGGCGCGCAGCAATTAGTCCGCTGCTGCCGACCAGGCCGTCGGCGGCGTCTTTGAAAGCGCTGCCGACGGCGGCCACCAGATTGGCGACTCCCGCGAGATCGTCGCTGATCGCGGCGCCCAGCTTGGCCGAGTCGACGCTCAGCGAGCCGTCTTTCTGCAGGCTGACGCCGATATCGGAAAGGCGCTGGAAGCTGCTGCCGGCGACCGCTGCGGGGATGTTGCCGAGGACGCTGCGGAAGCTGTTCTGCGCCGTGCGCAGCGTGCTGTCGCCGTTCAGTGCGCCGGCTTGCTTGGTCGCCGCATTGTAGGTGCCGAGACCGCTGGCGGTGCTGCTGAAGTCGTTGAAGGCCTTGACCAGAGCGTTCACGCCGGTACTCAGGCTGGCGTTGTCCTTGCGGATGGTCAGCGTCGTGCTCAGCGCTGTCGCCGGTGCGTCCGGGCCCTTGAGCAGGGTCAGGGTGATGCCGTCGATGGCTGTCGTGACGCTGTTGCTGACGCCTTCGACGGCGATGCCGTTGAGCTTGAACGCCGAGCCCTGGGCGGCTTGCGACGGCACGAAAGCATCGCTCGGCGCCGGCGCTGCGTCCGGATCGTAGGCCAGGCCGGCGATTCCCGAGAGCTTGATGAACTGGTTGCTGCCGGCGTCGTTGCTGGTCACGACCAGTTGTTTGCCGGCGACGCCGTTGATCACCAGGGCCGAAACGCCGGCGTTGGCGCCGTTGATCGCGTCGCGGATGTTCTCCGGCGTGGCGCCGTTGGCGATCGTGATATCGGTACTTGTGTGCGGGCTGCTGCCGCCAGCGCTATCGAGCGACAGGGTCAGCGTGCCACCGAGCGGCAGCGTATCGCCGGTGCCGGAGAAGGGCGTCGCCGCGCCGGTGCCGCTGGCGACACTGTGCTGCTTCGCAAGCTGGTTGACTTCCAGGGTGTAGGTGCCGGCTACGGCGCTGGCTGTGGCGCTGGCTCCGGCAATCGTGGTGTCGCCCACGGAAGTTTTGAAGAGCGAGAATTTTTCTGTTGCGGTGGTGCCGGTGGCAGGCACCAGGTTTCCTGCTGCCGTCTGCAGCGCCGAAATCGATCCCTGCAAGGAACCCAGCGCCGAGATTTTGGCCTGATAACTTGCTTCTTTTTGCGACAAGGCGGTCAGCGGCCGTTGTTCCAGCGACATCAACTGGCTGATGATACTGTTTACGTCAAGATTCGAGCCCAGGCCCGGTGAGGAAAGCGCCATGATCTTCTCCTGTCGCCGCTACCGGCATGCTTGCTGCATTTTCTTGCGCGAGCGCGCGATGTTCAGGCCGTCTGGGTGACAAACAGCCCCTTTATGCTGTCCAGCGTCTTGGCAATGGCCATCATTTCTTCCGAGGGCATCTGGCGGATCACTTCCTTGGTCGAGCGATCAATGATTTTGACCACCAGTTGACCGCTGTCGTCGTCCACGCTGAACTCGATATTGCTGTTGGTCGGCTTGACGAACTCGCGAACGCTCTGGATGGCGGTCTCGAGCTTTTCGCTGTCGGGTGGCGCCTGCACTGGCGCTTGCGCCTGCAAGTGCGCTTGCACCTGCTGCAGGGCCTTGGCCGGGTCGGCGGGCGTGGCCGCGCTGGCGCCGCTTGCTGTTGCCCTGGCTTCGCGGGCCGCGGGGCTGATCGCCTGGTGGCCCTGCGGTGGTGGCGAAGAGACTGTTGATGGGATGTTCATCTCACACTCCTTGCTGAAGAGGCGCCGGGGCGCGACCGCGTTGCCGCGGGCGCGCCCCGATGTTACCGCTATTTAGAACCTTCCGCTTAGCCGCGCAGCAGGGAGAGCACGTTCTGCGGCAGCGAGTTGGCTTGCGCGAGCATCGCCGTACCCGCCTGCTGCAGGATTTGCGAACGCGTCAGGTTGGCCGTTTCCGCCGCGAAGTCGGCATCGACGATGCGGCTCCGTGAGGCCGAGAGGTTCTCCGACGTCGTTTGCAGGCTGGAAACCACCGAAGCGAAACGGTTCTGGTACGAACCGAGCGAAACACGCGCGCTACTGACCGTTGCCAGGGCGCCGTCGATCGCCGACAAGGCATTGGTGGCGCTGGTTGCGTTCAGAACGTTGACCGAAGCAATGCTGTTGACGGTCAAGGTGGTCGTGGGGTCATAGGTGTCTGCAGTGAATCCCGCATTGGCTGGGTCGCCGCCACTAAGTACGATGCCAGCGGCGTTGTTTGTGTCGAGTTTGACCGTCCCAGTGGTAGTTCCGGCCACGACGCCAGTGGTTGCGAGGGTAAAGCCCGCGCCTATTGTGATATCGCGGCCATCTGCTGCAGTCAAAGTTACCTTGCCCGCATTGTCGGCAGTCGCGGTTACGCCCGACTGGCCGGAAACCAGGTTGATCGCTGCGGCGGTGTTTGCGCCCTGACCGATGGCATCGACACCGCCCGCAATGTCACCTACTTGAATGCCATTGACGGTAAGCGTCGCACTGCTTGTTACCGTTGCAAACGTTGTTGTTGCGGCGGCAGCAGTGATGGACGTTGCTTGCGCCGTAGCGGTCACACCTGATTGTGAGGAAACGGCATTGATCGCGGCAGCAATCGAAAACGCGCTACCCGCTGATTGACCGGCGGATGCGCCCGTGCTCGACGAGCCAACCTGGTATCCGTTTAGCGTCAATTGGCCAGCGGTCAGTGCGCCGGTGGTGACGCCTCCGGTGAGCGTGGTCGTCGTGGATATTCCGCTGCCACCGAGTGCAGTGATGCGGGCGCTGCCGATCGAGGTGATGGTCAGGCGGTCGTTGGCGGTACCGTTGGCGCCGATCTGGAAGTTCTGGGCGACGAAGGAGCCATCGAGGAGTTTGGTGCCGTTGAAGGAGGAATTCTGTGCGACGCGGTCGATTTCGGCGGCCAGCGACTGGACTTCGAGGTTGAGTGCCTCGCGGTCGGACGCGGAGTTGGTGGCGTTGCCGGCCTGGACGGCGAGTTCGCGCATCCGCTGCAGGTTGTTGCCGATCTGATCGAGGTCGCCTTCAGCCGTTTGCGCCAGCGAGATGCCGTCGTTGGCATTGCGTGTCGCCTGGTTGATACCGCGGATCTGGGCGTTCATGCGGTCGGAGATGGCCAGGCCGGCGGCGTCATCCTTGGCGCTGTTGATGCGCAGGCCGGAGGAGAGGCGTTGCAGGGAAGTCGCCAGTGAGGTCTGCGACATGTTGAGGCTACGCTGCGAGTTGAGCGAGGCGACGTTGGTGTTGATGACTTGGGGCATTTTGCTTCTCCTATCACTGTCAATTTGACTTCAGACTTCAGTTGCCGGTGACTGCCTGGCGAGGCTTCTGCCGGTCGATCCTGTGTGGCGATTTGTTCGCTGACAACTTTACTTACGACGGGCTGTCGGAAAACTTTAGTGATTTTCTTTGTGCGCGCCGTGTAAGACTTTTAGCGGCATCCGGGCGGCGAAGTTGAGGGCCGGGAGGCAAGAAATGACCGCCTGCGACAGCTTGGCAGTAAGCCCCGGCGGCCTCGTTCAGCCACCGCTCTGCTCCCCTCCCCCCTTGCGGGGGAGGGGCTATTTCGGCGGGTTGACTTGTCGCAGTGGTCGTTTCGCGCGCGTCTGCTCGCGTAGTCCTCCGGGTCTTCTTGCGCAAAACGTCAACGGGCGCGATACTTGGTTACATCTGTAATACCAAGCTACCGGTACAAACATTGTGCGTGTGGTTCTCGATACTTCAGTCCTGGTCGCTGCTGTTCGTTCACGCAAGGGCGCCAGCTTTCAACTGCTCTCGATGCTGCCGAGTAGAGACTTTGAGATCGCGCTGACGGTGGCCTTGTACACCGAGTGGCAGGCCGTTCTGACCCGTGCCGAGCACCTGCCGCCCGGCGCCAGCGCCGAACTTGCGCTGGGCTTCGTGCGCTATCTGGCGACGATCGCTCACCTGCAGGAGGTGCATTTCTTGTGGCGACCTTTTCTGCGCGACCCGGACGATGACATGGTGCTTGAGTGTGCGGCATCGTCGGGTAGTGAATACATCGTCACGCACAACATGAAGGATTTCCGGCGCGTGGAAGAATTGAAGATCCAGGCGATCACGCCGGGTGATTTTTTGCAGCTGCTGAGGAGAAAACCATGACTGCGCTGACTGTCCGTCTGCCGAACTCTGTTCACCAGAAAGTCAAGGAACTCGCTGCGCGCGATGAGATTTCCGTGAACCAATTCATCGCCAGCGCGGTGTCAGAAAAAATGGCATCGTTGATGACGCTCGACTTTCTCAGGGCGGAAGCCGCCAAAGGCCAGCGCAGCGATTTTGAGCGCTACTTGGGAATGGTGCCGGACGCGCCCGCGCTTCCCGGCGATGAGACGCCGTGACGCCAGGCCGCCGCCCCTCTCCCCAACCCCTCTCCCGCGAGGGGCGAGGGGCTATTGGCGCACTGCTTGCTCTTCCGCCGGGCGCGCGAACTGAGTTTTCCGTGTCCGGCGCAGGCGGTTATAATTGACGTCGGCGTAGTGGTGGTGGTCGGGTCTCGCGGAATGTCGCCGGCAAAGGTTTTCTGCAAAGGCTGCCGGGCGCTGTCCTGTGCGCTCCAGGCGAGCGGCAATCGCCCCCGCCGATTTTGATTAGGCCGGCAGCTTGCCGGTTTTTTTGTCCCTTTGCCCGTGTTCGTGGATTAATGATGCGCATCCTGCTCTGCAATGATGATGGTTACTTCGCACCCGGGATCGAGCACCTGGCACGGGTGCTGTCGGACGTCGCGGAGATCACCGTTGTGGCTCCCGAACGCGATCGTAGCGGGGCGAGCAATTCGCTGACCCTGGATAGGCCCCTGTCGCTGAAGCGTGCCGCCAATGGTTTTTACTACGTCAACGGGACGCCGACCGACTGCGTCCATTTGGCGGTCACCGGCATGTTCGACGAATTGCCGGACATGGTGCTTTCGGGCATCAATATAGGTGCCAACATGGGCGACGACACGATCTATTCGGGGACCGTCGCCGCGGCTACCGAGGGCTTTCTGCTCGGCGTTCCCGCGCTGGCGATTTCGCTGTGCAGCAAGGCGGGGGAGCATTACGCGACCGCCGCAAGAGTGGCTCTCGAGTTGGTGGCCATGCTGCAGAAACAGGCGCTGCGTGAGCCGGTGCTGCTCAACGTCAATGTTCCCGATGTGCCCTACGAGGAATTGCGTGCGACCGTTGTTACCCGCCTCGGCAAACGCCACAAGGCGGAGCCGGTGGTGCGCGCGCTGTCGCCACGGCACGAGACGGTTTACTGGGTTGGTGCCGCGGGTGAGGCGCAGGATGCTGGCGAGGGGACCGATTTCCATGCCGTGCAGAACAAGCATGTTTCGCTGACTCCGCTGCAGGTCGATCTGACCCACAACGCCCAGCTGGCGCTGCTTCGTGGCTGGTTGGCAGAATGAATCGCGTCGTTTCGGGAACCGGCATGACTTCGCAGCGCACGCGGACGCGAATGATCGAGCGTCTGCGCGAGCAGGGAATCGACGATGAAGAGGTGCTGGCAGCGATCGCCGCCGTACCGCGGCATGTCTTTGTCGAAGAGGCGCTGGCCTCGCGCGCTTACGAGGATACCGCGCTGCCGCTGGGTTTTGCGCAAACGATCTCACAGCCCTATGTCGTGGCACGGATGATCGAGGCGCTGTGTGCGGGCGGTCGCCCGCTGGGCAAGACGCTGGAGATCGGCGCCGGCTGCGGTTATCAGGCGGCGGTGCTGGCGCAATTGACGGACGAGGTTTTTGCCGTCGAGCGTATCGCGCCCTTGCTGGCCAAGGCCAGGCTCAACCTGCGCGCGATCAAGCAGCTCAAGATTCGCCTGAAGCACGCTGACGGTCGCCTGGGCCTGCCTGAAGCGGCGCCTTTTGACAGCATCATTGTTGCCGCGGCGGCGGCGCGTGTTCCCGCGGCACTGGTGCAGCAGCTCGCACCCGGCGGGCGGATGATCCTGCCGCTGGGCGTGGCCACGCAGCAGTTGATGTTGATCGAAAAGCAGGGCGAGTCGCTGGTCGAAACCCGTCTCGACGCCGTGCGCTTCGTTCCGCTATTGACGGGAATCGAATGAAGGATAAGGGTTTTTTCTCTGCGCATGGGTCCGTGCCGGGATGCCTGGGGTGTCTGGCCTTGCTGGCCGTGCTGTTGCTCGCCGGCTGCGCCAGCCAGTCGCCGTCGGCCGTCGGCGAGGGCGCTACTGCCGCTTCCGGCAAGGACGTCTATGTCGTCAAGAGGGGCGATACTTTGCACTCCATCGCCGCCGCGCTGGGCGTGGATTTCCGCAGCCTGGTGATCTGGAACAATATCGACAATCCGAATCACATTATTGTCGGGCAGGGGCTGCGCACGCAGTCGCCGGGGTCTTCGTCGGTCGAGCAGCAAAGCCTGAGCGGCAGCGGCGACACCCTGAAACGTGAGCCGCAGGTGGGCAAGCAAAGCTACTCTGACCAGACGCTGGCACGGGCTCTCGCACAGGTGCAGCGGAAGACGCCGGCAGCCAGCGCGAAAGCTGCGCCTGCGGCAGACGACAAGGCGGATGCGGCCAGCAACTGGATTTGGCCGGCCAGTGGCAAGGTGGTCGGTACCTTCAGCGAAGGCGGCGCCAAGGGTATCGATATCGCCGGTACGGCGGGTGACCCGGTGCTGGCCGTCAGCGACGGCAAGGTGGTGTATAGCGGCTCTGGCTTGCGTGGCTACGGCAAACTGGTGATCGTCAAGCACAGCAGCACTTACCTGACGGCCTACGCGCATAACCAGAAGATCCTGATAAAGGAAGACCAGAGCGTCGTCAAGGGGCAGAAGATCGCTGAAATGGGTAATACCGATGCCGACCAGGTGAAGTTGCACTTCGAGGTCCGCAAGCAGGGCAGGCCGGTCGATCCACTGAAGTATTTACCGGCGCGGTGATCGCCAATGTCCGGACGCTTCGATTCCGATGCCGACTCTGATCGTGAGGATCGCCTGGAGAGTTATTTCGACGAGCCGGAGTTTCCAGGTGCTGAGCCGCTTCCCTTCGTCGAGTTGGCGTCCGAAGAGACTTTGCTGTCGCCTGAAGCCGAACTGCTCAATGACGTCACCCAGCACTACCTGAACGACATCGGCGCCAAGCCACTGTTTTCTCCGGCCGAGGAAGCGGCCTGGGCACGACGGGCCAGAGCCGGAGAGTTTCTGGCACGGCAGAAAATGATCGAGCACAACCTGCGCCTGGTGGTGAACATCGCCAAGCACTACCTCAACCGTGGTATGCCCCTGCTTGACCTGATCGAAGAGGGGAATCTCGGGCTGATTCATGCGATAGAAAAATTCGATCCCGATCGTGGTTTTCGTTTCTCGACCTACGCCACCTGGTGGATCCGGCAAGGCATCGGGCGGGCGATCATGAATCAATCGCGGACGATCCGCCTGCCGGTGCACGTGGTCAAGGAAATCAACATCGTGCTGCGCGCTGTGCGTCACCTGGAAGCGGCGAACGGGCGCGAGATCGGCGTCGACCAGGTCGCGCATCTGATTGACCGCCCAGTCGAGGACGTGCGCCGTGTGCTGGCCCTCAACGAGCGTATCGCTTCGCTTGACGCGCCACTACAGGTCGACCCCAGCCGCAGCATGGGCGAGGTGATCGCCGATGACAGCCTGATCGATCCCGACGAACTGTTGCAGTGCAACGAGGTTGGTGACCTGCTCGGTACCTGGGTGGGGCAACTCGGCGAGAAACAGCAGCAGGTGCTGCTACGCCGCTACGGACTCGACGGTGGCGACACCTCCACCCTCGAAGAAATCGCCCGCGACCTGAACCTGACCCGCGAACGCGTTCGCCAGATTCAGATCGAAGCGCTTGATCAGCTACGCCGCATCATCCGACGCGGCGGCGTGACGCGCGACAACCTCCTCTAGCGCGTCGCTGCCAGCCGGTTGTGGCGCACTTCGCGGACGACTTCGGCCAGCTGGAAAACCGACATCGCGTAGAAGCTCGAGCGGTTGTAACGGGTAATCACATAGAAGTTGTCGAAGCCGAGCCAGTATTCCGTCTGCCGGCCCGGCGTTTCCAGATCGATCAGCGCTGCCGCTCGCTGGGCGTCATCGCTGGCTGGGCGGACCATGAATACGCCGCGTGCGCTCAGCTCCTGAACCGTCAGCGCTGGTTTTATTCCGGCCGCGAGCAGCGCCGCGGGGTCGCCGTCGACGCGTGCCGGCACGGCCACCGGAGCGCCTTTCTGCCAGCCATATTTCTGCAGGTAGCGAGCGACGCTGCCGATGGCGTCGGCGGTGCTGTGGCGCAGGTCAACACGACCGTCGCCATCGAAGTCCACCGCGTAGTTGCGCTGGCTGCTGGGCATGAACTGCGGGATGCCCATGGCGCCGGCGTAGGAGCCCTGGATGGCGAGCGGGTCGTCGCCGTTTTCGCGGGCCAGGAGCAGGAAATTCTCGAGCTCGCTGCGAAAGAAGTCGGCCCGCGGCGGGTAATCGAAAGCCAGTGAGGCGAGGGCTTCAAGGACGCTGAAATTGCCGGTGTTTTGTCCGTACGAAGTCTCGACGCCGATGATGGCGACGATGATTTCGGCGGGAACGCCGTAGATTGCTTCGGCCCGCTGCAGGAGGGCGCCGTTCTCTTCCCAGAAGCGCAGGCCACCCGCTTCGCGGGGGCCGTTGACGAAGCGTTGGCGGTAGCTTTGCCACGAGCGCTGCTTGCTCGGGCGGGCCGGCGGGCGGATCAGGCGCAGCACCGTGGCGTTCGCGTGAATGCTGGCGAACTGGCTGGTCAACTCGCCGATGTCGAAGCCGTGCTGCGCGTGCATGTCGACGATGAAGGCCTGCACCTCTGCTTGTTCGCTGAAGGCGGCGGACTGCTGGGCGTGGCCGGACAGTGGCAGCAGAGTGGCTAGCAGAGCAGTGAGCAGGCCGCCGAGCAGGCCGGTGAGTGTTCTTTTCAAGAGTGTTTTCTCCTTCGCGGTGGCAGGCGGCGTACGCACTGTTGCAGGCGCCGCAGCAGCTGGCCGTTGCTGGCGCGGCGACCGTAGCGCAGCTCGGCATAATAGCCCGCTGCTTCGTTGGTGAGGGCGGCAAGATCCGGTTTTTCGCGGGCCACCCGGTGCGCGAAATCAAGCGGCCCTTCCCATTCGGCGCGTGGTATTCCGCGTCGCTTGAGCGCGGCGCAGTACTTCTGCCAGGCGCGTTGCACCGGGTCCGCGGCGAGTCGTCGCGGCAGCGTCCACAGGGTGACGAGCAACAAGGCGAGGCCACAGAGGATGGCCAGCGAGGCACTCATGCCGCGCCAGTCGGGGTCACGCCAACCGAGGCGCGAGAGCACTTCGCGCTGGCGTTGCGGATTGTAACCGAGTACCCACTGATTCCACGTGTTGTTGGCGGCTTCCCAGCGGTTGCGCAGCTGGCGCAGCCAGTCGCTGTCGAGGCGGACGATCATCGGCAAGGGCTCGCCTGCCGGCAAGGCGGCGTCGATTCCCTGTTCGATGCGTGCGGGGGCTACGGCGGCGGTCGGATCGAAGCGCACCCAACCTTGTCCGGCCAGCCAGATTTCGGCCCAGGCGTGGGCATCGGACTGGCGCACGACGAGATAGCCGTCGACTGGATTGAGCTCGCCGCCCTGGTAACCAGCGACCACCCGCGCTGGAACGCCGGCGGCGCGCATCAGGAAGACGAAGGCCGACGCGTAGTGTTCGCAGAAGCCGCGGCGGCTGTCAAAGAGGAACTCGTCCATGGCGTTCGGGCCGAGCAGCGACGGACGCAGGGTGTAGTAAAAGTCCTCGTTGCGAAACATCGCCAGCGCCGCTGCGGCGATTTTTTCGGGCGGGCGAGAGGCCCATTCGCTGGCCAGCGCGCGGGTGCGCGGATTGATTTCCTTCGGTAAAGCCAGCGCTTGCTGCAGGATCGCTGGCGCCTCGATCACATTGGCGCGATAGTCGATTGACGAGGCAAAGGAAAACTGCGTGCGTACGCGTACCGGCTCGCGAGCCAGGGCTTCGAGCGTCGGCGCCAGCGCGCTGTCGGGCGGCAGGCGGGTGGCGATGTCCAGGGCCAGCAGCCAGCGCCGGTTATGCGCTTCGAGGATGCTGCTGTAAGCCAGCGGCGCGCCGATTCCTGCGACGACCGGCAACTGTTTTGCCGCTTTGGCCGGCAGGGCGCGTGCGCGCCAGGTATGGCCGTCGTACTCGTCGAATACCGGACCTCGCCAGTAGAGGTCGGATTTCTCCGGCGGCTCGCCGGCGAAACGGCTGCGGAAGGCGATTGCGCCGGAGAGGGTCAGGCGGCTGATGGTGCCGGGTGACATCTCTTCGGAGAGGCCGCTGAGTCCGGAGTAGGCGTCCTGCGGCAGGCCCCACAGCGGGCCCGCAACGCGTGGGAAGAGGAGGTAGAGAATGAGCATGAAAGGCAGCGCCTGCGCCAGCAGCAGGAGGGCATGGCGGAGAATGGTGGCGACTGGCTGGGCACCGCCGTGCAGCCGGATCAAGGCCGCGGTGAGCAGGGCGATGGCGGCCAGCAGCCAGGCGCCGGTGGGGATGCTCTGCGAGTACAGGTAATGGGTGAGCAGTAGAAAATAGCCGAGCATGACGACCACCAGCGCGTCGCGTCGGCTGCTCATCTCCATGGGTTTCAAGGCCATGAAAACGACCAGTAGCGCGACTCCCGCATCCTTGCCGAGGAGGGTGCCGAATTGCCAGGCAATGGCTGCGATGCTGCCGATGACCAGTAGCACCAGCGCCCAGCGCGGTGGCAGCGGGCGCCGCTGCTGCCATAGCCAGGCGCGCCACAGCAGCGTGCCGCCGACGAGCAGCGACAGCCACCAGGGCAGGTGCGCGGCGTGTGGTCCGGCAGTCGCCAGGGCAACGGCGAGCAGCCAGGGTATGGCGCCGTGTTCGAGCGTCAGCAGGGGCAGCGACCCCGGACTGGCGCTAGGCTTGCCGACTGCTTTCAGGTGCTTCACCATTTTCACCATGCAGCGCCAGAGCTTGCAGGCAGCTCGCCCGGTGTGCCTCGCCTTGCCCGACGGCGAGCTGTTTCCCGGGCAGCTTGAGGCCGTAGCGCGCCTGCTCTTCGTCGGCGCTCAATACCCAGCCGGTCAGTATCGACAGCCGCTCTTCGGGGCCGCTCTCGCTCGCGGTCAGCGACCAGGCTAGCCACAGTTCCTCGGCGGCGCCACCGGCGAACTGCTTGACCAGGTGCGGTTGCTCGTCCGACCGCCGGGCGACCGCTTTCCAGGCGATGTGCCGGGTCGGGTCGCTGAGCTGGCGCGGCCGCAAGCCGGCAAAATCTTCCTGCCCGTTGTCGCCGTGCAGATGATCGGCGTGCATGGTCGGCGACGGCGCGGGCAGCGCTGTCCGAATGGGCCGCGGATAAACGATGCACGACCAGCGCGGGTGAAGGTAGCTCCAGGCGCGGAAGAGTCCCAGCGGATAGCGCGTGGCGAGTGTTACCCGACCCGGGTCGAGGCGGCCTCGCCGCTGCGTGGCAAAGGAGACAGCGACCGAAGCGCGCCCTTCTGCTGGCAGGTCGACGCTGCTCGTTGCTTGTCCGGCAAAGGAAAACTCGAGCGCGCGACGCGTTTGTCGACGGGTATTTTCGAGCTGTAGCGGGAAGTGCGCCAGATCACCGGCGAAAACTGCGGGCACCCGCCCGGGCGTCAGGCACAGGCCGAAGAGGTTGTGGAAGGTATGCACCATGGCCACGATGCCCAGTCCGGCGAGCAGAAAAATCAGCGCGTGGCCAAGACTGAGGTTGTAGTTGATGGCCCCGATCAGCATGACCATCAGAACGACGGCAAAGAGGATGCCGGCTCGCGTCGGCACGATGAAGATGCGGCGCTGGCCGAGGACGATCGGTAGCTGCTCGTCAGGTGCCAGGCGAAACAGCCAGCGCTGGAGGGAGGCCAGCGCCGGCATCAGAGAACCGGGATGGCGCGGATCAGGGCGGCGATGTCTTCCGCGCCGGCATGGCTGCCGCTGAGCAGTTGCAGCCGGTGGCGCGCAACGGCCGGCAGGACGGCCTGCACATCTTCGGGCAGGACCATCTCGCGGCCGGCGGTAAATGCCCAGGCGCGCGCCGCAGCCAGCAGTGACAGCGCGGCGCGGGGACTCAGGCCATGCACCAGGCGGGCGTCTGCACGGCTCGCTTCGACCACGAGCTGCAGATAGTCGAGAACGGCGGCCGAGGCATGCACCGCTGCCACCTGCTGTTGCAGTGCCGCAAAATCACTCGCGCTCAGGCGTGCGCTCAGCGTTGGCAGTTGCTCGCGGCGGCCGCCGCTTTCGAGCAGCGCGCGTTCGGCGGCGTGGTCCGGGTAGCCGAGTTCGATGCGCAGCAGGAAGCGGTCGAGCTGCGATTCGGGCAAGGGGAAAGTGCCGATCTGGTTCGAGGGATTCTGCGTGGCAATGACGAAAAACGGTTGCGGCAGGGGGCGTGTCTCGCCCTCGGTGGTCACCTGTCCCTCTTCCATGGCTTCGAGCAGTGCGCTCTGCGTTTTTGGCGTCGCGCGGTTGATCTCGTCAGCAAGCACGACCTGCGAGAACACGGGGCCGGGCAGAAAGCGGAAATCGCCGCGGTCGCGGTCGAAGACCGAAACCCCGAGAATGTCGGCCGGCAGCATGTCGCTGGTGAACTGGACGCGCGAAAACTGGAAACCGAGCAGGCGAGCCAGGGTATGCGCCAGCGTAGTCTTGCCGACGCCGGGGAGGTCTTCGATCAGCAGATGACCTTTGGCCAGCAGGCAGCACAGGGCCAGGCGGGTCTGCTGGCTCTTGCCAAGAATCACCTGGTCGGCGGCGGCAAGGATTTCGTCAAGCGGAGATTGTCGGGTGATTGGTCGCATGGCTTGTCGTAGTGGCGCAATTGCGACGATAATAAACCATCATCAGATAACTTGATTTTCCGCAGATCCCGATGTCCATGGCGACCTCCGATTGCGGCAGAGAGGCAACAGTGACAAGTACCGCATTCATCACCCATCGAGACTGCCAGTTACACGACATGGGCTCGTATCATCCGGAATGCCCGGAGCGTCTGACCGCCATCAGTGATCACATGATTGCGCAGGGTCTGGATTCGTATTTTGCCTATCACGATGCCCCGCTGGCGAGCTTTCAGCATCTGCGGCGGGTGCACCCGGCGGCGCATCTGGAACGTGTCAAGCGTGCCTCGCCAGAGCTGGGCATCGTGCACCTCGACCCGGATACGGCAATGAATCCGCATACCTGGAAAGCGGCGCTGCGCGCGGCTGGGGCAGGGGTGCTGGCGGTCGACCTGGTGATGGCCGGCGAGGTACAGAACGCTTTCTGTGCGGTTCGCCCGCCCGGTCACCATGCCGAACGCGAGTCGGCGATGGGCTTCTGTTTCTTCAACAGCATCGCCGTCGCCGCGGCGCATGCCCTGGAAGAGCACAAGCTGTCGCGGGTGGCGGTTGTCGATTTCGATGTGCACCATGGCAATGGGACCGAGGACATCTTCAAGGGCGATCAGCGCGTGTTGATGGTCAGCACCTTTCAGCATCCCTTCTACCCCTACAGCGGCACCGAGAAACCGGCGTCGAACATGCTCAACGTGCCGCTCAGCCGTGATACCGACGGCGAGGAGTTCCGGCAGGTGGTCAGCGAGTTGTGGATGCCGCGTCTGCGCGAGTTTCAGCCCGAGATGATCTTCATCTCGGCCGGTTTCGATGCCCACTACGAAGACGAGATGGGCGGCTTGCGGCTGCTCGAGAAAGACTACGCCTGGGTCACCGGCCAGTTGACCGAGCTCGCCGAAGAGTGCGCGCAAAAGCGCATCGTGTCGATGCTCGAAGGCGGTTACGCGCTCTCCGCGCTGGCGCGTAGTGTCGTCGCCCACTTGCGGGTGTTGGCTGATTTCTGAGGCTGTTTTTTCCGTCAGCGGTGTTTTCTCCTGCGCCCCGGTGCTTGGCCCTTCTTATGGCCAAGGCCTGTGCCTTCAGTTAAAATTGCAGGCTTGATTTTCCACGGCCGAACCTTTTCGGCTATTGCTCGGGCGCCCAGCCATGACCATGATTACAGGATCGATCGTCGCGATCGTCACCCCGATGCACGCCGATGGCAGCCTCGACCTGCCGGCTCTGTGCCGCCTTGTCGACTTTCACGTGCAGGAGGGGACTGACGCCATCGTCATTGTCGGCACGACCGGCGAATCGCCGACGGTAAATGTCGACGAACACTGCGAACTGATACGGGTCACCGTCAAGCAGGCTGCTGGCCGCGTCCCGGTGATCGCCGGGACCGGTGGCAATTCCACCGCTGAAGCCATCGCGCTGACCCGTTTCGCCCACCAGGCAGGTGCCGACGCCGCGCTGTCGGTGGTGCCGTACTACAACAAGCCGACCCAGGAAGGCCTCTATCGCCACTTCCGGGCCATTGCCGAAGCCGTCGAGATCCCGGTGATTCTCTACAATGTGCCGGGGCGGACGGTTGCCGATCTGGGCAATGACACCGCGCTGCGCCTGGCCGAAATCGAGAATATCGTCGGCATCAAGGATGCTACCGGCAACATCGAACGTGGTACCGACCTGATTGCCCGTGCCCCCGCAGGCTTTGCCGTCTATAGCGGCGACGATGCCAGTGCCTGTGCCTTGATCCTGATGGGTGCCCAGGGGGATATCTCGGTGGTGGCCAATGTGGCGCCACGTTTGATGCATGAGATGTGTGCCGCGGCCCTGGCCGGCAATGCGATCGTTGCGCGCGCGCTGCACGCGCGCCTGCTCGGCCTGCACCAGCAGTTGTTCTGTGAGGCGAATCCGATTCCGGTCAAGTGGGCGTGCCAGGAGTTGGGCCTGATCGAGTCTGGCCTACGGCTGCCGCTGACGCCACTATCGCCCGCTTGTCACGAGCGGGTTCGCCTTGCCATGCGCCAGGCTGGCGTACTCGTCTAGATCGGAGTTGCCAAATGAGTCCTTTCCTTGCGCGCGTTCGACTTGCCGGCTTGCTGATGGCGCCGCTGCTGCTGCTGGCCTGCAGTACGACCTTCGAGAGCAAGAAAATCGACTACAAGACGGCCTCCAAGAGCCAGGTGCCGACGCTCGAAATACCGCCGGACCTGACCTCGCCGACGCGCGATGATCGTTACGCCGTTCCCGACACCGGTGGCGGCAAAGGGTCGGCGACCTACTCCGCGTACAACGCCGAACGTTCGCCAGAAGCGCTGGCTCAGCAGAAGAGCGACGTCCTGCCGGCGGTCGACAACGCGCGCATCGAACGCGCCGGTAACGAGCGTTGGCTGGTGGTCAAAGGCTCGCCCGACAAGCTCTGGGGACCGGTCAAGGACTTCTGGCAGGAAACCGGCTTTGTCCTCAAGCTCGATCTACCCGATGCCGGCGTGATGGAGACCGACTGGGCCGAAAACCGCGCCAAGATTTCGCAGGATTTCATTCGTAACATCCTCGGCAAGGTGATCGATTCGGTGTACTCGACCGCCGAGAGGGACAAATTCCGCACCCGTCTGGAACCGGGAATTACCCCCGGCACGACCGACATCTTCATCAGTCATCGCGGCATGTACGAGATCTTCGTCTCCGAGGGCAAGGACCAGACCAAGTGGCAGCCGCGCCCGCCCGATCCGGAACTTGAAGCCGAGATGCTGCGTCGCCTGATGATTCGCCTGGGCAGCGACGAGAAGCGCGCGACGGCAGCCATTCAGGCGGCCCAGGAAAAGCCCGTCGAGCGTGCTTCCCTTTCGCGCGGCACAGACGGTGCCGGCACCCTGGATGTCGATGAGTCCTTCGAGCGCGCCTGGCGGCGAGTCGGTCTGGTGCTTGATCGTGTCGGTTTTACCGTCATCGACCGGGATCGCTCCAGGGGCCTGTACTTTGTTCGCTATGTTGATCCTGAAACGGAGGACGGGAAGCAGGAGGCCGGTTTCTTCTCCAAGCTGAATCCGTTCAAGGACAATCCGGCCGAAAAGCAAAGGATTCAGTACCGTATTTTCGTCAAGGATGCGGGTAGTCGGTCGACGGTCCAGGTGCTGACGGCCGAAGGTGGCGTCGATCAATCCGAAACCTCGAGAAAAATCCTCAATCTGCTCTACGAACAGTTGAAGTGATGCGTTTCGCGTCGCTGGGCAGCGGCAGTCAGGGTAACGCCCTGATTGTCGACGCCGGCGAGACGAAGGTGATGGTCGATTGCGGTTTTTCGACCCGGGTGGCGACGGCCCGGCTGGCCCGTCTGGGCGCCACCCCCGATCAACTGGCGGCGATACTGGTCACCCATGAGCATGCTGATCACCTGGGCGGTGTCTTCGCCTTTGCCCGTCGTCATCGGCTCGCCGTCTATCTCACTCACGGGACGCATGCGGCGGCTACGCGCGGCTCGGCGAGCTTGCCTGAGTGTCGTCTGATCGACGGACACACGGCTTTTGCGATTGACGGCCTGGAAGTGCTGCCTTTCCCGGTTCCTCACGATGCACGCGAACCCGTGCAATACCGGTTTGATGACGGCCAGCATCGCCTTGGCGTGCTCACCGATAGCGGCTCGATTACCCCGTACATCGTCGAAGTGCTGGGCGCCTGCGACGCGCTCGTGCTCGAGTGCAACCATGACCGCGCCCTGCTTGCCGCGTCGCGCTATCCGGCGGTTCTCAAACAGCGGGTCGGTGGACGTTTCGGGCATCTGGAGAACAGTCAGGCGGCAAGTCTCGTGCGCCAGATCGACGGCGCCCGCCTGCAACATCTGGTGGCCGCTCATCTCAGCCAGGAGAACAATCGGCCACAACTGGCCGTCAGTGCGCTCGCCGCAGCCCTCGGCTGCAGCGCTGACTGGATCGGCGTCGCCGATCAGGCGGGCGGCTTCGCCTGGCGGCAGTTGAGCTGAAGAAGCCGCATGCTTGCCAGGCTAACGGCCATGAGACGTGGAGACACCCCAAGTCATGATCCGGGGTATCTCGAATGTCATGACCGTTAGCGACGGTGAAAGGGCGTACAACGACCCGGTAGGCAAACTGTTGACCGGAGTGCACATCGACCAAGGGCCTATTTTAACACTGCTTGTCGCTATAGGTAGACCAAAATTTGTGCGCCGCAGTATGGGCTGCGGGCATCCGCTTTGGCAATTGGTGCTGTCCTTGATGGTGGTGCCGGATTAGCCGTTTGGGGGCGGGATGGCTTCGTCCAGGTGCAGGAGCGCGGGGTCAATCCAACCGAAAGCGAGCGCGACGACGACCAGCACAAGCACCAGCAGCGTCGCGACCAGCAGGCTACCCAGGATCATTTGATCGGTAAATACGCGCCTTGACCATCCCGCCAGACCGAGATACCCAGCGAAGGGCACGTAGTGGTCAGTGCTGTCGGGAGCGACGGCCTCGTTCTTGGCAATGAAGCGCAAGTCGCAGCTGCGGCAACGAAATGGGGCCTCGTTCTTGTGGCGAAGGGTCATTCCTTCCCGCAGGCCATGTCGTCTTGAACGGCGGATGTCTTCGGAGTTACAGTCAGGGCATTTCATGATTTAAGCTAAGACTCCAATCGTTGATTTGAGTCTCCACAACGGAGATAAAAGAGTGCTAAAGGACCAAGCTGCGTGATGAGCTTGACTATAAGGATTTCTCCGCAGCTGTCTGTGCGCATTGTCACTTTTCGCCGTAGTTTGTCGGAGTTTTCGTCGGCGCACTCTGGCCCGGGAGTGATCAGTGCGTCAGCAAGGGCGTGGCGCCGGAGTGGGCGGTCTTGGGATGCTACACTGCGCCGTATGCGCCCGACTCTACTCCTTGCCGCAGTACTTGCCACGACTCTCGTAGACGCTGCTGCGGGAAACTTCGCTGTTTCTGGCGCAGTAGTTATCGGGCCTTGGTACTCACCTTACGGTGCAGCCTATCCGCCATCGTTTGCCTACGACTCGTTTGCACCTTGCCCGGCTTGGAATTGTGCGAATTACGGGCAACTGCGACGCTTCCTCGATCGCTACGAGCGCAATTACGGCGGACGTTTTGCCCCGAATCCGCCACCTGTCGAGTTTTCACCGCTGCCACGTGACGTGGCACCGACGCCGGATGCGCACATCCAGCCGCGCTACCGCGCTGCGAGTCAGATTCGTCCCGAGTTCGAACAGGCGGGGCAGAGACTCGATGGGCGTCCTGCGGCCGGCAAGCAGGCTGCGCGCTAGGGCCGCTTCGTCCGTGTTGCGACAACAGTGACCTGGTTCGCCTATGCGCCGGTCAGGCCTGTGCGCTGACTCCGGCAGACTCGAAGCTGGCCATTTCGTTGAGGAAAGCGACGGCACTGCGGACCAGTGGCCAGGCCAGCGCAGCGCCGCTTCCTTCGCCAAGGCGCAGTCCGAGATCGAGCAAGGGCTCGGCGTGCAGGGCGCGCAATTGGGCCTGGTGGCCCGGTTCGGCAGAACGGTGACAGAAAACGCAATAGTCGCCAATCGCCGGGGCGATTTCGGCGGCAACCAGCAGTGCCGAAGTGACGATGAAGCCATCGATCAGCAGCAGCATGCCACGCTCGGCTGCGGCGAGCATGGCCCCAGCCATCATGGCGATTTCGAAACCCCCGAACTCGGCGAGCACGCTCAGCGCTGGCGCATCAGGCGCCAGCGCTGCACGGGCCGCAGCTCGTGCCAGCAGTGCCTGCTTGCGTGCCAGTCCGGCGTCGTCGAGGCCGCTGCCGCGGCCGACGCAGTCGGGCAAAGGCGTGCCGGTGAGCTGATGGGTAAGCAGGGCGGCGGCAGCGGTGTTGCCGATGCCCATTTCGCCGAAACCGATCACCTGGCAGCCGTCGTCGGCGAGCCGGCGAGCGATCGCTGCGCCGCGCGCGATGGCCGCCTGGCAGTCGTCCTCGCTCATTGCCGCCTGCTCGATGAAGTTGTTCGTCCCGAAGGCGACCTTGGCGTCGACCAGGCCGTCGCGTACGCCGAAGTCGTGCGCCACGCCGGCGTCGATCACCTGCAGTTGCAAGCCGTTGTGGCGAGCGAAGACATTGATCGCTGCGCCGCCGGCGAGGAAGTTCTCGACCATCTGCCAGGTCACTTCCTGCGGGTAGGCCGAAACGCCGGCACGGGCGGCGCCATGATCGCCGGCGAAGACCAGCAGCTGCGGCTGCCCGAGGCTCGGCGTCAGCGATTGCTGCAGCTGGCCGATCTGCTGTGCCAGGCGCTCGAGTTGGCCAAGCGAACCGGGGGGTTTGGTCTTGCCGTCGATGCGTGCCTGCAGCGCGGGAAGCGGAATGGTCGGCGGGATGGAGAATTGCATCGTCTGGCGAGCCCCGGCAAAGCGGCGGATTATACCCGCGACCTGGCCATGTTAAGCTTCGCTGGATGCGAGAACTGATCATTGGCGGGGCCCGTTCGGGCAAAAGCGCCCTGGCCGAGCGCCGCGCCGGCGAGAGTGGCCTGCAGGTGCTCTACCTGGCGACGGCGCAGGCGCTCGACGGCGAGATGTCGCAGCGCATCGCGCACCATCGGCAACGGCGCTGCGCCGACTGGGGGCTGATCGAAGAGCCTATCGATCTGGCCGCTGCCTTGCGCCGGCACGCGGCACCGGGCGTCTGCCTGCTGGTCGATTGTCTGACCCTGTGGTTGTCGAACCTGCTCTTTGCCGGCGACGCCGCGCGCCAGGTCGAAGAAGGCGAAAGCGTTTCCTGCCCACTTTTTTCTGGTGCCACCGCCGCTCTGGTCGAGACCTTGCCGCAATTGCCCGGGCAGATCATCCTGGTCAGCAACGAGGTGGGCTGGGGCGTCGTACCCATGGCGGCGCTGTCGCGCCTGTTTGCCGACGAGCAGGGCCGCCTGAACCAGCGGGTGGCGGCGGTATGCGAGCGGGTGACGCTGGTGGTCGCCGGCTTGCCGCTGATCTTGCGGTGATCCGGCCTTGATCCGGCGCTGTTTTCGACAGGCGTGATGAGTGCTATTCTCCTGGTTGTCAGACAACTTGTCTGCCCAGCGAGGAGCAGTGAGCAATGTACAAGCGAATCATGGTCGCCCTGGACCAGAGTTTCATGACCAACAGGGTTCTGGAAACAGCCATCGAACTGGCCAAGAGCACCGGTGCCCAGGTGGCCATCTGCCATGCCATTGACGAAACCGTGTTCGCCCAACGTGATGTGGCGATGATGCTGCCGAACAGTGTCGGCAAGACCGAAGCACGCCTGCGCATGGGGGCGGAAGGTTTTCTCGGCAAGGCTGCCGAGACCGCGCGCGCAGCCGGACTCGAGGTCGAGATCAAGGTCGTGGAGTCGGAGCAGAAGCACGTCTCCGACATGCTCATCGAAGCGGCGGCTGAATGGCAGGCTGACCTGCTGGTCGTCGGCACACACGGCCGTCGCGGTGTCGAGCGCTTTTTCGTCGGCAGCGTCGCCGAGCGCCTGGTTCGCAAGGGGCGCAGGTCCTTGCTGCTGGTGCGCGGCGAAGACCCGGACGATTAACGCTTACGACCTGTCGAGCTGAGCCGTGCGTGGTGCGGGCAGGAGCGCTCGCGCTGGCAGCCAGGCCGCCAGTTGACGCAGGTCGAGGTGCGCTTCGACGGCGTCCGCGAGGCGCTCGATGTCGGCTTCCCGGCGCTGCTGCGCGTCGAATGCCTGCCTTGGCCGGTGGCCTGCCCAGGTCAGCAAGGCGGTCAGCGCGGCTGGCGAGTCGAAGAGGCCGTGGCAATAGGTGGCCAGAATCTGGCCATCGCTAGACAGCGCGCCGTCCGCCTCACCGGCGAGCTGCAGGGCAGGGGTGGCCAGGGCCGCGCCCTGGGTGACGCCCATGTGGATGCGGTAACCGCTGACGCTCGCCGCGCCCGGCAGCAACAACTCGCCGTTGACGTTCTGCAGGGTTTTTTCGACGGCCAGCCGCGTTTCGTAGTCCAGCCAGCCAAGTCCCGGCGAGCTGCCCGGAGGACCTTCGAGTCCCAGCGGATCGTGTAACTGGCGGCCGAGCATCTGCAGCCCGCCGCAGATGCCGATCAGCTTGCCGCCGTAACGCAGGTGCCGCCGGATCGCTTCCTCCCAGCCTTGCGCGCGCAGCCACGCGAGGTCGGCCTGCACCGCTTTTGACCCCGGCAGCACGATCAGGTCGCAGGCCGGCGCGGCCTCGTTGGGCCCAATGAAACGAAAATCGACTTCCGGGTGGAAGCGCAGCGGGTCGAGGTCGTTGTGGTTCGAAATGCGCGGGTACACCGGGGCCACCACGCGCAGCGCCGCGTCTTTCTTGGCCAGGGCTTCGCGCGGCAAGGCGTCTTCGGCGTCGAGGTAGAGGCCATGCAGATAGGGCAGGACGGCGAGCACTGGCTTGCCAGTACGCTCCTCGAGCCAGCGCAGGCCGCTTTCGAGCAGGCCGATGTCGCCGCGAAAGCGATTGATGACGAAGCCCTTGACGCGCGCCTGTTCGGATGCCGAGAGCAGGTCGAGGGTGCCGCAGAAATGCGCGAAGACGCCACCACGATCGATGTCGGCGATCAGGATCACCGGGCAGTCGACGGCCTCGGCGAAACCCATGTTGGCGATGTCGCGGTCGCGCAGATTGATCTCCGCCGGGCTGCCGGCGCCTTCGACGAGCAGGCATTCGTACTGTGCACCCAGGCGCTGCCACGATTCGAGCACCGCCTGCATCGCGCGTGGCTTGTAGGCGTGGTAATCGTGTGCGTCGAGGTCGGTCAAGGCTTTGCCGTGGATGATCACCTGCGCCCGCTTGTCGGTCGCCGGCTTGAGCAGGACCGGATTGAAGTCGGAGTGCGTCGGTATGCCGGCCGCCAGCGCCTGCAGCGCCTGTGCGCGGCCAATCTCGCCGCCGTCGATGGTGACCGCGGAATTGAGAGCCATGTTCTGCGGCTTGAAAGGCGCGACGCGCACGCCGCGGCGGTGCAGGATGCGGCACAAGGCGGCGACCAGGGTCGTTTTGCCGGAGTCGGACGTACAGCCTTGAACCATCAGGCTGGGGGTGGGACGCTCGTTCATCGTAGAATCCAGGTTTTCGTTGCTGCCATTTTCGCATGCCGACCGTGTCCTCTTCAGCGTTCCTTGCCGTTCAGATACCCGCCGCGCTTTTCCTGCCGCTCGCCGCGCTGGCCGGCGTCGGGCTCGATCGACTGTTCGGCGAGCCGCGGCGCTGGCATCCGCTGGTCGGCTTTGGCGCCCTGGCCAACGCCGTCGAGCGCCGTTTGAACGTTGGTGGCGGGCGCCGCCTGCGTGGTCTGCTGGCCTGGTCCTTGCTGATCCTGCCGCTGTTTGCTCTGGCCGAATGGCTGATTCCGGCGGGCTTGCCGGGTTGGCTGCTGCATGTGCTGCTGCTTGCCCTGGCCCTCGGTGCGCGCAGCCTCGGCGAGCACGCTCGGCGCGTTGCCGATGATCTGGCGAGCGGCGATCTGCTGCAGGCGCGGCAGCACGTCGGCTGGATGGTTTCGCGGCAGACCGAAGACCTCGATGCTGCCGGCGTCGCCGGCGCCTGCCTCGAATCGACGCTGGAGAATGGCAACGACGCCATTTTCGGGGCGCTGTTCTGGTTCGCCCTGCTCGGTGGGCCGGGGGCGCTGCTTTTTCGCCTGGCCAATACGCTCGACGCCATGTGGGGTTACCGCAATCCGCGTTTTGCCGACTTCGGCTGCGCGGCCGCAGGTCTCGATGATCTGCTCAACTTCATTCCCGCACGCTTGACGGCGCTTTCCTACGCCCTCTGCGGTCGCACGCGCAGCGCTTTGCGCTGCTGGCGCGAGCAGGCCGCGAACTGGAAGAGCCCCAACGCCGGCCCGGTAATGGCTGCCGGCGCCGGCAGCCTGGGAGTCGCCCTGGGCGGGCCGGCATGCTATCACGGTCATCTTGAGGAACGACCGCCACTCGGCCAAGGCCGGCCGGCCGCTGCTGAGGATATTGCGCAGGCCTTGACGCTCGTCCGCCGCAGCATGCTGCTGTGGTTGGCGCTGCTCGTCTGCTGGGGCCTGGCGCTTGCTTGAACATGGCGGTCGACTGCGCGCCGCTGCCGAGCAGTATGCGGCCTTTGGCGACTGGACGCTGGCCGACTGGCTGGACCTGTCGACCGGTATCAATCCGCATGCCTATCCGGTGCCGGCGATCGACCCACGGTGCTGGCAACGCCTGCCGGAGGACGACGATGGTCTGGACGCGGTTGCTGCCGCGTACTATGGCAGCGAGCGGCTGCTCGCCTTGCCCGGCTCGCAGACAGCGATCCAGCTTCTGCCGGCGCTCTTCGCGCCCTTGGCAGTGGCCTGCATGACGCCAATCTACGAAGAACATCCCCAGGCCTGGCAGCGCGCCGGCCATCGCGTGCGCCGCCTGGATAACGTTTCGCTGCCGCGCGTCCTCGCCGTGGCGACGCCGATGATCGTGCTTTGCAACCCCAACAACCCGACCGGCAGGCGTTTGCCGGCCGCCGAGCTGCTCGCTGTGGCACGGCAGTTGCAGCGGCGCGGTGGCTGGCTGGTGGTTGACGAAGCTTTTGCTGACGCCGAGCCCGAGAACTGCCTGGCCGCTCTGGCCGGTAGCCCCGAGGTACCCAATCTGATCGTCCTGCGTTCGCTCGGCAAGTTCTTCGGCCTGGCCGGCGCGCGCGTCGGTTTTGTCTTCGCTGCCGCCGACAAGCTGGCGCTGCTGCGCGAAGCAATCGGTCCCTGGCCGCTGTCCGGTCCGGCGCGTGCGGTGGCCAGTCAGGCCTTGGCCGATCGCGGCTGGCAGGCACAGACGCGCCAGGAACTGGCCGCTGCCGCGGCGCGGCTGACGGCGCTGCTGCAGCCCTTCGGCGAGCTCAGCGGCACCGCCTTGTTCGTCAGCCTGGCCACGCCGCACGCGGCCTCGCTCTTCGAACACCTGGCGCGGCAGGCCATTCTGACCCGGCATTTTCCGGCGCACGGCTTGCTGCGCTGCGGCTTGCCCGGCCGCGAGAGTGAGTGGCAGCGCCTGGCTTCCGCTATCTCCACCTGGGTTGCCTGATATGCTTGCTTCGTGCTTGCGGCTCGCTTTTGCCATCTGCCTGCTGAGCAGCGTCGGTCTGCTGCACGCGCAGGGGCGGGCGGTCGAGGTGATCGATGATGTCGGCACCAGGCTGCGCCTTGCGCAGCCTGCGCAGCGCATCATCAGTCTGGCACCGCACCTGACCGAAACGCTGTTTGCCGCTGGTGCCGGCGAGCGCGTCGTCGGCAGTGTCGAGTACAGTAATTATCCGCCGGCGGCAGCCGCGATTGCGCGCGTCGGCAGTTACGCGCAGATCGACCTCGAACGCGTCATCGCCTTGCGCCCGGACCTGATCATCGGCTGGCAGAGCGGCAACGCCGCTGCCCATCTCGCGCGCTTGCGGGCACTCGGTTTCGCGGTCTACGTTTCGCAGCCCGATCGTATCGAGGACGTGGCCAGCGAGATCGAGCGCCTCGGCGTGCTGGCTGGCAGTACGCCGGTCGCCGACGCGGCCGCCGCCAGCTTTCGCCAGCGCCTGGCCGCGCTGCAGATGCGCTACGGCCAGCGGCCGCCGGTGCCCACTTTTTATCAGATCTGGAAGCAACCCCTGATGACCGTCGGCCGTCGCCAGATCATCTCCGACGTCATCCGCCTGTGCGGTGGCGAGAATGTTTTCGGCAGCCTCGAGACGATGGCGCCGACGGTGACTGTCGAAGCGGTCATCGCTGCCAATCCGGAAGCGATCGTCGCCAGTGGCATGAGTGAATCGCGCCCCGAGTGGCTCGATGACTGGCAAGGCTGGACGTCGATCAAGGCGGTAGCGCGCGATAATCTGTTCTTCGTCCCCCCCGACCTGATCCAGCGCCACACGCCGCGCCTGCTCGAGGGCGCCGAATTGCTCTGCCAGCATTTGGAGACGGCGCGTAGCCGCCGGCCGCAAAAGTGAGCGCTGTCTCCTTGCCCCCAACGTCTCCATCTCCAACGTCTCCCGTGGCCGCCATGACTTCCAATGCCTCGCCTTGCACTTTCTCTCGTGATCGCCTCGCTGCCTGGGCGGCATCGGCGTCCATCGCTGCGACGGCTGTTCCCGTGTCGGCGCCACCGGGTGGCAGCAGCCTGAACCCGGCAACATCTCCAGTCGAGTAGAAATGAAGCACTTTCTTTCCGCCGTGGCGGCGAGCCTCCTCGAAGCGCGGAGCAGGTTTCTGGTGCTCCTGCTCTGTGCCGCGTGGTTGGCCATGCTGGCCGGCACAAGGTCGCTGATGCTGCCTGACGAGGGGCGCTATATCGGGGTTGCCTGGGCGATGCTCAACAGTGGCGACTGGCTGACGCCGACCCTCGATGGCTTGCCGTATTTTCACAAGCCGCCCCTTTTTTACTGGCTGACCGGACTGTCGCTGAAGCTCTTCGGCGTCAACGACTGGGCGGGGCGCCTGGCGTCTGTTTTCGGTGCCCTGGTCGCCGTCGGCGGACTGTTCTTCTTTGTCAGACGCTATGCCGAGCAGCGCCTGGCGACTCTGGCGGTGGCGGTGCTGGTGACCCAGCCCATGTTTTTTGCCGGCGCCCAGTATGCCAATCTCGACACGCTCGTCGCCGGCATGATCTCGGCGACCATCGTCTGCGGGGCGAGCGCCATTCTGCGCCTCGATAGCGGCCAGTCGTATCGCCCTGCGCTGGCCGCAGCCTACGTTTTTGCTGCTCTGGGTGTTCTTGCCAAGGGCTTGATCGGTTTTGTCCTGCCCGGTGCGATCCTGCTGGCGTGGTTGTTGTTGCGCAAGCGCTACCGGCTGATCCCGGCGCTGCTGTCGCTGCCGATGATCGGCCTCTTCTTTGCTGTTGCCGCGCCGTGGTTTGTCTGGATGCAGATCTTGTACAGCGGTTTCTGGGACTACTTTTTCGTCTATCACCATTTCCAGCGCTTCTCGCAGACCGGTTTCAGCAACGCGCAGCCCTTCTGGTTCTACGTCCCGGTGCTGCTGCTCGGCGCCTTGCCGTGGTCGCCGTGGATCATCCGCGCCTGCTCCTGGAAGTTCCTGGTGGACCCGGAGAGGGTCGAGATCCGCAGCCTGATGCTGGTGTGGATGCTCGGCATTCTTGTGTTCTTCTCGCTGCCTAATTCGAAGCTCCTTGGCTACGTTCTGCCGGCGCTGCCGCCGCTGGCTTTCCTGATCGCCGACGTGCTGCTCGGCTGGCTGCAGCAGGGCAAGGAGGCGGCAACGGATGGAGCGGAGGATCTGGAGCAGCAGGCGCCAGGAGCCGAGCGCTCGCTCTATCTGGGCGGCAGCCTGCTCCTTGCCGGCAGCCTGTGCGTCTCCTTGATTGCTCTGGTGCTGGTGTTCGATTCGACTTCGACGCGAAGCTTGAGCAAGCAGGTGGCGCCCTTGTACAGCCCCGATGAGCAGATCGTGATGATCAACGAATACGAGTACGACCTGCCCTTCTATCTGCGGCCGATGAACGACCCCTGGGTGGTCAGCGGCTGGCAGGATGTGACGGCGATTGCGGCACACGACAACTGGCGCAAGGAGCTCTATGACGCTGGCCAGTTTGACCCCGCAAAAATGCGTGCCGTACTGCTTCTCCCCGGCGAGTTCGTGGCGCGATTGTGTGCCTACACCGGCGCTTCCTTGTGGGTGTGGGGGAAAACCGCGCAGGCGCACGACTATTCATTCCTCCCCGAGCAGGCGATCGTATTTGCCGATGAAAAACGAACCGTCTGGCGGCTCGACGCCGAGCAACGTCGGCAGCTCAAGGACTGTCAAGCGGCGACGCCTGGCGGCTGACCGCGAAAGCGCTGTGCACAGGCATGGCGCAGCCCGGTTTTCAAGCTGCTGCCAAGCCGCTAACGGTCATGACATGTCGAGATACCCCGAAACATGAAAGTCATGACCGTTTGTTCGCAGTAACAGCAGTAAGTCTAGCGGATTGAAGTCCCGTCTGGGGAGTTGTCCGTACGCCCCGGTAGCATGAGGAAGCGGCGTCGTGGTGACACGGGGTCGTGAGTTTCCAAACAGCAAGAGAGCAGGCCGTAACGTAAGTGAACCTATGAGTAGCCTCGTAAATGAGCTGGAGAAGCCGACCCTGTGGACGGAAGGGGAAGGCCGTTNGAGTGCGCAGGCGCGACCGCCTCAGTCGCGTCAGAAAACATGAAACGGCGTCATGCGCATGCTTTGGCGTGAAGAACACCGGAAAGCCGTGTGCGGGAAAACTGCATGCACGGTTTGATGAGAGAGGGCAGGCGAAAGCCTGTCCTCTACTCTACCCCTCTTCCCCTGACCCTTCTCCCGCAAGGGGAGACGGGAGTTTCGTGAGTCGCTTGCGCGACTTTCACATTAAGGCAGCTGCTCGATCCAGGCGGCGATCGTCGCCGCCGCGGCCTGCCAATGGGCGTCGAGCATCAGGGTATGGCCGGCGGCCGGAATGACCGCCTCCTGCGCCTGCCAGCGGCTGCTGGTGAAGCGTAGCAGGCTCGCCTGGAAAACTGCGTCGGCCTCGCCGCCAACAACGAGAACCGGTAGCTTCGGCCGGCGGCGTCCGCCGATGCGCATCGCCAGCAGCGTCAGATCGAGGATGGCGCGCCGGGATTCGGACTGGAACAGCTTTCCGAAGCGGAGCAGATCCTCTGTTTTCGTGTCGCGTGAGTAGTACACGTCGCGTATCGTGCGCAATGTTTTCTCGCTGTACTCGCCCTGCGTGGCGCGCGCCTGCTCGCCGAAGAACGACGGTTGGCTGCAGGCGATGTTCATCGTCGCACCAAGAATGCCGCCGGGCGGTACCGGCGCCATCAGGATCGCGGCTTGCGCCGGCTGCTGTTCAAGGACGCGCTCGACGACGACGCAGCCCATCGAGTGTGCGATCAGGATCAGCGGCTCCGCGATCCCTTGCGCGACCTGCGTGACGTCTTCGACATAGTCGTCGAGCCCGAAGGAGTCGAGCCGCTCGCGGCCGTCGCTGGTGCCGTGGCCGGCGAGATCAAGCGCCCGGCAATCGAAACCGAGACGACTGAAGTAAGGTAGGAAGTAGGTGTCCCAGCAGCCCGCCGTGGCGTAGCCGCCATGGACAAAAAGGAGCCGCGGCGAACGCGTCGGGCCGACGGCTGGTCGGTGCAGGGTATGGATTCGTCTGGTTTTCATGCCGGCTTCGACTTTAGCACGGGCCGGCCTTGGACCTGACTGAGCAGGGGCAGACTGGCGCAAGTTTCAGCGAAACTCGAAGGCCTCCTGGTGGAAGGCGCCAGGGGCGAGTCCGCGGGCGGTCAGTCCTGCGCGTATGGCGAGGCCGAAAGCAGTCGGACCACAGAACCAGATACTGGCTTCCGCCCAGGCTGGCACTTCGGCGAGCAGCCGCTCTACGCTCAGGCTATCGCCGCGGCTGCTGTCGATCACGTGCAGGCAGACGCCGGCAGCCGCGGCGCCGGCGGTCAAGCGAGCCACGATGTCGGCGTCGACCTGACGCGTGCAGTAGAAGAGATCCACCGGAGGGTGCTTGCCGCCGGCGACGGCGAGTGCTTCGAGACGGGCGACAAAGGGGGTCAGGCCGATGCCGCCGGCGATCCAGATCTGGCGCGCCTGCTCGGCGACAAAATCGAAGCGGCCGTAGGGTCCCTCGACGATGACCGGGTCGCCGGCCCGCAGCCGACTGGGCAGCGTGCGCGTATAGTCGCCGAGACTCTTGATGCCAAATCGTACCTGCCCGTCACCCTGCCAGGCCGAGGCAATCGTGAACGGGTGCGCGCCCTCGCGGGGGTCGAAAGTGACCAGGGCAAACTGGCCGCTCTGGTGACCCTTCCAGCCATGCAGCCGGGCATGTACTTCGAGCACGCCCAGGCCGATCGGGTGGACTTCGCTGACCTCGCCGAGCGTACGGCGACGGGCGCCTATCCATCCGCTGAGTGAGAGGATGGCGGCGACCGTGCCACCGACCATCAACAGCGCCGCCAGTGGTCCGGCGATTGCGGTCCAGAACGGGGCTGGCATGAACACCACCGAGTGCACGACGAAGAGCAGGAAGAGGATTGGCATCAGCCGGTGCAGGCGGGCAAAGTAGCGATAGGGAATGCGTCGCAGCAGCGCTACCGCGACCAGTGCGAGGGCCACATAGAGGCCCCATTCGCCAAAGTCCTTGGCGATCGGGCGCCAGGACTCGAAGATCTGCAGCGACAGACTCTTGGCATCTTCCGGCTTGTCGAGGAGGCCGCTGCGGCGCAGGGCCTTGCTGGCGAGCTTGAGCGCGTAGTGGGTAGCGCCCAGGCCGATGGCGAGCAAGGCTACTTGCCGGTGCACGCGATACAACTGGTCAAGTCCGCCGACGAGCGCTTCCAGCCGCGGCCCGCGCAGCGCCAGGAGCATGGCCACCGACATCAAGGTCGCCGACAAATAGCCGCTGCCGTGGAGCAGCGCCACATAGAACGCCCACGGACGCTCGGCTGCAGGGGTGAGCAGGGCGGTCAGCGGTTGGCTGCTGACCCACGCTGCGGTGAGTGCTGCCAGGAGGACGTAGACGTAGCGATGCATGAGCGAGAAGGAGAGAAGTTGCGCAGGGCTCGCTGGCGGCGGTTCTGTCGCCAGGACTCCACGGCGCGTGAGCCGGGTCTGGGGAGAACAGGAAGGAGCTGGAAGGAGCTGACTCCGGGGCCGTGGGGACCCCGGAGTCGTCAACGATCACGGCCCGAAGGCCGTGTCGCAGGTCAGACGCGTGCTGCGGCCAGCGCCTGGTTGAAAGTTGCGCTGGGGCGCAGGATAGCCTTGCATTTCTCCGAATCGGCGGCGTAGTAGCCACCGATATCGACCGGCTTGCCCTGAACTGCCTGGAACTCTTCGACAATCTTTGCTTCGTTCTCGGTCAGCGTTTTGGCCAGTGGGGTGAAGTGTGCCGCCAGTTCCGGGTCTTCGCTCTGTGCGGCCAGTGCCTGTGCCCAGTACATCGCGAGATAGAACTGGCTGCCCCGGTTGTCGAGCTCGCCGGTACGCGGCGAAGGCGACTTGTTGTTGTCGAGCAGCTTGCCGGTGGCCTCATCCAGCGTTTTGGCAAGGAGCGTGGCCTTGGTGTTGTTGGTCTTCATGCCCAGGTCCTCGAGCGAGACGGCCAACGCCAGAAACTCGCCGAGCGAATCCCAGCGCAGATGGTTTTCCTCGACCAGCTGCTTGACGTGCTTGGGCGCCGAACCGCCAGCGCCGGTCTCGTACATGCCGCCACCGGCCATCAAGGGAACGATGGAGAGCATCTTGGCGCTGGTGCCCAGTTCCATGATCGGGAAGAGGTCGGTCAGGTAGTCGCGCAGGATGTTGCCGGTCACCGAAATGGTATCGAGGCCGCGCATGACACGCTCCAGCGAGTAGCGCATGGCGCGCACCTGGGACATGTGCTGGATGTCGAGACCGCTGGTGTCGTGATCCTTGAGGTAGGTCTCGACCTTCTTGATCAGTTCGGCTTCGTGCGGACGATAGGGGTCGAGCCAGAAAATTGCCGGCATGCCGGAGTTGCGTGCCCGGGTGACCGCCAGCTTGACCCAATCGCGGATCGGCGCGTCCTTGACCTGGCACATGCGCCAGATGTCGCCTTCCTCGACGTTCTGCGTCAGCAGCACTTCGCCGGTCGCCAGATCGGTGACGTTGGCCACGCCCGCTTCCGGGATCTCGAAAGTCTTGTCGTGCGAGCCGTATTCCTCGGCCTGTTGAGCCATCAGGCCGACGTTGGGCACGGTACCCATGGTCACCGGATCGAAGCTGCCGTTGGTCTTGCAGAAGTTGATCATCTCCTGATAGATGCGGGCAAAGGTCGATTCCGGCATCACTGCCTTGGTGTCCTTGGGGCGGCCATCGGCGCCCCACATCTTGCCGCCGATGCGGATCATGGCCGGCATCGAGGCATCGACGATGACATCGCTGGGCGAGTGGAAGTTGGTGATGCCCTTGGCCGAGTCGACCATCGCCAGTTCGGGACGGTGCTCATGGCAGGCGTGCAGGTCGCGCAGGATTTCCTCGCGGCGGGACTCGGGCAGGGTGGCGATCTTGTCGTAAAGGTTGGACATGCCGTTATTGACATTCACCCCCAGTTCGGCGAACAACTCGGCGTGCTTGGCGAAAGCCTCCTTGTAGAAAATCCGCACGCAGTGGCCGAAGACGATCGGGTGCGAGACTTTCATCATCGTTGCCTTGACGTGCAGCGAGAACATGACCCCGGTTTCGCGGGCGTCTTCGAGCTGCTCTTCATAGAACTCGCACAAGGCTTTCTTGCTCATGAACATCGAGTCGATGATCTCGCCGTCCAGCAGCGAGACCTTGGGCTTGAGCACCATCGTCTTGCCGCTCTTGGTGAGCAGCTCCATCTTGACGTCGCGCGCCTTGTCCAGCGTCATCGACTTTTCACCATGGTAGAAGTCGCCATGGGTCATGTGCGCCACGTGCGTGCGCGAAGCCATGCTCCACTTGGCCATCGAGTGCGGGTGCTTGCGCACATAGCCCTTGACGGCCTGCGGTGCGCGGCGGTCGGAGTTGCCTTCGCGCAGCACCGGATTGACCGCGCTGCCCAGGCACCTGGAATAGCGCGCCTTGATATCCTCTTCCACTTTGGTTTTCGGGTTCTCGGGGAAATTGGGCACATTGAAGCCGTGCGCCTGAAGTTCCTTGATCGCCGCCGTCAATTGCGGCAAGGAGGCACTGATGTTCGGCAGCTTGATGATGTTGGTTTCCGGCAGCAGGGTGCGGCGACCGAGGTCGGCGAGGGTGTTCGGAACCTTCTGTTTGTCGCTCAGGTAGTCGGGAAATTCGGCGAGGATGCGGGTCGCGACGGAAATGTCGCAGGTCTCGACCTCGACGCCGGCCGGCCCGGCAAAAGTTCGGATGATTGGCAGGAATGCGCAGGTCGCCAGCAACGGCGCCTCATCGGTGAGTGTGTAAATGATCCCGGACTTCTTTTCTGACATGTTCATCCCCTGATTGATATATGGCGTGCAGCTTGACGAATGTGCGAGCAAGCCAGCACTCCCGGCGAAGCGCCTCGGACGTCAGACAACCGCCAAGCGGCAGATCACCGGGGGTCAGCTCTTCTCTTTTGCCCGTTTGGCGCCAGAGTTGCCAATGCTGGGAGCTTGCTCACAAGGGCGTAGTGTAAGCCGAAACAATCGCCTATGTCCCTAGGCGTGTAGCGCCGCTGGCGTAGGCGGCGGCGATCGCTTCGTCTCGCAGGGTGATACTTACGCGCATCGTGCGCCAACAAGTGCCGCGCCTGAGGCCGCTCCTTGCGGGAAGCGGTAGCCGGGGGCGGAGCACCGAGCACGGTTGTCCGCTACATGTCTCAAAACAGATTCCATCCTTATGCGGCGAACTCAGCCCCCCGGCAAGTGACCTGAGTAGCAGCGAGACGGTGCGCGCGTAGTCGCCTTCCTCGCGCCAGGCCGAGAAGTCGAGGACCGGGAAGAGCACCGCGAGGTCAGGCAAGGTCTCGTATTTCTCCGTCCATCCCTGAACCCTGTCGATTTCGCAGAGGCGGATGGGGACCAGCGAGTCGCGCTTGTGATACCACGCTAGCTCGATCTCCTGGCGCGCCCAGTCGCTCGCCATGCCGTTGTCGGACAGTACAACGATCAGGCGGTCATGCTGATGGATGGCCTCGATGACCTGGTCGCGCAGCGACTCGCCGGGAAGCACCTCGAAGCGGTCCCGGAACACGCGCACACCGGCGTCTTGCAGCGACCGGTACAGCGTCTCCGCGAAGGGCGTGTCCTTCCTTTTGGCCAGCCGTATCGCTTTGCCGCCGTCGACGCGGCGCCGGCCGACTGGAGTGGCAAGGCGATTTCCTTGACCTTGGCCGGCGGCATTGTCGGTGGCGTCATCGGCTGGAATTTTCTCTTCGTCGGCGCCACGACCCTGCTGATCGAAAGCTGCCGCCCCGAGGAGAAAGCGAAAGTGCAGGGCAGCAACGATTTCATCGTGCTTGGCGATCAGCCGGCATCGATACGCCTTGGGCATTGCAGGCGAGCGCTGCCGGGCCGGCCGAAGCGAGCCTGGTCCCCGCGTCGCCCGGACGCAATGGCATTCGTAGGTGTCGGGAAATTTTACACTCTCAGTCTGCGCGGCCGCTAAGTATAGGAAATATATACATGGCACGTTTTTTGCGTCCTGGACTCCGGGCGCTGTCGACTTGTCTCGATTCTTGACAAAGGAGTAGGCGGGTCGTGGCAGTCGGGACGGTGCTGGGCAGCAAATCCATCCGATTGAATGTTGTTTTTGGGGGACTTACGCATGCGTAGATATCTCATTGGCTGCCTGGCGGCCGCCGCACTTGCCATGCCTGTTGCGGCCTTGGCAAGTTTCTCGAACATGTACGTTTTCGGCGACAGCTTGTCGGACAACGGTAATCTGTATGGCTGGACGGGGGCTCCGAACCCGGTCACCGGCGGCGTGGATCCGGACACCGGCCTGCCGACATCGGACACCCCGACGCCGATTCCCCTCTCGCCGCCGTATTCTCCGCCGCCGGGCTCGCCGGGGACCTTCCAGAATGGCCCGAGCTATTCGCAGCTGCTGTGGACTGGGCTGCAGGCCGCCAATCACCTGCCGGTTGCCGGCAACCTCAATCCGCGGGGCTTGTTGCCGTGGGGGCCGCCTGCGCTCGACCCGAATCCTCCGGCCGGGACCAACTACGCCGTCGGTGGCGCCCGTTCCCGTTACCACCGTTTTGATCTAACTGATCCGGACACCGGCCAGCTCGTGCCGCAGGCGACCTGGCCCTTGCCGCCTGCGCCGGGCGCTGCCACTTATTATCCGTTCAGTTTGCGCGGGCAGTTTGACCAGTTTGCGATGGACGTCAGCGGTATTGTCGACCCCAACGCACTGTTCGTCGTCTGGTCTGGTTCGAATGACGTTGGCGACGCGCTGCTGTTGTTCGATCCCACTGCCGCTGACCCGTTTGCCAACGTCAATCTTCGCATGCAAGAAGCGCTGCAGGATGTCGGGGCGGTGCTCGGTGGCCTGGTGACCGCTGGCGCCGAGTACCTGTTGGTACCTAACGTTCCGGACCTGGGTCTGACTCCTGAGCTTAAGATGAAGGGCTCAGAAGCCGTGCTCCTGGCCACCGGCTTGTCGGCGGCCTACAATGTGGCGCTCGAGGGCATCATCGGGAGTCTGTTCAGCATCAACTCCGACCTCACGGTTTATTCCTTCGATACCTTTGCTCTGTTGCAACAGGTGGCCGCTCACCCCGGTGACTTCGGCTTCACCAACGTGACCGACCCGTGCCTGGTGAATTTCTTCGTCGGCAGCGTTATCGATCCCGCCAAGCCCGTCACAGTCTGCCCCAACCCCGACGAGTTCCTGTTCTGGGACATCAACCATCCGAGTGCAGCTACCCAGCAGATTCTGGCGAACGGTATGCTGTCGGCGATTCCCGAGCCTGGCAGCTGGCTGCTGGTCGGCATTGGCCTGGTGGCGGTTTTCTCTATCCGGCGTGGAAGGCGGGCAAGCTTGCTGGCGGCGGATGTCGCTACGGCCTGAGGTCCCGATGGCGCGGGGAGGGGCCGACGGCGCGCGTCGTTGATCGCCTGCCCCGGCGCCGCGTAATCCGTGCCGGCCAGAGGCGCCGCCGTCGTGCACGCGTGCTGGCGGCGGGAACAGTGGTAGCTGCCGTCTCGGAGGCGTGCGGACTGCTCAATAATTCTGGCGGAGGGCCTCGGCGATCGGTGTTCGGGCAACACGGGTCGCGGGAAAGAGCGCCGCGGCTGTGGTGGCCACCAGGCCAGTCGCAAAAGCCATGACCAGCTCCGCCGCATCCAGCCGAATCAGCGCCGTGTAACCGATGTTGGCATTGGGCGGCGGCGGCATGGGGATGCCGACAGCCGAGACGAGTGCTGCCAGGGCCATGCCGGTCACGGTACCCAGGGTGGCGCCAATTGTGCCGAGCAGAATGTTTTCGATCAGCACCATCCGGAACACTGTCATGCGTGTGTTACCGAGCGCCATGAGCGTGCCGAATTCGCCGGTGCGCTCGAAAACACTCATATTGACGGTGTTGGCTACGCTGAGAAATACCATGATCAGCAGGATCAACCGCAAGACGCCGAATTGACGCGCGTAGAGATCGACTGTCTTCTGATAGAAATCATTGAGCTGCTGCCAGGTCTTTAACTCATAGCGCTGGGCAGCGAGCTGTGCGGCGAGCTGGGCAGCGATGCGCTCGGTATCCGCCGTGTTCTTCAGCGAGACGACCAGCGCATTCACCCCTGTCGCATTGAGTAGCTCCTGCGCGGCAGCCAGCGGGATGCGTACCGCACGGGCGTCGAATTCCTTGGAAAAGGTCTGGAAGGTGCCCACGACCTCGAATTCAAGGCTGTTCATCGCGCCGTCGGCGGTATTGAGAAGCAGCATCACGCGGTCGCCTGGCTCGATTCGCAAGCTTGCCGCGACCCCATGACCGACGAGAATCCCGTAGCTGTCCTCTGGTCCCAGCTGGCGGCCCTTGGAGATTCGGAGGTGGCTGCCGAGCCTGGCCTCCTTGTCCGGTTCGACACCCTCGCCAATGATGGACAGATCGGTACGGCCATTGTTGAGCAGACCTGAAAAGTTGAGCCGGGCCATGGTTTCGTCGATTTCCGGCACTTGCTTCAGAATGCTCGCCAACTCGTCGGGTTTTTCAATGACAAACTTGTCGGGTGTGCGCGAGCCCTGCGCAAAGAAGCCTGTCCTGTAGATCTGTAGATGCCCGGACTGGGAATGGATTGTCGTCTCGCCCAGCTGAAAAACAAGGTCCGCGACGAATCCTCCGCTCAGGATGAGTCCCACCACGCCGAAGACGATCGCCGCCAGAGTCATGGCGGTCCTGAGCTTGTGTCGGAGGATGTTGCGCAGGGGAAGTTTCAGCATCGCTTGCCAGGCACGGGAACGAGGATAAGGCGCTGTCTAGCGGCTGTGACGCAGGGCATCGACAATCACCATACGAGAAGCCGTCCACGCGGGATAGACGCTGGCCAGCAAGGTAGTACCGAAGGCCAGAGCGAAGGCGTCGAACGCCAGGCGCCAGGTGATGAGTATCTCGCCGGTGAAACCCAAGGCCATGCCCGGTGGAGGCGGCATGGGGATGCCGATGGCCGAAATCAGGTGGGCCAGCATCTGCCCCAAGATCAAGCCGGAGGCGCCGCCAAGGAAGCCCAGCAACATGCCCTCTCCTATGAACAGGCGCAAAATCGCCAGGCGACCATAGCCGAGCGCCATTGAGGTGCCGATTTCTCCAGTACGTTCCACCACGCTCATCATCAGGGTGTTGGAGATGCTCAATACGATGATGACGGCGATGACCAGCTTGACGACGCTGACCTGCTTGGAAAACAAGACCACCGTCTTGTTATAGAAGTCGGCCAGCTGAGTCCATGGGACGACCTGCAGCTTCGCTCCCCGCAATTGCGCCTGCAGTTGCGCGACGAGCTCGTCGGTGCGCGCGGTGTCGTCCAGTAGTACCAGCCAGCGATGAGCCCCGGAGACACGTAGGAGACGATGTGCCACCGGCAGAGGAAGGCGAAGTGCCATGTCGTCATAGGCCTTGGTGACCGTCGAGAACAGGCCGCGAACGTGGCACTCCACGGCGTTGATGCCACTCGTGGCGGTATTGGCAACCAGTACGACGGTGTCGCCGACAGTTACTCCGAGGTTGGCTGCGAGGCCGTCGCCGACGATGATTCCCAGGGGATCGCTGGACGACAGCCCCTCGCCTTTCGAGATCTGCAGCGTTCGGCTGAGCAGCACCTCTTTTTCGGGATCAACACCATCGGCGATGAACGAGAGGGTCGAGTCATCGTGGCTGATCAAGCCACTGAAGGCCAGTCGCGGCGCGAGGGTGACGACGTGCGGCAGGCTTTCAATGGCTTTCCGCTCATCAGAGGTGTCGGGCAGGAGGTAGGCGTAAGGATCGGCAAGGCCCGAGTCCAGGTACCCCGGGCGGACGATCTGGACGTGTCCGAGGTGCGAATGAATGGTGTCCTCGCGCATGGCCTGATAGATCCATTCGATGAAGCCGCCGGCGAGGAGAATGGCGACTACACCGAAGCAGACCGCAGAGAGCGCAATCGCCGAACGCCTCGTTTGGCGTACCACGTTGCGCAGGGCAAGAGATAGGTCTACCTGGACCGAGGACATCGTCGAGAGAGTTTCGAAACGAGGATTGAAGGTGCTTTTCGGATTCTTGCGCGAGGACGGAAAATACCATAGCTGCGAGAGTCTTGTAAGCGTCGCAGGAGCGGTGAGCTGTGTCAGGTGGGCGATTGTCGCGAGTAAACGAAAACAAGGGGCTTTCGCCCCTTGTTTCCATCGCCCCGCTCAGGTCTTCCTGCTGCTTGTTGCCCTGAGCGGGATTCGGGCCAGAATCAGGCGCCCCTGCGACGGAGGCGCAGGATCATGCCCAGCAGGCCAAGACCAACTAGAGCCATTGTGGCAGGCTCGGGAACGTTGCGCCTGACGTCGGCGTTGGTTTGTGCGCGCGCTGACAATTGATAGAGAGTGCCAGCAGCCAGCACTGGAGTGGTGCTGCTAAACGGCACGAATCCGCCCGTGTCCTGGATTAGCTGGAAGTCGCCCGGCAGAGCTGCGTCCAGGGTGATCGTCTTGACGCCGTTGCCGAAAAGATCGGGCGAGTACGTGTAGACCGTGGTGCCGGTGGCGAGATCGACAATCGAATAGTCCACCTGGTACGAAGCGGTGGCAAATGCCGGATTCATTTCCTCGGAGGTGATCGAGGTCTGCAGGTAGGCGTCAAACTTGAGGATGAGGTCGACCGATCCACTCGCGACTAACATGAAGCTCGCGTCGAGAGTGTTTGCGGCCTGTGCAGACGACAGCGTATTCAGCGTCGTCAGTCCTGCAAAGGCGCCACTGGCGACGGTCGCCGGGCCGACCGGGCCGATGCCGCTGATCGGCGAGCCCATTTCGTGCTGGTCGGCAGCCGAATAGTTACCCACCGGCTGGGCTACCAGATGTGGGAAGGTATCAGGAAAAGAGGTGAAGGGCACGCATGAGGCGCCCGTACCGACGCAATCAGGCGGCAGATTAACCGGGACAACAGCACTTCCGTCAAAGTAGTTGCCGACGCCGACGAGGTTGCCGGAATAGCTGCCGGTGCTGGTGAAGGTAAGAAAGCTGAAGTCGGCTGCGGTCAGCTGAACGCCGCCCCTGCTGATGATGAAGTCTTTCAGAGCGACGTCGGATGTTGCCATGACATTGGCCATCGCAGGAGCGGGGATGGCCGCCGTGAAAACCCCGGTCGCGGCAAGGGCGAGAGAAGTCTTGGTAGCCCTGTTCATTCGTCTTTTCCTCAAGTGCGATGTTGTGTGCTCAAGGCAGCTGCCGATCAGTTTCTTTGAAACGCCCGTTACCGTGACGACAACAGGGAACTACGAGACGACAGACTCAACAGGTGCGTCGGGCAAAAAAAAAACCGCCGAATCCCAGCAGCGGGGAGTCGGCGGCGCTACGTACTGTGCCTGCGCTTATTTGCGGCGAAAGCGGCTGCCAGCCAAACCGAGAAGTCCGAGACCGAGCAGCGCGACCGAAGCAGGCTCGGGGACCTCCATCAGCTTGAACTGACCATTATTACTGACGAAAATATAGTCGCCCGGTGAGTTTGCGTAGCCTACACCTGAGGGGCAACCTGGACCAGTAAAGCCGGCACCTTGGCAAATAATTTCACTAACCTGGAGGGTGGTCGGCATACCGACGGTATTGGCGTTGGTGAACGCAAATCCGAGGACCTCGCTGCCGGTCAGGTCGTTGCCCTGTGGGTCAAAGAAGTATCCCGGAAGTAGTATGTCGCCCACGTCCGCGTAAGCTAAGACAGTGATTTGACCGTTGGCCGTTGGGTTTCCGCTAGCATCAACCAAGCCACCACCACCGGGTAACACGGTGAACGAGGCGATGTGGTTACCTAGGTCCGCGCCGTAAATTCCCAGGCTGGTGGCGTACTGGTTGTTAGTAGGGTTTTGGTAAATGTCAAGTTTGCCGCCGGCGTCGAACGAGAAAAATGAATTAAATGTGCCGCTACCCGAAGCCGAAAAAGTGGCGGTGATGTTGCCTCCGGGGAAGTTGAGCGGGAAGAGTTGCCCGTTGCCGTCGGCCTGTACGGAGTTGAAAACGCCAAACTCAGTAAAGGTGAAGCTTGGCCCGCCGCCGCCGGCGTCGATGTCAATGAACGCAGTGCCATTGATATCGAGATACTCGTTGATCTGCTGAGCGCTACCGAGGCCCCCCCCATTTGGGTTGAAATACCAGTCGTTCATTATGGCGCTCGCCGTTCCCGAGGCGCCGATGGCCGCGATGGCCGCAACAATGGTGCAAGCTTGCTTTATAAATTTCATGATCTGACCTCCAAGTTTGTTAAGGCCTTAGTGCCTCGATTTGTAGAAAGCAATTGCCGTGCCACCAATGGCCTATTGTTCCTATAGTCTTGTTTAGTTGGGAAAAGTAAAAGTGGTGGCGGCGTTTTGTCGGCGTTTAGGAACGCTAGGTGTAAAATTTTCCGACAGCTGTTTGGCATGCTGTCCAGGGCTGCGTTACAAAATCGGATGTTGCAGTCGACGTTGCCGGGTATGGCCATCGCTGGCGTTGGATGATGAATGCTAAAAGGCGCGCGGCGCTCACAGAGGTGGGGTGACTTGAACCGCGGGTACGGCCAGACGGGCCTCGGGCCGGTAGTGCCGCACTATGTGTCACTATCGAAGCAGCCGATCGCGGCCCATGCGCAGAGAGCGACTCCAGGGCGTCGACGAAACGCCGACGCGGCAGAAGAAGAAGAACGGCTCGTCTGGCCCGCACTGTGCCAGGCGCTCAAAGACATGCGACAGGCGCTGCGCATCTTCGAACAGCGCCGGAGCGGACGAGAAGCGGCGATTGTCGCGCGCGTACCAGCGAAAGATCACCGGTGTCAGTTCGGGCTGAAGGTGTAGTCCTTCCTTGGTGACCGTTAGCCAGAGCCGCTGCAGGGACATTCCCAGACGTACCCAGTCTTCCAGTCCGGTGGGTGCGCGGGCGGGGCGCAGTAGCAGATGTGCGGCACAAAAAACGGCTGGCAGGAAATCGAGCTGGACGCGCGGGGCGACGGTGCCGAGAAGGTAGCGATTGAAAAAGCGCACGCGCTCCCAGCTCTGCATGACCCATTCCATCAAACGCGCGGTCAGCGGATCGACGCCGACCGCCTGCTCCGGGATGCGATCTTCACTGAAACGAGCCCGCCACTCGATGACCTTTCTGTGCACGGCAAACGCCTCCGGGCAGGTCAGGCGGATTCTGGCGTTTTGCCAAAGCAGCGACGCCACCTCTAGGCGCTCGGAAAAAGAGTCGAAAAACTGGACCTCCAAGCCATCACCGGCCGACGCATGAATGGCGGCGCGCTGCGCCGGTGTCAGCGCAGTGGTGCGCATCGGTCGTCGTTGCACGACGCGTTTCTCGATGTACGGGAAAAGTGGGTCGGTCAACCCATCCGGCTGCGCCGAGAAATGAACGTCGTAGACCGGGCTGCGTGCTTCGCTATCGGCCTCGACTGTCCAGTGCGACGTCAGACCGAAACTCGAGGCCGCGACTCGCAGCGTCTCGAGTAGTGCGCCGTGCGCAATGTGGCTGGCGCGGCCCTCGTAGTCATAGAGAACTTCGTCGCGCGTGTCGTGACCGTGCACGCGCAGATGTTGCTCACCGACGATGCTGAAGCGCCATGGTTGAGTGTTGTCGCCGCTCGGCGCCCAGCGGGCGAGGTCGATCAGTTGCAGCAGAGTGTCACGATTCACGGTGCGCTCCCCTTGGCGGTACGCTGTACCATGCCTTTGAGCTGGCCCTTGAGCAGCATGATCATCAGGCGCTGCAACGGGTTTCGGTAGCCCCAGGGACGCCAGGTGTGCACCAGGCGCATGCGATAGGCATCGAATTGGGTCGCCCACGGAGCCAGCCGCACGCCACCACGACCGAGCAGCAGTTTCAGGACCTCAACCGCGGCCACTCCTGCGCAGAGCTGACAGGCGGCAATGCTTGAGGGGCCCCGGCGTTCGGCCAGGTTCACCCGCGTTTCGTCTACGATGTAGCCGCGCTGCAGCATCGCTGGCGACAGGCCGACCAGGAAGCGGATCGACATCTCCAGCTCGTCGCTGTCGCCCCATCCGAAGTAGTCCTCGAAGGGCATGCCGCCAGGCGCAAAGCTCATTACCGCGGTCCCCAGGCCGAGAGGGGCTGCGGTGACCACCGGAATGCCTTTTCTTTCGCACGCGGCAAACGTCATCCGACGGGCGGCGAAAGCAAAAAAATCGAGGCCGTCGACGTAAATATCTACACCATCCAGGAAGTCGTCGAGTGACTCTGCATTGATTCCCGCCGGACAGCAGCGGAGCTCTGCGTCGGCATTGATATCGCGAAGCTCATCGGCCATCACGTCTATCTTGGGGCGTTTCAGGGTACTCATCCGGGCGCCGACCTGGCGATTGAAATTCGCCATCTCGAAAACATCGAAGTCGGCAATCGTGAAGCGGCCGATGCCGAGGCGAGCCAGCGTCAGCAGGTGAACGCCGCCAACGCCGCCAAGCCCACCAATCGCCACTCTGCAGTTGCGTAGTTTCTCCTGTTCGGCTTCGGTAACCCAGCCGATATTTCTCGAAAAGGCTTCCTGATAGTCAAACATGTCCATGCTCTCCTTTCGTCGCTTCAGTGAGATGTTGGACCGAAACGCTTACTCTGCTGGCCGTCCGTCCGCTACTGGGTTGCGAGCTCAAGTTGGTAGCGCTGCCAGTTGGCGACATAGTGGTCGGCGCTATGCGTGAGGCGCTCGACGTCTTCGTCACTGAGTTGTCGGATCACCTTGCCCGGTGAGCCGACGATCAGCGAGTAGTCGGGAAAGACCTTGCCTTCCGGAATCAGTGTGTTGGCCCCGACGATGCAGCCCTTGCCGATCACCGAATGGTTGAGCAGCACTGAACCGATGCCGATCAGGGAGCCGTCGCCGATGCTGCAGCCGTGCAGCATGACCAGGTGGCCGACGGTGACGTTGCGGCCGATGGTGAGCGGCACGCCTTCGTCGGTGTGCAGCACCGAGTTGTCCTGGATGTTGCTGTTTTCGCCGATGCTGATCGGGTCGTTGTCGCCGCGTAGTGTGGCGTTCCACCAGATCGAGGCATTCTTCGCCAGGCGGACGTCACCGATGACGATCGCTGTGGGGGCGACCCAGCTCTGTGGGTCGAGTTGCGGGCGGCGGGCGCCGATTGCGTAAATGGGCATGGCAGGGGTCTCGCGGTCGTTGCGGACTGCAGATTGTAGCCTGTAAGCAGTTCCAGGCCTATTGATGGCGAAGTGCTTCGATCGGGTCGAGCGCGGCGGCCCGACGCGCCGGGTAGAAGCCGAAGAAAATGCCGATCCCCGCGGCAACGCCGAAAGCGACCAGCACCGAGCCACCGGAGATGACGATCACCATATCGGAGATGGCGTTGATCAGCAGCGCGCCGCCGATTCCGAGCAGCAGGCCGATCAGGCAGCCAGCGATGGAGATCATCAGTGCTTCGAGCAGGAATTGGCTGCGGATGTCCGTTTGGCGGGCGCCGATGGCCATGCGAATACCGATTTCGCGCGTCCGCTCGGTCACCGAAACGAGCATGATATTCATGATCCCGATGCCGCCGACGAGCAGCGATACCGAGGCGATGGCGCCGAGCAGCAGCGACATCACGCGCGTCGTTTCGGCAGCCGAGTCGGCCGCAGCGGTCAGGTTGCGAACGTAGAAGTCGTTGTCCTGTCCTGCGCGCAGGCGGTGGCGCTGGCGAAGCAGGGCGATCATGCTGGTTTCCACGCCCGGCATGGCTTCGGCGGACACGGCCTGGACCAGCATCACCCGCACCGATCCGGGAAAGGGCGTGCCGAAAACCTTGCGCTGGGCGGTGCTCAGCGGCACGATGACCGTGTCGTCCTGATCGCGTCCGTCGAGGTTCTGGCCTTTCTTCGCGAGAACGCCGATGACCAGGAATGGGCTCTGCTGAATACGGATGGTCTTGCCGACGGGATCGTCGCTGCCAAAAAGGTTGGCGGCGGTGGTCTGGCCGATCAGCGCGACGCGGGTCGCCGAGCGCAGGTCGGAGTCACCGAAAAGATAACCGTTGGTCACCGCCCACGCACGTGCGTCAAAATACGCGGGTGTCGTGCCGACCACCGTCGCACTCCAGTTGTTCGCGCCATGCACCAGTTGTTGTCGCCCCTGATGGACCGGTGCCACGTGGCTGACGCCGTCGAGTTGAGCTATCGCCTCGGCGTCGGCAACGTTCAGCGATGGGCCGCCGCCACCGCCGCTGCGCAGACCGCCGGAGCTGGTCGATCCGGAGATCACGATGTACAGATTGCTGCCCATGGTGCTGATGGTCTGTGCCACGGCGTACTGCGCACCCTGGCCGATGGCCATCATCAGGACCACCGAGCCGACGCCGATGACCATGCCGAGCATGGTCAAGGCGGTGCGCATGCGGTTGGCACCCATCGCCTGCCAGGCTTCACCGAGCATGGCTTTCAGCATTCGCCGGGCGCCCTTGCCGCGGTGGCGACGTCGCTGACGATGAGCCCGTCGAGGAAACGCACCTGCCGCCGTGCGTAGGCGGCGATGTCGGCCTCGTGGGTGACCAGGACGATAGTGATCCCGGCGCGGTTGAGCTCCGAAAACAGGTCCATGATTTCCTCGCTGGTATGGCTGTCGAGGTTGCCGGTTGGTTCGTCGGCGAGAATCAGTGCTGGCGAATTGACCACCGCGCGGGCGATCGCCACGCGCTGCTGCTGGCCGCCGGAGATGCGACTGGGCAGCGAGTCGAAGTAGCCGGCGAGTCCGACGCGGTCGAGCGCCTGCTGCGCTCGCAGGCGTCGCTGCGCGCGCTCGACGCCCGCGTAGACCAGCGGCAGGGCGACGTTGTCGGTCAGCGTCATCCGCTGCAGCAAATTGAAACCCTGGAAGACGAAGCCGATGCTGCGGTTGCGCAGCGCTGCCAGTTCGTCGTGGCCGAGATGAGCGACATTGCGGCCGAGCAGGAAATAATCGCCGCTGGTCGGCGTGTCGAGGCAGCCGAGCACATTCATGAGGGTCGACTTGCCGGAACCGGACTGACCCATGATCGCCACGAACTCGCCGGCTTCGATGCTTAGATCGATGCCTCCGAGCGCCGCGAACGGTCCGGCAGCCGTGGCGTAGGACTTGCCGAGTGCGGCGACGCGCAGCAGTGGCGGCGGCATCAGAACAAGCGCAGGCCGACGCTGCTCGGCTTGCCGCCCGAATTGAGCGGGTTCTCGCCGATGACCACCCGCTCGCCGACCTTCAGCTCGCCAGCGAGGACTTCACTGTTGCGGTTGTCGGTGATGCCGAGTTGCAGACGTACGGCTTTCAGCTGGCCTCGATCGACAATGTGTACGGTGCCGCTGCTGCCGCCGCGGTTGGCGTCGCGCGTGCGGCCCTTGCCGGTGGCCTTGCCGGCTTCTGGGGGGGGCTCCGCAGACTCCGCCGACTCCGCGGGGAGCGACTTGTTGGCGTCCTCCGGAGGCTTGAAGCGCAGCGCCGCGTTGGGGACCAGGAGAGCGTCGTCGCGCTGGGCGACGGCGATGCTGACGTAGGCGGTCATTCCGGGCAGAAGAATGTGTTCGGGATTGGAGAGCGAAACGCGGACGTTGTAGGTGACGACGTTCTGCTGCGTGGTCGGGTTGAGGCGAATTTGCTGAACGCTGCCCTCGAAACTCCGCTCCGGGAAGGCGTCGACGGTAAAACGCACGGCTTGTCCTTCCCTGATCTTGCCGATGTCGGCTTCGGCAAAGCTCGAATCGATGCGCATTTCCGACAGATCCTGGGCAATCTTGATTAGCGTCGGTGTCTGCAGACTGGCGGCGACCGTCTGGCCCAGGTCGATGACGCGGTCGACAACGACGCCTGAGACCGGCGAGCGAATCGTGGTGTAGCGGAGATTGACCTGATCCTTGTCGGCCGCTGCCCTGGCTTGCGCCAATTGCGCCTCGGACGAGCGGCGGGTCTGGATCGACTGCTCGAATTCCTGGCGGGAAACGTACTCCTGCGCGAACAGGGCGCGCATGCGTGCTTCGTTGGCGCGTGCCAGATCGAGTGCTGCCGAGACGTTGTTCACGTTGGCCGCCGATTGCCTAGCCTGGGCGGCGAGCAAGGAGTCGTCGAGTTCGAGCAAGGCCTGCCCCTTCTCGACCTTGTCGTTGAAATCGACGTATAGCCGGGTCACTGTTCCCGAGACTTGCGTGCCGACGTTCACCAGCACCACCGGGTTGAGAGTGCCGTTGGCCGATACCGTCTGGGTGATCTCGCCACGCTCGATCGCCTGCAGCTTGTAGCGCTGCTCGGGCGACAGGGTGGCGTTCTGATGCTGCCAGTACATGCCGCCAGTGGCGAGGGCGACGGCGAGTAGGCCAAGAAGCGATTTGGTGAGTGAGATTTTCATGGATTGCGGGCATTTTGTTCAGCGCTGACCGAGAGCAGCAGGCTGCTGTCGAGGGCGCCGATCGATCTGGCCAGTGCGGCGCGCGAGACCTGCCAGTCGAGCATCGCCTGGATGCGCTGCAGGCGCGCCGCCGCGAGTGCGCTCTGCGCGTTGAGGACGTCGAGGATATTGCCGACGCCGGCTTTGTAGCGCCCGAGGGCAACGCGTTCGGACTGCTCGGCACTGCTCAGCAGGTCGGCGCTGCTGCGGACGGTCTGGGTGGCGGTGCTCAGGCTTTGATAGTTTTCCCAAACCTCCAGCGCCACCTCCTGGCGAGTGTTTTCGAGGCGCGCGGCCTGAAGCTCGCTGCGCGCCTCGGCGGCGCGTATCTGGTAGGTGGTATTGAAGCCGGAAAAAATCGGTAGCTGGACGCTCAGGCCGATCGAATTGCCCTGGCCCGAAAGACCGTCGAGCTGTTCCCATTGCGGGCCGCCACTCAGTGAGATCGTCGGCCGACCGGCGGCGCGCGCGTAGTCGATGCCCGCTTCAGCGGCTTTCAGTTCCGCTGCGGCGGCTTGCATCTCGGGTCGTCGCCGGCGCGCTTCGCTAATCAGCGCGGCGACGTCGCGGTCGAAACCGCTGTCGGGTAGAGTCCTTGGGATGTCGTCGAGACGCAGCGGATGGTTGGCGTCCAGTCCCATCACATTGGCCAGCCTGCCGAGCGCGTTGCGCAGCACGCCTTCGCTTCTGATTCGGTTGAGCGTCGCTTGCGACCAGGCGGTCTGTGCCTGCAGGCGGTCGGCTGGCGTGCCGCTGCCAACGCGGTAGCGCACTTCGGCGGCGGTCAGGCTTTCGCGACTGGCTTTTTCCGACTCCAGCGCAGCCGTGACCGCAGCCCGCGCCGCCTGGGTGTTGAAATAGGACTGCAGGGCGCTGAGAAAAACACTCTGCACGGTGGCATCGAGCGTTGCCGACGCGGCGCTGAGCAACTGCCGGGCGACTTCGAGATTGGCCGAGCGGGCACCGAAATCGACCAGCAGCCAGGACAGGGTCAGCGACGCATTGCGCGCGGTGGCGCTACGCGAGTTGCCGTGCAGGCGATTGGCCGCCAGTTGGCCGTCGATCGCCGGCAGGAACTGGGTCTGCGCAACACCGACCTCAGCCGCTTGTAGGCGTGCGATGGCCCATATTTCGCGTGTCGTCGGATTCTTGCACAGTGCCAGGTCGACGACTTCGAGAACGCCATAGGGGGTGTCGCTGGGCAGCGCCTGGCATGGCAGATAGGCTTTTTCGGCTGCCGAGAGATCGAGGGCCGGGCGAGGTGGGGTGATGGCCCTGGTGTCAAAGGGATCACTCGCTTCCAGGGCCGACAGCGGCTTGGGAAGCGCAGCGAGCAGGATGACGAGGGGGGCGAGGAAGCGAGCCGCGCGCGGCGGCAGTGAAGCCGGTCGGGATGTGGTCATGGCCATTTTTCGCTAGTATAGCCAAGCGCGTCGCGATCGCAGTGGAGCGATGCGCTCGGCGTCGCTTTTCCGATGCGAAAATGTGGCAGCCGCGCAGGCGGTGACCCGGCGCTGCCGCGAACTAACGGTCATGACATGTCGAGACACACCTGTTGATGAAAGCCATGACCGTCCCCCTCTTCCCCTGACCCTTCTCCCGCGAGGGGAGAAGGGAGGTTCGTGAGTCGCATACGCGACTTTCACATTAAGACAACGAGGCCATTGGTGATGACATTCAAGTGTTCAGGTTGCGGCGCTCGGCGCCGCCGGGCCGCCAGCTCCGGCGGTAGCATGGGTGTCGCTGGCCGCGGCCGCGGCAGCCGCTGATGCCTTGGGCGGAGGTGCTCAGCCTGCTGGCGATGCTTGCCGGCGGTGCCTTGTGGTTCGACAGCTTCCAGTCGCGCGAGGCCGGCATGCGAGCTGTTCGCGCGGCCTGTGCTGCCGAGGATCTGCTGCTTCTCGACGACACCGTTGCGCTCGCTTCCTTGCGCCCGGGACGCGATGATGAGGGTCGCTTGCGACTGTGTCGCGTCTATCGTTTCGAGTTCAGCGATACCGGTAACAATCGTCGCGATGGTCGGGTAACGCTGCTCGGCAGCGAGCTGGTGACGCTGCACTTGCCACACTCGAACCGGTCGCGTCTGCGCTCGGTAGGCACGGCAGAGACGGTAGACGGCGAGCAGAATCGACCGTTTCCCCGCCTGCCGTCTTGAACTACCTGGCACACGCGCTGCTGGCCGGGCCCGACGACGACTACCGGTTAGGTGGCTTGCTCGGCGATTTCGTCAAGGGGCCGCTGTCGCCAGCGCCGCCACAGTTCAGCGCGGCCGTCGTGAAAGGGCTGCTATTGCACCGGCGAATTGACAGTTTCGCGGATGCGCACCGGGCTTTTGCGCGCAGCCGGCAACGGGTCAGCGTCGAGCGTCGCCGCTACAGCGGCATCGTCGTCGATATGTTTTACGATCATTTCCTGGCTGCGCACTGGGCGCGTTTTTCGACGCAGCCGCTGGAATCCTTTTCTGCCGCCGTCTATGCGCTGCTCTCCCGGCGACCGCTTCCCGATCGTCTGGCCCGGATTCTGCCCAGAATGCGCCAGGAGGACTGGCTGGCCAGTTATCGTGAACCGGCGGCGGTGGGCCGGGCGCTCGACCAGATCGCCGTGCACCGGCTCAAACGCAGCAACACGCTGAGCGGCGCGGGGGGTGAGCTTTTGCAGTGCTACGCCCAGTTTGAAAGCGACTTTCTCGAGTTCTTTCCGGCAGCCATGGCCTTCGCCGAAGGCTTCCGCCGACAGCGCGCGTAGTCAAGCGCTCAAAGGCTCACAGGCCCAAACGCGCTCAAGCACCGCCGATCAGCCTTAGCGCGAGGCGCGTCGGCGCTCGTTGTCGGTCAGCAGGCGCTTGCGGATGCGAATATTCTTGGGGGTGATTTCGACGAGTTCATCGTCGGCGATGAACTCGACGGCCGACTCCAGGCTCAGCGCCACCGGTGGCACCAGGCGCACCGCTTCGTCGGTGCCCGAGGCGCGGACGTTGGTCAGTTGCTTGCCTTTGATCGGATTGACCACCAGGTCGTTTTCGCGGCTGTGGATACCGATTACCATGCCTTCATAGAGCTTGTCGCCAGGGCTGCTGAACATCCGCCCGCGATCCTGTAGCTTCCACAGCGAGTAGGCGACGGCTTCACCACGCTCGGCCGAGATCAGGACGCCATTGCGGCGGCCAGGAATGTCGCCCTTGACCGGTGCGTACTCGTCGAAAACGTGGCTGATCAGTCCGGTGCCACGCGTCAGGTTGAGGAACTCGCCCTGGAAGCCGATCAGGCCGCGCGCCGGGATGCGATATTCGAGACGGACGCGGCCGCGTCCGTCCGAAGACATGTCCTGCAGATCGCCGCGCCGATAGCCGAGCGCTTCCATGACCCCGCCCTGATGTGTTTCCTCGACGTCGAGAGTGAGCATTTCATAGGGCTCGCACGGCTCGCCGTCGATCTCCTTGACGATCACCCGCGGGCGCCCGACGGCCAGTTCGTAACCTTCTCGGCGCATGGTCTCGAGCAGGATGGTCAGATGCAATTCGCCGCGCCCGGAAACCAGGAAGCTGTCGGTGTCGGTCGTCTCCTCGACACGCAGTGCCATATTGGTGAGCAGCTCTTTACGCAGGCGTTCGCCGATTTGCCGGCTGGTGACGAACTTGCCTTCAGTCCCTGCGTAGGGCGAGTTGTTGACCATGAAGGTCATGTTCAGTGTCGGCTCGTCGATGCGCAGCATCGGCAGCGCTTCGGGTTGCTCGATGGAGGTGATGGTGCAACCGATCGAGAGGTCATCCATGCCGGTTACCAGCACGATGTCGCCGGCAACAGCCTCGTCCATCGGTACTCGCTCCAGGCCCTGGAAACCGAACACATGATTGACTTTGGCCGTCTTTGGTGCGCCGTGCTCGAAATTCCCGTCGGCATCTGCCTGGCCGTACATGATGGTGACTTGCTGGGCCGGCTTCAGGCGGCCACGCTGCAGGCGGCCAATGCCGATGCGTCCAACGTAGCTCGAGTAGTCGAGCGCTGAAATCTGCAGTTGCAAGGGCCCATCGATCTCGTCGGCGTGCGGTGGCGGAACGTGCTTGAGAATGGTCTCGAACATCGGCCGCATGTCCGGCGAGGGCTGTGCCAGATCCAGCGTTGCATAGCCGTTGATCGCGGAAGCATAGATCACCGGAAAGTCGAGCTGCTCGTCGCTGGCGCCGAGTTTGTCGAAGAGGTCGAAAGTGTGATCGACCACCCAGTCCGGCCGCGCGCCGTCGCGGTCGATCTTGTTGACCACCACGATTGGTTTCAGACCGAGGGCGAGCGCTTTCTTGGTCACAAAGCGCGTTTGTGGCATCGGACCCTCGACGGCGTCGACCAGCAGCAGGACACCATCGACCATCGATAGAACCCGTTCGACTTCACCACCGAAGTCGGCGTGTCCCGGCGTATCGACGATGTTGATATGCACGTCACCGTAGTCCACCGCCAGGTTCTTGGCCAGAATCGTGATCCCCCGTTCCTTCTCGAGATCGTTCGAGTCCATCATCCGCTCGGTGATGTGCTGGTGGGCGGAGAAGGAGCCCGCCTGAACCAGCAGCTTGTCGACCAGCGTGGTCTTGCCGTGGTCGACGTGGGCAATGATGGCAATGTTACGGATGGCACGGGACATAAGGGGTCAAGCCTCTCAACAGGGGCGGTTATTCTATCACAGGCGGGCCAGCCGTGCTGCGCTGCAAAATACCGCTCGCCTAGGTGGGGTGGTTGCGCATGAAGTCGGCCGTTTTGAAGAAGGAAAGCAGCAGCTTCTGGCGAAGTGCTTCCTCGATTCCCACCGCTTCCATGGCCAGCAGCATGCACGCCACCCACTGGTCACGCTCGGCCTCGCCGATCGCAAAAGGCAAGTGACGTCGGCGCAACATCGGCTGGCCAATGTTCTGCACGTAGAGGTCGGGTCCGCCCAGCCAGCCGGAAAGAAACATGAACAACTTGTCACGCGAGGACTGCAGGTCGGCAGGGTGCAGCGCGCGAATCGTTGCGAACTGAGGGACCGTTGCCATCAGTTCGTAGAAGCGTTCGCAGAGGCTGGCGACGGTGGCTTCGCCGCCGATGAGGTGGTAGGGCGTCTGTTCCTGCATGGTGCTCATTCAAGGTCGATGGTGTGCTTCGCCGAAGGCGTGCTGGTCGCCGTGCCGAACATCGCGCGGGATCCGCGCGTGGCTGCCTTCTGTCTGTCGTCAGCGGCTCGCTGCATGGCGTTTGTTGCAACGCAACAAAAGTGCTTGACAATCACTGTCCAAAGGCTAGAATGGCTCATCCGCTGCAGTGCAGCAAACGGCTTCAGGCGGCAGCAGCCTGGGCGGTGTTTCGGTTTCGCAATTTCAAGGAGAGTATCGTGTACAACGTAGCTGAGCAATTCACCAGCAAGAGCCAGGTCGGCCTGGAAGCGTGGAAGTCGGTGGTCAATGCGTCGCTTGACGGAATGGGCAAACTGGCTGCGCTGAATCTTCATACGGCACGTGCCGTCGCCAAACAGGGTGCCGAGAACTTCAAGGCCTTGTCCGAGGTTCGCGATATGGCCGGCCTCAAGGCGTTGCAACAACCCATGGCGGTTGCCGCCGTCTCGCAGTCGGTCGCCTATTCGCGTCGTGCTTACCATATCTCCAACGAGTCTTCGTCAGCCGTCGTCCAGGTCTTGGGTGGCCAACTGTCGCAGGCCGGCAGGGGTGTGGTCGGAGTGCTTCAGGAAGCCAGGAAGAACACCCCTCCGGGTGTGACTTTTGCGGTGTCGTCGGGCAAGGCGATGCTGTCAATGGTCAACTCGATACTTGCCAACCTGGCCCAGATCGCCAAGCCGGCGACCGAAGCCAGTGCCGAACCGGCAGTGAAAATGATTGCCAAGACTGCCTGACCAGACCGATCGGTCGCCAGTGCTTTTTCTGGTGGCTGACTTCGTTCAAGCCCGGTGTTACAGCACTGGGCTTTTTTTGCGCTGAGCACAGTGGGCGTTTCCGCGCTGCTTTTATGCCGGCCCATAGCTGCCGTGATGCGCCCTGCGCAGGCGTCAGAACCGGCTTGTGCCCGGGCGCGATTTGCCAGAATGGCATCTGCGGCGCACACTGACACATTTTGCCGACTGGCAAAAGCATTCTTTGGGAGTTCAGATGACCGATTCGATCCTTGCTTTCCTCAGAGCCAACGGCGAGCAGCTCGATGTCGACATGGCAGCGTCGCTCGATATTCCGATCGCCGAACTACGCGACGAGGTCGCGCGGCTCGCTTCATCGGGAGACCTGATCTGTTGCCGGGTGACCCGTTTCATTGACGGCCGGAAGATTGAGGGCACCAGTTGCCGACTGTCGTGCGATCCGCCGACGCCGGCGCGCGGACGCAAGCCGGGTGTGAAAAAGGCCGACGACAGTAAGGTCGACGACAATAGCGAGACCAACAACTACTGACCTCGTCGGTCTGCGCAAACCTGGCGCCGGTGGCCTTGCCAGGGCGCCACTTGTAAAGCTGGCGCGGGGGCGGTCGCGCGGGCCAGAGTCAGTCCTATCTGAGCAGATTCAGGTTGAAGTGGGCCTTGGCGAACTCCTGGAATTTCTCGACTCCCTTCAGCGCCAGCTGCAGGCGGCCGAGTTCCATCATGTTGAGACGCTTGAGGGGAATGTAGTTATCCGGTTTGCGCCCTTCACGCACGGCTTCGACCTGACCGCGCAAGCGCATCAGAACCAGAAAATCGAAGGTTTCGGCAATATTGTCGGCCATCTTCGGGTTGATCAGCTTTTCCTTGACCAGCGCTTCCAGGCGTTGGTGGGTGCTGCCTTCGAGCTTGCCGGCGAGAATGGCTAGTGCTTTGACGCCCTCGGAAATGGCAAAGATGCCGGCTTTCTTGATCTCCAGCATGCCGGAGTGCTCGCCACCGCTTTCGCCTTTGATCTTGCCAAACCAGCCCAGGGGGGGGGCAAAGCGCAAGGTACTCTCGACCATCCGCATCAGGAACAATTTGTCGCGCTGCACGTGCTCGTAGAGTTGTTTCTTAAGCTCCCGTTCGAACGAAGGGTCGCCGTAGATCGTGCGAATGTCTACAAACGTGCCACAACTGAGGACATGCTTCGGGGTCGGTGTGCGTAGCCAGCGGTCGAGTTGCTCGCGCCACTTGCCGATGCTGCGCCGCCACTCCTTGTTCTTGGCCATGATGCCGCCGGGGCACGGCGGGATGCCGATGGTGATCAGCGAAGCGACCAGCTCTTCCGAAAAGTCTTCGATCTGCGCGATTTCTTCGGGGCTCAGTTCGTCGCCATAGACGATGGCATTATCCTGGTCCGTGAGCAGGGTCTGCTCGCCGCGTCCCTCGCTGCCGAGGACGACAAAGGCAAAGCGTGCAGGCAAGTCGGCAAAGCGGCCGGCGCGCATCAGCGCGATCAGCCGCAAGAGAATCTGGTCGTTGAGATGGGCAATCAGTCGTACCATGTCGCGCGTGCTGGTGCCGCTGCCGCTGAGGTGCAGGACCAGGCTCTGAATCCTGCCGTACACGACCTTTACTTCGTCGATGTCCTTGGTTGCTTCGATGTCGAGGACGAGTTGATGCGGTGAGTGCGATTGCAGGCGGATGATGTCGCTGTCGGTGATTATTCCCGAGAGTCTGCCCTTGCCATCGACGACTGCCAGCCGATGGATCTTCATGCGTGACATCCGGTAGAGCGCTTCATAGAGCAGGTCGTCCTCGCCGATTACCGCCAGCGGGCTGTTCATGATCGCACGGACGGTGAGCGTCGAGGGGTCGGTACCCGAGGCGACTACCTTGTTGCGCAGGTCGCGGTCGGTGATGATGCCGCAGGGTAGTTTCTGGTCACAGACCACGACGCTGGAGATATTCTTCTCGCGCATGATGCTGACCACATCAACCAGTGCGTCATCCGGCTTGCAGGTGACGACCGTGCGCTGACAAAAATCCTTCACCGGGCGAAAAAACTCACCTTCCTCAGCCATCGTGTGCTGTTCCTTGTTGTCGGCTTGTTGTTTGCCCCGGCGGTGTGCGAGGTGCGAGAGCGAAGCCAACACCGGACGGGAAAGTACGAGGCGCGATTCTAGCACTGGTGAGGGGTGAGAGTCTGCTACCCGCCTGGCAGAGTCCCCGTGGCCCGCCCTGTGCAGCAGCGCAGCCAACCCCCTGTCTTTTTGCCCAACCGCCATGGTTGCATTGGCGCACCAGTCGGCTCTTGCCGGCTGCATCGAGCAGGGATTTTGCCATGGTGTACGCTCGCGCTTTCCAGCTGGCCGGATAACGAGCGACACTGACGCTGATCAAAGATGTCTCTCGCGAGCCAGCACTCAAGCTTGTGGTCCACGCGACGGAAACCCCCTCACCGACATGCAGGTACCATGCATTCGCCTTCCGAAAGTATGCCGCCCGCTACTTGGCCGTATTTGCCTACCGCTTCAACCGCCGATTCGACCGCAGGACGCTGCACGAGCGCTTGCTTGTCGCCGCAGCACTGGTCGCCTGTGCGGCGAGGTGGGGAGGGTGGCGAGCCCCGGGCATCCAGCCGAGAGATGTGCTGATCTGGCTGGAGCGGGCGGCGGCGCTGCTGGCGGCGTGATTCGGTCGCTCAGGGTCGCCGCGAGCGCCGGCGCTTGCGCCTGACGTACCAGTACCAGCCGACACTGGTCAGGATGTAGCTGGCGAGGCCGATCAGACTGGCGGTGATGGCCAGGCCGACGACCAGCGGTGCCCCGAGGGCCGTGATGCGCCGCCAGATGCTGGTGTTCGCTGCTGCCGGGGCGGGGCTCGCGGTTGGCGCCGACGGGTCAAGCTTTTCGCCCGTGACCCAGGCGCCGATCTTGTAGGCGGCGAAATAGACCGGGGCAAAGGTGATCGGGTTGGTGACCAGGGTACTCGCCGCGGCGGCCGGCAAATTGGCACGCAGTATCACGGCGGCGGCCGCGGCGAACGGGATTTGTGCAATCGGGATTAGCAGTCCGAAAAAGACGCCGATCCCGACCCCGAGCGCCACCCCGCGGCGGGACCAGTGCCAGAGTTTGGGGTGGCCGAGGTAGGGCGCCAGCCAGCGCAGCCAGCGATTACTGCCAATCTGCTCGCGGGTCGGGATCAGCGCGCGCCAGCGTTCAAGCATCGCTGGCATGACCGTGAGGCGTCCCGATATCGCTGGTCACCAGCACATCGCATTGCGATTCGGCCAGCACGTGCTTGGTGACGCTCCCCAGCAACAGGTCTTCGGTCAGGTGCTGGCCGTGCTTGCCGATGATGACCAAATCGCAGGCCTGTTCCTGCTCCAGGGCAGCGATCAGTTGCGCGGGGTCGCCGTGCCGGACCAGCGGTGCATATTCGCCGGACGCCAGTCCCGCGCCAGCGGCCAGTTGATGGAGTTGTTGCCGCCGTTCCCGATGCGCAGTCTGTAGGTAGCCATGGATGACAACATCCTCGACGCCGGCAATGCGCAGTTTGCCCTCGTAGGGCAGTTCGAAGGCATGCAGCAGCACGATTTCGGCTGTGGGGGCCAGTTGCCGGCCGAGGCGGATGGCCTGTGCGGATGCCGGCGAGAAGTCCACCGGGATCAGCAGGCAGCGGTAGGTTTCGTGCGGCGGCTGCTTGACCACCAGCACCGGTCGTCGAAGCGACTTGCGCAGCAGGCGCGAGGCGGTGGATCCGAGCAGGGCATGGCGCAGGAAAGCCTCGCCGCGCGCACCGACGACCAGCAGGTCGGCATCGAGTGCATCGGCCTCATCGGCGATGACCTTCAGGGGGGCTCCGGAAACGATGCGGGCATCGGCTGCCACGCCGCGGTTGTGCGCCGGGTTGGATAGTAGACGCTGCAGCGTTTCGCGCGCATCGTCGGCCAGTCGCTGCTTGATTTCGCGGGTGTCGGCGCCAAGCAGATCCGACAGGCTATCCAGAGCGTCGAGTTCCGTTGCATGCATTACCGTATAGCGCGCATGGGTGTCGGCGGCGATACAAAAGC
>QPGA01000031.1:0-21838 GCA_003332265.1 Candidatus Accumulibacter meliphilus
CTCGCTGGGCATCGTTACCGTGCTCAAGCAGTCGCTGGGCTACAAGCAGTGCTCGGAAATTGCACGCGAGGGCTACGAGACGGGCAAGTCGCTGCAGCAAATCGTGGTCGAGGAACGCAAGTTGCTGAGCCAGGAAAAATGGGACGAACTGTTCTCCTTCGATAACCTGATCAGTGGCAACGTCGACAAGTAGGGGAGAGCGCTTGATCGGCTTCTCGATCGAGATTTTCCGGGCGTGGCCGCGCCGTAGCGAGCATGCCGGCCAGACCATGATCACGCTGACCGGCCTGCACGCCCACTTTCCCGGCATCAGGCAATGTTCGGGATGCTGTTTGGGAGGACTCTACTGCAAATGATGACGCGTCCTGGCCCAAGATTGGCGATTGACGGCTGCACGCTGCGTCAGTATTCTCCAAACGCCGCTTGGATTTCTTATGATTTCGTATCCTTCGGTGGTCCGGCGCAAGCTGGCAGCTTTTTCAACCAAGCAAAGTGGAGCGTGAACATGATCAAATCAAGAATTGGACTCTGGCGCCGCACCGTCGGGACGCTGACCGCCGTCGGACTCCTGGCGCTGTCCGGCGCGGCCCTGGCTACCGAACAGTCGCAACAACGCCAGGAAGGTCGCGACGCCAACCAGTCAGCCAAACAGGATGCGCGCTCAGAGAAAGTCGACTGCCGGGCCGCCAACCAGCAGAGCAACGCCGCGTGCCGGCAAGACAAGCGCGAAACGAAACAGGATGGCCGCCAGGAGAAGCGGGACATCAAGTATTGATTGACAGTAGCGGTCGAATGCCGTGCCCGCCAGCTGCGGAGCACGCTTCGACCGTCTCCCGTGCTCAATAGGTTCGCTTCGCCCAGATCCTCGCCGCATTTCCGGCAGGCCGCCAGGCCGCTCCAGTTTCTCTTCGTTCTCGTCGAATTCGCCGATGAATAAAGCGCATAGCGTCAGCTGGCATGTTATGCGCGGCGACGCTGCGGTGTGCTACATTCATGCCGCCGCCACATGGGGTGGCGTGCCGCCAGCAACGTTGCCGGCCCCATTCACCGCCGCATAGAAGGAGATCCCCGATGACCCCCCCCCGCGAACCAGACTACGCACTGGAAGACCGTCTGTCACGTCGCCTGCTCGACGTCTTTATCCGCGCCGGCCTGGTCCTGGCGTTGGTGTTGCTGTGCTACAAAATTTTCTCGCCATTCATGTCGATGATGCTGTGGGCGCTGATCCTGGCGATCACGATCTACCCGCTGCACCAGATGCTCGCCGCGCGGATCGGCGGCAAGCAGGGGCTCGCGTCGACACTGATCGTGCTGCTCGCCGTCGCCGTCATCATCACGCCGACGGTCATGCTGGCCAGCCAGTTCGGCGACTCGGTGCAGGGCGTGGTCCAGGGCGTGCGCGACAATACGCTCCAGGTGCCAGCACCGTCCGACAAGGTGGCTTCCTGGCCGGTGGTGGGCAAGAAAGTGCATGCGTTCTGGTCGCAGGCGCACGCCGACCTGCCGGCACTGGTCAAGACCATGCAGCCGAAGATCGGCGAACTGGCGACCAAGGCACTGGGCATGGTCGCCGGCCTCGGCGGCGGCCTGCTGATGTTGATCTTCTCGTTCGTCGTCGCCGGCATCATGATGGCCTGGGGCGAAGCGGGCGCCAAGGCGATGCTGGAGATCTTCGAACGTATCGCCGGACTGGCCCGCGGCAAGGAGTTCACCAAGCTGTCGACGGCGACGGTGCGTGCCGTCGCCTCGGGCGTCATCGGCATCGCCTGTATTCAGGCGCTGATCATCGGCGTCGCGCTGATGATCGCCAGCGTCCCATTCGCCGGCGCGCTGGCCGTGGTCGTCCTCGTGCTCGGCATTGCGCAGTTGCCAGCGGTGCTCGTCACGCTGCCGGTGATTGGCTGGATCTGGGCAAGCGGCGACTATGGTACCGTTGCCGCTGCCGCCTACTCCGTTCTGCTGTTCGTCGGCGGCATGGCCGACAACGTCCTGAAACCGCTGATGCTCGGCCGCGGCGTCGATGCGCCGATGCCGGTGATCCTGATCGGCGCGCTCGGTGGCATGGCCACGACCGGCATCCTCGGCATGTTCATCGGCGCGACCTTGCTGGCGCTGGGCTACCAGATCTTCATGCGCTGGGTCGCTGACAACCCGGAACGGACACCGACGCAGGCTGCTGCTGATTCCTCCTCCACCACCGCCTGAGCCGATGCGGCGGTGCTTCGCCGGCGCCAACGGTGCGCGCCTTCCTGCCCTCGCTGCCGCGCTGTTGCTCGGCGGCTGCGCGGCGGTCGGGCCGGACTTCAAGCGGCCCGAGGTGCCGGCGCTGGCTGGCTGGTCGGGTGGCTCGCTGGCGACGCTGGCAGCGGAAAAGGGCGAGCGTCCGCGGGCGGAGGGCGATGAATGGTGGCGCAATTTCGACGACCCGGTGCTTGACGCACTGGTCGCCGAGGCGCAGCGTGCCAACCCGAACGCGCGCACAGCCGGCATGCGCATCCTCGAGGCGCGCGCGCAGCTGGCGATCGCCGGCAGCCTGCTCTATCCGCAACAGCAGCAGGTGACCGGCGCGGTACTGCGCACGGGAACCGAGGCGAGCAGCGGGCCGGACAGCGCGCTGACGGCGTACAGCATCGGCTTTGGGGTCGGCTGGGAAATCGATTTCTGGGGCAAGTTCCGGCGCAGCATCGAGGCCGCCGACGCCGCTTACTTCGCCAGCATCGCCCAGTACGACGACATGCAGGTGCTGGTGGCAGCGCAGACTGCCTCTTTATATGCTGTGATCCGCACCCTTGAGTTGCGCCTGACCATCGCGCACGAGAACGCGGCACTGCAGAAGCGCAGCCTGGAGATCACCGAACGGCTGTTCAAGCACGGCAACGATTCCGAACTCGACGTGCAGCAGGCGAAATCGCAGTACCTGAGCACGCTTGCCTCCATTCCGCAACTGCAAGGCAGCCTGCGCCAGACGCAAAACGCGCTCTCCGTATTGCTCGCACGCCCGCCAGGACCTCTGCCGGAAATGGCGGAAGGCCGGCAACGCATCCCGCAGGCCGGGCTCGCAGTCGTCGCCGACATGCCCGCAGGGATGCTGCGCCGTCGCCCTGACGTGCGCGCAGCGGAGATGCAGCTGGCGGCGCAGTCGGCGCTGATCGGCGTCAGCGTCGCCGACCTCTACCCGTCGATCGCGCTGCTCGGATCGCTCGGCGTTTCGGCCACGTCGCTGTCCGGTTCGCCGCAGACACTCGCCTGGGGAATAGGCCCGAGCCTGGTCTGGAACGTCTTCGACCACGGCCGCCTGAGCAACGAGGTGCTGGTCCAGGACGCCCGCTTTCAGCAACTCTATGAGCAGTATCAGGGGACGGTGCTCGCTGCGGCGCGCGAAGTCGATGACGCCGCCGTTGGCTTCGTCGCCAACCGCGACCAGCTGCCCCTGCTCGAGGAGGCGGTCAAGGCGGCGCGGCGTTCGCTCGATATCGCCACCCTGCAGTACCGAGAGGGGATGGCCGGCTTCGAGCGCGTACTCGATTCGCAGCGCGCGCTGTTCAGCCAGCAGGAGCGGCAGGTCAACACCATGGGAAATGTTGCACAGAGTCTGGTCACGCTATACAAGGCGATGGGCGGTGGCTGGCAGCAGGGGCGCAATCGACCGCTGGTTGACGACGCGATGCGCGAGACGATGGCCGAGCGCAGCGCCTGGCGGGACATGCTGGCAGTACCTCTGCCGCCACCCGATGCCGGTCCGCCACAGATCACACCAGAGAGGGAAGCACGATGAGCCAGGAATCGTCCAGCCAGGACCCGTCGACCGTAGCCGCCAGCGAAGCGCCGCAAGCGGGGAAGGCAAGCCGTATCGGCGCGACGGTCGTGCTGACGCTGATCGGCGGCAGCCTGCTCTGGTATTTTGCCGCCGATCGCTTCACCCCGTACTCCTCGCAGGCCCGCGTCCAGGCCTTTGTCGTGCCGGTGGCCGCCGAGGTGGCGGGCAAGGTACTCGCGGTTCACGTAAGGAACGACGACGACGTGGAGCGCGGGCAAGCGCTGTTCGACATCGACCCGGAGCAATACCGGATCGCGCTGCAACGCAGCCGCTCGGACTTCGAATCGGTGCGCAGTTCAGTCAATGCCTCGGTGGAGACCGTGGCCGCCGCGCGCGCCTCGCTGCAGGCAGCGCAGGCCAATCAAGTCAAGGCCGAAAAGGACGCGGCGCGGCACGAGGCGCTCTACGCCGAGGATCCCGGCGCGATATCGGTTCGCCGACTGGAGGTCACACAGGCGACAGGGGTTGAGGCGCGCAGCCGGGCAAAGGCCGCCGAAGCCGACGTGCGCAAGGCCCAGGAAGCGGCCGGTGCGAGCGGTGACGACAACGCACAGTTGCGCAGCGCGCGTGCAGCGATCGCTAAGGCTGAGCTCGACCTGGCGCGCACGAAAGTGGTCGCCCCCGCCGGCGGTCGTGTCGCCGATCTGCGCACCGAAGTCGGTCAGTTCGCCCAGGCAGGTGCGCCGGTGATGACGCTGATCGCCATCCGCGACCTGTGGATCAGCGCGGACATGACCGAGAACAACCTCGGCCACCTCGAACCCGGCGACGAAGTGGCAATCGTCCTCGACGTGCTCCCCGGCGAAGTGCTTAAAGGCCGCGTGCGCAGCGTTGGCAGCGGCGTCAGCTCCGCCCAGCAGGCGCCGCCGGGAACACTGCCGACGATCGAAAACAGTCGCGACTGGCTGCGCCAGGCGCAGCGTTTCCCGGTGGCTGTCGAGTTCGATGCGACGGAGGCCAAGCGTCTGGGCAAGGTACGCATCGGCGGTCAGGCCGAGGTGATGGTCTACACCGGCGACAACTTCCTGATGAACACGCTCGGCGCGGCTTACATCCGCCTGATGAGCTGGCTCTCCTACCTCTACTGAGCCGATCATGATCGCTCCGGCGGACAAGGCGGTACTGCGATTGGCCGTCGGACTCGGTCTGGCCGTCCTGATTGCCTACGGCCTGGCACTGCCGATTCCGTACATCGTCTGCCTGATGGCAATGGTGGTGCTGTGCAAGCCGGGCCCGCCGATCCCGCCGGCCAAAGCCGTGGTCATCGCCCTGCTGTTTGCCGGACTGTTGGTGATGGGGGTGCTGATGGTCCCCTTGCTGGAGAACTACGCGCTGGCCGGCGTGCTTCTGACGGGGGTCATCCTTTACGCGCTGTTTTTCTTCGGTATCCGCACCGGCAACCCCTTGACCATGATTCTGGTCGTCGCCTTCACGCTGATCCCGGTCGCCGGGGTGGCCGACCAGGCGCTCGTCACCGCGATCAGCGTGGCGCTGGCCGTTGGGATCGCCGTTGGCAGCCTGGTCGGCGGTTTTTCGCATGCCTTCTTTCCCGACGCGCAAGATCCGGCTGCGAAGGCAGCCAAGCCGCCACGCCCCAGCCGTGAGACGGCAAGCTGGATCGCCATGCGCGGCACGCTGGTAGTGCTGCCCGTGTTCGTTCTGGCACTCACCGACCCCTCGTTCTATCTGGCGGCGATCATGAAGACGGTGTCTCTGGGCCAGCAGGCCGGTTCGACAGATACCCGTTCCGCCGGTCGGGAACTGCTGGGATCGACCCTGATGGGGGCGGGGATGGCTCTGGTCGTATGGTTCGGCCTGTCGCTGTGGCCGAACCTGTGGATGCTGATGCTGTGGATAATGGCGGCCGCCCTGTGGGCCGGCGCGCGGCTCTTCCGCGTCAAGGCGACGACATTCTCGCCCTCATTCTGGAGCAACGCGCTGATAACCATGCTGATCCTGCTCGGGCCGGCGATCGAGGACAGCGCCAGCGGCAAGGGTGTGCTCGCGGCGTCCGCCGTTCGTGTCTGCCTGTTTGTGGGCGTCGCGCTCTATGCCTGGGCGACCGTCTGGCTGCTCGAGCGCTGGCGCGCGTCGAGAAGCGAGGCCTTGTTTTTCCACCACAGCTGAAGGAGATGAGCGGCATGATACTGATTAACCTGGCAATCGGCTTGCTGACGATGATGATCTGCCTGACCGTGCAGGTGATGTTCACTCTCTGGAGTGTCCGCTACGTGGTGCGCCACGCGGACGAACCGGGGTTGGGTAGGGCACTGCTCACGGGTACCCGCAGGCTTTTGATGGCGATGGTGATCATGATGCTGGGCAATTTTCTGCAGATCATGCTGTGGGGCGCCCTGTTCTTGTGGCTCGGAGAGTTCACTGACTTTCATGAGGCGGCTTACCACTCGGGCGTCAACTTCACGTCGCTCGGCTACGGAGACGTGGTCATGAGCAACGACCGGAAACTTCTCGGCCCGCTCGAGGCGCTCAATGGCATCCTGATGCTCGGCCTGTCCAGTGCGGCCCTGCTCGGCATCGTGCAGCACCTGACCAAGGGCCATCCGGTGAACGCGGCAGCCCAATGAGAGGATCGAAAGAGCCGAACTTACCCGTGGTCGAAGTCGACTCGGGCCTGGTCGTTAACTCTCTGGCGCCGATTTGGGAGAGCCGACAATTAGCTGATCATCGTCACTGGGCCCGTTTAAACTGCGGTCACTGTCGGCAGCATCGGCTAAAATCAGCGCAGCGTCTGCACGCGGCAATTGCGACTCGGGAAAGAACCGACGGCGGTTGCCGCCAATTATTGGCGACCGGAAACGTGGTGGAGGGCAGAAGCGGCACGCGAGCGTACGCTGGAGACGCGTTCTCGAAAGCCGGCTGCAAGACGCCAATCGTTGTATTTCTCTGAAACACGGCTGTCAAGCTGCTGTGGCAGTCGCCTCTCACGCAAGCGAAAGGAACCGCAATGGCACGAATCGAAAAGGACTTCCTGGGCGAGAAAGAACTGCCCGACGACGCCTACTACGGCGTGCAGACGATGCGCGGCCTGCACAACTTCCACATTACCGGCATCCCGATGTCGGCGGAGCCGTTCTTCGTAAAGGCTTTCGGCTACGTGAAGAAGGCGGCGGCGCTGACCAACCGCAATCTCGGCGTCATCGATGCCAGGATCGCCGACGCGATCATCGGTGCCTGTGACCGGCTGATCGCCGGCGACATGGACGACCAGTTCGTGACCGACTTCATCCAGGGCGGCGCCGGCACCTCGACCAACATGAACGCCAACGAGGTCATCGCCAACCTGGCACTCGAAAGCCTGGGCCACAAGAAAGGCGAGTACGAGTTCGTCAACCCCAATGACCACGTCAACTGCGGGCAATCGACCAACGACGTCTATCCGACGGCGTTCCGGCTGGCACTGATCCTGCGGCTGAGCAGCTACATGGACGCGCTGCGCCGCCTGGAAGATGCTTTTCATGCCAAGGGCAAGGAGTTCGAGGGGGTCCTGAAAATGGGTCGCACGCACCTTCAGGATGCCGTTCCGATGTCGCTCGGGCAGGAATTCCACGGCTGGGGAACGACCATTGGCGAGGAGGTGCACCGCATCGCCGACGTGCGCCAGTTGCTGCACGAGGTCAACCTCGGAGCGACGGCGATCGGCACTTCCGTGACCGCCGCGCGCGGTTACCCGGAGCAGGTGACGCGCTGCCTGTCGGATCTTACCGGCGTCAAGCTGATCCTCGCCGGCGACCTGGTCGAGGCGACTTCCGACACCGGCGCCTATGTGCAGCTGTCCGGCGTCCTCAAGCGCACTTCGGCAAAACTGACCAAGATCTGCAACGATATCCGCCTGCTCGCCTCGGGGCCGCGCTGCGGCTTCAACGAGATCAATCTGCCGCAGATGCAACCCGGGTCGTCGATCATGCCGGGCAAGGTCAATCCGGTGATTCCGGAAGTCGTGAACCAGACCAGTTTCCTGGTCATCGGTCTCGACCTGACCGTCACGCTGGCCGCTTCGGCCGGCCAGCTGCAACTCAACGTCATGGAGCCGGTAATCACCTTTGCGCTGTTCACCTCGATTTTCACAATGGAACATGCGGTCAACAGCCTGCGCGTGAACTGCGTGCGCGGAATCACCGCCAACGCCGAGCACTCGCGCGACATGGTCCTCAACTCGCTGGGCATCGTTACCGTGCTCAAGCAGTCGCTGGGCTACAAGCAGTGCTCGGAAATTGCACGCGAGGGCTACGAGACGGGCAAGTCGCTGCAGCAAATCGTGGTCGAGGAACGCAAGTTGCTGAGCCAGGAAAAATGGGACGAGCTGTTCTCCTTCGATAACCTGATCAGCGGCAGCGGCGAGAAGTAGGGGAGAGCGCTTGATCGGTTGCTCGAGCGAGATTTTCCGGGCGTGGCCGCGCAGCGACGGCGGCGGCAAGGTCCATTTACCGGTGCTCGCCTGTCGCCGGGAAGGCGGGGAATCGCGCTTGATTCCGGGACCTGTGGTCAGCGCCACCGCCGTGCCCTCTGGCCTGTTGCTGGCGCGGCTGATGTTCTGAGCGGTCGTCCTTGTGCACAACGTCGTCAACACGCTCAGAACACAACTGCACCATACCGCCGGAGTTTTTACGACGCGGGTGGTGCAGCATTTGCGCGATGGGCGGCGTCTGGTCTTCCTGTCAAGGCGGGTCCGCAAGGCGCTGCCACCGCTTCACCTGGCCAGCGACGGCAGCGAAATCGCGGCGGCACGAGTCGCCAATCCCTGGCTACAGCTCTGGGCACCCCGTCGCCTCTCCTGGTGGATCGCCGTGCTGTTCATCTGCGGCTCGGCCTGCTTCGCTGTGGGCAGTTTCGCAGCCAACTGGCCGCAGCAGCTTCCGGCCTGGCTTGGCGTTGGCAGCGTTATCAACGGGGTGTTCTTTGTGGGCTCGCTATTCTTCACTGGCGCTGCGTGGCTGCAGCTACTCGAGGCGATCAATGGCGATGTGGCGGATATCGCTGTGTCGACAGGAGCAGAAGCGCGAAGCTGGCGCTGGTTTTCCTGGAAACCGCACAACGCTGGTTACAGCGCCAGCCTTGTACAACTCGTCGGGACCCTGTTGTTCAACTTCAACACCGGCGACGCGATGATCACGGGGCTTGCCTGGGCGGACGAGGAACTGCTTGTCTGGGCGCCTGACGTCATCGGCAGTCTCTGTTTCCTGGTCGCCAGTTATCTGGGCTTGCTCGAGGTTTCACACCGTTTTTGGTCCTGGCAGCCGCGACAGCTGAGCTGGTGGATCGTGTTGCTCAACATGCTCGGCTCGATTGCTTTCATGGCCGCGGCCGTCTTCGCTTTCTTTGTGCCCGCTACCGGAAACCCAGACTGGCTGTGGGGTGCCAACTTTTTCACGCTGATCGGTGCGCTCTGCTTTCTGCTGGCCAGTTACCTGCTGCTTCCCGAGCTATTTGGTGCCGAGGCGAAGCCCGGCGCAGTTTCTGCTTGCCGATGAAATTTGCCCGGCCCAGGTGCCGAAAAGGCTGCCGAAAGCAGCGTTAAGGCGCCGGGCGAAAGATGACGCGCCGGCGCTTGCCGTCGACGGCAGCGGTAGCGAGGGCTTTTTCGTGGCAAAATTCACCCGGGCTTGTCGTGCAAGCCGCGTCGGCGACTGAGCAATGATGCCGCTGCGGATACGAACACAGCGCTTGGAGGGATCACGAATGCTTGGCTTCGAACTCGATTTCTGGGATTACGCGACTTTCGCGACTGCCCTTGCCGCCGGTGTAGCGGTGCTGATGATTTTTGTCTGGCTTGCCGGGTTGCCCGGCCGGATTGCGCTGGCTCGCAAGCATCCCGAGGCCGAAGCGGTTAAGCTGATGGGCTGGGCGGGCCTCCTGCCGACGATCTACCCGTGGGTACAAGCCTTCATCTGGGCGTTCAAACCGACCGAGATCGTCGACATCCGCCGCTTCCCACGCGAAGAGGCACGTGCCATCGACGAGGATATCGCCCGCCTTGGCGGCACACCGGCCGCCGCGCCGGCCAGGGCAAGGACCGAGCCCCCGCCCGCCAGCGGTGCGCCAGGCTGACGAGGAACGCTCCCCATGCTATTTGGTTTTGTGCTGCTGTTTGGCTACGCTCTCGTGGTGTGGCTGGTGTTCTTCAAGTTCAAGTGGATGAAGTTCAATATCACCTGGGGAGTGGTGTCGGTTTTCGTTGGCCTGCATCTGTTGATCATCTTCATGCTCGGCCTGCGTTTCGTCGCCCCTTATGCCACCGAGGCGAAGCTCATCCAGCACACCATTCAGCTGGTCCCGCGGTTACCCGAACCGACGCTGGTGACCGAGGTGCTGGTCGCTCCGAACGTGCCGATCAAGAAGGGGCAGCCGCTTTTCCAGTTCGACCGTCGTCCCTATCAATACAAGGTCAACCAGCTTGAAGCATCCTTGGCCAAGGCCACGCAGAACGTGCTGGTGATGAAGAGCGACATCGAGATCAACGTCGAGAAAGTCGTCAAGTTGCGTAGCGAGCTGAAGTACGCCAGATACCAGGAAAAACTCTCCATCAAGCTGGCCAGGCAGGGCGCCGGCCCCGAGGAAGACGCCCAGAAATGGAGCGCCCAGGCAGCTGCCTATGCAGCCGGTGTCAAGGAAGCGCAGGCCGAGGAGCAGCGCGCACGGCTGCGCTACACTTCCGAGATCAACGGCGTCAATACGAGCGTCGCCGAGATCCAGGCCGAGCTCGATCAGGCGCGCTACTACCTCGATAACACGCTGATGGTGGCGCCCGAGGACGGCTACCTCATCAACCTGCAGGTGCGGCCGGGAATGGTCGCCGGCGAAGTTCGTTTCGGCGCCATCGCTTCGTTCATCTGCGATGCCGATCGCTACCTGCTGGCCAACTTCTTCCAGGAGAACCTGAAGTACGTGAAGCCAGGCCAGATGGTCGAGGCGGCGATTGATCTCTATCCCGGGCAGATCTTCCGCGGCAAGGTTGCGGCCATCTGGCAGGGCAGCGGCGCCGGACAGATGCTGCCGAGCGGTACGCTGCCGAATTTCTCCTACGTTCCGGTCGAGGTGCCACAGGGGCAGTTCGCGGTGGCCATCCACCTCGATGACGAGGATCAAGCGAAGTTTCCGATCGGTACCCAGGGCCGGGCGACGATCTACACCAACCCCGATAGCGGCTTCGTCGTGTTGCGCAAGATCGGCATCCGTGCCTACAGCTGGTTCAACTGGCTGTACCCGTTCTCCGGCTGATGCGCGCGCCAATCATCATCCTTCTCGGCGGGCTGTGTGGACTCGTCGCCCTGGCTGGCTGTGCCTTGCAGGCCCCCTTGACGCAATCCGAGGTCGTCGAGCAGGCGCTGCCGGCGACGACGCACATTCCCGCTGCCTGGCAGGCGGAGAGCACGACCGGACCCGTTGCCGACGGCTGGCTCAAGTCCTTTCAGGATCCGCTGCTCGAGGCCATCGTTGCCGAAGCCATTGCCAATAACCTCGACTTGCGCGTCGCCGCGGAGAGTGTGCGTGTCGCCGAGCAGCAGCTGCTGGTCGTCGGCGCGCAGCTGGCGCCGCAGATCAGTGGGCAGCTCGGCGCCCGGAGCATTCGCGACAAGGATCAGGACGACAGCTTCAACAGCACGCTGGCCTACGTCGGCGTGGCCTGGGAAGTCGACCTCTGGGGTCGGCTGCGCGCCCAGCGCGCTGCGGCCGAGGCGGCGTTCGAAGTCAGTGCGCTCGATTATGCGCAAGCACGGCAATCGCTGGCCGCGCTGGTGGCGAAGACCTGGTATCTGGCGATCGAGACGCGGCAGCTGGTCGAACTCGGCGAGCAGACCGTTCAGGTCTTTGGGGAGCTGCTCAAGCTGGTGGAAATGAGGCGTTCTGCCGGCAAGGATTCCGACCTCGACGTGGTTGACGTGCGCGCCAAGCTGGAGACGGCACAGGGCGATCTCGAAGGATCTCGTCAGGCCGCCGGCGAAGTCCGCCGAGCCCTGGAAGTGCTGCTCGGCCGCTATCCGGCCGCCGAACTGGCGGTAGCCTCTTCGTATCCAAGGCTGCCGCCAGCCGCCGGTGCCGGGGCGCCCATCGCGCTGCTCGCACGCCGCCCGGACATCGTCGCCGCCGAGCGCGCCGTGCTCGCCGCTTTCCGCCAGCAGGAAGCCGCGCAACTGGCGCTGCTGCCTGATTTCTCCCTGTCACTGGCCGGTGGCCGCCTCGGCGACAATCTGCTCTCGCTGCTGCGCCTAAATCCGTGGCTGGCCGCGGCCGGAATCGGCGTATCGATCCCGATCTACGAAGGCGGCGCGCTACGCGCACAAGTCGAGATCGCCAGCGCGCAGCAGGCGCAGGCGGTCGCCGCTTACGGCGCGCTCATGTTGACTGCCTTCCGTGAAGTCGAGAGCGGATTGGCCAATGAGCAGTTGCTGGCCAGGCGCCTACCTTTTGAGGAGCAAGCCGTGGTCAGCCGTAGCGCCGCCGTGCGCATTGCCACCATTCAGTATCGGGCAGGGCGCCGGGACCTGCTCTGGGTGGCGCAGCTGCAATCGGCACAGTTCCAGGGTCAGGCGGCGGTCATCAAGCTGCGTGCCGTCCAGGGCGCCAACCGTGTCCGCCTGCATCTGGCACTTGGCGACAGTTTCGACGCCACGCCGGCTGTCACGACGTCACCTTTGATACTCGCTGACGACCATGATCCCGACTCAGCCCACTGAAAGGCTTGCAGCCATTGTCCGCCGAAAAACAACGCCTCGCTGACGACAAGGCTGGCCGCGCTGACTGGCGCCGCTGGGGTCCCTATGTCTCGGAGCGGCAATGGGGCACCGTCCGCGAAGACTACAGTCCCGACGGTAACGCCTGGAGCTACCTGCCGCACGAGCACGCCCGCAGTCGTGCCTATCGCTGGGGCGAGGACGGTATTGCCGGCTTCAGCGATGACCGGCAATTGCTCTGTCTCTCGCTGGCCCTGTGGAACGGCTGCGACGCGCTGCTCAAGGAACGCCTGTTCGGGCTGACCAACAGCGAGGGAAATCACGGCGAGGACGTCAAGGAGCTGTACTACTACCTCGACGCGACGCCAACGCATTCCTTCCTGAAGATGCTCTACAAGTACCCGCAGTCGGAATTTCCTTACGCCCGGCTGCTGCAGGAGAACCAGCGGCGCGGTGCGGAGGAGGCCGAGTTCGAGTTGCTCGACAGCGGCCTGTTCGACGACGATGCCTACTTCGACGTCTTCGTCGAATACGCGAAGGCGGCAGCCGATGACATCCTGATGCTGGTGACCGCGCACAATCGCGGCGCCGAGACGGCGAAGCTGTCGCTGCTGCCGCAGCTGTGCTGCCGCAACACCTGGTCGTGGCAGGCGGGAACGCCAAAACCGATGCTCTCGGCCGTGGCCGGCGGCGTCAATATCGAGCACCCGGAGCTGGGCAGCTACCGCCTGGATTGCGATGGCGATGGCAAGGGTGAGAGTGATTGCGCGCCCGGTCTGCTTTTTTGCGAGAACGAAACCAACGCCAGGCGTCACTTTGACCAGCCCGAGGCGACAGGCTTCTTCAAGGACGCCTTTCACGAGTACCTCCTCGCCGGCAACACCTCGGCAGTGAATCCCGCTCAAACCGGAACCAAGGCCGGCGCACTTTACTCACTGAGCGTGCCCGCGGGCGGCAGCGTGCGTGTGCGGTTGCGACTGGCTCCTCGCTCGGCAGGTGGAAAAACCACGCCGCCCTTCGCCGACTTTGACACCATCTTCGCCCAACGACGCAAGGAAGCCGATCAGTTCTACGCCGACTTGCAAGGCGAGATCGCCGACGCCGACGAGCGCCTCGTGCAGCGCCAGGCTTTCGCCGGGATGATCTGGAGCAAGCAGTTTTTTCATTACGACGTGCACAAATGGCTGGACGGCGATGCCAGCCAGCCGCAGCCTCCGCCGGCACGAAAAAACGGTCGCAATCGCGACTGGAAGCATTTCGCCAGTGCCGAAGTCCTGTCGATGCCGGACAAGTGGGAGTATCCGTGGTTCGCCGCCTGGGACCTCGCTTTCCACTGCCTGCCGCTGGCGGTGATCGATGCCGAGTTTGCCAAGTCGCAGCTGGTCCTGTTGACCCGCGAGTGGTACATGCATCCGAACGGTCAGCTACCAGCCTACGAGTGGGAGTTCAGCGATGTCAATCCGCCGGTGCACGCCTGGGCGGCGTTTCGCGTCTTCCAGATCGATCGCCGGCAGCGCCGTGAGGCTGAGCATGGCGACCCGTCCGACCCCGGCGACCTGGTGTTTCTCGAACGCGTTTTTCAAAAGCTGCTGCTCAACTTCACCTGGTGGGTCAACCGCAAGGACGAACAGGGACGCAATATCTTCCAGGGTGGCTTCCTGGGACTCGACAACATCGGCTGCTTCGACCGCAGCAAGCCCTTGCCGACCGGCGGCTTCATCAACCAGGCCGATGGCACCAGCTGGATGGCGATGTTCTGCCTCAACCTGTTGCGCATCGCCGCCGAGCTGGCGGTCCATAACCACGTCTATGAAGACATCGCCAGCAAGTTCTTCGAGCACTTCCTGTCGATCGCCGGCGCCATCAACGGCGTTGGCGACGAGTCGTCCGGCCTCTGGGACGAGACCGACCAGTTCTACTACGACCACCTGAGCCTTCCCGATGGAAGCAACATCCCCTTGCGCGTGCATTCCGTCGTCGGCCTGATTCCGCTCTTTGCCGTGCAGCCGGCGGACATCGAACTGGTCGCGCAACTGCCCGAATTCTCGGCGCGCATGGAATGGTACCTCGAACATCGTCCGGCGCTGGCCGCCCTGATCTCGAACTGGCGTGTCCCGGGCAGCGGCAATCGCGTGCTGCTTTCGCTGCTGCGCGGTCACCGTACCAAGGCCTTGCTGCGTCGCATGCTCGACGAGAGTGGTTTCCTGTCTCCCTACGGTGTGCGCGCGCTTTCGAAAATCCACGAGCGGGAACCTTTCCGCGTCGACGTCGGCGGCACGAGCTATGAGGTCGACTACTGGCCGGGCGAGTCGCGAAGCGGTCTCTTCGGTGGCAACTCGAACTGGCGCGGGCCGGTCTGGATGCCGGTCAACTACCTGATCATCGAGTCGCTGCAGCAGTTTCACCACTACTACGGTGACGATTTCAAGGTCGAGTGTCCGACCGGGTCCGGGAAGTTTCTGACCCTCAAGGAGGTGGCGGATGAATTGAGCCGTCGCCTGAGCTGCCTGTTCCTGAAGGGCGAAGACGGTCAGCGGCCGGTGCTCAAGTCGCATCCCAAGCTGGCCACCGACCCGCATTTCTGCGACTACATCCTGTTTCACGAGTATTTTCACGGCGACAACGGCCGCGGTCTGGGTGCCGCGCATCAGACCGGCTGGACGGGACTGGTAGCGAAACTTCTTCAGCCGGGCAGCAGTCAGTTCGACTCACTGCCGGTCGCCCGGCCAGCAGCGAAGGCGGCGATGCCGAGCAAGGACCAAGAATGAGCAATGACTATAACTATGATTACGACGTGATCATCATCGGCAGTGGCGCAGGTGGCGGCACGCTGGCACTCAAGCTCGCGCCATCGGGCAAACGCATCCTTATTCTTGAACGGGGCGACTATCTGCCGCGCGAAAAACAGAACTGGGATGTGAACGAAGTCTTCGTCAGGAATCGCTACGTTTCCAGCGACATCTGGCATGATCGCGACGACAAGCCGTTCCAGCCGGGCGTCCATTATTTTGTCGGTGGCGCGACCAAGATGTATGGCGCGGCGCTGTTTCGCCTGCGCGAGCACGACTTCACCGCGCACCGCACGGCCGACGGCCTGACGCCCGATTGGCCGCTCGGCTACGCGGACTTCGAACCGTATTACACCCAGGCCGAGCAGCTCTATCAGGTGCATGGCCAACGTGGCGACGATCCGACCGATCCGCCGGCCAGCGCACCTTATCCCTATCCGCCGGTCAGCCACGAGCCGCGCATCGCAGAAATGGCCGATGGCCTGCGCCGTGCCGGCTATCACCCCTCGTATGCGCCGAGCGCGATCATGCTCGACGAGGCCGACCGGCCGAACAGCCGCTGCATCCGTTGTGATTCCTGCGATGGCTACCCCTGCCTGGTGCACGCCAAGGCCGACGCCGAAGTCATCGCCGTTCGTCCTGCCCTGCAATATCCGAACGTCACGCTGCTCACCGGCGCGCATGTCCACCGACTGGAGACCAGCGCCAGCGGCCGCGAGGTCGGCAAGGTAGTCGTCGACCGCGACGGCCGGCGCGAGGAATTCACCGCCGGGGTGGTCGTCGTTTCCTGTGGCGCAGCCAACTCGGCGCGGCTGCTGTTGATGTCGGCCGACGCGAAACATCCGCGTGGTCTGGCCAACGGCTCGGACATGGTCGGCCGCCATTACATGTTCCACAACGCCGTTGCCCTGGTCGCGCTTTCCCGGCGCGAGAACAGCACCGAGTTTCAGAAAACGCTGACCATCAACGATTTCTACCTTGGCGCAAGCGATTACGAGTTTCCGCTCGGCAACATCCAGATGCTCGGCAAGTCCAAGGGACCGATGTTCAAGGAAGACGCACCGAGTTTCGCGCCGGGTTTCACGCTCGATCAGATGGCCAGGCACGCGGTGGACTTCTGGCTGACCAGCGAAGACCTGGGCCTGCCGCAGAACCGTGTGACCGTGAATGCGCAGGGCGAGATCAAGCTGCACTACGAGTTCACCAACCTCGAGCCTCTCGATCGCCTGCGCCAAAAGCTGCAGTCGATGCTCGAGCACATGGACATGCACCCGCACCTGATTCCGAACAATCTCTACCTGGGGAAACACATTCCGATCGCCGGTGTCGCCCATCAGGCGGGTACCTGCCGCTTCGGCAGCGACCCCGCCAGTTCGGTGCTCGACGTGAACTGCAAGGCACACGAAGTCGATAACCTCTATGTCGTGGACACCAGCTTCTTTCCCAGCATCGGCGCGGTCAACCCCTCGCTGACGGCAATCGCCAACGCCCTGCGCGTCGGCGACCACCTGCTCGAACGCCTGCGCTGACGGGTGGCGGGGATGATGGCCCAACGTAGCGAGATCGCTGCCGTCTATCTGGCTGGCGTCGTGCAGGGCGTGGCGTTGGTGACCTTCCCGGCGGCCAGCGCGGTGTTCACCGGGGCCGACGAGTATGGTTACGGCCTGTCGAGCACCGAGTACGGGGGCATGTTCGTGCCGCAGGCGATCACCGCCATTGCCGCCTCGCTGCTCGGCGCCGGCCTGGCGCGCCGGCTCGGCGCGAAGCGCATCTACCTGCTGGGGCTGCTCGCCAATCTGCTGGCCATGGCGCTGTTGATCGTCAGCAGCCTGGTCATGCGCCAGCATGCGCTGGCCTACGGCTTGCTGCTGGTCGCCACGGCGTCTCTGGGCGTTGGCTTCGGGTTTACCGTGCCGACGCTGAATACTTTTGCCGCCGCCTTTTTCCCGCAGCGCGTCGACCGGGCGGTGCTCGCATTGAACGCCCTGCTCGGGCTGGGCACCGCGCTGGCGCCGCTGTTCGTGGCGCTGTTCGTCGGCCTGGGAATCTGGTGGGGACTGCCGGTGGGCGTGGCGGTGGCGATCGTCGGGCTGCTGCTCTTCAGCCGGCGCTTGCCGTTGAACGAAGACGCGCCGGCGAGCGTCCAGGGCGGGTCGGAAGAACGAAGCCGGCTGCCGGCGCGCTTCTGGCTGTTCGCCGCCTTCGCGCTGGTGTACGGCGTTTGCGAGACGATCAACGCTAACTGGGCGTCGCTGTACATGACCAAGGAACTCGGTGCGAGCGCGACCATGGCCTCGCTCGCGTTGACGCTCTTCTGGGGCTCGGTGACCGCCGGACGGATTCTCTTCGCAGTCATCGAGAAGTTCTTTCCACCGCAGCGAAGCTGCCAAATCCTGCCCTGGGTCGTCACTGCCGCACTGGTCGGCGCCGCCTTGCTGCCGAAGGGCGGTCCCGCGCTCGGTATTGCGACTTTCGCGCTCGCCGGCCTCGGCTGCTCGGCGCTGCTGCCGCTGGCGATCAGCTTCGGACAGCAGCAACTGCCGCGCATCGCCGGCTCGGTCGCCGGCGGGCTGATCGCTTTCTACCAGATCGGTTACGGTATCGCCGCATTCGGCGTCGGACCGCTGCAAAGCCGGGCCGGCCTCGACCTGAACGTCATTTTCGGCGCGACGACGGTAGTCGCGCTGAGCATGGCGGTGCTGGCCGTTCTCGTCGTCCGCGGCCCGCAAGCTACGCCGACCGGGCCCTGAAATGTCGCGCGCGCGGCTGCGCGAGCTTGTGCCAACAATAATCACCCTCAGAAAAGGAAGACCAGCATGAACCTGAAAGGAAAAGTCGCCATAGTCACCGGCGGCAACAGCGGCATCGGCCTGGCCATCGTCCTCGAACTGGCCCGCCAGGGCGCCAACATCGTCATCGATTACGTGGTCCATCCAGAGACTGCCGAAGAACTGGAACAGCAGGTCCGCGCGCTTGGCGACCAGGCCATCGGCGTGCATGCCGACGTCAGCCAGGTGGCCGAGCTGGAAACGCTGATGGCCGCCGCCGTCGACGCCTTCGGTCGTGTGGACATCATGGTCAACAACGCCGGCGTGGAAACGCGCACGTCGATTCTCGACACCACCGAGGAGCAATACGAAAAAGTCCTGGCGATCAATCTGAAGAGCGCCTTCTTCGGCACCCAGCTGGCTGCACGCCAGATGATCAAGCAGGGCGGTGGTGGGCGGATCATCAACATCACCTCGGTGCATGAAGACTGGCCGATGCCCGGCAACACGCCCTATTGCCTGTCCAAGGGCGGCATGCGCATGCTCACGCGCACCGCCGGCGTCGAACTCGCGCCGCACGGGATCCTCGTTGTCGGCGTCGGTCCGGGTGCCATCGCCACGCCGATCAACACCGCGACGATGAACGATCCCGCGCAGCTCAAGAAGCTCGACGATGCCATCCCCCTGGGGCGCATGGCGCAGCCTTCCGAGATCGGCAGCGTCGTCGCTTTCCTCGCTGGCGACGGCGCCAGTTACGTTACGGCGACGACCATTTTTGCCGACGGCGGCATCATGCAGGGAAGCCCCGGCCTCTAGGGGGAATGGGAATCGGCAATGGAACTCGACCCCGTAATTCTTTCGCGTATCCAGTTCGCGTTCGTCATCAGCTTCCACATCATCTTCCCGGCCTTCACCATCGGCCTGGCGGCGTGGTTGGCGACCATCGAAGGCGCGCGGCTATTTACCGGCAATGCCCTGTACCGGCGCGTCTTCGACTTCTGGATCAAGGTCTTCGCCGTATCCTTCGGCATGGGCGTGGTTACCGGCATCGTCATGGCCTTCCAGTTCGGCACCAACTGGAGCGTGCTGGCCGCGAAGACCGGCTCGATCCAGGGGCCGCTGCTCGGCTACGAGGCGTTCACCGCCTTCATGCTCGAAGCCACTTTCTTCGGCGTCATGCTGCTCGGCCGCGAACGGGTGTCGCCGCGTTTCTATTTCTTCGCCTGCTGCATGGTCTCGCTGGGCACCATGTTCTCCTCGTTCTGGATCCTGGCCAACAACAGCTGGATGCAGGTGCCGCTGGGCCACGAAATCGTCGACGGCAAGATCGTCCCCGCCGACTGGATGCAGATCGTCCTCGGCCCGGTGCAGATGGTGCGCTGGCCGCACATGCTGCTGGCCGCTTTCCTGACCAGTGCCATGTGCGTGGCCGCCACCGGTGCGTGGTACACCTTGCGCGGCGTGCACCGCGACGAAGGCCGGGTCATGCTGCACTGGGGCCTCGGTCTGGTGGCGGTGCTGATTCCGGTGCAACTGTTTTTCGGCCACCTGACCGGGCTGTATGTGCTGAAGCATCAGCCAGCCAAGTTCGCGGCCATCGAAGCGCGCTGGAAGAACGAGCAGCCGGCCAGCGAAGTGCTGATGGCCTGGCCAGACGAGGCCAACGAGCGCAACCTGTTCGCGATCACCGTCCCCAAGCTCGGCAGCATGATCGCCTCGGGCAACTGGACATCGGCCGAGGTCGGGCTCGAGTCCTTCCCGAAAGAGGATCGACCGCCGGTCGTGATTCCGTTCTTCGCCTTTCGCATCATGGTCGGCATGGGGCTGGTGATGCTGGCGGTCTCGTGGTTCGGCAACTTCCTGCGCTGGCGTGGGCAACTCGAGACGAAGCGCTGGTACCTGTGGTGCACCTACCTGTCGTTTCCGACCGGGTTCATTGCCGTCCTCACCGGTTGGTACACCGCCGAAGTCGGCCGCCAGCCCTGGGTGGTCTATGGCTTGCTGCGCACCAGGGATGCGGTCACCCCATCGCTGACCACCGGCGACGTGGCCTTCTCGCTGGCCGGCTACGTGCTGGTCTATGCGGTCGTGTACAGCTTCGGCCTGTACTACATCTACAGTCTGCTGCGTGATGGCCAAGCCCGGACACGAAACCAGCGCCTGTTAGCGGCGCCACCGGCAGTCGGCCGCTGGCTTTCGCCGGCGATGCCGCTACTGCCACCGGGCGTACCGGGAGACAAGAGCGATGAGCGAGCTTCCACCCAGCGACCTGGCGTTGTTCTGGGCCGGGGTGATCGCCCTGGCGATCATGGTCTATGTGATTCTCGACGGCTTCGATCTGGGCGTCGGCATTCTCTTCGGTACCACCGCCGACGAGGCCAAGCGCGTGTCGATGATGAACACCATCGCCCCGTGCTGGGACGGCAACGAGACCTGGCTGGTGATCGTCGGCGCCGGGCTTTTCGCCACTTTCCCGACGGTCTATGCGGTGTTCCTGAGCGCCTTCTACATTCCTGTCTTGCTGCTCCTGTTCGGCCTGATTTTCCGCGGCGTGGCTTTCGAGTTCCGCTACCGCAGCCAGCGCCTGCGCTGGCTGTGGGACGGGGGGTTCTTCATCGGCTCGATCGTCGTTGCCTTCGTGCAGGGCGCGGCCGTGGGCGCGATGATGCGTGGCATCCGCGTCGTCGACGGCCAGTACGTCGGCGGCTCCTTCGACTGGCTGCATCCGTTCGCGGTGCTCACCGGCATCGGCCTGGTGTTCGGTTATGCGCTGCTCGGCGCCGGCTGGATCGTCCTGAAGAGCGACGGTGTGCTGCGCGACTGGGCCTATGCGCGCATTGGCTGGCTGCTGGCCATCGTCTTCGTGATCATCGCTGCGGCCTTTGCCACGGTGCTGAGTGTCGATACCGGCGCGGTGGTGCAGGGCCACCTGGCTGACCGCGCCTGGGGCTGGGTTTTTCCGCTGCTCGGCGTGGTCGCCCTGCTGGGCGCGGCATGGGCTGCCCGTGCACGGCGCGATGCCTGGCCGCTTGCCTGCACGGCATTGTTTTTCGTGAGCGCCTTCCTGACCCTGGGGGTGATGTTCTGGCCGTACATGGTGCCCTATGCCATCACCGTGGCGAATGCTGCCGCACCGGAGGCTTCGCTGCAGTTTCTGTTCTACGGCGGCGTGGTGGTGCTGCCGGTGATCGCCATCTACACCATCGGCGTGTACTGGGTGTTTCGCGGCAAGGTGCGCACCGGCTACGGTTGATTCTTAGGCTCATTATGGATTCCAGGTTGGTGCGCAACGAAAGCGAGGCTAGAGGCGCACTAGACAACGCCCAAGGAATTCCGTATGCTCTCCTGGGAAGGAACACCTAGGAGAAAGGGGCATGTACACGACGCACACTGCCAGCACTGGGCTGGTTAAAATCCAAGACCTTATCAACGATGCCAAGTGCTTCGAAGTCGTTCGGGACCTGCGCTGGCCAGCGGGTGTTCGCTGTCCGCATTGTGCGGACGAGCACGTTATCAAGTTTGGTCGCGATGAGACTCAGGAACATCGCCAGAGGTACCGCTGTAAGTCCTGTGAAAGGTACTTTGACGACTTAACCGACACGATCTTCGAAGGGCATCACCTACCCTTGCGCACTTGGATCTTGTGTTTGTATTTCATGGGGTTGAACCTGTCGAACACGCAAATCGGCAAGGAACTGGGCCTCAACAAGGACGACGTTCAGAAGATGGCGACCCAACTTCGAGAAGGGGTAGTCAGTCGCAAGCCCGCCCCAG
>QPGA01000031.1:21968-25208 GCA_003332265.1 Candidatus Accumulibacter meliphilus
GCCTGAGTGGGGCTACAATCACAAGACCGTCTGCCACAGCACCCGCGAGTACCCCCGCGATGAAGACGGCGACGGCTTCCACGAGGTTCACGTCAACACCATCGAGGGCTTCTGGTCCTTGCTGCGCTCCTGGCTGCGGCCTCACCGCGGGATCTCCCAGGAAAGTCTTCCTCTCTACCTCGGCTTCTTCGAGTTCGTTCACAACGCCAAAAATCGCGGAAAGCGACTTCTCGAATCCCTCTTGGGGTTGCTCCTCAGCTAACAACCCGAAACACATAATGAGCCTTCAGGATTACAGTGGTTTTCGGCGATCTGCAGGTTGGTGACCACCTGACCGTCGCGCAGTTTCTTTTTGTGTTCACCATTCTCGAGGTGTCTACTAATGGCGGTTATTGATAGATGTTCATCACGGCCAGTTGCTGGAACGGGTGTTCGAGGCCTACCGGTCAGCAACCTCTGAGACCGGCACGAACGTCTGGAACACCGCCCTGCTCATCGGGTGGGATGAGCCAGGCGGGACCTACGACCATGTGCCACCCGGCCGCGTCTCCCCACCCGACCCCGCCGCGCCGGCCGGTGAGTTCGGGTTCACCTTCGACCGCTCCGGCTACCGCGTCCCGGCGATCATCGTTTCGCCCTGGGTCGAGCCCGGCTCGGTGTTCAACGAGGAATACCGGCACACCTCGCTGATCGCGACGCTCCGCAAGATGTGGGATCTCGGCGAGCCTCTCACTGGGCGTGACGCGACCGCCCGCAGCTTCGCAGGCGTCTTCACCCGCGATGAGCCACGCGACCCGCACACGTGGCCCGAGTTCCCCGCCCAACCGGTGCCGGAGTGGACCGTGGACCCCGACGTCATCGGCCGATGCATCAGCAGCCTCGGGACGGGCGTGATCCCCGGCCTGGTGGCACACGCCAGGGAGATGGGGATGCAGCTGCCGCCCGAGTTCGACACCCCCGCCCAAGCTCGCTGAGGGCAAAGCCAGCCGACAGGCTGAAGCCCGCGCAGCGGGCAAGCGGAGCCATCCGGGAAGCATCGCTGCTACTACTACGTTCCGCTGTACGCCGTGTAAGCCTGCCAGGCGGCGACCAGCGCCAGGATCAGGAAGAAAGCGCCGCTGATCCGGTGTAGCAGCGCGATCGGGATTTTCTTCAGGAGGGTGCGACCGGCCAGGATTCCCAGCGCTGAGGTGGCGACCAGTGCCAGGGTGGCGCCGAGCCAGACGGCGGCTGGAGGCTGTGTACTGCTCAGGGCGACGACAGCGAGTTGCGTCTTGTCGCCGAACTCGGCCACGGTCAGCAAGACGAAGGTGGTGAAGAAAATGCCATGGCCGCTTTTCTCCTCGACTTCTTCATCGTCTTCGTCGTCTTTGGCGCGCAAGGCATGCAGGCCAAAGAGGGCGAACAGGATGGCGACGATCGCGCCCACCACGTATTGCGGTAACCAGTTGGCAATGGCCACCCCGAAGACCACCGCCAGCGTATTCAGCAAGGAGAAGGCGGCCAGGGCACCGAGCATCACCGGCGCCGCGCGGTGTCGCGAGGCCAGCGTCATGCACACCAGCTGGCTTTTGTCGCCGATCTCGGCGGCGGCGATCAGGGCAAAGCTGGTTGCCGCCGTGGCCGACAGGTCGACGAGATTGCCAGTGCTCAGTAGCGATGCCAAAGATTCCATGAGGTTCTGCCGCCGGTTGATCCTGTTTTCGGGAAAAGCCGCCTGGCTGCGGCCAAGCGACGCTGGGGGCGCTCAATGATCAACACCCCGAGGCCGGCGCGAGTATAACCCGTACGGGGTAAGTCCGTAGGCATATTGAGAGCGCGCGATCGCCGCCACTTCTACGCCGCCGAGTCTATCGCGCGCGGTGGCTCTGGGTTGCGCGGTGGGCGTAGAAGTTCTGCGGCGCAGAGGTGAGCAGCAGTTTGCCGGAACGGTCCATTACCGAGACCTGCAATTGATGCTCGACATTATCGGCTGCCGCCATCTGCCATTCCGAGGCGCTGATCTCGAACTGCAGCGTTGTATGCGTCCTGGGCAGCACATGGTTGTCGAGGCTGACGACCAGGACATCACCCTGGTCGACCTGCAGCGCCGGATCGATGGCCACCTGGACGGAAAACTGGCCGGTATTCGAATGGATCGTGCCGCCGCTGGCTGGCTGGCTGATGCTTAGCGACTGGTAGGGAGCGGCGGCGGGAGCCGGCGTCGGCTGGGCCGGCGGGGCGGCGGGCGGTGAGTCGCTGAGGTTGAGCGGCGGCAGCTTCATCTCGGTCGTCTCTGGACTCGGCAAGTCCCTGCCTTCACTCGGCAGGTCCGAGAAGACGGGGCCGTTCTTGCCTGGCGTTTCGTAGATTGTTTGCGCGGCGGCGCTTGCCGAGACGAAAATCCCGAGGAGGAAGTAATGAATGGTTTTCATGTCAATCATCCAGTTGTGCTGCGGCTTAGGGTGGTGTGGCGAAACGGAATATGGGAAATATAGCATTTTCAGGCACTTCTTCGTCTGCGGCAGCGGCTTGCCGGGACGGGCCTGCCAAGCTCGGCTGCTTGTGTTCTGTGTCGTGCGACCAGACGAATTTGCCGTGCATGTGCTTCGGCCTGCTTCATCCGGTCGAACCGCGCTGAGGTAGAATGTCGGGCGCCGAAACACTACGGCGTGCGAGGGTTTATCATGATGGCGCAATTCGCCGCAGGTCGTCGACGCTGCAAGGGCCTACGCGAAGAGCGGCCAGCGCGAAGCCGTGATGGTCGCCATTGAAGGCCACGCAGGCTGGTTTCTGGCAAAAATTGAAAGGCGCCGCGACCGGCGACGGGCCGGTGCTCCCTGGTAATTACCGCAAGCCAACCGCAGCACAGGAGGATTCTTGATGAGCAGTAACCTGGTAGTCATCGCCTACGAAGACCAATTCAAAGCCGAGGAAGTCCGCACCATGCTGCGCAAGATGCAGCAGGAATACCTCATCGATCTGGAGGATGCAGTAGTCGCCGTCAAGGACGACAACGGCAAGGTGAAGCTGCATCAGATGTACAAACTTGCCGCCGCCGGCGCTTTGAGCGGCGGTTTCTGGGGCGCCCTGATCGGCCTCATCTTCATGAGTCCGTTGCTCGGCATGGCCGTCGGCGCCAGCGCTGGCGCGGTCAGTGGCGCGCTGACCGACGTCGGTATCAACGATGATTTCATGAAGAACCTCGCCGCGTCCTTCCAGAACGGCACTTCGGTGCTCTTCGTGCTGGTGCGCAAGGCG
>QPGA01000031.1:26453-30630 GCA_003332265.1 Candidatus Accumulibacter meliphilus
GTCGCCAACGGCCCTTTTAATGTGTGCGCTCGATGGCAGCAATCCGGGGTACGAGTCGGTTCAGCGGGTCACGTTAAAGTTCGGGGTCGAGCCGCCAAAGCTTTGCGCGACCTCTACCCATCGCTTCCCAACTCGAATTTTCTTTCATGATCCGGGGCGGCCGCAACTGCAATGACCGTTAATGTGAAAGTTGCGCAAGCGACTCCCGAAACTCCCTTTTCCCCCTGCGGGAGAAGGGCAGGGGAAGGGGGGCCGGGGGAAGTGAGCGGGGCACGGTAATGATTTTCATGATCTGGGGTCTCTGGACATGTCATGACGCGCTAAGGTGACGAGGAGAATGAACATGGATTCTAGTGTCTATCATTGGCTCCTGATCGCCGCTTTCGCCGGCATCGTGATCTGGGTGTTCGGCCGCAAGCGCAAGGCGCGCTTCGAGGAAGATGCGCGCATTCCTTTCGAAGAAGGGAAAGACTGAGGCGCTGGCAGGCGGCTGCTTCGATGGATGATTTGCCAGCCGCTGCTCGACAGGCGATATCCTGCGGGCCGAAGATGGCGGGCTACCGCCAACGACTTTCAAGCGATTGCCATGGCGTCGCGATTCTATCGGAGCACGAACTCCGATCACTGTGACTCAACCAAGCTAGGAGAACGTTTCATGAGCAAGCTCGCGGTAATTGCCTACGATGATCAATTCAAGGCCGAAGAGGTCCGCACCAAGCTGCGCAGGCTGCAACAGGATCATCTCATCGATATCGAGCAAGCCCTCGTCGCCGTCAAGGATGATCAGGGCGAGGTGACCCTGTTGAGGATGTCCAAGCCGGCTGTCGCGCTCGAGGCACACAAAGGCTTCTGGAACACGCTGGTCGGGGCGATCGTGATGGAACCGACTCTTGGTATGGCCAGCGATGCGCGCAGCGGTGCGATCAGAGGCGCACTGGCGGGCGCCGGCGTCGACGAGGATTTCCTGAAGGACCTGGCCGCGACTTTCCAGAACGGCAGCTCGGTCCTCTTCGTGCTGATCCGCCACGCGAGTCCCGAGCAGGTGCTGGCGGCACTGAAGGGTACCGGCGGCAAGGTCCTCGAAACCAATCTGACGCACCAGGAAGAAGCGAAGCTGCAAGCGGCGCTCAAGGTCGCGCGGGCCGCCGGCTGAGAACTGCGATCCGCGCCGTCAGTCGGCAATCGGCAATCGGCAAATCGACAGCGGATCGGTAGGTGGCCGAACTCTCCCGGCTGCTGCAGGCTGGGGGATTATTCGACGAAGCGGCGCAAACCTTCCCGAAAGGGAAGTGGTTAAAGAGTCAGGTATCCGTTAATCTCTAATCGATCTGGCTGCGAGCGTATTGGCCCGAACAGGCGAGAATAGGCGCTTATCGACGGCAGCTGGAAGTCGCCGCTGGTCGGTCGCGCGGCCCTGGCTTTTTTGTGCGATGATCGGCACGTTTTTTGAATCGACGGTAATGATACTGGCCCGGCGTAGGATGATCGTCCTGGCACTGCTGGAGACACACCGCTGCTGGGACGCGGGACGTTTCGGTCTCGCGGGCGCAGCACCTCTGTAATTGGTTTTTGACCACCGAGCCCGGCACTGGCGCTCGCTGCCGCGGGCGCGAACAATTTTTTCGTGCTACGGCAGGACAACTAAGGAGAACGAAAATGCAAGGTATCTCGAGATTCCGTTTCCGGCTACTAGCAATTTCCGCTGCGCTGGCGTTGTGTATCGGGGGGGTCTTGGCTGTGCCCACGACCCCGAGCGAGACTCTCAGCGCGACTCCCAGCGCGACGACTCCAAGCGTCGTGACGCCGAGTGCCGCCGCCCCGAGTGCCGCCCCGAGTGCGACTCCGAGTGCCGCGCCGAGGGCCGCGCCGAGTGCCGCCTCCAGCGCCAACAAGCCCAACATCATGTTCATCATGGGCGATGACATCGGCTGGATGCAGCCGAGTATTTATCACCAGGGCCTAATGGTCGGTGAAACGCCGAACATCGATCGCATCGGCAAGGAAGGTGCGCGATTCATGACCTATTACGCCGAGCAAAGCTGCACGGCGGGGCGCAACGCTTTCTTCACCGGCATGCACCCGCTGCGTACGGGCATGATTCCTCCGCAACTGCCGGGCAGCCCGTCCTGGTTGCGTCCGGGCACGCCAGCGCTGGCCAAGTTCCTGATCGACCTCGGCTACAACACTGGCGAGTTCGGCAAGAATCACCTCGGCGACCATTTCGAGGCGCTGCCGACTTCGCACGGCTTTCAGGAATTCTGGGGCTACCTCTACCACCTCGACGCCATGCAGGGCGTGAGCTTCGTCGACATCAACAAGACGCCGCTGGTGCAGGGCATTGCGCCGCCGTGCAAGAACACGCCGATCACCGGTTTGCCAGAGGTGCCCGGCGCCATCGATCCCAAAACAGGGACCTGTCTGACCCCACCGCGGCCGGTCATCTGGTGCAAGTCCAGCGACGGCACGCAGAAGAACACCACCTGCAAGGACGAAGGACCGCTGACACTGGATCGCTCGCGGACGGTCGACGAGGAAATCTCGGCCAAGGTCATCGACTTCCTCGACCGCAACGATCCGAAGAAAACCGGTAAGCCATTCTTCGTCTGGTACAACCCGGCGCGCATGCACATCACGACCGTGCTGCCGCCGAAGTACGAAGCCATGGTGGGTGAACCCGGCGGCAAGGACTGGGGCACCAACGAAGCCGGCATGAAGCAGATGGACGACAACATCGGCTACGTCATCAAGAAGCTCGAGGATATGGGCCAGCTCGACAACACCATCATTGTCTTCACCACCGACAACGGTGCCGAGAACATCACTTTCCCGGACGGTGGCAACACCCCGTTCAAAGGCGGCAAGCTGACTACCTGGGAAGGCGGCATGCGCGCACCGATGCTCGTGCGCTGGCCGGGCGTCATCAAGCCGGGCACGGTCAAGGACGATGTCTTCGCCTCGCTCGACTGGGTGCCGACACTGGTCAATATCGCTGGTGGGCTCAAGGGCAATGCGCTCAACGAGCAGATCATGGCCGGCAAGTATCCGGGGATCGTCAAGACCATGCTCGACGGCGTTGACCAGACCGACTACCTGACCGGCAAGTCGGAGAAATCGGCGCGTGAGGTGTTCTTCTACTACACTGGCTCGCAACCATCGGCCGTGCGCTACAAGAACTGGAAGATGTACTACACGATCGTGCCTGACACGGCGACCGGCGGCTTGTTTGGAGCCACCAGTTTCCATTGGACTCAGCTCCTCAACCTCAAGCGTGATCCCTTCGAGCAGACGGTTGGTGCCGACGCGAAGTCCCTGCTGGGCTACGGCGGTGCATTGGGCTCAACCGGCAACGCTTATATCTACAACTGGAACATGTTGCCGATCGGGCAGTTGCTGTGGGAGAAGGAACTGTCTACGTACAAGGAGTTCCCGCCGATGCAGGCACCGGAAACCTACAACCTGGACGGCATCCTCAAGGCCATGCAGAAGGGTGGTCACAACGGGCACGATTGAGCCCGCGGGCTGACGACTTGTGACTGCGCGGGCGCCTGTTATCGGGCGCCCGTTTTTCTGGTGTTTTTGGAGACGAAACATGACTGGAACCACACCGTCCTTTTCAGCGTTTACCCGCTTTCTGGCATTGACGGCACTGCTCGCCCTGGGCATGCATGCCCAGGCGCAAACAGATCCGTTGCCGTCCTGGAATGACGGCCCGGCCAAGCAGGCGATCATTACCTTTGTAGAAGAGACCACTACGCAGGGCAGCCCGAAGTTCGTGCCGCCCGCCGAGCGCATCGCCACTTTCGACCAGGACGGTACGCTGTGGGTTGAGCACCCGATGTACTCGCAGGTGATGTACATCCTCGAGAGCGTGCCAGCGCTGGTCAAGGCGAAGCCTGAACTGGCCAAGGTCGCGCCCTACTCGACGGTGCTGGAAATACTCAAAGGCGATCGTGCGGCCATCGCCAAACTGACGCTGCCCGATCTCGAAAAGCTCGCCATGACCACGCTGACCGGAATGTCGGTGGACAGTTTTAGTGCCGAGGCGAAGAAGTGGCTGGCTGAAGCGAAGGACCCACGCTGGAAGAGGCCCTATACCGAGCTGACCTACCTGCCGATGCAGGAAGTGCTGACCTATCTACGGGCGAATGCTTACAAGACCTGGATCGTCACCGGTGGC
>QPGA01000031.1:30651-38894 GCA_003332265.1 Candidatus Accumulibacter meliphilus
AGCGAAGGACCCACGCTGGAAGAGGCCCTATACCGAGCTGACCTACCTGCCGATGCAGGAAGTGCTGACCTATCTACGGGCGAATGCTTACAAGACCTGGATCGTCACCGGTGGCGGGCAGGACTTCGTGCGTCAGTATTCCGAGACGGTTTATGGCATTCCTCCCGAGCAGGTGGTGGGTACTGCGGTCGGCACGAAGTACGGCTACGCCAAGGATGGCAAGCCCTTTTTGACCAAGGAGCCGAAGCTGCTGCTCAACGACAACAACGCCGGCAAAGTCGAAGGCATTCATTTGATGATTGGTCGACGCCCGCACATGGCGGTTGGCAATTCAACCGGCGACCAGCAGATGCTCGAGTACACGAAGGCCGGCGACGGTGCGCGCCTGTCGATGCTGGTGCTGCACGACGACGGCGAACGCGAATACGCTTATGGTCCGGCACAAGGGCTGCCAGCGACCAAGGTCGGCGCCTTCACGCAGGCCCTCTATGACGAGGCGCAAAAGCAGGGCTGGACAGTCATCAGCATGAAGAAGGACTGGAAGAAGATCTTCAGTTTCGAGTGAGGCAAGCGCACGGGGTAAGCTGAGCCCCGTTCCCCGTTCCCAGCTCCGCCTCGTCTTCGCGGAGCTGCAAACCTATCCCAAGGAAGTATCAATGAAATCCATCAAATCCCGAGTTCTGCTGGCCAGCGCCGCTTCGCTGCTGGTCCTCAGCGCCTGCAACTCCGAGCAAAATGCACAATCTGCAGCGCCGGCGGCGCCGGTTGCGGCGGCACCAGCGGTGAAGGGAGAGGCCGTGGCGACCGTGAACGGTACCGCCATCAACAAGAGCCGTGTCGACATGATTATCGCGCACGGCGCCAGCGCCGGCGAAGCGGACACTCCGGAAGCCAGAAAGAGCATCATCGACAAGCTGACCATGCAAACCCTGATCGCTGAGGCGGCAGTGAAAAAAAGCCTGGACAAATTGCCCGAAGTCACCGAGCAACTGGACATTCTCCGGCAATCGGTTCTGGCCGACGCCTATGTACAGGATTTCATCAAGCACAATCCAGTCAGTGACGACATGCTGAAAGCCGAGTACGAGCGCATCAAGGCCACTGTCACTGGCAGCGAATACAAGGCGCGCCACATCCTCGTCGAGAGCGAAGCCGAGGCGAATGCGATTATTGCCGAGCTGAAGAACGATGCGGCATCGTTCGCCAAGCTGGCCATGGAAAAATCCGCTGATGCCGGCTCCAAGCTGCGCGGCGGTGATCTGGGCTGGTTCGACGTGAGCAGTATGGTGCCGGAGTTCAGCGACGCCCTCAGCAAGCTGGAAAAAGGCACATTCACGCAAGAACCGGTCAAGACCCAGTACGGCTATCACGTCATTTTGCTGGAAGACACCCGGCCGATAGCAGCGCCACCCTTTGAAGAAGTCAAAGCCGACCTGGCCCAACATCTGCAGCAGCAGAACCTGAAAAAGGATCTCGAGGATCTCAAAGCCAAGGCCAAGATCGAGATTATCGAAGTGTCGGTAGCTGCACCTGCAGCGGCCGCTGCACCGGCACCGGCACCCACACCTGCCGCTGCAAGCAAGTAGATCACCGTACCATTTGTTTTTCACCCCGGGACTGCAGGGGTCGCCGTCGCCGTCGCGACCAGCTACACTGGCTCGCGCGGTGGGGGCGGTGAGAGGCAGCGCGAACTCGCCGGGACGAAGCTCCGAGACGCCTGCGTTTTTCCCGGCAAGGCACGTTAATGTGAAAGTCGCGCAAGCGACTCACGAAACTCCCGTCTCCCCTCGCGGGAGAAGGGTCAGGGGAAGAGGGAAACGGTCATGACTTTCATGACTTGGGGGTGTCTCCACGCGTCATGACCGTTAGCCGCTCGCAACGCCTACTCTTCGACGTTTCACATTGTGTTTGTGTCCTTTTTTAATCTGGAGGAAGGTATGGCCAATACCACCACTCAAGCAGGCGCTCCCGCTGCCAACGGACCGGATCTCGAAAAGATTCCGGTAGAGCAGGTCTTGTCGACCCTCGGCGTCAAGCCCGAGCAGGGACTCAGCGCGGCGGAAGTTCAGCAGCGCACGGCCAAGTACGGTCCCAACGCGATCATCGTCAAGGAAAAGACCCTCGCTGAGAAGATTCGTGGCTACTTCACCGGCTCGATGGCCTACGTCATCGAGGCGGCGGCGCTGGTCTCGGCGCTGCTCGGCCACTGGGACGACTTTTTTATCATCGGTTCGCTGCTACTGTTCAATGCGGCGCTCGAATTCTGGCAGGATCGCAAGGCGTCGAATGCACTGGCCGCGCTGAAGGCCGGCCTGGCGCCCGAGGCCACCGTCATGCGTGACGGCCAGTGGAGCACGGTGCAGGCGTCGACGCTGGTCCCCGGCGATATCGTCAAGATCCGCCTCGGCGTGATCGTTCCGGCCGACCTGCGCCTGACCAGTGGTGACTTCGCCTCGATCGACCAGGCAGCGCTCACCGGCGAATCGCTGCCGGCCCGCAAGAAGGTCGGTGACGAAGCCTACGCAGGCAGTGTCGTCAAGCAGGGCGAGATGGAAGCGGTGGTCATCGCTACCGGTACCAACACCTCTTTCGGCCGGACGGCGAAACTCGTCTCCGGCGCCGGAGCGGTCAGCCACGCGCAGAAAGCGATGTTCCAGATCAGCAACTTCCTGATCGTCGTTGCCGTCGTGCTGGCGCTGATCATGGTCGCCGTCAAGGTCTACCATGACATCGTGATTGCCAAGGACTGGAACGTCGCCGACGCTCTCGGCATCCTGCAGTTCGTGCTGGTGCTGATGGTGGCGTCGATCCCGGTGGCGATGCCGGCGGTGTTCTCGATCACCATGGCGCTCGGTGCACTGGCGCTGTCGAAAGAGCAGGCGATCGTTTCCAAGCTATCGGCGATCGAGGAAATGGCCGGCGTCGATATCCTCTGCTCGGACAAGACCGGCACGCTGACCAAGAACCAGTTGAGCCTCAGCGAGCCGATGCTCTTCGCCGCCACCGATCCCGCAGGACTGCATCCTGGCGGCGGCGCTGGCGTCCAAGCTCGAAGACAAGGACGCCATCGATACCGCGGTGATCACCGCGCTCAAGGACCAGACGCTGCTCAAGAACTGGACGATGACCAAATTCGTGGCCTTCGACCCGGTCACCAAGCGCACGCAAGCGTCGGTTACCGACGCCAGCGGCAAGTCCTTCGTCGTCGCCAAGGGCGCGCCGCAAGCGATTGTCGATCTTGCCCAGGCGCCGGCGGAGGTGGCGCAGAAGGTCAAGGAAGCGGTCGACAAGCTGGCAGGGCAGGGCGCCCGGGCATTGGGCGTGGCGCGCTCGGCCGATGACGGCGCCAGCTGGTCCTTCCTCGGCATCCTGCCGATGTTCGATCCGCCACGCGACGACTCCAAGGAAACGATTGACAAGGCGGCGGAGAAAGGCGTGCGGGTGATGATGATCACCGGCGACGACACCGCCATCGCCATCGAAACGGCGCGCCAGCTCGGCATGGGAACGAACATCATCCCGGCGGCGGATGCTTTCCCCAAGGACATGGACCCCGACAACGTGCCGCCGGCGATCATCGACTCGATCGAACGCGCCGACGGTTTCGCGCGCGTCTTCCCCGAGCACAAGTACGCCATCGTCAAGGCGCTGCAATCGCGCGGCCACTTGGTGGCGATGACCGGCGATGGGGTCAATGACGCGCCGGCATTGAAGCAGGCAGACTGCGGTACGGCCGTTTCCGGCGCCACCGATGCCGCTCGCGGCGCTGCGGCACTGATCCTGACCGCCCCCGGCCTGTCGGTGATCAACGCTGCCATCGACGAGGCACGGCGGATCTTCGGTCGCATCAACAGCTACCTGGTCTATCGCATCGCCCTGACCATCGACATCATGTTCGTCGTCGTCCTGTCGACCATTTTCCTCGGTTTCTCGCCGCTGACCGCGATCATGATCGTCGTCATGTCTCTACTCGACGACCTGCCGATGATGACCATCGCCTACGACAACACGCCGGTCAGTCCGCGGCCGGTGCGCTGGGAACTGCCACAAATCTTCGGCCTGGCGACGGTCCTCGGTATCTTCTCGGTCGCCGAGTCCTTTGGCCTGCTGCTGTTCGGCGTCAAGGTGCTCTCGGAGCCGCATCTGCAGGACTACTTCGGGCTGGCGACGCAAGCACATCTGCAGACAATGATGTTCGTGCAACTGGTCGGTGGTGGCCAACTGCTGCTCTTCGTCACCCGCACCGAGCGCTGGTTCTTCCAGCGGCCGTTGCCTGCCGCCCCCCTGTTCTGGGCGATCGTCGGCACGCAGGTCACCGCCGCGCTGATGTGTGGCTTTGGCGTGCTGGTACCGGCGATCCCGTGGAAGCTGATCGGCTGGGTGTGGGTCTACCTGATCTCCTGGCTGTTCGTCCTCGGCGCCGTCCGCATGATCTATGACCGCTTCGCGAACTACCGCACGGCGCGCCACGAGAAGCACTCGGCGATGGTCAATCAGTCGCTGCAGCCACACGTTCCGGCCGCCTAGGCCGGCACTGATACGCACACGAGGAGAAAATCCCATGGACTACCGCAAACAATTCTTCGTCAACCCCGACAAGAAGCTCAAGCTGGCCGCCATCGACCCGGCACACACCGCTGGCCATGCCTCGTCGGAAGAGGCGCTGCCGGAGATCCAGAAAAACGTCGCCCGCATGGCCGAGTTGCAGGCCCTGCTTTACGCCGACGGCAATCAGTCGTTGCTGGTCGTCCTGCAGGCGCTCGACGCCGCCGGCAAGGATGGCGTCGTCCGCCATCTGTTCAGCGGCATGAATCCGCAGGGCACTTCGGTTTTCGGGTTCAAGCAACCGAGTGCCGAGGAAGCGGCGCACGACTTCCTCTGGCGCGCGCATCAACGGACTCCGGCCAAGGGCGAGATCGTGGTCTTCAACCGCTCGCATTACGAAGACGTCCTCGTCGTGCGGGTACACAATCTGGTCCCGAAAGCGGTGTGGTCGGGGCGCTACGAGCTGATCCAGGATTTCGAGAAGCTGCTCGTCGCGAACGGGACGCGCATCCTCAAGTTCTTCCTGCACATCAGCCCCGAGGAGCAACTTTCCCGCTTCAAGCAACGACTCGACGACCCGGCACGCAACTGGAAGATCAGCGAAGGCGATTATTCCGAGCGCGAGTTCTGGTCCGACTACGTTGCAGCCTACGAGGAGGCGCTGAGCAAGACCAGCAGCAAGGACGCTCCCTGGTACGTCATTCCCGCCAACCACAAGTGGTTCCGCAACCTGGCCATTTCGCAGATCATCACCGACACCTTGGAAGATATGGGACTCAAGCGGCCAGCGACGCGGGTCGATCTGAAGGAAATCACCGCGAAGTATCATGCGGCCGAGGCAGAGCAGGCTAAGCGAAACGGCAAGAGCTAGCCTGCGGGGTGAGCGAGGGAGGGCAGCAATGACGCAGGCCAGCGAGGGCAAGGGCAAGGGCTTCAGCTTGCCGATTTTGCAGGGCATCCTGCCGATCGACCGGGCGGGCGTCGGACGGGACATCATCGCCGGCTTCACGCTGGCGGCGCTGTCGATTCCGGGAACGATGGGTTACACCAAGATCATCGGCACGCCGGTGATCACCGGCCTGTACACCATCCTTATCCCGATGTGCCTGTTCGCCATTTTCGGCTCATCGCGCCATCTCTCGGTCAATGCCGATTCGGCGACGGCGGCGGTGGTCGCCGCCGGCCTTGCCGGCATGGCCGTGCGGGGGTCCAACGAGTGGCTGGCGCTGTGTAGTCTGATTGCCCTGATGGCGGGGGCTTTCATGTTCCTCGCACGGGTGATGCGGCTGGGCTTTCTGGCCGATTTTCTCTCGCGCACGGTGCTCACCGGCTTTCTTACCGGCGTCGGCGTGCAGGTGTCGCTGCTCGAAATCTCCGGCTTGCTGGGTCTGCACAGCACCGGCAACAACCCACTCACCGAGATCCTGCACGACGTCCGCTCGATCGGGGAAACCAATCCCTATGCCGTCGCCGTGTCGGTGGCGGTATTGGTGGTCATTCTCGGTGGCCGGAAGATCTCGCAAAAGATTCCCGGCGGACTGATTGCCGTGCTGGCCGCCATCGCTGCCAGTTGGGCGCTGAATCTCGGCGCCCACCTCGAGACCCTGGGAGCGGTACCCAGCGGCCTGCCGACGCTCGGGCTGCCGCAGCTCGACTGGAGCTGGTCGCTGATCTGGAAGCTGGTGCCCCTCTCGCTGGCCTGCTTCGTGGTCATTCTCGCGCAGAGCGCGGCGACTTCGCGCGCCTACGCCGCCCGCTTCGACGATCGTTTCGACGAGAACGTGGACATGGTCGGCCTGGGAATGGCCAATCTCGGCGCCGGCCTGTCCGGCACTTTCATCGTCAATGGCAGCCCGACCAACACCGAGATGGTCGCCAGTGGCGGTGGCCGCAGCCAGGTTTCGCAGCTCACCACCAGTGTCATCGTGCTGCTGGTGCTGCTGTTCCTGACCGGACCACTGGCCTACCTGCCGACCGCCGTTCTTTCAGCGATCGTTTTCCTGGTGGCCATGAAGATGATCGATATCCAGGGCATGCGGCGGATTTACATCGAGGCGCGCGCCGAGTTCTGGGTAGCCTTGCTGACCGCGGCCACCGTCGTTGTCGTCGGCGTCGAGCAGGGCATCGTCCTGGCCATGGTGCTGTCGCTGCTCGATCATGTGCGGCGGGGCTATCGCGGCAGCAATACAGTGATCGCCGCCGACAAGCGGAGAAAAGGATGGCAGATGGTGCCACTGAACCCGCCGCAGCAGATTGCCCCCGGTCTCCTGGTCTATTGCTTCAGCCACAGCCTCTACTACGCCAACTGCGCGCAGTTTTCCGAAGAGGTCCTTCGACTGGCAAAGACGAGGACACCAGCCCCCCTGGATTGCCTGTGCGTCGAGGCGGCAGCCATTGGCGACGTGGACTTCTCGGCAGCGGCGATGCTGCGCAGCGTTTTCACTCAGCTACGTGAGCAGGGCATTCGGCTGGTATTTACCAACGTCTCTCCCGCGCTGCACGCCCAGTTCGAGCGCCACGGCCTGACCGAACTGCTCGGCGCGAACGCGATCTACGGTTCGGTACATGCGGTGATCGCTGACCACGAGGAGAAGGTGGCGGCGGTCGCGACGACGGCAGTCGTCGAGAGCGACGAGAGCGACGACGGGGCCCGGACCTGACGAAGCCACGGGCTCGGTCACCAGAGCCTCTGGAAGTTGCAGGTCTTTGGCAGCGCTTGCCATCCGCTCGTACCCCGAACGGAAGCCCTTGTTGGCTAACTTGGCCAGGAAGAACTAAGATACACACGACTGAGGGAACTAGCCAAGGAGTTCGCCATGCAAGTGAACATGCTGGAGGCCAGGAATCAACTTTCCAAACTGGTGCAAGCCGTACTGGCCGGCGAGGATGTCGTCATCGCCAACAAGGGAGTGCCGGTCGTCAGGCTGGTGAAGATCGGAGAGCCTGTGCTTGCGCGCAAGCCCGGGGCGTGGTCCGCGCTGCCCCAGCCCGATGCAGATTGGGATGCGCCGGAGACCAATCGCGCCATCGCCGATGCACTCACCGGCGGCGAGCCATTGTGAAGCGCTACCTGCTCGACACCCACTTGCTCTATTGGTGGATGACCGCCAGTACGCGTTTGGGCGCAGCCACGCAAGCACTGATCGAACAATCCGAGATCGTCGTCAGTACCGCCAGCATATGGGAAATGGTCTTGAAGAACGGCAAAGGAAAACTGCCTTTGCCGGCGGGCGCCATCACCGAAGGCCTTGAAGCACAAGGCTTCGTCTTGCTGCCTATCTTCCCCCGCCACATTGCGGCCGTGCACAATTTGAGCTGCGCTCACCCCGACCCCTTCGACCGCCTGTTGATCGCCCAGGCGCACGACGAGCGGTTGACCTTGCTGACGCGCGATGCGGCGATACTGGACTTGGGGTTGGCTGCGGTGGCGAGGGGATGAGTGACGCTTCAAGGCCGGCCAAGACGCTGCCAGACCGAACAGGTACGACCAAAAGGGCTCCCACAAAACTACTAGGCTCATTATGGATTCCAGGTTGGTGCGCAACGAAAGCGAGGCTAGAGGCGCACTAGACAACGCCCAAGGAATTCCGTATGCTCTCCTGGGAAGGAACACCTAGGAGGAAGGGGCATGTACACGACGCACACTGCCAGCACTGGGCTGGTTAAAATCCAAGACCTTATCAACGATGCCAAGTGCT
>QPGA01000031.1:39358-43911 GCA_003332265.1 Candidatus Accumulibacter meliphilus
CCACAGCGCCCGCGAGTACGCCCGCGATGAAGACGGCGACGGCTTCCACGAGGTTCACGTCAACACCATCGAGGGCTTCTGGTCCTTGCTGCGCTCCTGGCTGCGGCCTCACCGCGGGATCTCCCAGGAAAGTCTTCCTCTCTACCTCGGCTTCTTCGAGTTCGTTCACAACGCCAAAAATCGCGGAAAGCGACTTCTCGAATCCCTCTTGGGGTTGCTCCTCAGCTAACAACCCGAAACACATAATGAGCCTGAGCCTTCCCATTTTGGGAAGTTTGGTGAGGTCCGGTGTTCGGGAATATGGATAGTGACAGCACGATATCAAAACGGGATCGTCATGGTTGAATGGATAGGTACTCACGCCGAGTACGACAAGCCTGGCCATGATCCGGAGCATTTGTTACGTCCTGCGCTGATTTAGAGCCCTCGGCCCAAGCTTTTCGAGGTTGAAACGCTGGCCGAGTCCCACGCTGCGACGGGAACATCTATCCCGGCGGCAGCGTGGGATGAAGGCGCTACCGAGGCGGCAGCGGCGGGGTCCGCCAGGGGGCTTCGGGATCGTACAGATTCATCTGCCGCTGGTGGTAGCGGCGCAGCTGTACGAAGTAACGGCTTTCGCATGCGACGGCGAGCTGGTTAAGGAATTCACTGAGCACTGCCGCGCTTTCATCGGAGAGCCCATCGGGGAACAACGGGAGAGCAGAGCGGCGGCTCATCGCAATTCCTCGATCGCCAACTGCAAGAGATCGTCCGGCAGATGATTGAGGCCGCGTGGTACCGCCAGGCGCATCGCCGTGCGCAGAATTCTCCCGGCGTGCCGCGGTAGCCCCTTGCTGGCCTGCCGCAAGATCTCCAGACCCGAATCGCTGAGCAGCGTATGCGTGCAACCGGCGCTCTTCAGGCTGTGCTGGATCAGTTGCGCAAAGCGCTCGCGTTCGAGCACCGGTTTGAGCTGCACGCGTACCTGAACGCGCCCGGCCAGCGCCGCATACGGCGCCCGCTCCAGTGTTTGCGCCAGTGCCGGATGGCCGATCAACCAGACCGACATCACATCGCGTGTATCAAAAGCGAAGTTGAGAAAGGCCGGCAAATCGCGGAAGAACTCCAGCGGCAGATTCTGCGCCTCGTCGATGATCCATACCGGCACCAACTGGCGGCCATCGACCAGTTGCAGGATGCGCTCCTTCAGATCGCGCCACAGCTGCGCCCGCCGATAGCCCGCTTCCACTCCCAGAGCGCGCGCCAGACCGCGATAGATATCGAGCCGCCCGAAATCCGTCTCCGCCTGATAGATCACCAGGTGGCGATGCGGATTCAGGCCGCGGGTCAGCTGGCGCAAGGCGGCCGTCTTGCCCACTCCCGGTTCGCCGGTGATCAGGCCGACTCCGGGCGAGTGCAACAACCAGGCGAAGCGCTCCGCCAACAGCCCCAGCGCACCGTCATCCCACAACTCGGCCGCTTCCTTGCCCAGCGGCGAATGCCGCAAACCAAAGTGTTGCAAGTCCATTTCACTCCCCCTTGCAGTCGTAATATTGCTGATAGATCAGCTCGATCAGATTCGGGCCGCTCTTCGTCGGGGGCGCTGGGTCAGTGTTCGCCGGGTCCGGCTGGCGTCGCCGACGTGTGGCGTTGGCCAGTGCATCGAGCGGCGTCGCCGCGCCGATCGCTTTCCCTTCCTCGTCCTCGACGCCGATCACTACCTCGGTATGCGGATCGACCACCAGAGACACCGTTTGACCGGAGAGCTCGAACGGCACCTCGAAGCGTTTGCCGTGATACGACACCGTGCCATCCTTGCGCACCAGACGGCTGACGCGATGCCGGAACAAGAGATCGAGCTTCGCCGCCAACGGCCCGAGCGGGCGAATCCTGGACAGGTCCTGCTGGNCCCGCCGCCACCGACTGCATTACAATTTCTACGGTCCTGCCTGGGGGAATTTGGGTGGCCATAAGTGGGGGATTTTGAAGTGGCCAACGGGGTGCTGGTAACGTGCCAAAGGGCTGATGCCGTCCAGACTGGCATGCGGGCGGCGGTGATAAACCTGCTCGAGCCAAGCCCACAAACGCGCGTTGAGATCGTCCAGGCTGGCGATATGGCGCTCGTCGAGTTCGCTGAGAAACTGATCGCGGCAGGTACGGTGCCAGCGCTCCAATTTGCCCTTGCCCTCGGGCGCGTACGGCCGGCAGTGAATGAGATGGATGCCCAGCCGGGCGCAGATCCCCTGCAAAGTTTCGGCGCGATAGGCGGCGCCATTATCAACGACCAACTTGAGCGGTAATCAGCAGGAAGACACCGCCTGCTTGAGCACGCCTTCGATGTCCAGAGCGGTCTCGCCAGGGCAGAAGGCGCTGTGCGTGAGCAACCGGGAAGCGTCGTCGAACAGTGAGACGAGATAGCTCTTGGCGAGTTTGCCGCCGATCGGGACGCGTGGGCCGTGCATCACGTCGCCATACCAGATCGCCCCCGCGGTCGCGGCGACAAAGCTGCGTTTCTCTTCCGGCAGGCTGGCCGAGCCGCTGATTCGTGACAGACCGTGCTGCTGCAGCAGACGGTGAATGGTCGAGCGGGCGAGGCCGCCACGGGCGACGGTGCCGGCCGCTTCGAGCAATTGGCGAATCTGGCACAGCGAGCGCCGCGGGTTGTCGCGCTTGGCGGCAAGAATGGCGGCCTGGGTGGCGGCGGAGAGCTTCGATTGCCCGCGGTCGGCGCGTACCTTGGGCGTCAGCCCATCGAGTTTGTGGAGGCGCCAGGCGTAGTACCAGGCCTGAATCGTCTTCTCGCTCAGATGCCGCCGACGGGTGCCGGGAATGGCGTATTCGCGGCTGGCCAGCTCGCGCAGAATCTGTTGCAGTTCTCCCCGCTCCAGCCGCTCGCGGCTAATCAGCGGACCCAGGACGGACAGGCGAAACAGGGCTTTCGGATCAATCGGGTTCATGACCACTCCTTGTGATAAATCGGAGAGGTGATCAAACCAGAAGGACCCGGATAATGACAGGAGCAAACTGTGTGGGGACCCCGCCCGGGCGGGGTCTGCCCTGTCCGCCGCTCGTTCAGGATCAGGACATCACGGGATGTTCAGCTCTTGATCAAGGAGGGTCATGGCTTGCACCAGGCCCATGGATTCGAATACCCGACGCCAGAAAGCGCCGAAGTCGGCGGCCCGCCCGAGTTCGGCACAGCGGGCGCGCAGGTGAAACTCGAACAGCAGGCTGCTCTTCTGTAGCCAGTCCCACCAGCGACCGGCGGTACGCCGGTCCGGCAGGCTGCCGAGTGCACGGCGCTGATCGGAGCGTTCGCTCAACTGCCGTTCGAGGTGGGCTTGCTGCACCGACCAGTCATACCAGCGGCGCGGTGCGATGCACGCCGGCAGACGTGAACAGGTGCGCCGACAACCAGAGCAACGGTAGCGGCAGATCGGTATCGGGTTGAGGGAAACCTGCCCGGCTCGTCGGTCGGCCTTGCGCTCATAGTGCCCGTGTGGCCAAAGGATCTTGAGCCCGCAATGCGGGCAGCACGGCGGCCGATACACTTCGGGGGCTTGCCTGACGGCCTCAAGATGCTGCTCGATCGTGTCGATGCCGGCTACAATTCGCTGCATGGGCTGGGCTCTCTTCTATCTCGGTTGTCTTGATAACTTCCCACGATAACAGAGGTGTCCCGGCCCATCTTTCGTTCACGTCGTCCCAGCCTCGTTCAGGCAGCACGCCTTCCTTCGCTCTCGCCGTTCATGGGATAGGCGACGCCGTCAGTTACTGGAGAGCGGCGGACGTAACAGCATTCACCGGCATCTGGACATCCCGGCCGATATTCTCCTCGGCGGAACAGACGAAAACGACATCGACCTTTCAGCAGACCCGAACGACGACTATGACCGGTTTCCCTGGCAGGAGATGCTGGACCGGGGATACCTGGGCGACTTCACCGGAGGCGTCAGACAGGCCAAACAGCGTGCTGAAGAGCTGATTCGTCGGTTCATGCGTGGATTTCTTGAGGTCGGATCACCGTCGCCAGCCCTTCTGCGTTCGCCCCTGTATCGGAGCGGCGCGCGAGTAATGGACGAGCATGCCTTGCTGGTTTGGCGCGTTGCTGTCCTCAAAAAAGCGCGCCGCCAAAAGCTGGTAACTCGGTACCGGAAAGATGTCGTTACCGAGGAGTGCTTGCGCGACTTGGCAAAGCTTTCTCGCTTTGAACAAGGGCCGGCATTGGCGGTGGAGTTTCTCGCCAACATCGGCATCGTCCTGGTCATCGAAGAACACTTCAAGAAGACCTACCTCGACGCAGCCCTGAAGCATGATCCAGCCGAATCGGGCCCGTTTGCCGGTAACGCCCGCTTTTGCGGCCGAGGCGGTCAGATTGTGGTTGGCTGGCGGCAAAGGACGGGGGGGATGGAGTCAGTCAGGAGGATGTCGAAAGGTTTTTTGGACGGCGGGACGATCGCCAGGCGAGCCTTTCCGGACGCGGCGTACGCCGCGCTTGAGAGGATGTTTCGGTGACGCCTGAGTGAGCTCACTCAAGTTGAAGCAGGAATGGCTCGGCGAGGAGCGCGCGGATT
>QPGA01000031.1:46917-50486 GCA_003332265.1 Candidatus Accumulibacter meliphilus
CACCCATTCCCCCGCACTCGTTGCAAGCATCGCAAGACCTCCGACTGAAGCGCAGATTGATTACGCTCCACCTATCCTGCCAGAAGTCCGCCCGGCCGTCTAGCCCTCTTGTGCGAAGGTTTTTTTTGCCTGCCCACCGCAACGCCTTGCCACTACTGGGCCGGCGTCGTCATGCTTCAGCGCTGACCTCGACGGCGCGGCGATGCTGGACGGCGAGACGCCCGTGATCGCATTGACGCTCCGGCACGACCGCGTCGACAACTTCTGGTTCGCCCTGCTCCATGAACTGATCCATGTTCAAAAGCACCTGACGCCGGCACATCTATTCATCGCCGACAACCTGGACGACAAGAGCCGGTCAAGCGCAGAAGAGGAGGAGGCAGACGAAGGCGCTACTGAGCCACTGATCCCCCTTGCAGAATGGGAGGGATCGGAAGTGAAGGGCGCGCCGTCGGCGAAGAACGCAAACGCCTTGGCTGACCGCCTGCGCATCCATCCCGCGATTGTCGCCGGACGCGTTCGACACGAGGAAGGCAACTGGCGGCTACTTTCCCACATCAAGGCTGGGGTCAGGCAACATTTCAACGATCACCTGGGAGGAAGTGCCAGCCCGTCCTGATCGAGGGCAATCAATCCCAGTGCTCTTGCGCCAGGATCCGCCTGCCGTGATAGCGCTGCAGCAAGCCTTCCGCGGCGAAGGCGATGACCAGGAAGGAGAGGAAGATCGAGAACGAACCAGGCGAAGTCTGGAACGTGTCGAAACACCAGACGCTGATCGCCAGAACGCAGGCGACGATGCTCAGCAGGATCGCGAACCGGTGCCAGCCGCCGCCTTTCAGGAGTCGCCAGGCGCCGAAGTTGACCAGGGAATACACGAGCAGAGAGGTGGCGCTGCCCAGCGAGGCGACGGTCGTCAGCGTCAGGAAGTTGACCATCAGCAGGGCGAGCAACGCGGAGATGGTCAGGCCGCGAGAGCTCATGCCGATCTTTTGCCCGAAGCGCGAAGGTAGCTGGCCGTTCTCGGCCAGGGTGTAGGTGATGCTGGTGGCGCCGAAGAAGCCACCGTTGAGGCAGGTGACGGTTGCCAGGATGGCGCTGAGCAGCAGAATGTGGAAGCCAATTTCGCCGAAGTTGTGGCGGGCCACGATGACCAGGAGCGTTGCCCCGCTTGAGGTGAGCTCCTGTCCATCGACTGTCGTCGTGACCGCCAGTGCCAGGGCGACATAGAGTGCCAGTACGATGGCGATGGTGCTGTACATCGCCCGCGGCAGGTCGCGAGTCGGGTTGTCCATGTCCCCGGCGGCATTACTGACCACGGCAAAGCCCGTAAAGGCAAAGAAAGTGAGGCCGAGGCTGCCGAGTATCGGCCTTGCCGCGGGCCAGGTTTCGACCGCGAGTCTAGCCACGTCCGCGCGCATCGACAGCGCTACCGTAAAGAGGGCGAGGACGGCCAGGTTGGCGAGGACGACCAGCCGCTGGGCGGAGCTGACGAACTTCGCACCGACCAGGTTGAGCGCTGCCAGAGTGACGATCAGAGCGGATCCCAGAAGCCGTTCCCAGAGCAGCAGATCCGCTTCGCCGAGGCTCAGCAGCTTGGCGCTGAACTTGCCGAAGGCCAGCGCGATCATCGCCATTCCGATCAGCTGCGCGATATAGAACAGGATCGAGCAGCCGCCCGAGAAGAGTCCCGGGCCGTAGGCCTTCACCAGGTACTCGACGACGCCGCCGCGCGACGGATAGCGAACGCCGAGTTGTGCAAACGAGTGTCCGGTGAGTAGCGCAATGATCCCGGCGACCAGAAACGACAGCCAGACCGCCGATCCCGCCCTCGCCGCCGCTTCGCCCATCAGCGCGAAGATGCCGGCGCCGACCATGGAGCCGACGCCGAGGGCGATTGCCCCGTTCACGCTGATTCGCCTGCTGCGGCTCGGCTCGTCCATGGTCTTTGTCCTTGATGTTGCGGCGTACGCCGGCGGGCATCCACTAGTGTCGTGTTGCTTTCTTGATGAGACTTTCGGCAAGCACCTCCCAACCTCCTCGCAATGACGTGGGGGCTGGTGTGGCGCCGCGTTCACCATTCACCATTCTCGACGCGGCCTTCAGCAAGCATGACAGTGGCGCGAAACCGACGCGGTAGCCGGAATTTATAGGTTCCATACTGCGTGCAACACTACACTAGCGGGTAGCACGGACGCCTCCGATCGCTGTGACTACGGACTTCACTCGGTCTCGCAGCGGCACCAGTCGCCGATGAGCTGGGCAGCAAGATCCTTCCCGGAGAGGCGCTTGACTGCGCCCTGGCCATCAATAAGCGTTGCTTCCATCTGCAGCCTGTCTCCCCGTCGCGATGCAGCCACTCGCCCCTCGGCGGCCACAAAGTCAGCTCGCCTCTCCCCCGGCAAAACGGCTGGCCCCTGTGGTCACGGGGGCTGCGGCAAAGGACTCCCGGTCCGCGGCCGAGCTAGTATACTCGTAGCCTGCTTGCCATACACCGGGCGAAACGCCGATGCCTGTCAGCCGGCGCGAAGTTTTCGCTGCCCGCATTTTGCGAGCAATGGGCACGCACCGAGGGCGCGACGGAGAGCCTCGTGAATTCATTCAGTTGTGCTGGTTTCAGCAGGGGAGTTGTCCATAGTGGCCGATACGACAGGGAGTGAGAAGCCCGCACAGGAACTGCCGCCAAAGGCTTCGCTTGCCGTCGAGTTGACCGATGACGTGGTCAAGCTGGCACCCGTGGCAGAAGGGGTCGAAACGGAGTTGTCGCGGCTTCCGAAGGCCGTCGAGAAAGCGCCTCACGAACTGGTCAAACTCCCCGCAACAGTGGTCAAGCAGCTACCAGTCGAGCTGGGGTCGACGGAAGCCTACGTCGAGGCGAAGTTGCCGATGATCGAGGCGCTGCCGCTGCCGGACATCCTGTTTGGTGGCGGGGTTCTCGTCGCCGTTGTCGTCCTGCAGGCCATTGGCATGCGCCTGCTTATCGGCCGCTTCGACAAGCGCGCCCAGCGCATCGAGCAGCGTTCGGGTTGGTGGAGTGTTGACCTCTTGCTTGGCTTCACCGTCTTCAGGATGCTCGGCCTGCACCTGATGTCGATCATTCTCTGGTCGGCGGCCCTCGTGTACGGCGGGATCATCCCGGGATGGGCTGCCGCTGCACGCTTCGCGTCGCTGTCCTACACCACGCTTGGCACCCACCGGGTGCTGTCGGATGAGTGGTACATGCTCTCGCCGATCATCGCCATTTCTGGCATGTTCACCTTCGCCTGGACCGCCAGCGTGCTGGTGAACATCGTCGGCAAATGCAACGAACTTCGCGCGCTGGCCCGCGAAGCGCGACATCAACGGCGTGACGCCAGGAGCCACGCCACGGTTACCGTGCCACCAGGCGACCCCGCGGCAGGAGTATCCGGGGCCGGCGCATCGAGAACCTGGTAGTAGCGAGCGCCGCGCGCATTGAGTGCAACGCTGGACTAGCCGGCGCTTGCCAGTAGCACTCCCTGACGGCGCACGCGACCGAGCGCTTCGAGCGTGTCGACGATCTGCGACAGGCGTTTTTTCCATGCCCCTTTGCC
>QPGA01000032.1 GCA_003332265.1 Candidatus Accumulibacter meliphilus
GCCTCTATCACTCTCGGTGGCGAATCGAGGAGGCGTTCAAACGGATCAAGCACCGTCGGGCACTGGAGCAACTCTCAGGCATGTCCTGGCTGGCCGCACAACAAGACTTCAGCGCTAAAATCCTTTGCGACAACATCAATGCTCTGGCCGTCCACGCCGCCGGTGAATCTCTCGATCCCAACATCTGCGCACGTTACTTCATCAACCGCGGCGACGCCTTCTCTCGTATCAAGCGTACCCTCGGACGCTGGCTCCTCCAGGGTCTGGATGCTCTCGAAAATATCACCTCCGTCTTCGACGAACTCATCAAGAACCTCGTCCGCATAAAACCAGACCGGTCATACCCCAGAAACTTCACTCAAAAGCCCCATCTTTCACACGCTTACAAAAATGGAGTATGACTATGTTCTGGTAAGTTGAGAGCATTGAGTTGCCATGACCCCACAAGTTGCCACGAAAGCACCTACGGCGCTCGTTTCGTCAGGCCGTAATCCTCAACAAGGGCAGCGATGGCGGTTGACATCTTCTGCGTGAGGTCGTCGTGCCAGTCACCCACGGACTCCCCGTAGAGGATCACGCGCCGCGTGGCCAGGTCGATCGGGATGTCGTTCGCGTCGCGCGAAAGAATCAGCACCGGCTTGGCCAGGGTGTGCGCGATCCCCAGTTCATACAGCACATTCGGGTTGCGTCCAGTAATGTCCGCGATCACGAAGTCCGCGGCGTTGATGCTTTGCCAGATGTCCTCGAGAATGTCGGTCGGTGTGAACAGATCGTCACCGCGCACGGCGCGCGCGCCAGCAGCTTCGCACGCCGCTGCCAGGATCCGGTGAACAGCCGGCGACCATTCCTGGCCGAACGGCATCACGATGAAGCATGACGATGCCCTGTCCTCGGCCAAGGCTCTCGGTAGCCCGTAGAGCCGCTCAGGCCCGAGGAAGAGAACGTCCTGCTTCAGTCGCTGGGCGGACGCACGGAATTCCTCGACGAAGGCGCCGAGCCCAGTCGACGACAGCGCTTGCCGGATGCGAAGCGGCGCATCGCGCCAGTCCCGCGACACGAGCTGGGACTCATGCGCCTGCCTCACGTAGGCACGCAGGTAGTCCACCGTATCGTCAAAGCGATCGGTGATCCAGACCAGGACGATCACGAGCGCAATAACGAGAAGCGCGGAGAAGAAGTGCTTCCATGCGCCAGCGATCGGTAGGAACCAGACCAGGGGCGCCAGCAGGACTGTGCCCAGGGAGAGCAGGATCAGGATGCCAGACAGCCCCGACCGCTCGTGCGGGTCACCGTCGTCGCCCGGCGCCGATTTCGACCCCCGGCAAAGGTGCGTTTCCGGAATCACCAGCATGGTCGCCAGAATCAGGAGCTGCCCGAACATCCATATCGCATCAATGATTGGCAACTGAATGCCGGCGGACTGCGTGGTGCCCACGCCGTCCGCCATATCCCCGACCATCAGGATGACCGTACCGACGAGCATCCAGACGAAGAGCGGCGGCACCCGAAGCAGTATGCTCAGGAGCCCGGCCACGACAACGGCAAATTCCAGTGCGGCGACGACCGCGTTGAGGCGGCCAGCCGACGCGTTCATCTGGTGCGCATACTGCTCAGAGTAGAACATCCCGAAAATCGCGCCGAGTCCCATCATCAGGGCCGCGAAGACCAAGCCGGTAAGGGCGGACAGCCGCTGCAGTTGCCATCGGTCCAGCGCCAGATAGCTCCATGCGCACATCAGTGTAAAGACACACAAGGCATAGATGGCATTGGTCAGCAGACCACAGGCGCCGGCGTCCAGCAGGCGCCCGACGATCGGCACCGCTTCGCATTGCCCGCTGCTTGTCGGGTAGCTGACCCAGGACGCCGCCAGCAGCCAGAACGCGACGCCGAGCAGCGCGAGAAATGCTGGATAGGGTCCGGACGTCCTCCTCGACAGGTAAAAGGCGAAGCTCCCGGTGACGGCGGCGGCGGTGGCATCACTCCAGAAATACCGGTCGGCACCGTAGAGCTTGGGGCCGAAGATGATCCAGCTCGCCAACCAGAGCGCGTAGACGGCAGCCAGCGTCGCGACCCTCAGGGCGGCCGACCGACTCACCGTTGACCAGCCTCGCGACGCCAGTTCGTCACGCCACGGCCGCAGCGCGGTCCTGCGCAGCCCACCGACTGCGCGGGTCGAAGGCCGACAGAATGCTGGGTCAAGCGCCAAGCATCCAAACCGCTGCCGCGCCCATGGGTTTCTATTTCGAACTCAGCGCCCCGCTCGCCGCCCGCCCAGTCGCTCGGCAGCGCATTGAAAAGCACCTGGCGCAAAGCGTTGGCCTGCAGGCATCGGATCGTTTGCGCGGCGGCGTATTCATACGGAAAGAGGTACTCCACGGCCGTGCAGCTACCGGCCACGGCGGCGACGGCAAAGCGGTCAAGAAAGCGACCTTCGTGTCCGTCACGCTCAGGTCGGCAACAAAGTGCGGCATGGCAGTCCTCGGTGTCGGTCATTGGAAGTCCTTAGCACGGCCTTTGGCCGCAAGCAAAAAGGGCGGCCGCCCCCGACATCAGCAAATTCAATCTGCGAGGGTCCGCACGCGGCGTCACCGCACCCGGCGCACCCGGAGTCAGGTCTTCGCTCCTGCCTTTGGCAAAAGTAAAGACCTGACCGTTGGCAGTAACAGCAGTAAGTCTAGCGGGTTGAAGTCCCGTCTGGGGAGTTGTCCGTACGCCCCGGTAGCATGAGGAAGCGGCGTCGTGGTGACACGGGGTCGTGAGTTTCCAAACAGCACGAGAGCAGGCCGTAATGAAAATGAACGCACACGTAGCCTCGTAGATTATGTGGAGAAGCCGACCCTGTGGTCAGAAGGGGAAGGCCGTGGGATGGGCGCTGGAATAACGGAAGTGGCGTCAATCGACTCCCGGGGTAGCAGGGATGGCATGTTCTTGAAGATTTTCTGCCCAGTGCTGGAGACCTGTCTGTGGGGGTGGGGAGACCACCGACCGCTGCGTATAAGGCAACGAAAGCGCAGCGGCTGCAGGCAGGAGTCGGAGGGGTTCATAGTACCGATCGAGATCGCGGGACAACATAACCCCGGTCGAGGGAAGGGACCCTACTTTGTTCGTGCAACCGAAGAGCGGAGGATCGAGGGATTGCCATGTTGCTNTATGCCAAGGCCAAGCCCAACACCGCCAATGTTGCATGCTCAAAGTTTGAGTGCGCAGGCGCGACCGCCTCAGTCGCGTCAGAAAACATGAAACGGCGTCATGCGCATGCTTTGGCGTGAAGAACACCGGAAAGCCGTGTGCGGGAAAACTGCATGCACGGTTTGATGAGAGAGGGCAGGCGAAAGCCTGTCCTCTACTCTACCCATCTCCTGAAACAAGCTTGCCGGGCACCTGATTACTGGGCAAGCGGCGGCCGGCGTATAGGAGGCGTGAAGCTGATCCAGGCTTCTGTGTGGTACTGCGGGAACCAGTCGTTCCGATGTCAAGGGAGAAGCACAAGTGGCAGAAACCACGTGGCGAGAGTACCGATGCGGAGCACTGGGACGGACCGACCCGTACGAGCGATGAAGGCTGGTAATGCGGCCAGAGCAAAGGGGTCGGATAAAGCGGTTGCATTTGGCGTTCAACTGGCAACAGGAGGAAACGGATGAGTGCAACAAAACCATTTGCCATTGACAAATGGCTGGTGTACGAAGCGCATTAAGCGGTCAAAACCAATGCGGGATCGCCAAGTCGATTCTCGAAGGGCGTTTCGTCGCCGGCGATACGATCCGTGTGCATTGCGAAAACGGCATCATGCGCTTCGACACGGTCTAAGATACAGGCATGGCCCGCGGGGCCGAAACGGAGCGACCGATATGAACCTCGTCTATGACAGTGCCCACTACTCGATCGTCGCTTATCCGGTGCAGGAGGGCTTCGAGCTGGTCGACAAGGCGACCAGTCGCAGCCTCTTCGTCCAGGGCTCGGTGGCCAGGGCCCTGCGCCGCACGCTCGACGAGATTCCCGACAACGAGCGCGACGAAGAATCGATCGACGCCGTGCTCGACAGCTACTGCGCGGGCGCCGCCCGCGCCATCGTGCTGCACTGACGGAGCCGGTCGTGTTGCGGCTCTTGTGACGCCTGCTTCGGTTTCCGTCGAGAGCATGGCGACTTGGCTTGCGGCGCAGCGCGCGCGATGGCCCCAGATGCGCTATGCTGCAGCGGTGCGTTGCGTACGTTCGCAGCCCCGTGATGCGCCCGCGGACGGCGGCGCGCTGCTCGGTCGGACAGCGGCTCGGGCGGCTGTCGCACAAGTGCAGCGGAGGGGCAGCCATGATGTCTAGCGACAAGAAATACGCCAGCTGTCGAGGCGGGCGTGCCAAAGCGATCATTATACTTTTCGCTCACTTGCTGATCCTCACGCCAACGCCCACATGCGGCGGCGAGGAGGGCAACGGCAAAGGGCGCACCGGAGGCCACATGAAGATCGAAACGTCGCTCGCCGACGAATTGCGGGCAAACCGTGACGACTCGCGCAAGTTCTCCGTTATCGTCTCGTTCAAGGATAGTGCCAGCGTCGAATTGCTGCGCCACTTGGGAGTCGAGCCGACAGCCGTCTATCAGAGCATTGCCGCCGCCGCGGCAGTGGTCACCGCCGCCCAGATTGCGACCCTGGCGGCTGCCGACAACGTCACGTCGATAGAACTTGATCAGCCGGCGGCAGCACTCGGGCCACGCTGAGGCGGGCTCATTGGTTTCCGTCAGGCTGTGGCGCCAACAGCTCACGGTCGTTGATCGGCAAGCGGCGCTGCCGCCGGCAGCAATAACCTTTCTGCCGAAGTATCCAACAGGCGGCGCGCAGCGCGAACGACCTCGCTGGCGAAGCGGGCCCGTGCTCTCTGAACTGACCACCAAGGCCCGCAGCGCGCAGCGATCCTAGATACCTTTCTTGGCGATCACCGGTGCTGGCGTCAAGGCCAACGCTGCCCGGTCGACGTTGACCCGGCCATAACCGAAGCTGGCGTCCCAGCCCGGCGCGCCGAGATTATCGACGTAATAGGCCAGGAGGTTCCAGATCTGCTCATTGCTGGCGAAGCGGTGGGCGCCCCACACCGCGGCAGCTGCGCCGGCAACGTGCGGGCAGGCCATGCTGGTACCGCTCATCGTCCCATAAGCACCACCCCTGGTCGTCGACAGGACGTTAACTCCCGGCGCGCAGATGTCGACTTCCGGCCCACGGCTGGAAAAGCTTGCTAGGGCGTTGGCCGAATCGATCGCCGATACGGCGATCACGTTCTTGTACTTGGCCGGGTAGCCGACGCTGGCACCGGTGTTGCCGGCCGCCGCGACGACCAGCAGACCCTTGCTCCAAGCGGTATTGCAGATGTTCTGCAGGGCCGTCGACCCGCCTGACCCGCCGAGGCTCATGCTGACCACGCGCATGCCGTTCTGGATGCACCAGTCAATGCCCGAAATGATCTGGCTATACGAGCCGCTACCGCTGCTGTTCAGAACCTTGACCGCGTACAGGTAGGCGCTGGGCGCCACGCCAACGACGCCGGCACCGTTGATTGCGGCGGCAACCGTGCCGGCGCAGTGCGTGCCGTGGCCGTGATCATCCATTGGTGTGCTCGCGCCGGCAACGAAGCTGACGCCGCCGCGGTAGTTGGCTTTGAGGTCCGAGTGGTTGTAGTCGATACCGGTGTCGACCACCGCCACCCGTATTCCTTCGCCCTGCGACGACGGCCAGCCTTGCGGTGCCTTGATCTGCACAACGCCGGCCGGCACGGTTTCGGCCAGGATGCTCGGCTGGTTCTCGAATTGCAGGTGGCCGAACTGACTGCCGATCGCGTAGCACGCCTGGTCTTCCTCGACCTCGGCGACGTTGCCATTCTTCGACAGTTCCTCGATCTCCGCCTTGGTCAGCCGCGCGGTGACGATCGGCGATTCGTATTGATTGACGTCGTAAGCGATCAGATCCTCGTCCATCGCCGGCACTGATGCTCCTGACGCCAGGCTCGTCGCGTCAAAAAAGTACGTCTGCATGCCTTTGGGCAATACGCTACGCACGATGTCCACCTTGTCCGCGCCCTTGTCCGAACGCTTTTCCTTCGCTTTGAAGGTGATGATTACCGACTTCCGCTTCTCGCTCATGGCTTTTCCTTCCACTTTGCCTGTCTCGGATTCCTGACGCTTTTCGTGCAGCCTGCGGCTGCGGCGGAACGCGCCCCTTTCGGCCCTGGTGCCCGCTGCGTGTGCCAGCCCGGACAAAACAGCCGAGTGGCCCTGTAGCGGAAGACCGCTACGTGAGCATGGGGACGATATGAGTACTCTAGGTCACAATCGACAGAATGCAATCCCGGATCGATTGATTGATTCTATCGGCCGAATCACTCCGTTGGGAAATGCGAGCATTCGTAGAGACCATTCGCTGCCGCGCGCGTCAGGATGACACTGTCCCTGAGAGCTTGCTTTGCTGAAATGGGAGTGCATGTGCCCTCTTCAGTGGCTAGCTTGAGCGGCGAGGGTCGAGCCGACAGCCGCCTTGCCTCGTGTCCTTCCTCTCGCGATCCTGTGGTTCGATCGTTGGCGATCCAGTCGTGTCCCGGAGCGCTGTTCGTGCACGGGGGACGGTGAGTCGCCCCGGTCCGCGCTCGCTTGTGGAAGGACTGGCGGCTATACTCGCCGACGTGCGCTTCTGGCTGCGGTGAGCAGCCAGGGCGCGGAACAGCAGGTGAGGAGTGGCAGAAATGCCCCGCCTCCAGTGATCTCAGCCGCCAAGCATTCAAGCATTCAAGCATTCAAGCATTCGATGCCATGAACAACACCAGCGATCCGCAGTCAGCGCAAGCCGCGCATTCCGATCATTCCGATCATTCCGCTCAGCCCGCTCGTTCGGCGAACGGTGGCCCTTGTCCCAGCTGCCACGCGCCGATGGCGGTGCAGCAGTTCAAGCGCCAGCTCAACGGCGTCGTTTCGCTCGACATCTGCTTCCCTTGCCAGGGCATCTGGTTCGACGAGTTCGAGAGCGCACAACTCGCTCCGGCCGGCGTTCTCGAACTCTTCCGCCTGCTGCATGAACACCACGCCGACCTGCGCCAACCCTGGCGCGACGTGCTGCAATGCCCGCGCTGCCGCGAACGCCTGATGCACCGACTCGACAGCACGCGCAACGGCCGCTTCGCCTACAGCCGCTGCCCGCAGCGCCACGGTCGCTACAGCGCCTTCGCGGCGTTCATGATCGAAAAAGGCTTCGTGCGCCAGCTCAACGGCGCAGAGGTCGCCGAGCTGGCGCGGCAGGTGCAGACCATCCGCTGCTCGGGCTGTGGCGCGCCAGTCGATATCCGGCGTGATCACGTGTGCACCCATTGCCGTTCGCCGATCGTCATTCTCGATCCCGACGCGGTGCAGGACGCGCTCGACAACTTTGGCGAAAAAGCCAGCCGGCAGGAGCACGTGAACCCGCACGCCGTCGCCGATGCGCTACTCGCCAACGAGCGCGCGAAGTCGTTGGCGACTCGGGAAAAGCGCAAGGGTTTGCTCGAGGCCGACATCTCCGATCTGGTCGTGGGCGGTATCGAAACCGTCTGGAACCTGCTGCGGCGCTGAGCGGCTGATGGCGTGATTAAGTGATTAAGTGAGCGGCGAACGATGACGACTCGCCTGCAGCAGAGCCTTCGCGACCGGCTCGGGGAGCTTCACGGGCGGGGAGATCTATGGTCGGCGTTTGCCAAGGCCTGGGCTGCTGTGAAACCCGCGCTCAAGGTCCCAGCCGACGATGCGGCGCTGCTTTCCTACTGTCTGCAGCAGAACCCGCTGCTTGTGCTCGAACGAATAGTCAATCTCGCGCCCGAACTCGGCAAAGTCGCTGGGGGGCCCGCTGGCACGCGCCAGGTCTTGCGACAGGTGGCTGTCGACATCTGTCTGGTCGCCTGCGAACGCCGCGTTCACGACAAGTTCGCACAGGAAGCCGTTGGTGCAGGAGCGGAAGCTGGAGCGGGAGCAACTGACGAGATGTTGATTGACGCCAGCGAGCAACTGGCCGCAGCGGTGATTGCCGCCGCATGGTGCGGGAATGGGGTCCGCATCCACTTTGACGAGCAGACCCGAAGCGCCGAAGCGGTTAATGTCGTGCGCGATGTGCCGCCGCTGGAACTTGACTTCAAGGGGGCACGGGAATGCGTCAAGGCCGAGCTACAGGCGGTCGTCAAGACGCCGCTGGATGATCTGGGGAAGATCGATCGACGAACTCGTTTGCGGAACGTGAAGACGCACGGCGTGGTTTCCGACGACGTGCTCGCGATCCAGTTGGACAGTTACGCCCTGGAGAATGATGCACGCCTGATGTTCGGGTTGAACTCGACGGCCGCTCATCCGCTCGATGACGAGCATCTACGAACGGAGTTGGCGACGTACTTTGGCGTGCAGACTTTTCGCTACGGTGACGCTGCTAGGCAGCGGTTGGACGTGACCGCCAGCGAGGCGTGGAAAAGGGCCAATCTGCAGCCCGACCTGATGGACTATCTGTTGAAACTCTTCGAGCAGCTGTCTGGACCTGAGGCGCAGGCACGTTCCGGCTTGCAGGACATGCGCTTTCGTGTGGCACTTTCGCTGGCTGGCGAACAACGAGAATATGTTGATGAGGTCGCCCTGGAACTCACCGAAAAACTGGGACGGGACGCCGTGTTCTACTACCCCAACTTCGAGGCGCGGGTGGCCAGGCCGAACGCCGACCGGTACTTGCAGAGGATTTATCACGATCAGTCCGATCTGATCGTCGTCTTTCTCAGCGGCCATTACCAAGCGAAGGAGTGGTGTGGTGGCGTTGAGTGGCGTGCCATACGTGACCTGATCAATAAGCGTCAGGACGATCGCATCATGCTTTTTCGTTTTGACAATGAACCAGTCGATGGCCTTTTTTCTTTTGACGGGACGATTGACTGCAGTGCGCGTCCTTCCGCGGAAGCCGCCGAGCAAATCATCAAGCGCCTTGAGGAAACGCAGCCCCGGGGCATAGAGATCCACGACACTACTGGCCGAGCCAATGGAAACTGACGTCAGAGAATTGCTGAAAAACTTGAAGGCCGATGCAGTCGAGCGTTTCGACGACATCGTTCATCAATGGTCGCAGAACGAGATCGACGCCCTGCATCTGGCGCTGGCATCGGGACGGCCGCTGCTGGTGCGCGGCGAACCGGGAACCGGGAAGACCCAGCTGGCGCTGGCGGCTGCTGCGGCGCTGAAGTGGCACCTGCAGTGCGTCACGGTGAGCCCACGTTTCGAGGCGCAGGACCTGTTTTACCGCTTCGACGCCGTGCAGCGACTGGCAGATGCGCAGGCCGCCGGCGTTGCCGGTGGTGGCGTCAAGCCGGATCATTGCTACTGGCTGCCCGGGCCGTTCTGGCAGGCGTTCGCCTGGGATGACGCGCTTGGCTATGGACCGCAGTCTGCCGCCATGAAGCAGTACGTCGGCGATGGCGATGAAGCGTCGCCGGCCAGGTCCGCTGCCGGCGCACCAGCGAGCGGCGCGGCCAAACCCGCCGGGCACGTCATCCTGATCGACGAAATCGACAAGGCCGACAGCGACCTGCCGAACAGCCTGCTCGAAGTCCTCGGCAGCCGTGAGTTTCCCAACCCGGTGACGCAGCGGCCGATCAAGCCCGCCGATGGCCTGCCGCTGGTCGTGATCACCACCAACGAGGAGCGCGAATTGCCGGCGGCCTTTCTGCGCCGCTGCGTGGTGCTTACCCTCGAGCCCGACCATCCGTATGCCGACTTTCTCGTCAAGCGCGGGCAGGCACACTTCGGCAGCGAGGCACCATCAGCAAGGCGTTTGCACGAAACGATCCTCAGAACGGCCGCCGAGCAACTCGACGCCGACCGCCATAACGCACGCATGGCCGGCGTGCCGCCACCTGGCCTGGCCGAATACATCGACCTGCTTACCGCCCTGTGCCGGCTAGCGCCCGGCAAGCGCGACGAGCAGCAAGCTTGGCTGGCGAGGCTGGCGCCGTACGCTTTCCTCAAGAACGGAATCATCGACGGCAGTCCGCAGTTGTCGCAGAAGCGAGCCGCCCTCGGAGCAGGGGAGCCGCCGCCGCAATGAAGCGTTCACCCTTGCTGGCGCGGGCTGATTTGTTGCGCGCGCTGGCGCTGGCCGGCGGCGAAGAGGACAGACAGCACCGCTACAGTGGCCTGCTTGGCTTCGAGCACGAGCCGGCGGTCGCGACCGTGGCGGGCGTCATTTCGCCCGTAGGTCAGGTTCGTGTCGTCGTCGGTCCGGCGCCCGTGCCCCGCCCCGAAGTCGAAGCAAGAGAGCCTCTGCGCGCGTCCTTGTTCGCCATCACCGCCTGCCAACGTCTCGAACTTCCCGCCGAACGCAGCCAACAGGACAGACCGCAGCCCTTGACGCCAGCGCAATGCGCGCCCCGGCGCAGCGACGGCGAAGCGGCGCCTTTCGTTCCGCTGGTTCGTCACGCGCGGCTATGGCCGGCGCTCAAGCGCTCGGCGGTTGAAACGCGCCACGCCGGGCTCGACATGTCGCGCCTGCTGCGCGAACTGGCCGGCGCCCGGCCGCTGCGCCGCTTGCCGCGTCGTCGCAAATCCGTTTGGGGTGGCGAACTGCTCGTCGTCTGGGATGGCGCCGCGCACCTGCAGCCTTACCAGGAAGACTTCCAGGCCATCGTCACCGACCTGCTGCGCCAACGCGGTGCCGGAGGCTTCACGCTGTGGCTGGTCGACGGCAGCCCGCAGCAGGTCCGTCAGCGCTGGCCCGAGAAGCCCGCTCATGCCGGCCGGGTTTCTGCGCCTCGGCCCGAGGCCATTGCCATGCCGGCACCGGGAACGCGGGTGCTGCTGCTTTCCGACGTCGGCGCGCTTGCCGCGCAGCCGGTGGCGCAAGCATGGGCCGAATTTGTCCGCCACCTGTCGCAGCACGGCGCGCAGCCCGTCGTCTGGGCGCCGCTGGCGCCGCGCCAGATCGACGTCGAGCTGACGCGCTGGGCCGACGTCTTTTGCCTGCAGCCGGCCGGCGGCCTGCGTCGCCAGCGCGGTCGTATCGCCACCGACGAGCAGCGGCGGCTCGAAGCGGATCGCCTGGCGGCGCTGCGCGAGCAACTGCTGGCACGCATGGCCTTCTGCGTTCGGGCCGAACCGGCGCTGCTGCGCGCCTTGTGCGGCGTCAGCGCCGAGACCGCCGCCGAACCGGCGCTCGAAGCACTGGTCTGGGCGCGCCAGCCGGTGGTCCAGAACAGTAGCGTCTCGCGTGCCGTCTCGGCGGAATACGTCGAGACTTACCGCCAGGCTTTCGCCGAACTGGCTGCCGCCGAACAACTTGCGGCGCTCGAAGTGGCGCTGCACATCCACGCCTGGCGGGGCAGGGCGACCGAAGCCGCCGAAGTCCTCATCTGGCAAGCGCACGCCCGCCCCGAGGCGCAAGACGGCTGCGCTCCCCGCATCGACGAGGCGCAGCGCTGGTTCGCCGCATTCAGCGAGCGCGCGACCAGAACCGGCTCAGTGGATCAGCAGACGCGCCAATACACGCTCGACCTGCTCGCCCGCAACGGCGCCGATCAGCGCTGGGTTGCGGCCAACTCGCAGTGGTTGTCGCCGGTGTGGCTGGCGACCGGCGAGCGCGAGTCGCCGCCGGCGCTGGGCGCTGAACACCTGGCGCAGGCGGTCGCAGCCCGCACCGACCTGCCGGAAGTCGACTGCCAGCTCGGCGTCAGTGAGGAAGGGCTGATGCTGTGGGCTGCCGAACGACCGGCCGGACCCGGCCATTCCCGGCTCGGCTCGCCGCTGCAGATCAAGCGCCTGCAGGTCAGCGATGCAGACGGCAAGTCGACGCGCCTGCTCGACCCGGCCGCTGGCGTGCAGCGTATCGCGACCGCCGAAAGCTTTGCTGGCCCGGCAGGTGCGCTGACGCTGGTCGCTGGCCATCACCGCTACCTCGTCAGCTGCATCGAGCGCCCCGAGTGGGCGGACGAAATCGGCCGTGACACTTTCGGACTTTACGTCGACATACACGTGCCGGTCGGTCAGCGCACCGCGCCGGACGGCCCGCAAACCGTCATTCAGCGTCTGCGCTATATCGAAGCCGGCCAGTTCCTGATGGGCTCGCCGGAGTCCGAAGCGGAACGCGAGCGCAACGAAGGGCCGCAGCACGCCGTGACGCTGACGAAGGGTTTCTGGCTCGCCGACAGCGCCTGTACGCAGGCGCTGTGGCAGGCGGTGATGGGCGATAACCCGAGCCATTTCATTTCCGGGAAAGGCGGTGGCGGGCAGCATCCGGTCGAGAACGTCAGCTGGGACGACGTGCAGCGCTTCCTGCGTGGGCTCGAAAAACTGCTGCCGGGCACGCTTGCCAGTCTGCCGAGCGAAGCCGAATGGGAGTACGCGTGTCGCGCCGGCACCCGCACCCCGTTCAGTTTCGGCGACAACATTAGCCCGGAAGAAGTGAATTACAGCGGCGAATACCCGTACAACGAAGGTCGAAAGGGTCTGAATCGCGGCGCCACCGTCCCGGTGAGGACTCTGCCCGCCAACCCGTGGGGGCTGTATGAGATGCACGGAAACGTCTGGGAGTGGTGCGCCGATGGGAGGCGCGATTATGCCGCGGGCGACGAGACCGACCCCAGGGGGCCCGAAAACCGGGAAGCCCCCCGCGTCGTGCGCGGCGGCTCGTGGTACGGCGGCGCCTGGTGGCTGCGCTCCGCGTTCCGCGGCCAGGGGCGGCGCGGCGGCCGCATCCTCAGCCGGGGGTTCCGCTTTTCCCTGAGGTCATCCGGCTCGGCCGGGGCCACGGAGTGGCCAGCGCCCCGGGACGGGGACGATGGGGCCGCGGGACGCGGCCCGGATCCTGCTGCCCCCGGGACGGGGGCTGCTTTTGCGGCAGCGCGGAGCGCTGCCGCGCCGTCGGCAGGCGAGTTCCCGGCGGCCGGTAAACTGCGTGGCACACCGTCACGAGAGCCGAACCGTAGCAAAGCCAAGCGAAGCAGGCGATGAACGCCGTCAGCCGCGAAGAATGGCGCCAGCGCGGCCCCGCCCCCTTCCCGCCCCGCTGGGCCAGCGCCTGGGGCGACGACCGCTTCGGGCTCTGGGCCGACCTGGCGGTCGCCGACGTCGTGCAGCGCCTGCGCTGGATCGAAGCCGGCAGCTTCCGGATGGGCGACGAACGACAGCCGGACCGGCAGGTCGAGACGCGTATCGCCGCCGGCTTCTGGCTCGCCGACACTGCCTGCACGCAGGCGCTGTGGCTGGCGGTGGTGGGCGGCAGCAATCCGAGCCAGTTCCACACAGCCAACAAGCCGCATCCGGGCAGTCCGCAATACCCCGTCGAACAGCTGAGCTGGAACGACGTCGCGGCACCCGGCAGCGGTTTCCTCGCCGGGCTGCAGAGTTTCAGCCAGGGCCTGCCGCCCGAACTGCCCAGCGAAGCCGAGTGGGAGTACGCCTGCCGCGCCGGCGCACGCACCGCCTACAGCTTCGGAGACGAGATCACTCTGGCACAGGTCAACTTCCGCAGCGGCTCTGAACCCGCCGCGCCGGTGGCGGTGAAAAGCCTGCCCGCCAACGCCTGGGGCCTTTACGAAATGCACGGTAACGTCTGGGAGTGGTGCGCCAACGGTTTCGACGAGCAGGAATCGGTGCACATCGGCGCGGCTGATCCGAGCGCGGCACTGCGCGCGCAGCGCGGTGGCTCGTGGGGAAGCAACGCCAGGGACGTGCGCGCCGCCGACCGCATCGTCGTCTCGCCCGGCGGTGCAAACCAGTTCACGGGCTTTCGCTTCCTCCTGCGATCCTGACGCTGAAGCGTTTCGGAAGGGCGGAGGGAGCCGCGCGAAACCATCGCCGTGCCAGGAATCACCTGAATCGTGCCGCCCTGTGCCGCATGCACGCCTTTCGACCTCTCTGCCGCACCAGCCCGGTGCACACTCCTCAAAACACCCGCCTTTTCTATACAGCAGAGTCTTTTTCCCGTAAAATCCATGCCCTTGTAAGACGGTGTGTGAACCCCTGTTAAAGCATGCCGGAACGGACCGATGCTGGTTCCTGTGCGGATCTCGTTCATTTCGTTTTTCTCGTTTATTTCGTTATTCGGCGGCGCGAGCCGCCGTTTCAGTTTCAAGTGCTTTGCAATGGGTGATCCATGTCGCACCTGATGAATACCTACGCTCGCTTGCCCATCGCCTTCAGTCATGGCGATGGCAGCTGGGTGACCGATACCGACGGCAAGGTCTATCTCGACGCGCTGTCGGGAATCGCCGTGTCGACGCTCGGGCATAACCACCCGGTGCTGGTCGCGGCGATTGCTGCGCAGGCCGGGTGGATGCTGCATTCGTCGAACCTCTACCGCATTCCGCAGCAGGAGCAGTTGGCCGACAAGCTGGCGGCACTGGCGGCGATGGACGAGGTCTTCTTCTGCAACTCGGGTTGCGAAGCCAACGAAGCGGCGATCAAGCTGGCGCGCTATTACGGCCACAAGCGGGATATCGAGCGGCCGGCGATCGTGGTCATGGAGAATGCCTTCCACGGCCGCACCATGGCGACGCTTTCGGCGACCGGCAACCGCAAGGCGCAGGCCGGCTTCGAACCGCTGGTCTCCGGCTTCGTGCGCGTGCCCTACAACGACCTCGAAGCCATTCGGGCGGTGGCCAAAGCCAACCAGAACGTCGTTGCGGTGATGCTCGAAATCGTCCAGGGCGAGGGTGGCATCAACATCGCCGACGTCGATTTCCAGCGCGGTCTGCGCGCCCTCTGTGACGAGAACGGTTGGCTGCTGATCTGCGACGAGGTGCAGTGCGGTACCGGTCGCACCGGCACCTGGTTCGGTTTTCAGCACGCGGGCATCCAGCCGGACGTGGTGACGCTGGCCAAGGGGCTGGGCGGCGGCGTGCCGATCGGCGCCTGCCTGACGGCCGGCAAAGCGGTCGGCCTGTTCAAGCCCGGCAAGCATGGGTCGACTTTCGGTGGCAACCAGCTGGCGTCGACCGCTGCGCTGACGACCATTGCGGTCATCGAAGAGAACGGCCTGATCGACAACGCGGTGGCCATCGGCGGGCTGATCCGTGAAGGTCTGGCGCAGGCCCTGGCAGATTGCGAGGGAGTGGTCGAGATTCGTGGTCGGGGCCTGATGATCGGCATCGAGCTCGATCGCCCCTGCGGCGAGCTGGTCACCCGCGCGCTCGACGTCGGGCTGTTGATCAACGTTACTGCCGACAAGGTCGTGCGCCTGCTGCCACCGCTGACCTTCAGCGCCGACGAAGCGCGTGAGCTGGTGAGTCGCCTGGGCGGAGTGATTGGCGAATTTCTCGCCTCCTGATAGAGATCGGTGATGGATAGCGTCAAACATTTCCTGCAGTTCAAGGACTTCACGCGTGCGGAGTTCGACCACCTCTTCGAGCGTTCGCGCTGGATCAAGAGGCAGTTCAAGTCCTACCAGAAATATTGGCCGCTCAGCGACCGTACGCTGGTGATGATTTTCGAGAAGGCCAGCACGCGCACCCGCCTGTCGTTCGAAGCCGGCATGCAGCAACTCGGCGGTTCGGCGATTTACCTGAACAGCCGCGATTCGCAACTGCAGCGCGGCGAGTCGGTCGAGGACGCGGCGCAAGTGATTTCGCGGATGAGCGACGTGGTCATGATTCGCACTTTCGAGCAGGCGATGATCGAGCGCTTTGCCGCCAATTCGCGGGTGCCGGTGATCAATGGCCTGACCAACGAGTATCACCCCTGCCAGATCGTCGCCGATATTTTCACTTTCATCGAGCATCGCGGTCCGATTCAGGGCAAGACGGTGGCCTGGATCGGCGATTCGAACAACGTCTGCAATACCTGGTTGCAGGCCGCTGAAGTGCTCGATTTCAACGTCCATGTGTCGACGCCGCCGGGCTACGAAGTCGAGCCGGCACGCGCCGGCCTGTATGGCACCGACCACTTCGAGAGCTACGCCGATCCGATGGAAGCCGCGCGGGGCGCCGACCTGGTGACCACCGACGTGTGGACCTCGATGGGTTTCGAAGCCGAGAACGACGAGCGCCGACGGCATTTCGCCGACTGGCAGGTCGACCTCGAAATGATGCGTGCCGCCGGGCCCGAATCGCTGTTCATGCACTGCCTGCCCGTGCATCGCGGTGAGGAAGTCGAAGCGGCGGTCATCGACGGTGCGCAGAGCGTCGTCTGGGACGAGGCCGAGAATCGCATGCACACCCAGAAGGCGCTCCTCGAGTACCTCCTCCTGGGCCGGGTCGAGGCGCCGAAAGCCAAATAGCTGAAGCGACACGATCAGCATCCTCAGCAGAATCAGCAGAATCAGCACAATCAGCACAATTAGAACAATCTCAGAACAATCAGCAAGATCAGCAGGGAAAACTCATGAGTGACGTCAAGAAAGCGGTACTGGCCTATTCCGGCGGTCTCGATACTTCGGTGATCCTGAAGTGGTTGCAGGATACCTATCAATGCGAAGTGGTGACTTTTACCGCGGACGTTGGCCAGGGCGACGAGCTCGAGGCGGCGCGGCCGAAAGCGCTGCAGTTCGGCATCAAGCCGGAGAACATCTACATCGACGATCTGCGCGAAGAATTCGTGCGCGACTTCGTCTTCCCGATGTTTCGGGCGAACACCGTCTACGAGGGCGAGTACCTGCTCGGCACGTCGATCGCGCGGCCCTTGATCGCCAAGCGGATGGTCGAGATCGTCGAGATGACCGCTTCCGACGCCGTGGTGCATGGGGCCACCGGCAAGGGCAACGACCAGGTGCGCTTCGAACTCGGCGCCTACGCGCTCAAGCCGGATATCCGGATCATCGCGCCGTGGCGCGAGTGGGACCTGCTGTCGCGCGAGAAGCTGCTCGCCTACGCCGAAAAACATGGCATTCCGGTCGAGATGAAGCATCGCCAGGGCGGCTCGCCTTACTCGATGGACGCCAACCTGTTGCACATCAGCTACGAAGGCCGCCACCTGGAAGACCCGGCGGCCGAAGCCGAAGAGTCGATGTGGCGCTGGACGGTGTCGCCGGAAGCAGCGCCCGACGCGGCCGAGTACCTCGATCTGGAGTTCGAGAAAGGCGACCTGGTAGCCATCAACGGCACGCGCATGCCGGCACACGAACTGCTGGCGCTGCTCAACCAGCTCGGTGGCAAGCACGGCATCGGTCGCATCGACCTGGTCGAGAACCGCTACGTCGGCATGAAGTCGCGCGGTTGCTACGAGACGCCCGGCGGCACCATCCTGCTGCCGGCGCACCGAGCCATCGAGTCGATCACCATGGATCGCGAAGTCGCCCATCTCAAGGACGACCTGATGGCGCGCTACGCCAGCCTGATCTACAACGGCTATTGGTGGAGCCCCGAGCGGCTCGCCTTGCAGACCCTGATCGACCACACCCAGCAGCCGGTCAATGGCTGGGTACGGGTCAAGCTCTACAAGGGCAACGTGATCGTCGTCGGTCGCGATTCGAAAACCAACTCCCTGTTCGATTCGACCATCGCCACCTTTGAGGACGACGCCGGCGCTTACGACCAGAAGGACGCCGGAGGCTTCATCAAGCTCAACGCCCTGCGCATGCGTATCGCGGCAAAGCTGGCGCAACGCCCACATTAATGTGAAAGTCGCGTATGCGGCTCACGAAACTCCCTTCTCCCCTGGCGGGAGAAGGGCCGGGGGAAGAGGGGGGCGGTCATGACTTTCATGATCCGGGGTGTCTCGACATGTCATGACCGTTAATCTGGAGATGAGCCCGCCATGTTTGGGCTGACGGAAGAGCAGATAGCGGAATTTGGCATGACCTTCGGGATCGGTGCCTTCATGCTCTTCATGTTGTTCATCATCGGCGAGATTGCGTGGAAAGCGAAAGCCGGAAGAACAGGAACGATCGTCCTGTTCTTCGTCCTTTCCTTCGGAATGCTTGGCTTCATTGCCAAGACGATCATGGAGAAAGTCTGGGGATTATGAGCAGCTCGCAGTTCGACAATGTCAGCGTGGTCAAGCAGGCCAATATCTATTTCGACGGCAAGTGCATCAGCCACACCGTGCTCCTGGCAGACGGCAGCCGCAAGACGCTCGGCGTCATCATGCCCTCGTCGCTGACCTTTACCACCGGCGCTCCGGAAGTCATGGAATGCGTTGCTGGCTCGTGCCGCGTGCGTCTCAACGGCAAGGAGCAGTGGACTACCTACGCCGCCGGCCAGTCCTTCGCCGTTCCCGGCGACTCGTCGTTCGACATCGTCTGCGACGACGCTTTTCACTACGTCTGCCATTTCGAGTAGTTCGCGTCTGCGGGCCTCCGCGTATCTGGCAATAATCCGAGCCTGAACCCGGGCGCTGGCACCGCTTGCCTGGCCCTCGCTAACAGGCTGCGCGGTCGCTGCCGCTCACCGCGCCGCCGAGCGGTGCTTTCTGCCCTCTTGTGGTCCGCCTTGGCTATCGTTCCGCTCGGGAAAAAGCCTTACGATGGCTGCACGCTCAACATAGGAGATCCGGAAATGTCCGCGAACGAAATCGAAAACGTCAGCCGCTGCGCACTCATCGTCATCGACGTGCAGGAGTCTTTCCGTCAGATGCCTTTCTGGTCCGAGACCGAGGTGCCCGCCTTCAAGGCGGCGCTGCTCGCGCTCGACGAAGGCTGCCGCGCGCGCGGCGTGCCGGTGGTGCACATTTTCCACGTCGGCCAGGCCGGCCCGTTCAGCGAGGGATCAGGCGCGGTGCGCGGGCTCGACTGGCTGCCGGGCTCGCCCGACGTGTCCTTCTTCAAACACACGCACAATGCCTTTTCCGACACCGGCCTTGACCTGTGGCTTCGCCGCCACGGCGTCGAGCGGCTGATCATCTCGGGTATCCGCACCGAGCAATGCTGCGAGACGACCAGCCGGGTGGCGTCGGACATCGGCTACCAGGTTGATTTCGTCAGCGAAGCGACGCTCACTTTCTCGATGACGCATCCGGTCAGCGGTCGGGTGTATCCGTCGCACGAGATCAAGGCACATACCGAACTGGTGCTGGCCGGGCGCTTCGCACGCATCGCCAGCGTCGACGACTGCCTGGCCAGCCTCGGAGCCGTACATGCTTGAATTGCGCCCGAATTGCGAATGCTGCAACTGCGAGCTGCCGCCGCAGTCGCGCGAGGCGATGATCTGCTCCTTCGAATGTACTTTTTGCGTCGATTGCGTCGAGCGGCGGCTGCTCGGTCGTTGCCCTAATTGCGGCGGCGAACTCGTGCGGCGGCCGATTCGTCCGGCGGACAAACTCCTGTGCCATCCGGCCTCGACACAACGCGTGTTCAAGCCGCTTGGCTGTGCTTCGTCGTGAAGCCGAAGGTGCTGCTGCAGCCGGCTTGGCCTCGGGCCGGGATTTTCGGCGGCTTTGGCTACGCTACGCAAGCACTGTGCCCATCGCCAGGTGGCAAACGGACGCCTCAGCCTTGTTGCTCCTCGATCTTCAAGCTCAGCGCCGTGAAGAACTCGGAGGCACCACTGCGGATCGAGTAATCGGCGACCGCCGATAGCGAGGTCGGATGTGGATTGACTTCCACCACCGTTACCCCGGCGCGTTTTGCCCACACCGGCAGGAGCGCGGCCGGCTGGACGGTGAACGAGGTGCCGACGCAAAAGAAGAGATCGGCCGTCAGGCTGCGCATTTCGGCGGCGGCAAAGACCTCTTCATCGAGCATTTCTCCGAACAGTACCAGATCCGGTCGCACCGGCGCGCCGCAGCGGGGACAGGAAAAAGCCTCGACGGCACTTTGCTCCCAGTCGGCCGAGAAGCCGCAATGCTGGTGGCAGCGGAGGCGGTGGATAGTGCCGTGCACTTCGAGCACGGGCGCGTTCCCGGCACGGCTATGGTAGCCATCGATATTCTGCGTAATGACCGTCAGTCGCTTTCCCCGACAGCTTTCCTGTAATCGAGCGAGGGCCTGGTGAGCGGCGTTCGGTTGCCGTTCGTCCACCAGCTTCTTCAACTCCAGCAGCCAGCTCCAGACGCGTGCCGGATTGCGCAGGAAGCCCTCAACACTGGCGACCTCGTCAGGATCGACCGTGTTCCAGAGTCCGGTTGCACCATCGCGGAAAGTTGGAATGCCACTATCGGCGGAAAGACCGGCACCCGAGAAGACGACGATTTCCTTCGCCTTGCGCAGCAGGGAAGCGACCGAGTCCAGGCTGTTTGCTTGCATCTTCCTCTCCTTTGCCGTGCTCACTCTGGATTGCCAGAACCCGCCTCCAGGGAACTGGCCTCCGCGACCTTCACTGGCCAGATGATTGTCGCATGTTCCGAGCTGGCGAGGGGCTGGCAAGGGGCTGGCCAGTGGGTGCGCAGCCGCTCCGGCGTGCCGCTGGCTGCTCTCCAACGGCGGCAGGGGGGAGTGGTCCGCAGGGCCTGCGTCGGCGTCGTGGAAAGCCTGTCGGCGCTCGTTGCGGAGCATCGCTGACGGTCAATCGTTGTATAAAAGCAACACAATGCCAAACCAATGCTTGAAGCCGCCGAAGTTTGTATGCTTAAATCCGCCGACTGCGCAAAAATCGCATCGCGTGACACGCATTCGGACCTAACAGAGATTAATCGAGGAGGAATATCTTGAAATCGAAAATCATTACTACCCTACTGGCCTCAATCGGCCTTTTTGCTGCAGTTGGCGTCGCACAAGCGCAAACTGCAGTTGATCGCGTTTATGTGATCGACTCACGCGGTGAAGTCGCGATGAGCGGTGCCGGCCTCTGCTGGCGGACCGGTTTCTGGACGCCTGCAGGCGCTGCCAAGGACCCGGCTGGCTGCAAGTGCGACAAGGACCTGCTGCCGAAGGAAGTCTGCGAGCCGCCGATGGCCAAAGCCGGGCCGAAGCCGTCCGGTGACAAGGTGACCGTCGCTGCCGACGCGCTGTTCGACTTCAACAAGGCAACCTTGCGTCCGGCCGGCAAGGCGAAGCTCGACGAAGTCGTCGCCATGTCCAAGCAGATCAAGCTGGAAGTGATCATTGCCGTTGGTCACACCGATCGTATCGGCTCCGACGCGTACAACCAGAAGCTGTCCGAGCGGCGTGCCGCGTCGGTCAAGAGCTATGTGGTCAGCAAGGGTATCGAAGCCAACCGCGTGTACACCGAAGGCAAGGGCGAGAAGCAGCCAGTTACCCAGCCTGGCCAGTGCGCCGGTCCCAAGAGCCCGAAGGTCATCGCCTGCCTGCAGCCTGACCGTCGTGTCGATATCGAACTCATCGGCACCAAGTAATTCTGGCAAGGCCTAAGAAAACCCCGCTTCGGCGGGGTTTTTTTTCAGCTTGTACAAACCTGTTTATACGGCGACCCTGCCCATGGAAGTTGTCGATCTGCTCATCGAGGCGCGCTGGATAGTTCCGGTCGACCCCGCCGGCGTGGTTCTCGAAAATCACGCTGTCGTGGTCGATAAGGGTCGTATCCTTGCCGTCCTTTCTCAGGATGAGGCGGCGAGCCGCTTTTCTGCCAGGAGCCACAAGCGGCTGGAACAGCAGGTGTTGATTCCGGGACTGGTCAACATACATACGCACGCCGCAATGAGCCTGTTGCGCGGTCTTGCCGACGACCTGCCGCTCATGGAATGGCTGCAGCATCACATTTGGCCGGCTGAGGCGCAGCATGTCTCGGAGCAGTTCGTCTATGACGGTACGCTGCTGGCTTGTGCCGAAATGCTGCGCGGCGGGATTACCTGTTTCAATGACATGTATTTTTTCCCCGGCGCGGCGGCTGACGCCGCCTTGGCCTCGGGGATGCGCGCCGCAATAGGCCTGATCACGGTCGACTTTCCGAGTAGCTACGCGACCGATTCGGACGACTATCTGGCCAAGGGGCTGGCCATCCGCGATCAACGGCTGGAAGAGCCGCTGCTGTCCTTCTGCCTGGCGCCCCATGCGCCCTAAGATCGGAAGAGCACCGGCTTTGCCAAGGTGTTGACCCTTGCTGAGCAGATAGAACTGCCGATACACCTGCATCTACATGAAACCGTCCAGGAAATTGAGGAAAGCGTGCAGCGCTTCGGGATGCGCCCGATCGAGCGCATCCGTCGCCTGGGATTGCTGAGCCCGGCACTGATCGCGGTGCACGGAGTGCACCTCGATGCGCACGAAATCGAACTGCTCGCCGAGCACGGGTGTTCGCTCGCACACTGCCCCAGCTCCAACCTCAAGCTTGCCAGCGGGATTGCTCCGATTAGCGAATTGGTGGCGAAAGGGATCAACATTGGTCTGGGTACCGACGGCGCGGCCAGCAACAACCGCCTCGACCTTTTCCAGGAGATGCGGCTGGCCGCATTGCTGGCCAAGGAACAAAGTGGCCGCGCCGACGCCTTGAATGCCCATCAAGTCCTGCACATGGCGACGCTCGGTGGCGCCAGAGCACTGGGTCTCGACGCGCAGATCGGCTCGATCACGCCCGGAAAGGCGGCGGATCTGTGCGCTGTCGCTCTCGACGATCTCGTACTTGCGCCTTGTTACGAGCCCGTTTCACACCTCACCTATGCCGTAGGCCGAGAGCATGTTTCTGCCGTATGGGTCGCTGGTCGGATACGCGTCGAGGATGGGCAACTGATTGAAAGCAACGAAACTGGATTGATAAAACTGGCGCTCTTGTGGCAAAATAAAATCCGTCCGTGACGAGTTCAGTGAACAACGAGGCATAACAGGCCATGTGGACCCGCTCCGCAGCCTTAAATTAACGAGGGAAACCTAGATGAAAAGAATTGTAAGAACAAGCACCATCGTGGCCGCGTTCGCTGCCGCCACTCTCGGCTTCGGCGCCTCGCTGGCTCAAGCACAGACTTCGATTCCCCTGGATCGTGTCTATGTGATCGACGCCCGCGGTGACGTTGTGATGAGCGGTGCCGGCCTCTGCTGGCGGACCGGCTTCTGGACGCCTGCAGGCGCTGCCAACGACCCGGCTGGCTGCAAGTGCGACAAGGACCTGCTGCCGAAGGAAGTTTGCGAGCCGCCGATGGCCAAAGCCGGGCCGAAGCCGTCCGGTGACAAAGTGACTGTCGCCGCCGACGCGCTGTTCGATTTCAACAAGTCAAGCTTGCGTCCGGCCGGCAAGGCGAAGCTCGACGAAGTCGTCGCCATGTCCAAGCAGATCAAGCTGGAAGTGATCATCGCTGTTGGTCACACCGATCGTATCGGCTCCGACGCCTACAACCAGAAACTGTCCGAGCGGCGTGCCGCGTCGGTCAAGAGCTATCTGGTCAGCAAGGGTGTCGAAGCCAACCGCGTCTACACCGAAGGCAAGGGCGAGAAGCAGCCGGTTACCCAGCCTGGCCAGTGCGCCGGTCCGAAGAGCCCGAAGGTCATCGCCTGCCTGCAGCCTGACCGTCGTGTCGATATCGAACTCATCGGCACCAAGTAATCCCCTTGTGTTACGGAAGAAGCCCTGCTTCGGCAGGGCTTTTTTGTTGCTGCGCCCGGGCACTGCGCACTTGCTTTTGCGCACCACGAAGGTCGCGCACTAGCACTTGCTGCCCGCCTCTTGTTACGGAAACCGCTTCACGATGATCAACGCCGACCCAAACGAACTCGAAAAATTTAGCCAGCTAGCCCATCGCTGGTGGGATCCGAACAGCGATTTCAAGCCCTTGCACGACATCAACCCCTTGCGCCTGGAGTGGATCGACGGTCATTGCCAGCTCGCCGGCAAGAATGTGCTCGACGTCGGTTGCGGTGGTGGCCTGCTTTCCGAAGGCATGTGCGAAAAGGGCGCGACGGTGACCGGCATCGATCTTTCCGACAAGGCGCTCAGCGTGGCCCGACTGCATTTGCTCGAAAGCGGTCGACAGGTCGACTATCGGCAGATTTCTGCCGAAGAGCTGGCTGCCCAGCAGGGCAGCAGCTTTGACGTCGTCACCTGTATGGAAATGCTCGAGCATGTCCCCGATCCGGCGAGTACCGTCGCCGCTTGCGCGGCTCTGGTCAAACCCGGCGGGCATGTTTTTTTCTCGACCATCAACCGCAATCCGAAAGCCTACCTGTTTGCGGTTATTGGCGCCGAGTATGTGCTGCAGATGTTGCCCAAGGGTACTCACGATTATGCGAGATTCATCAAGCCGTCAGAACTCTCGCGCTGGCTGAGAAATGTCGGTCTCGATCCGGATGAGTTGCGTGGGATGAGCTACAACCCTTTCAGCAAGCATTACGCGCTGGGCCGCGACACCGACGTGAACTACCTCCTGCACAGCGTGAAGAATGTTTGAAGCGGTATTGTTCGATCTTGACGGCACTTTTGCCGATACCGCGCCCGATCTGGCCGCCGCCCTCAACCGTTTGCGTGCCGATCTGGGAATGGCGCCGGTGCCGCCAGGGCAACTCCGCCCTTTGACGTCGCAGGGAGTACGGGGCATGCTCAAGGCCGGGCTCGCGATGCTGCCGAGTGATGCCCGCTACGTCGAATTCTACGATCGCTTCCTGCACTACTACAGTCAGGACCTTTGTGTCGAAACGACGCTCTTTCCCGGCATTGAGCGACTCCTTGATGGACTTGAGGGGCGCTGTTCGCCATGGGGTATCGTCACCAACAAGGCGCAGCGCTTTACTCTGCCGCTTCTGGCCCGGCTTGGCTACGCCAAACGCGCAGCCTGTGTCGTCAGCGGCGATTCGGCGCGCCGCGCCAAACCGGCAGCACACCCGATGCAGTTGGCGTGCTCGCTGCTTGCCAGGCGTCCCGAGAGTTGCCTCTACGTGGGTGACGATCTGCGTGACGTCCAGGCCGGTCGTGCCGCGGGCATGGTGACCGTGGCCGTGCGCTATGGTTATCTCGGAGATGGCGACCCGATAGAGAACTGGGGCGCCGATCATGTTGTCGATCACGCTCACCAAATTGCCGCTCTGGCCGGTATAAACTGAGCGCGCGTGACCTTCGTGACCCCGGTGAGACAAGCTATGCCCAAGACCGCTCTGATCCTGTTTGCTCATGGCGCACGTGACCCCGACTGGGCCGATCCCATGCGCCGCGTCTGCGCCTTCCTGCGCGAACAGGCTCCCCATCGGCGCGTCGAACTGGCTTTCCTCGAGTTCATGAAGCCCGGGTTGCGCGACTGTGCCGAGTCGCTGCTCGCCGAGGGCTTCGAACGGATCATCGTGCTGCCGATGTTTATCGCCCGCGGCGGACATCTGAAACGCGATGTGCCCTTGCTGCTCGACGAGTTGCGGCGTAGCCATCCGCAGGCGCATTTTGAATTGGGCGCTGCGATCGGCGAAGCCGAGAGCGTCGTGCAGGCCATGGCCCGGCACGCGCTGGCGCTGGTGGACGGCTAGTCGCTAGTGGCCAGCGGCAGCGCGTGCCTGGCGCGCGTCGCGCGTCCTCGATTTCTGTGTTTTACAGGGGCAGGCGCGGAGCATGGCCGTGCCTGAGTTCAGCTTTTCTCCGATCGGATTTCTGGCAACGCCGTTTCGCGATCGCTTCGGCATTCCACGGCAGGCGCAGCTGGCGCCCCATGCCCGCGGCCAGTTGCGCTTGCTGCGCCCGTATGCTCGAGCGGAAGCGGTGCGTGGGCTGGAGGCGTTCTCGCATGTCTGGCTCAGTTTCGTTTTCCACCGCAGTGCCGATCAATGGAGCCCGACGGTTCGTCCGCCGCGCCTTGGCGGTAATGTACGGGTCGGCGTATTCGCCAGTCGTAGCCCGTTTCGCCCCAACCCTCTGGGCTTGTCGTTGGTCGAGTTGCTGGCGATCGATACGTGCGACGGCGTGCTGCTCACGTTCGGTGGCGTGGATCTGCTCGACGGCACTCCGGTTCTCGATATCAAACCGTACATCCCCTTCGCCGAGAGCCAAGCGGCCGCACGCGCTGGTTTCGTTGCTGGCCCGCCGCGGCAACTGGCCGTCGAATTTAGTGCGCAGGCGGCGGCTCAACTGTCTCTCCACGAGCAGCGCTGGCCGGATCTGGCGGCCTTGTTGCGCGAGGTCCTGGCCCAGGATCCGCGTCCGGCGTACGCCGAGGATCCCCTGCGCCAGTACGGCTTTCGTCTCTACGATTTGGAAATAAAATGGCGCTGTACGGCGACGAGGGCTATTGTCGAGGCGGTTCTTGGGCCGCAGGACGAGGTATCTTCCTGATCTGAAGATGGGGAAGGTGGTCAGCCTGTCAGCCGTGTCGCGGCCGCTGCGTTACTATGGAATCATCGTCAAGAGCCAAGCGTTGCCTCTTCTCCAGGCAGGCATCGTCATCTGGCCGGCAAGCAATCCTGCGACTACCGGCCAGCGCTCTGGAAAATCATCACATTTGGAGACGATTTCATGAAAACCTTGATCGGCGCGCTGTTGCTGCTGGCCTTCGTGCAACCGAACACCGTTCTTGCCGATGGCCGTGGGCGTGGCGCCTATCCGGCGGCCGGCGCTGTGGTCGTCGGCGGTGGCTATCGCGGTCCTTATCGCGGCGGATACCGGGGAGGGTACGGGGGCCGGGGCTATGGAGGTGGCTCCGTGGGGGTCTATTTTGGCGCCCCCCTTGGCTGGGGTTGGCCGTGGGGTCCGCCAGTCTACTATCCGCAGCCAGTCTATCCGCCAGTCATCAACGTTCCCCCGCCGGTGGTTTACGTCGAAAGGGCGCAGGTGTCCGCAGCGGCGAGCGGCCAGGCGCTCGAGCCCGGGTATTGGTATTACTGCCGGGAACTCGCTGCCTACTACCCGGTAGTCACCCAGTGTCCCGGCACCTGGGAGCAGGTTGCGCCGCGTGCCGAATAGGCCGAGGCGGGTTGCCGTGAGGGCTGATGGCGCAACCGTCGGCGCGCGCTTGCCGGGAGTCGCTGCGCTTACTAAATTTCCGCGCCTCGTTATTCAGGGAGCGAGTCGCTCGCGAATCCATTGCTGATCACTCCCAAGCCGGTAACGCAAGCGGTCGTGTAGTCGGCTTTTGCGCCCTTGCCAGAACTCCCAGCAATCCGCTTGCAGGCGGTAGCCGCCCCAGTGCGGCGGGCGCGGCGGCTGCAGCAGAAACCTGGCGCCATAGCGAGCGGCGTTGGCGACCAGCACCGCGCGGCTGGAAATAACCTGGCTTTGCGGGCTGGCCCAGGCGCCGATTCTTGAGTCGAGCGGGCGGCTGGCGAAGTAGGCGTCGCTTTCTGCTTCGCCGATCTTGTCGACCCGGCCTTCGATACGCACGACCCGCTCCAGTTCGACCCAGTGGAACTGCAGCGCGGCCCATGGATTGGCGGCCAGCTCGCGGCCTTTGCGGCTTTCATAGTTACTGAACCAGGTGATCCCCTGCGTATCGAAACCCTTGATCAGGACGACCCGGGTGGACGGGCGCATGCGCTTGTCAACCGTGGCCAGGGTCATCGCATTCGGCTCGGGTACTTGAGCCGCAATCGCTTCGGCGAGCCATTGCGAAAACTGCTCGCCGGGGTCGGCATGCGACGCCTCCTCGCTGAGTTCGGCACGCTCGTAGATTTTTCGAAGGTCGCTAAGTTGGGTCATCGTCGGTGTTTGGGGTAGATGGGGATTGAAGGATGCTGGCGCTCCGCAACCGGGATGCGCACGGCAAATGAGGGGTGGTGGTTATGACGCTGATGAGCTTGCGGTATCTCGCGAGGTCATGACCCCTAGCCAGCCTTCGCGCAGGACATTGCGCTTCTCTTTCACGACCAGTTGGTGTTTGTCGCTGGCTGGCGATTCGAGGCGCAGGGAGAAGTCCATCAGTTCGTCGCGTCGGAAAGCGAGTACGCGGATGCTTTCTCCCGCTTGCCGCCGGCACAACAGGCGTTCGAGAGAATCGGGCGTAACCCGCAGGCCGTCGATGGCTATCAACAGGTCGCCGGCCGAGAGGCCGGCCGTCTGAGCAGGACTTCCTGCGTACACCGTCGCCAGGCGCACTTCCCGGCCGTCAGTGCTGATTTTTGCGCCAAGTGTCGGCGTCGTCGACGCTTTCTCGCGTAGCATCTGGATACCGAATGGTTTCAGCAGTGGCGCCAGCGCGAGCTCGCTTGTGCCGTGTATCGCCGCGGCGAAAAACTCCGCCAGGCCGAGGCCGGACAGCTCTTCGGCGAGCAAGCGAATGTCATCGTCACCGACACCGACGCCGCCGTAACCAGCGCGTTCGCCGTGCCGTAGCCAGAGCGCACGCATGACGTCGTCAAGCGATACCCGGTTCCTGGTGCCGGCACGCAGCCTGAGGTCGAGCGCCAGGGCGACCAAGGCGCCCTTGGCGTAGTAGCTGACGACCGCGTTGGCTGTGTTCTCGTCCGGCCGGTAGAACTTGGTCCAGGCGTCGAAACTCGACTCGGCCAGCGTTTGCCGCTTGTGGCTCGGGTTGCGGAGGACCTTGTCGATCGTTCGTGCGACCAATCCCAGCCACTCCTCCAGTTCGATCAAGCCGCAGCGCAGCAGCGCCAGATCGTCATAGTACGAGGTGAAGCCTTCGAAGGCCCACAGCAGGGTGGTGTAGTTCTCTGCATCAAGATCGCAGGCGGTGAATGCGGCGGGGCGGATGCGCTTGATGTTCCAGCTGTGAAAGTACTCGTGGCTGCACAGTCCCAGGAAAGTGCGGTAGCGCTCGGGCGTTCCCTGCATGCCCGGGTAGGGCAGGTCGTCGCGGGCGCAGAGCAGCGCCGTCGAGGCGCGGTGTTCGAGACCCCCGTAGCCGTCGCCGATGGCGGTGATCAGAAACAGGTAGTGCGGCATCGGTGCGGGCTCGCCGAAGAATCGGATCTGCCATTCACAAAGGCGCGTCAGATCGGCCGTAAGCCGTGCCAGGTCGCAGTCGTGGCGCCCGCTGATGACTACCTCATGCGGGACTCCGCAGGCGCTGAACGTAGCCAGCGTGAAGCCGCCCATCTCCACCGGATGGTCGATCAATTCGGCGTAGTTGGCCGCCCGGTAGACGCCGAAGCCGTGCCGGTCGGAGGCGCCTTTTTCGCCTTCGGCAGACGCTAGTGCGGTCGCCACACGCCAGTCGCGATAGCGCTTGCCAAGCGGCCGCTGGATATCGACCAGGCAGGGTAGATGCTCGTGACCAAGGGCGCGCAGGAAAACGCTGCTGCCGTTGAAAAAAGCGTGTGTCTGGTCGAGGTGCGCGCCGCGTACCGAAAGGTCCCAGGCGTAGACTTCGCAGATCACCGTCAGCGAGGCCAGTTTTTTGCCCATCGGCATGGCCTGCCAACTGTGCTTGTCGATCTTGGCGAGACGTACTGGTTTGCCCGCAGCCTCGGCGCGGATCAACACGATGTGGCGCGCGAAGTCCCGAATCAGGTAGCTGCCGGGGATCCACGCGGGCAGGGAAAAGCGCTGGCCGCTTGGGTCGGCGTTAGCCAGCGTGCAACGCACCTCGAAAATGTGCGCCTCCGGGTGGCTCGGGCGGATGCTGTAGACGATGCTCGCGGGCTTCATCGGGCGTTTTCTCTTATCGTAGGTGGCACGGGAGGAATTGTAAGTCTTCTGTACTGTTCGCCAAGCAGTCGTCGCCTTCTCGGCTACGCAGCAGAGGAAGTGTCGCTACGCCTAGCGCGTCTGTTGATCAATCCGCTGACCCTTCAACGACCTGAGCAACGCTAGGATCCCGGCGCAAGTCGTGCCACAATGATTTCACGGGGAATAGGCCCGAAGAGAAATTTGTTTGGCTAGAGCGGAAGGGGATTTGAGCGAGACATGAAGGTGACTGGAAATTCAAACGGCCTACTTTTCGCAGTAGCTTTGGCGACTGTATTGCTGTCTTCCCCCGCCATGGCCGAGGCGCAGAGCAAGTCTCAGGCACAGAGCAAGTCCAAGGCCCAGCCCAAGGCCCAGGCGCAGCCCCGCGAGCTGGCGGGGATACTGAAGAAAATCAAGGATACCGGCGTGATTTCGCTCGGGCATCGAGCAGCCTCGATTCCCTTCTCATACTATGACGGCGAGCGGCAGGTCATCGGCTATTCACAGGAGCTGATGCTGAAGGTGGTCGAGGCGATCAAGGCCGACTTGAAGATGGCCACGATCGATATCAAGTTGGTGCCTGTTAACTCGTCGAACCGCCTGGAAATGGTCGCGGACGGCTTGGTCGACATCGAATGTGGTTCGACCACCAACAACAGCAAACGCCAGAAAAGGGTCAGCTTCTCGACGACGATTTTCATCATCGGTACGCGACTTCTGACCAACAGGGACTCCGGAGTCCTGGATTTCCCTGACCTGTCGGGCAAGAACGTGGTCACCACCAAGGGAACGACCTCGGAACGTCTACTGCGCGAGATGAACGACAGCAAGAAAATGAACATGAGCATCATTGCCGCCAAGGATCACGGGGAGGCTTTCCTGATCCTCGAAACGCGGCGCGCGGCCGCGTTCATGATGGATGACGCACTGCTGTACGGGGAATTGGCCAAGGCCAAGAAGCCCGCGGACTGGGCAGTGGTCGGCACGTCACAATCGTTCGAGGCCTACGGCTGTATTCTGCCCAAGGATGACTTGCCCTTCAAGGAGGTCGTCGATCGCGCGCTGACCAAGGCCATGACCTCCGGCGAGGCAGAGAAGATTTACGCCAGATGGTTCCTGCAGCCGATTCCGCCGAAAGGTCTGAACCTCAACTTTCCGCTGTCCGATGCCATGAAGGAACTTTACAAGGCGCCAAACGACAAAGCCTTCGATTAACGGCGCATCGCCCGGGGGCCATACGGTCTTCGGAATCGCAACTGAAGGAGAAGCTCATGTTGAACAATGCACTTGCACGCTGGGTGGTAACCGTGATTTCGCTGCTCGTTCTCAGTGCTGCGTCGCTGGCGGCCGAGAAGCCGAACATCGTCATCCTCGCCACTGGCGGCACTATCGCCGGTGCCGGTGCCGATGTCACCAACAGCGCTACCTATCAGGCCGCCAAGGTGCCGGTGGACCAACTCGTGGCCGCCATTCCGCAGTTGCAGACGATTGCCAATGTGCGCGGCGAGCAGGTCTTCCAGATCGCGTCGGAGAGCTTCACCAACGACAACCTGCTGACTCTCGGCAAGCGCGTCGCAGCGCTCGTCAAGCAGACTGATGTCGATGGCGTGGTGATTACGCACGGCACCGATACGCTCGAAGAGACCGCTTACTTTCTGACGCTGGTGGTGCACACCGACAAACCCATCGTCCTGGTCGGCTCGATGCGACCGGGTACTGCGATGTCGGCCGACGGCAACCTGAATTTGTACAACGCGGTCAGCGTGGCAGCCAGCAAGGACGCCCGTGGCAAGGGCGTGTTGGTGACCATGAACGACGAGATCAATAGCGGCCGCGATGTCGCCAAAGTCATGAATCTCAAGACCGAAGCTTTCAAGAGCCCCTGGGGACCCCTGGGCATGGTCGTCGAAGGCAAGAACTACTGGTTCCGCCTGCCGGTCAAGCGGCACACCATGAACTCGGAGTTCGATATCGAGAAGATCGACTCTCTGCCGTCGGTGGGCATCGCCTATGGCGCTGGCAATGTGTCGGATACCGCCTACCGCGCCTTGGGGGCGAGTGGTGCCAAGGCGATCATCCATGCCGGGACCGGCAATGGTTCGGTCGCCAAGGCCGTTGTGCCGGCGCTGCAGGAAATGCGTGCTCAGGGCATCCAGATCATCCGTTCGTCGCACGTCAATGCGGGCGGCTTCGTGCTGCGCAACGCCGAACAACCCGACGACAAGTACGACTGGGTGGTGGCGCACGACCTCAATCCGCAGAAGGCAAAGATTCTTGCCGCTGTGGCCTTGACCCAGACGCAGGATAGCAAGGAACTGCAGCGCATCTTCTGGGAGTACTGATTACTGATGCGCTAATTCTGCGCGTGGCTGCGGGCGGGGCGGCCAGCGACCGACCACTCCGCCAGAGAGAAGAGCCGACTCGCGTCGCCTGCGATCGGCGCTTCTCTCAGCGCCCCTCGACAGCAAGCGTGGCGTTAGCTCCTCGGCGGCCTACGGCAAGCGAAAAGCGGCATCTTTCCTTCACGGCCTGACTTGCAGTTCAGGCGAGGCTTGCCTTGGCCGAAGACTGGTCAAGGCGAGCCGAGTAGCATTAATGTGAAAGTCGCGCACGCGACTCAGGAAACTCCCGTCTCCCCTTGCGGGAGAAGGGTCTGGGGAAGAGGGAAACGGTCATGACTTTCATCATCAGGGGTGTCTCGACATGTCATGACCGTTAATGTGAAAGTCGCGCACGCGACTCAGGAAACTCCCGTCTCCCCTCGCGGGAGAAGGGTCGGGGAAGAGGGGGAGACGGTCATGACTTTCATGATTTGGGGTGTCTCCTCGTGTCATGACCGTTAGATAAATAAAGAAAAATAGGAGAGCAGCAATGGCGTTGACCAATGAATCCACCCTCAATCTGCGGCGCAACCTGCGCGAGATCGCCGAGCAGCAGAATTTGCCCGCGCGCATCGACGAGTACCTCGAATGCTACTTCGGTGATGGTGAGCTGAGCGACGTCAGTGATGCCAGCCCGGAAGAGCTTCTCGGTGCGGCCGTGCAGCATTTTCGCCTGGGTGAAGCGCGACCGCCGGAAAAAGCGATTGTTGCTCTGTACACTCCGGATTTTGACCGCCACGGCTGGCACTCGCCGCACACGGTGATCGATGTCGTGACCGATGACATGCCCTTCCTGGTCGATTCGATCACCATGGTCGTGTACCGTCACGGTCTGGTCATCCATCGCTTGCTGCATCCTCTGCTGGCCACCGAGAGAAACGCCGAGGGTCACTTGCAACATACGCTGCCGCGCGGTGCCACCGGCAGCCAGCCGGAATCGTGGATCCACCTCGAGATCGACCGCGTTGGCGACGCCCAGCTGCTCGAACAGCTGCGCCAGGAGATCGCCAGCGGTCTCCTCGATGTGCGCGCGGCGGTCGAAGATGTCGCCGCCATACAGAGCTGCATGCAACAAGCGTACGACGAGATGATCACCATTCCCGGTCCCGAGTGCGATGAAGCGGGGGCTTATCTGCGCTGGATCGGGGTCAACAATTTCGTCTTTCTCGGTTATGCCGACTACCTCGTCAGCCCGGAAAGCGGCACGCTCGCGCGTGTTGCGGACAGCGGACTCGGTATCCTCCGTCACGCCGACCACCAGGGTTTTGGCCATTGCCTGGCCGGATTTCAGGGCGCTGTCGCCGCCCTGGCCGGAGATCCCTCGCCGCTGATCCTGGTCAAGACCGACGCGCGTTCGACTGTTCACCGTGCGGCCTACCTCGACTTCATCGGCGTCAAACGTTATGACGCTGCCGGCCAGGTCATCGGCCTGCGTGCTCTGGTCGGTCTGTACACGGCGCATGTCTATCACGTGGCGGCAACCGACATTCCGATCCTGCGTCGCAAGATTTCTGCAGTCAGGGAAGCCATCGGCTTTATCCCGCGCAGTCACCGCGAAAAAACCCTGCTCAATGTCCTCGAAACCTATCCCCGGGATGAGTTGATCGAAATCGCGCAAGGCGACCTGATGGCCGCTGCGCATGGCATCGTTTCGCTGCACGAACGCGAGCAGGTGCGCGTCTTCATGCGTAACGACGCCTGGGGGCGCTACGTTTCGGTGATGGTGTACATGCCGCGCGATCATTTCGACACCCGCTTGCGCAAACGAATTTCGGCGCTGCTGAATGAAACCTTGGTCGCCGAAAGTGTCGATTTCTTTATCATGCTCGGCGAATCGCGGCTGGCGCGAATCCACTTCATCGTCCACACCCCGCTTGGCACCACCTACGACTACGACGCCGAGGCCATCGAGAGACAGGTTGCGCGCATCGTTCGTGGCTGGGCCGACGAACTGAAACACAATCTCATCGGGCATTATGGCGAGGAGCGGGGCAATGCCCTCTTGCGCCGCTACGGTTCCGAATTGCCGCAGTTCTATCAGGAGCGTGTCACGCCCGCTTCTGCGGTGTCCGACCTCGAACGTCTGGAGGCAGCTGAAAGCAGCGGTCGGGTCGAAGTGAAGCTTAATGCCGCGCAAGGCGACGACGGCTCGCACCAGCACGTGAAACTGTTCCGCCGCGGTCGCCCGCGGCCGCTGTCGGCGATCCTGCCCATTCTCGAAAACCTGGGGCTGACGGTGCTTTCGGAGCAACCGTTCAAGTTGCCACTGAGTGATCTGCACGTCGCAGATTTCGCTGTCCAGCTACCTGACCCGGCGGCACTCGATGACGACAGCACGCGGCGAGCCTTCGTCGAATTGCTCGAAAGCCTGCTTCGCGACGAGGCCGAGAACGACGGCTTCAACCGGCTGGTCCTGCTCGCTGGTCTCAACGGCCGCCAGATCGGCATTCTACGCGCCTACCGACGCTATCTGCTGCAGGCCGGTCTGCCCTTCAGCCAGGCTTATATTGAGCAATGTCTGGCAACACATTTCAGTATCACCCGTGGCCTGGTGGACCTCTTCGAAGCGCTCTTCTCGCCAGCCGCCGACGACGCGCGTGCGAAAGCTATTTCCGAGGAACTGAACGCGGCCTTGCTGCAGGTCAGTAATCCCAACGACGACCGCATCCTCGCCGCCATGCAGACGGTCATCGCAGCAACCCTGCGGACCAATGCCTACCAGTCAGCCATTGACGGCAAGGCCAGGGATTATCTGTCCTTGAAGCTTTCGTCGCGCGATATCCCCTTCCTGCCTGAGCCAGCGCCGCTCTACGAGATTTTTGTCTATAGCGATCGCGTCGAAGGGGTGCACCTGCGCGGTGCGCGGGTGGCGCGCGGCGGTTTGCGCTGGTCCGACCGGATGGAAGACTTCCGTACCGAGGTGCTTGGTCTGGTCAAGGCCCAGATGGTCAAGAATGCGGTGATCGTTCCGCTGGGTTCGAAAGGGGGCTTCGTCTGCAAGCGGCCGCCACCGGCCAGCGACCGGGAAGCTTTCCAGGCCGAAGGGATTGCCTGCTATTCGACTTTCATCCGCGGTCTGCTCGATCTGACCGACAACCTGGTGGACGGCCAGGTCGTTCCGCCACGCGGCGTGCGCCGTCGTGACGGTGATGACGCCTACCTGGTGGTCGCCGCCGACAAGGGGACAGCGACCTTTTCGGACATCGCCAACGGCATTGCCATCGAATACGGCTTCTGGCTTGGTGATGCTTTCGCCTCGGGCGGTTCGGTCGGTTACGACCACAAGAAAATGGGTATCACCGCCCGCGGCGCCTGGGAAGCGGTTAAACGGCATTTCCGGGAGCTGGGCCTGGATACGCAAACGCAGCCGTTCACGGTCGTCGGCATTGGCGACATGTCGGGAGACGTCTTTGGCAATGGCATGCTGCTCTCGCCACAAATCAGGCTGATTGCCGCTTTCGATCACCGCCACCTGTTCCTCGATCCGAATCCGGATCCGGCGCCGAGCTACGCCGAGAGGCAGCGGCTGTTCGCGCTGCCGCGGTCCTCGTGGTCGGACTACGATCGGGCGCTGATTTCCACGGGCGGCGGCATCTGGTCGCGCAGCGCCAAGGCCATTCCGCTGTCGCCAGAAGTGCGTTCGTGGCTGGGTACTGCAGCGATCCAGCTGCCTCCGCACGAGTTGATCAAGATCATCCTGCAGGCACCGGTCGATCTGCTTTACAACGGTGGTATCGGGACCTACGTCAAGGCCAGTAGCGAGAGTCATCAGGAAGCCAATGATCGTGGTAACGACGTTTTGCGGGTCGATGCCAGCCAACTGCAGGCGCGGGTGATTGGTGAAGGCGGCAACCTCGGGCTGACTCAGCCCGGCCGTATCGAGTTCGCGCTGCACGGCGGCCGCATTTTCACCGACGCCATCGACAACTCGGCGGGGGTGGACTGCTCCGACCACGAGGTCAACATCAAGATCCTGCTCGCCGGCCTGATCAGTCGTGGTGACGTGACCGGCAAGCAGCGCGACACCCTGCTCGCCTCGATGACCGACGAGGTCGGGCGCCTGGTGCTGGCCGACAACTATCAGCAGACGCAGGCGATTGCGCTTGAAGCGGCGGCGGGCGTTGAGCTGATCGAAGCGCACGGACGTTTCATCCGCACTCTGGAAGCCAAAGGTGCTTTGCGCCGCGCCATCGAGTCATTGCCTGACGACAAGCGCCTGGCCGAGCGTGCGCAGCAAGGGCGGGGTCTCAGTGCACCGGAGCTCTCGGTTCTCCTGGCCTATGCCAAGATCACGCTGAAGGAAGCCATTCTGGCTTCGGAGCTGCCCGACAACAAGGATGTTTACGAGTTGCTGGTGAACTACTTCCCTGCCGCTGTGCTCGGACAGTGCAGCGATTTGCTGCCGGCGCACCCCTTGAAGCGTGACATCATCACCACCCAGCTGGTCAATCGTCTGGTTAACCGAATGGGGACGATCTTCGTCATGGAAGTCAGTGACGAGACCGGCGCTTCACCGGCGCAGGTCGCCGGCGCCTGGTACGCCGCCAGCAGTGTGCTCGATACTGAAGCACTATGGCGTGAGGTCGAGTCCCTGGACCTGGCAGTCGACGCGGCTGTGCAGATGGCCCTGATGGTCGAGTTGCGGACGATGACCGGCGCCGCGACACGGCTGATGGTGACGCAGCATGTCGGCGGCGCTTCGATCGGCGAAATGGTTGCCGAGTACCGGCCGGCGGTCGTCAACTGCATGGACAGTGTTCGAGCCGCCGGGAGCGGGGCGCAGGGCCTTACAGCATTGCTCGAAGCACGTGCGCAGATCGTCGCCGCGTTCGAGTTGGTGAATCTTGCGCGTGCCTGTGCCTTCCCCTTGGCTCAGGTTGCCGGCGCACTCCGCGAACTGGCCGAGAAGCTCGACCTGGACTGGCTGGGTGCTGCGATCAATCGACTTCCTGCCGGCAACCGCTGGCAGGCACGGGCACGTGCTCAGCTCTCGGCCGAGTTGACCGCTCTGCGCCAGCAGCTCTTGCAGCAGGTGTTGGGCGGCTGCATGCAGCCTACCGAGCAGGCGAGTGCCGTGATTGACGAACTGAAGAGCAACGTGCCGCAGGATCTGGCCATGCTCTCGGCGGGTCTGGCAGAAGCCAGGCGCCTGCTGGCTTCCTGAAGCGATCGAGGCAGGTGCTCCCGTGCGTGTTGCGGGAGCGCCTGCCTGTGCCTTGCTTGCCCGGCAACGGGGTCCATGCACCGTTCTGGCGGCCATAATTATGAATTGCGCCGCGACCCGGGAAGGGTTTTGGTGTAGAATTGCTTGCCCGCTGCGAGGCCTTCACGGGCTCGCAAATCCCCTCAGGATCCTTGATGCCGCTGCCCGCACCCACTGCCGAACGCACCCGTATGCATGTCCGCAGCGTCCAGCTCGACGGCTACAAGCGTAATGATGGTTGTTGGGATATCGAGGCACGACTGGTGGACGTCAAGGATCACGACTATCCGCTGTCGTCGGGCCTGCGCAAGCGGGGCGAAGCGGTGCACGACATCTCGGTGCGGGTGGCCATTGATGCCCAGATGAATATCCTGGAGGCGGTGGCCTGTATCGATGCGATGCCGTATAGCGGATATTGCGATCAGATTGCTCCCGATTACTCGCAGCTGATCGGCCTAAATCTCTTTCATGGCTTCCGGACGGCAGTCAAGAATCTATTCCGTAGCACGCGTGGGTGCTCGCATATCAGCGAGCTGGTGAGCTTCTTGCCGACCGCGGCGCTGCAGACCTTCGCCAGTGATGTGCGCGACAACGACGATAGCGGGCATAAGCCCTATCAGCTTGATCGTTGCCACGCCCTGGAGTCGCATTCGGACGCGGTTCGGCGCTATTACCCGCGCTGGTACCGTGGCCAGAAGCCCGGGTAGGATGTTCTGCCTGCGGTTCGTTACTTTCGTTCCACTCGTTACACTGGTTACACTTCGCAACCTTAACTCAAGCAAGGAAAGCGCATGAAAATTCACGAATATCAGGGTAAGCAACTCCTGAAGAAATTCGGCGTTGCCGTTCCGCGCGGGGTCTTCTGCCAATCCGTCGATGAAGCGGTCAAGGCAGCCGAATCCCTGGGAGGCAATCTCTGGGTCGTCAAAGCCCAGATTCACGCTGGCGGTCGTGGTAAAGGCGGTGGTGTGAAGGTCGCCAAGTCGCTGGACGAAGTCCGCGAGTTTGCCGGCCAGATTCTCGGCATGCAGTTGGTGACGCACCAGACCGGTCCGGTCGGCCAGAAAGTCCGCCGCCTGCTGATCGAAGAGGGTGCCGACATCCGCAAGGAGTACTACGTTGCCGCGCTGACCGATCGTACGACGCAGACGGTGGCGATAATGGCTTCTTCCGAAGGCGGTATGGATATCGAGAAGGTCGCTCACGATACCCCGGAGAAAATCCTCAAGGTCTTCGTCGACCCCGAGGAAGGCTTGAGCGCCAAGCAGGCAGCTGAACTCGCCACGGGCATTGGCGTCCCCGCCGCATCGGTCGACAGCGCTGTCAAGGCGCTGCAGGGGCTCTTCAAGTGCTACATGGAAACCGACGCCTCGCTGGCCGAGATCAACCCGCTGATTCTGGAAGGTGATGGCAACATCAAGGCCATCGACGCCAAATTCAACTTCGACTCCAATGCCCTCTATCGGCAGCCCGAGATCATGGCTTTCCGCGATCTCGACGAAGAGGACCCTGACGAGCTCGAGGCATCCAAGCACGATCTTTCGTACATTTCGCTTGACGGCAATATCGGCTGCCTGGTGAATGGTGCGGGTCTGGCCATGGCGACCATGGATACCATCAAGCTCTTCGGTGCCGAGCCAGCCAACTTTCTCGACGTTGGTGGTGGCGCAACCACCGAAAAAGTCACCTCGGCGTTCCAGATCATGCTCAAGAATCCCAAGGTCAAGGGAATTCTGGTCAACATCTTCGGTGGCATCATGCGCTGCGACACGATCGCCACGGGCGTCGTTGCGGCAGCCAGGGAAACACACATCGCGGTCCCGCTGGTGGTGCGCATGAAGGGAACCAACGAAGATATCGGCAAGAAGATCCTGAGCGATTCCGGTCTGCCAATCATCACTGCGGATTCAATGGCTGATGCCGCCACCAAGATCGTTGCTGCGGTCAAGTAAGGAGCCAACATGTCGATTCTGATCAACAAAGACACCAAAATCATCACCCAGGGCATGACCGGCAAGACCGGGCAGTTCCACACCGAGAAGTGCCAGGAGTACGCCAACGGCAAGAACTGCTTCGTCGCCGGCGTCAACCCCAAGAAAGCCGGCGAGAGCCTGATGGGTATTCCGATCTTTGGCACGGTCAAGGACGCTGCTGCCGAGACCGGCGCCACTGTTTCGGTGATCTACGTACCGCCGCCAGGTGCGGCTGCCGCAATCTGGGAAGCTGTCGAAGCCGACCTTGATCTGGTGGTCTGCATTACCGAAGGCATTCCGGTCCGCGACATGCTGATGGTTCGCAACCGGATGAAGAAACGTGAAGCTGCCGGCGGCAAGAAGACCCTGCTGCTTGGCCCGAACTGTCCTGGCGTAATCACCCCGGATGAAGTCAAGATCGGCATCATGCCTGGTCACATCCACCGCAAGGGTCGCATCGGCGTTGTTTCGCGCTCTGGCACTCTGACCTACGAGGCCGTTGGCCAGCTGACCGAAATCGGTCTTGGCCAGACCACCGCCGTGGGTACCGGTGGCGACCCGATCAACGGTCTCAAGCACATCGACATCATGCGTCTGTTCAACGACGATCCTGATACCTATGCGGTGATCATGATCGGTGAAATCGGTGGTCCCGACGAAGCCGACGCTGCCGTGTGGTGCAAGGCGAACATGAAGAAGCCGATCGTTGGCTTCATCGCCGGCGTTACCGCTCCTGCAGGCAAGCGTATGGGCCACGCTGGCGCGCTGATTTCCGGCGGCGCAGATACCGCTGACGCCAAGCTCGCGATCATGGAAGAGTGCGGCTTCACGGTGACCCGCGATCCGTCGGAAATGGGCAAGCTGATCAAGAAGCTGATCTAGGCGCAGCCATCTGGCTGAAGTCCAGCCAAGAAAAAAGGCAGACTGCGGTCTGCCTTTTTTCTTGGCGATTGCCTTGTGCTGATTGGCGCAGGCCATTTGCCGGTAGAATCGGCGCTGCAGGCTTTCTGCGAGTTTGATGTTGCGGGCAAGACAAGCCCGCGCATCGCCAAAATTGCCAGTATTACGCGCGTTACGGATGCGAGAACAAAATGGCCCTGTTCCTGACTGAAAAAGAGGTTGAGCAGCTGTTGACCATGCCGCTGGCGTTGGCGGCGGTCGAGGCTGCGCATCGCCAGCTTTCGACCACGGCGGCCTGCGATGTGCCGCGGCAGAGGACGCGCCTGCCGCAGACGACGCTGCATATCCTGCAGGGGGCCTTGCCGCAGCTCGACGCCATTGGCTACAAGGCCTATACCAGCAACCGCTCGGGCGTGCGCTTTCTGGTCCACCTGTTCCAGGCCTCGACCGGCCGCCTGCGGGCGGTGATCGAGGCTGACCGCCTGGGTATGATGCGTACCGCTGCCGCGGCCGGCGTCGCCACCCGCTTTCTGGCCCGAGCCGATGCGCAGGTCGCGGGTATCTTTGGTGCCGGCTGGCAGGCGGAGGGGCATATTGAGGCGATTGCCGCCGTGCGCCAGTTGCGACTCGTCAAAGTGTACGCCCGTCGCGCCGAGCGACTGGCTGAATTCTGCACGCGCATGGCAGACCGTCTCGGTATCGAAGTCGTCGCGGCTGCGTCGCCCGAAGAGGTGGTGCGCGGTAGCGATATTGTCAGTACCATCACCACCGCGTCGACGCCGCTGTTCGACGCCGAGTGGCTATCGCCGGGAACGCACATCAATGGCGCCGGCTCCAATTCGCTGATCCGCCGCGAAATCGGCGAAGACGTTCTGAAGCGTTGTTCGCTGATCATCGTTGACAGTGTTCAGACGGCACTCTGTGAAGCCGGAGACCTCTTGCCCTTGTTCGAGAAAGGGCGCCTGCAGGCGCGTTCCCTGGTCGAGCTCGGGGACGTGGTCTGTGGTCGGCATCTGGGACGTTCGACGGCTGCCGAGATAACGCTCTTCGAATCACAGGGCATGGCCGTTCAGGATCTGGCGCTCGCCGTCCGTATCGAGGCGCTTGCACGTGAGCGTGGTCTGGGTCTCGAATTGCCTTTTGGAGGCTAGTGTTGGCACAATGTCTGCGGTCCGGAGCGCCTGAGCGCTTGAAGCGTTTCTCGCAGCACGAGCCGTGAGTGAAGTGTAGCCGCGTTGGCATGCCGAGCAGTGGTTATGGGGAGAAGACGTGACAAACAGTCTCTTGGGTGCGCTGGAAATGGCTACGCGCACCGACCCCGGACTGGTACGGGGACAGAACGAAGATTCGGTTTTTGCTGACGCTGCACTGGGCCTGGCAATCCTGGCCGACGGCATGGGTGGCTACCAAGCTGGTGAAGTAGCCAGCAGCATGGCGACGGAACTCCTGTCGAGCGGGCTAGCACGAGCATTCAAGGCCTGCGCGGCGCATACCGCTGATCCTGACACAGGGAAATTGTTTGCCGAGCGAGCGCTGCTTGAACAGATCGCCGTGGTCAACTCGGCCATCTATAGTGCCGCGGAGGGTCAGTCGCGCTTCGGCGGCATGGGTACTACCTTGGTTGCCGCTGTCTTTTGCGACGACCAGATGGTGGTTGCGCATATTGGTGACTCGCGCCTGTATCGCCTACGTGGCGAGGAGTTCGTCGCTTTGACGCACGACCACTCCTTTCTGCAGGAACAACTCGACTGCGGTGAAATCTCGGCCGAAGAAGCGCGCTACTCGGTCAACCGCAATCTGGTGACGCGTGCCGTTGGCGTTGATCCAGAGGTGGAGGCCGAGGTGCATTGGCACTCGGTTTACGCGGGCGATGTTTACCTGCTGTGTTCCGACGGCCTCTACGACATGCTCGAAAAAGGCGAGGTTCAGCTCTTGTTGGAGAGGTTTGGCGCCAATCTTGAACTCGCTGCCACGCAGTTGCTACAGCTCGCCAACGACAACGGTGGGGATGACAATATTTCGGTAGTGGTGATCAAGGTCTTGCGCGAGTTTCCAGCTGCTCCGGGGCGCTGGGCGAAGCTCTGGTCGTGGTTTAAATAAGGACGAAACAGGCGATGGCAAAGCTCATTCTCAGCATGGATGGTCTGGTACTCAAGGAAATCCCGCTGCTCAAGGAGCGCATGAGTATTGGCCGCAAGGCGCACAACGACATCCAGATCGACAACATGGCGATCAGCGGTGAACATGCAGCGGTGGTGACCATTCTCAACGACTCTTTCCTTGAGGATCTAAACAGCACCAACGGTACATTGGTCAACGGCCAGTCGGTCAAGAAGCATTTCCTCAAGGACGGCGATGTGATCGAACTGGGCAAGTACAAGATGAAATACCTNGACGGTGCGGTCGGCGGGTACAGCTGCGCCTCCAGCGCCGGCTCGCTCAATCCTGCCGGCAGGGGCCAGGTGATGCCGTAGAGCTTCACCCGGCGGAGGAGATCGCCAACAGTCGTCGGTGAGGCGTTGATCGCCCGGGCGATCTCGCGGTGGCTGCGACCGCCTTCAAGCGACAGCCGTAAAACGTCAAAAATCTTGCGCATGGATAGCCTGCTATTCGCCATGTGGGCCTCGGCAAATTACCCAAGGGTGCCACGGTTATCCCGCGCGCTACGATATTACAAATGACTGTCCAGTTACGCCCTGAGGTACTCGTCAAGGGTTTTTTGACGGCTGCGGAAGTCTGACCCGCCTTTCCAATGTGGGGTGCTTGAGTAGCGTTCGCATGTCGTTTAGATAAGCCTGGACCTGTTCCGACGAGGGTCCGGCGAGGCTGTCCGGCGGTACCAGGCCAAGGCACTTGGCGAGGTTGGACGGATAGCACTTTCGCCTGCCCGCCAAAGTCGCACAGGCCCTTTCAAGTGCAGGCTCCCCGACTTGTTGAACCAACCACGCGAGGGTCCGACGATCGCGTTCGGTTTCGAGAATGACGTTCATGATCTTCAGCTCCGGTGACGTGGTGCCGGTTCAGCCGACCGCCAGCACCGTGGTGCGTTCATGTCCTGAGCGACTTCGCTTCTGCGCCGGTCAATGCGTGGCAGGCGATGGCAACGCCAAACTCGCCAGCAAGGGTGAACCTCGGCGCTGCAAGGCATTCAGGTAGGCCGACTCGTCATACGGCGTGCGCAACTGCCAGCAACGGAAGAGAATGCGTATCCACTTGAAGGCCAAGGCCCGAACAGCGGTCTGATGCGCGCAGCCTTTGGCGCGTTGTTGCCGATAGTAGGCGCCGGCCCAGAAGGAACGGGTGATGGTCTGGGCGGCCCACTCGACGAAGGTCTGGCGCAGGAACGTCGGGCATTGCAGCCGCCAATGCACCCAATGCTGCTTGCCACTGCTTTCCGTCACCGGCGCGACGCCGACAAACATCTGGACATCGGCGGCGCTGGCGAAGCGCTCCCGTCGTTCGCCGAAAGCGACCAGCAAGCGCGGCGCCAGATTCGGACCGGCGCCCGGTAGTGCCTGGAACAGCGCGTAATCCGGCAGGGTCGGGGCGACGGCCTCGATCTCGGCATCAAAGCGGGCGATGGCCTTCAGCGTGACGCGCAATTGGTCTACCAGACCCTCGACCATGAGCGCTTTCGGCTTGATGACTGCCGCATCGTCGGTGAGCGGTGCGGCACGCTGGAGGGCCGCCAGGCGTTCTTCGATCAAGCGCGGTTGGTAGCAATGATGTTCCCGGAAGAAGGTGAGCAGTGTCGTCCGGCGGGCGCGTTGCAGCTGCTTGAGGCTTGGCCAATGGCTCAGGAAGTCGCAGAACAGGGCACTCGCTTTCTCGTCGAACCATGCGTTGGCCAGGGGAAAGTACTCCTTCAGCGCGCTGGTCAGGCGGTTGGTGATCCGCGTCTGCTCATCGACGAATTCCCGTCGCTCTTCCAGCAGGCGTTCGAGCGTGCGAATGCCGACGCTCTGTGGCTGCAAGGCTTTCAGCTTGTCGCGGTGGCACAGAAGGATCTCCAGCGCGATTTGCGCATCGGCCGGATCGGCCTTGGCGTGGCTGGGCTGGAAGGCCTGACGATACTTCGCCAGGGTGGCGGGATTCACCGGAAACAGGACAAAGAAGTCATGTTTCTGCAGCGCGTAGACCAGCGGTCCGCGGGCGATCTCGAGACAGACGGCCACCGCCTGGCCGTGAAAGCGCTGCCTGAGCGCAGCGGCCCACTCATCAATGGCGTCGGGGCGATGGGACAGCACGGCGAATTCACGCTGGCGGCTTCCGGCCGCTTGCAGGCAGATGTCGTGTTTCGCATCGGCCCAGTCGATGCCGATGAAGGCGGCGAATTCTGGGTTGGGTTCAGGAGTCATAGTTCACACCTCCAAGTGCTAGAGTGGAGGAACGGGACGTGCCTGCCTGGGCGCTGCGAAAGCAATATAGAGAGTCGATGAAGCGACAATCCCTGAGTATTCGTTATCGCGCTCAAGCGCACCCGCGGATTCGAAACCAAACTGGTGAACATCGAATGTTTGCGTGGAATTATTCGTAATCCGCGGCTGCATGTCCCGCTTTCACCGACAGCTACCTGCCGGCTGTAGTTAGACTACCGAAAGCGGGCCCACCGCATGTGGGTCCGGCAAGGGGGCGACCACGCCATGCGTGCCCTTCAAAAAGCCAATGCTGGCGTCTTGTCGGCGTGCTCGCCGACACGACGGTCGGCTCGCCTGCTGGCTCGCTCGACCATGCTTTTAGAATAAATTGAAGAGCATGTCTGGCAGTTGCCTCTGGCCCTGCTCACACTTGGTTGAGTAACTATATTGGTGTGGAATACGCAGCCGTCGGGGTGGCCTCGAAGATCCACTGCGCCAGCGGAGGAATTCGATGCCAGCCGAAGACGCGGTCCTTCAGGTATTGCCAGAAGGACAGCCCGTTCTTGCGACAGGTCTTCTTGAGGCTGGCGAAGGTGTCGCGGCAGCGGCGGCCCGACGGGCTACGGGTGGAGCCGCTGATCTTGCGCTTCTTCACGTAGTCGCGGATATCCGACTCGCTGNTCCTTCAAGGCGTCGCGGATGCTGTTGTAGGCCTCTTTCCAGTAGGCAGAAACGACGTTCTCGCCGATTTTCGTGCCCTTCGCCAGGGCCTCCAGCAGGTTCTTGATCGGACTGTCCTTGGCGATCAGGCCGAGCGCTCTGCTGGTCAGCTTCGACTCCTGCGGCAAAGCGCGAAACAATTCGGCGAGCAGGTCGGAAATCGTGTGCAGGCCTTGCGCATCGACGAATGCACAGGGTTTCCTGCTGTGCTGCATCTGTTCGATCACGTACAGCCGCAGCGTCGACTTGCCGATCCGGCGTAAGCCGAACATCTTGACCCCACCGCTACTCGCCAGCGTGCGCATCAGCCGGTCCTGCAGCTCGGGGCGTTCAAAACGCTGCTCGCCGGTAACGGCGTTTCCGTAAAGTAGTTGAAGAGGCATGGAGAGACTCCTATCTGTAACAATAGATATCTGCGGTGCAGTATACATGTTTCAGCACCCAAAAAAGCTATCTGAAGATTCAGATATCTTCTTTCATGGATACCAACCGCACGCCTTCAGATAGGCGCTCTTGGCTCGCCGACGAGCAAGCGATGGCCAGTCGCCGGATCTGCCACCGGAAGCTGAGCACGGCGTCGCCGGCCACGCTCCGCGCACGGCCAACTCCAAACCCGGAACAGGGGTGTCGCTCGGAATGCGGGAGGCGGCCCCACGGGCCGATTTGCTGCGCCGCAGCAAATCAGATAGAATCGCCCCCCGGCCTGGGCCCGTTACTAGGCAACAGGGGAGCTTCACCGCCTTCCTCGCACGCGCAAGTTGCCTCCGCACCGCGCGTCGGCTGCATCCAGCGCGTTGATCGCGGCCCGCTTCACTCCCGCTTCACGGCATCTGCCTGGCCCGGACGGTGCGGACTTTCTCCACGAATCGCACCGATCGGGAAGGCTCTTCCGCGTCCGCGCTCGCCAGCAAGGGCCAGCGCCACGACGAGCACCGACAACGCAACAGGAAAACCATGAAATCCCTACACCAGGACTGGCTTGCCAACGTCCGCAACGATCTGCTTGCCGGCCTGGTGGTGAGTACGGTCACCATCCGTGATGGTGTTTGGCGGTTTTCTGGTCACGCAGCGTGATGGTGAGCAGGTGACCCCCCTCGGGGAACTTGAACAAACGAACCCTTTGGGGGAGTGTCCGGTTACCAAGCCAAGAGACCATCCAAGTGTGCCACGCCCTACTGCAGTCGCCCAACTTTTTCCGCTTGCTGTTGCGCATCGATGAGGAACTGGCCAGCGAGACACAGACTGCTGGCTGCCGGTGCGGCGGTGTTCTGCACCGCGCCAACTATCCGCGCAAGCCGCGCGCCTGCCTGAGCGAGGTTCGTAGCGATTACGAATCGCGCTTCAGCTTCTGCTGTCATCGCTGCCGTCGGCGCACGACCTCGATGTCCGTGCGTTTCCTGGGTCGGCGCGTGTATCTCGCGCTGGCGGTGGTGCTGGGGTCTGCCCGGCATGCCGGGCAGACCCCAGCGGCGACGCGGCTGTCCGGAACCCTCAACGTCCCGGTGCTGACCCTGCGACGCTGGCGCCACTGGTGGCAGGGTGAGTTTCCGCAAACCGCGCTCTGGCAAGCCGCCTGCGCCCGCTTCATGCCCCCTGTGGTCAGCGACCGCTTCCCCGCCAGTCTGCTCGAACGATTTTCGGGAAACACCGAAGAAGCACTGATGCGACTCCTGGTGTTCCTGTCGCCGATCACCGTCAGGCCGATCGACTTGCCTGAGGGTCGCTGATCACCCGCAGAAGATGTTGATAGTCAGCCTGATCGAGGCTTTGTAGCCTTCGCTCCTGGTTGGAGCGCCGTCGGCGCCGCCACACTGGGAGACCTTCTTGAGTTCCACTATCGATCCGCTGAAACGCGATCGCTGGGCGCGTTTGCGCTTCTCGATCATCGGCCCCTTGCTGGCCGCACCGCCGGCCACCGGCGAACTACAGGCCGCCTTGACCGCGCTCGCCGTCAAGCGCTGGCGACATCCTCTCTCGGGCCTCGAAGTCTGCTTCGGCAAATCGACGCTGGAGCGCTGGTACTACCAGGCACGGCGCGCCACCGATCCGGTGGCCACGCTCAGAAACCGACTGCGTGGCAACATCGGCCGTTTCCCCAGTATGCACCCACGGACCATCGAGGTGCTGACCACCCAGTACCGCGAACATCCCGGCTGGACCGCGCAACTGCACTTCGACAACCTACGCGTTTCCCTCGTGGGCAGTGATTCACCGCTGCCGTCGTACCCCACCATTCGACGCTACCTCAAGGCGCAGGGCATGTTCCGGCAAGGGCGTGCCAAGCGCACCACCGACGGGGCGTCACTGGCCCGTGACCGCCTCGAACAGCTGGAGGTCCGGAGCTTCGAAGTCGATCAAGTGTCGGCCCTCTGGCACCTCGATTTCCACCACGCCAAACGCAAGGTGCTGACGCGTGCCGGGAACTGGGTGAAGCCGCTGCTGCTCGGGGTGATCGACGACCGCTCGCGGCTCGTCTGCCACTTGCAGTGGTATCTCGACGAAACGGCCGAGAGCCTGGTGCACGGACTGTCGCAAGCGTTCATGAAGCGAGGGCTGCCACGTGCCCTGATGACCGACAACGGCGCCGCCATGCTGGCCGATGAAACCGTCTCCGGCCTGGCTTGTCTGGGCATTGTCCATCAGACGACGCTGCCTTATTCCCCTTACCAAAATGCCAAGCAAGAGTCCTTCTGGGGCCGTGTCGAAGGGCGCCTGATGGCCATGCTGGAAGGCGAGGAATCGCTGACGCTCGAGCTTCTCAATCAGGCGACCCAAGCCTGGGTCGAACAGGAGTATCACCGCACGCGCCATGCCGAACTCGATGCGACACCGCTGACCCGCTATCTTGCCGGCCCGAATGTCCGTCGCGACTGCCCAAAGACGGAAGCGTTGTCTGCCGCATTCCGTATCGAAGTGGCGCGCCGGCAACGGCGCTCCGATGGCACGGTCAGTCTGGCGGGCGAGCGCTTCGAGATTCCTGCCCGCTATCGCCATCTCACCATGCTTTACCTGCGTTACGCCCGCTGGGATCTGACACGGGTCGATCTGGTTGATCCGAGGACCGGCGCACTGCTTTGCCCCGTCAAACCGCTCGACAAGTCGGCCAACGCCGATGGTCAGCGTCGACGCCTGACGCCGGTGAGCGCCGATCTGTCGCCGCTGCCGTCGTCGGGCCTGGCGCCTTTGCTCCGCCAGTTGCTCGCCGACTACGCCGCTACCGGCCTGCCACCCGCGTACTTGACCCCCCTCGACCAGGACCCCGCATGAACCAGAAACTCCTCGCCCTGTATGGGCTGAAGTGGAATCCCTTCTCCCCGGAATTGCCGACCGAGGCGATCTACGTGCCGCCCCGGATGGAGAATTTCTGTTGGCGGATCGAGCAGTCTCAGATCCGCGAGGGGGGCTTTGCGATGATTCATGGCGACCCGGGCACCGGCAAGAGCGTCGCTTTGCGCCTCCTGGCGGAGCGGCTCGCGCGCTTGCCCGATATCACGGTGGGCGCGATCAATCACCCGCAGAGCAACCTCGCCGACTTCTATCGCGAGATGGGCGATATCTTTGCCGTGCCCTTGCGTCCGCATAACCGATGGGGCGGCTTCAAGGCCTTGCGAGAAGTGTGGTTCGCGCATCTGGAGACGACGCGAAGACGCGCTGTACTGCTGGTCGATGAGGCCCAGGAGATGAGTCCACCGGTGCTTTGCGAGCTGCGTCTTCTGGCCAGTGCGCGTTTCGATTCGCAGTCGCTCTTGTGTGTAGTGCTCGCTGGCGATGCGCGCCTGATCGAGAAGCTGCGGCGCGAGGAACTGATCCCGCTGGGCTCGCGTATTCGCACCCGGCTCGCCACCGAACACGCCAGCCGCGAGGAGTTGCTCGCCTGCCTGACCCATCTGCTGGCCGGCGCCGGCAACGCCAGTCTGATGACTCCGATGCTGCAGCAGACGCTGTGCGATCACGCCGCCGGCAATTACCGCATTCTGACGACGCTCGCCGCCGAACTGCTCGCCGCCGCGGCGCAGCGTGACCTTCCCCAACTCGACGAGAAGCTTTATCTGGAGATCTTTGCCCAACCCGAGAGGCCGGCGCCACGGCGTGCGGTGGCGGGTCGCTGATTTCGAGACGGACGACGTCCTTCGGCACTTCGAATCCCCCGATGGCGCGCCGATCGCTCAATTCGTGGGTGTTGGTAAATCCCTCGAACTGCGGCCGGAGGGGGGTCACGGGGACCGTGGAATAAATGCGGCACGTTTCATCGCCGCGTTTATGCCGCGAAAGCCCCTTGACGCCCTGGAGGGCGCCAACGCTCACGGCAGTTGTCGGGGATGGGGGGTTTTACATCCCCGACGGCTGCCTCACGGCGAGTGCGGGGTCTGGGGCAGAGCCCCAGGGTCTGGTCGTCTGCGTCGCTCTTGCCCGACTCTCGTCAATGATCGCGCGGCAATTGATGCGTGACGCATATCCGCCGCAACCATCACCGTACGTGAACATCGGAACATCAAATCGGCTGACCGCACTCAGAAGCTCCACCAGCGATCGAGCAGGCTGAAATATCGTTCTGTCGGATTGAGCAATTGCCACTTGGCGGCCATTTCCGTATTCAGGATCATCCGCGGCGTGGTGCCGAAACGATCGACCTTCCCCAATCGACTAAAGCGTAAAAGCAGGTGCAGTCCAGCTACGTTGGGGTACGACGTCTGCTTGCCGCGGTGGAGGCCGATCGGGACGGGGTGAGTAAGCAAGGCATTGAGTTCGGGCAGGCGTGCGATGGCAAATTCGCTGGTCTTTGGCGAAACCGGGATGCCATCCGTGCTCAGGTAGTCCAGAAGCACGTCGAAATCACGCACGATGGCGCCGGGAGGTGCGTCTGCGTTGGCAACGCGAGCGAATACGGTGCGCTCGGCATCGGTGAGGGAGAGAGTAGTCATGTCGGTTCTTTCAAATACTGGGCTCGCAGCTGCGCGATCACGCAAGAAGATAGCAAGCGTGGTAGCTTCTCTCAGTATCACCGGCCAGGGTAACTGGGATCAAACGGCGCTAAAGCGCAAGCAGCCTTCCTGTGGGCTGAACGCCTCCCGAGGCGGTGCAATCATTTACACTGAGGCCTTGGCCTGGTGAAACGAGTGTAACCGAGGATGTCGTCGGCTCGCTTGGGCGGTCGCTGGGTCTTCAACTTCATCGAGAAGAGTCGGGACGGGGGATCGATGAGGTCGCGAAGGAAGTGACGGAGGTGCTGTGTGAGCGCTCCAGACGTCATCGCGCTGATCGGACTAGCCATGCGGACGACGGCCAGAGGCGCTGAGCGAAGCGGCATGCGGATGATTTTTCAGGGGACACCGGGAGAAGATCGCAGATTCATGCCAGTTGATCGAAGTTCATAAACTATCGTGTCG
>QPGA01000033.1:0-22701 GCA_003332265.1 Candidatus Accumulibacter meliphilus
AGATCACGGCCATCCAGAACGTCCATGATGCCCTCAAGGACTGCGGCGTGCCAATGATCGCCGACGGCGGCATTCGCTATTCCGGGGACATCTCGAAGGCGATTGCTGCCGGCGGCAACGCGGTCATGCTCGGCGGCCTCTTCGCCGGCACCGAGGAGGCGCCCGGCGAAGTTGAGCTTTTCCAGGGACGTTCCTACAAATCCTATCGTGGCATGGGTTCGATCGGCGCCATGGCCGCCGGCGCTGCCGACCGCTATTTCCAGGAAGAAACGGCCAACGTCGACAAACTGGTCCCCGAAGGCATCGAAGGCCGCGTTCCCTACAAGGGCTCGGTGCTGGCGGTGATTCATCAATTGATGGGCGGCCTGCGCTCGTCGATGGGCTACCTCGGCTGCCGGACGATCGCCGAAATGCACGCACGGGCGACCTTCGTCCAGATCACCTCGGCAGGGGTCCGCGAATCACACGTCCATGACGTACAGATCACCAAGGAAGCTCCCAACTACCACGTCGATTGAGCATCGATTGACGATTCACGGGCGGCTACGGGCCGCCCGCTTCATTTGAGGCGTCGCCATGTCCCACCAAAGAATTCTGATCCTCGACTTCGGTTCGCAGGTCGCGCAGCTGATTGCCCGCCGCGTCCGCGAGCAACAGGTCTATTGCGAGTTGCATCCCTACGACGTCTCCGCAGACTTCATCCGCGACTTCCAGCCGCAGGGGATCATCCTCTCCGGCGGCCCCAATTCGGTCTACGACGTCGAAGACTTCAAAGCCCCGCAAGTGGTTTTCGAACTCGGCGTGCCGGTGCTCGGTATCTGCTATGGCATGCAGCTGATGGCGGCGCAGTTGGGCGGCAGCGTCGAAAGCTCGAACAAGCGCGAATTCGGCTATGCCGAAATGCGCGCCCGCGGCCACTCGGAATTGTTCAGGGGCATCGAGGACAGACGCAACGACGAAGGACACGGGCTGCTCGACGTCTGGATGAGCCACGGCGACAAGGTCACCACCCTGCCCCCGGGCTTCAAGCTGATCGGCAGCAATCCATCGACGCCGATCGCCGCCATGGCCGACGAAGAGCGCAAGTTCTACGCGGTACAGTTTCACCCCGAGGTGACGCACACCCTCAAGGGCAAGGACATCCTCGGCCGCTTCGTGCGCGACATCTGCGCCTGCGGCCACGACTGGAACATGCCCGATTACGTCGGCGAAGCGGTCGACCGGATTCGCGCCCAGGTGGGCCAGGAGGAAGTCATCCTCGGCCTTTCTGGCGGCGTCGATTCGTCAGTGGCCGCAGCGCTGATCCACCGCGCCATCGGCGACCAGCTGACCTGCGTTTTCGTCGATAACGGCCTGCTGCGCCTCAATGAAGCCGAGCAGGTGATGCACACCTTTGCCCGCAATCTCGGCGTCAAGGTGGTGCATGTCGACGCCAGCGCGCAGTTCATGGGCCATCTGCAGGGAGTCTCCGATCCCGAGCAGAAGCGCAAGATCATCGGCCGCGAGTTCGTCGAAGTTTTCCAGGCCGAAGCGGGCAAGCTGGCCAACGCCAAATGGCTGGCGCAGGGAACGATCTACCCCGATGTAATCGAGTCCGCCGGCGCCAAGACCAGGAAAGCCCACACCATCAAGAGCCACCACAATGTCGGCGGCCTCCCCGAAGACCTCAATCTGAAGCTGCTCGAGCCGCTGCGCGAGCTGTTCAAGGACGAAGTCCGCGAACTCGGCGTCGCCCTCGGCCTGGCCCACGACATGGTCTATCGCCACCCCTTCCCCGGCCCCGGCCTCGGCGTGCGCATCCTCGGCGAAGTGAAGCGCGAGTTTGCCGACCTGCTGCGCCGCGCCGACGCCATTTTCATCGACGAGCTGCGTGCCGCCGGCTGGTACGAGAAAACCAGCCAGGCCTTCGCCGTCTTCCTGCCGGTCAAATCGGTCGGCGTCATGGGCGACGGTCGCACCTACGAATACGTCGTCGCCCTGCGCGCCGTCGAAACGCAGGATTTCATGACCGCGCAATGGGCAGAACTGCCGCACAGCCTGCTCGGCAAAGTATCGAACCGGATCATCAACGAAGTGCGCGGCATCAACCGCGTGGTCTACGACATTTCGGGCAAGCCGCCGGCGACCATCGAGTGGGAATGATCAGCCGTCTGGCGATGGCTGGAACCAGCACAAGCATTCGGTGAACGCGTAGCCGTAGCCTCTCGCTTGGCATGCTTCAGGCGGCGACTCACAGGCGGACAGGAAAGCTGAACATAGAAGTGGAAATCGAGCACCATGCGGCGCATGGTAGGTACACGGGCACGGGTGCGAACCTCATCTGCCGAGGATCGGCGACAAGTAAGCGCCAGGTGGCGCCGTTCGCCGAGGTATTGGTGACGCTGATCGAGGTCGAGGTCGAGGTCGAGGTCGAGGTCGAGGTCGAGGTCGAGGTCAAAGCTTACCCCCGCAAGATCTGCCGGTGGAACTGTCGGTCTCCGGGCGTGCGCGGTAGCGAGTTGACTGCGGGTGTCAGTCTCCGACGCGCCATTCGAGAACCTTCTGAAAACTGGAAACAAGAAGGTAGGAATCGATCTTCACCCTGACAACTGCGCAGGTCGGCGAGGCTGCAAATTCAGCCAGATAGGGGTGGCAGGCGAGGAAGAACTCGAGCAGCGGAGCGCGTTCACCAGAATCTGCTTCCTGCGCCTTGCCGATAGCGCTTACGGCCATGGAATCCACGGTATCAGAGCCCTTGTTCTCGCGGTTGTCGATCAGCAGGGCGACCCGGCAATTGGCCACAAGGTTGGCGAACTTGCACGTCGTCCTATCAGTCAGGACGACCAGTTGCCGCAGGTCGGCGGAGGCGACAAACGCCATCAGGCTGGTGAAAGGCTGGCCGCGGTCGTCGGTCGCCAGCACCGCGAAACGTTGCGACCGAAACAGATCAGTCAGAATCCTCTGCATCTCGACATCTGTGCTCATCACGTCCATTCCGTAAATGAAGCCGGGTTCGACGCTGGTTTCGCATACCGCGCCATCAACGCTGCCTCTGCTGCTCAAAGCGAGTTGTAAACTCCAGAATCAGAGTATAGAAATGCTCGCTGTCCACCATTCGGCCGGGGATGGACTGACGCCGCCCATAGTCGGCCAGTTGCGCGTCGAGTCGCCATTCGTCGGGCGCCTGGTATTCGCAGGCCCGAATGTTGAAGCGCAGCATCAGCGCATCGAGATTGTCCGGCAGCGCTTGCCGGTTGTCCGGATCATCGATCGCCAGGTAGTGCACGCAGTGTCCCGCCGCACGCAACTGCCGCGCCAACTCGCGCATCGCGGCAAAGATGGCGATGATTTTCTGCGCGTGGTGCAGCACGTAGTCGGTTTCCTGGCGCATTTCCATGAATACGTACAGCACGTCGTCGCGCTGTTGCTCGAACCAAGTGTGCTGTGGATTGAGCTGGTCCCCGAGAATCAGCCGGAGGGTTGTGCCGGGACTCATGCGATTTTCTGGCGAAGGCTGCTGCCCTGGCGTTGCGGCAAGCGGTGTTGATGCTGCCGGCAAGCCAAGCCGCGCGCCAGAGGGAAAGGCTCGTGTCCGGACCACCGCTAACACGGCCAGCAGGACGGCCGCGAGGCACGTCTCCAGCCAGCCTTGTTCAGTCGAAAAGCTCTGCCAGCCGTGCCTCTGGCGCCTGAGTTGCTCGATGGTCGTTAGGGCGTGCACGGCCACCGTGTTGGCCAAATACCGGGCAGGTGCCGTCATGGCCGGCACACCGACAAAGCGCGCGACGGTCGACTCGCGTCCTTGTGATGAATCTCCGGCAAACATCCACCGCCTGGGCTCCCAGACGCCAGCGACCCCGGCCTGCTGCCAGCGCGCCACTTCGGCGCGGAAGGCGGGGTGGCGAGCGGTGAAATACTGTGCACCGTGATCGCATTGCCAGTCGTCGTCTCGACGGCTGCGCATGCGTCCGCCGGGACCGCGACTCTTGTCGAACAGACTGACTTCGAGGCCAGCCCGTTGCAGTGCCGTGGCGCAGGACAGGCCGGCGATGCCGGCACCGATCAGCGCCAGATGGGGCGTCGGATTCATGGTTTTTTTGTCAATCATCGGTCGCCTGAGCGGGTGCGGGGATTCTTCCCGGCAAAAGTCACTGCCAGCCTTGCAGCCACTGCTGGCGATCGCTTCGATCAAGCCAGGACAGCGAAAACACCCGCCGAGAATACACCGCTTCGATAACGACGGTTTCAATGCGGCTGGCCGGGTGCTCGGGCTGGATCACCCCGGTCACCATGAAGTGCTTCTCCTTGCCATAGGGGGAAGCCGCCGTCCACTTGCTGAGCAGCAACTTCTTCGGGTTCAGGCGGCGAGCATCCTGGGCGCCGAAGGCCTGTACTTCGGATCCGGGTGCTGAACATTGCGTCACGAATTTACTCATTCTTGTCCTAGACAAAATTAAGGCTCGATACTATTCTAGTGCACAACTAGGCCGCCGATCGACGAATTCTTTATATTTGTCTAGTCCAATAGTCTCGCGTCGGTCGAACGGATGTTTTTATTGGCGGCTCGGGGAGTCGCTTCCTCAAGAGCACCAGAACCGGAGAAGAGATGTCATGGAAAAAGTAGCCTTGATCACTGGAGCGGCAGGCGGGCTGGGTCGATCGCTGGCTGCCAGGCTGGCAGAGGAAGGCTGGCGACTAATCGTGACCAGCCGCGAGCGTGAGCGCTTGACCGACAGTTACGGGGACCGCCACCTGCAGGTGGTCGCTGATTGCTCCAGCATAGCCGGATCGCGCCACATTTTCGAGGTCGCCAAAGCCCATCAGTTGCTGCCCACGGCCTTTGCGCACTGCGTCGGCAACATCCGCCTGGGCGCCTTGCATCGCATGTCCGAGGCAGACTTTGCGGCCTGTATCAACGCCAATCTGGTCAGCGCCTTCCATACCCTGGCGGCATTCGTTGGCGCCTTGCGCGACGCCAAGAGCCCCGGTTCCGCGGTGCTGGTCTCGTCGGCGGCGGCGCGCATCGGCACACCCAATCACGAGGCGGTAGCGGCAGCGAAAGCCGGTGTCGAAGGACTGGTACGCAGCGCGGCGGCGACCTATGCGAGCAATGGCATCCGAATCAACGCCGTCGCCCCCGGCATCATGGACACGCCAGCCTCGGCCGCCATTCTCGGCACCACCATGGGGCGCGACGCGGCGGCTCGCCAGTACCCCTTGCCGGGCATTGGCTCACCCGACGAGCTGGCCGAACTGATGGCCTGGCTGCTCGCGGACAAGGCGGCCCGGGTGACAGGCCAGGTGTGGTCGATGGACGCCGGCTTTTCCACCATTCGACCGTTGGTCAGGTAGAACACGATGGACCACTCACTAGCCAATCCCTCACTGCCCAATCCCATTCCACGCAGCGCGGCCCTGCTCGGTTACGGCGGACTGCTGCCGTTTCTCCTCCTCGCCCCCGCCAGCCTCTTCGACCCACACCACGCGATGATATGGAGCGATGCGCTGCTCGCCTACGGGGCGGTGATCCTGACTTTCGTCGGTGCCCTGCATTGGGGATTCGCCATGGCTTTGACCGATCTGAGCGCGAGTCGGCGAACGCGCTGCTTCGCCTGGAGTGTTGCCCCGGCGCTGCTGGCCTGGTCGGCATTGCTGTTCTCGCCGGTACTGGCGAGTGTTCTTCTGGTGAGCGGGTTTCTGACCCACTACTGGCAGGATAGATTTCTGGTCGCTGCCAGCCACTTGCCGACCTGGTACCTGCCCTTGCGCTTCCGGCTGACGGTCGTGGCCTGCCTTTGCCTGACGGCAGGGGCTTTCGCTGAAACCTGGTAACAGCTCGCAACCCATTGCGCAAAGGAGCAAGGATGAACGCCTTCAACAGACTTCCCGGATTCGTGCAGACGCCCGCTGGACGGGAACGCGACGTGCTCCGTTTGTTGCCCAGCGTGCTCGTTTTCGGCACGCTGGTGCTAGCCCTGCCGTCACTTGCGGCGAGGGTTTTTCTCGGCGACGGGGATCTCGTGGAAGCCTCGACTCGCCTCCAGATGATCGACATTGTTGCCTTCAGTATCGTTGTCCTGCACTGGACGGCGGTGTTCACGGTGGGCCTTGCTGCGTTCATCGTCATGGTCATGAAAGGTCCCGCCTATGTGGCGGACGCCTATCCCCTCGAGGATTCGGAAACCCCGGATACCCCCGATTGCCGGCAGCCGTCGTCGACGCCTATCGCCGGTTGATGGCGGGTGCTGTCGTCGGCGACCGGCAGGAAATGAGCGCGGCCGCCAGCACCATCGGCTATTTTCGGGCTGACATCGGGGAGCGGCAGCGGCAACTCGTCCTCGATGTCTTTCTGCTCGCCTGCGAACCCTTGCGCTACTCCGGTGCCTACGATTTCGGCAATTCCGATCTGCCAGCGCGCATCCGCGACGCCGGTCTGGCCTTGAGCACCGAAAGGGATTCCTGGCACACGCCACCGGCAGACGCCTTGTTCTTGCACCGCAAGGCAGGTGGTCTTTATTTGTTGGCGGCAAAGCTCAAGGCGCGAGTGGACATGCGCGACCTGTTCCTGTCTTACGCGTCGAGGCAAGCGCCGTCATGAGCCGGCAGCGAGATACGGCATGCTCAGGTCTGCCGCCCGCCAGTCGGCATGCGTCGTTCCGGGACGGGGCTGGCCGGGGAAGATCGCGACCTGCTTTCGACAGGCCCGGGAAGCAAGCATGAAAACTCCGCTTTGCCGATTCGATACCCTCGCTGCCGTCGCCCCCTGGTACGCCATCGACGATCGCGTGATGGGTGGGGTCTCGGCCAGCAGAATGGCTTTTGATCCGCAAGGGCATGCCGTTTTCTCGGGATCGCTTTCCCTCGCCAACAACGGCGGCTTTGCGTCCGTTCGCTCGCCGCTGACGGCGTTCGTCAGCGTGAACGGCGCAGCCTGTTTGCTCACCGTGCGCGGTGACGGCAAGCGCTACAAGTTCAGCGTCCGGACGGGAGCCGAGTTCGACGGCGTCAGTTATCAAGCGGCTTTTCAGCCACCGGCTGGGGAGTGGACCGTGATACGCCTGGCCGCAGCCGATTTTGTCCCGACCTGGCGAGGACGCGCCGTCGACCCGCTGCCAGCGCTTGACCCGTCGTGCGCACAACAATTGGGCCTGCTGATCGCCGATCGACAATGGGGTCCGTTCAAGCTCGATCTGCGCACGATCGAACTTGTCGGCTGAAGGAAGGAGGAAGGAGGAAAGTGCCCAAGCTGCTCATCCTTGCCCTTGTGGCCATGTCATGGTCCTTGCGGACGTGGGCCGAGGAACCAGTTGTCCCGCTCGCCGAGCTTGCCAAGCCGGGGCGTGTGCTGATGCTGCGGCATACGCACGCGCCGGGGTTCAGCGATCCGCCGGATTTTGTCATCGGCGATTGCTCCACGCAGCGCAATCTTGATGCCAGCGGCCGGGCTCAGGCACGACAATTGGGCAGCCGTCTGCGTGCGATCGGCCTGACCCAGGCGCGCGTCTTTTCCAGCCAGTGGTGCCGCGCGCTCGAAACGGCGCTCCTCCTCGACCTAGGCCCCGTACAGCCCTTGCCGGCGCTGAATTCCTTTTTCGCACGGCCAGACGATCGGGAAAGCACTCTCGCTGCCTTGCGAGCGTTTCTCGCCACTTTGCCCGGCGACGGCCCGGCGGTGATTCTGGTCACCCACCAAGTCGTGGTAAACGCCTTCACCGAGGCCACCCCGCCTGCCGGCGGCGGCAGCGTTTTTCAGGTCAATGGAACCGGGACGCCGGTATGGCTTGGCGTCATTCCCGTCGAAGCACGATAAGGTGCATGCGCATGCGCTTCATTCGGTGCGCCTGCTGAACCCTTAATGTGAAAGTCGCGTATGCGACTCACGAAACTCCCGTCTCCCCTCGCGGGAGAAGGGTCAGGGGAAGAGGGGGGAACGGTCATGACTTTCCTGATCCGGGGTGTCTCGTTTGTCATGACCGTTAATGTAAAAGTCGCGTATGCGACTCACGAAACTCCCGTCTCCCCTCGCGGGAGAAGGGTCTGGGGAAGAGGGAAACGGTAATGACCGTCATGATCCGGGGTATCTCGACATGTCATGACCGTTAACTCGCTTCGCTCAGCCATTGTTCATCAAGCCGCTCCAACACTTCGTGCAGTTCGAGCCCCCAGCGGCTCAGGGCTTGCCACACCAGAACCACTTCCCCACCGCCAAGCTCGCCGTCGGCATTGACGATGTCCAGCATCGCACGCAAGGTCCGCTTGCGAACCTCGGGAGAGTGCAGATCATCGAGGAGATGATCGACGACTTCGCGGTCAAGTTCGATCTGACCAAAATTAGGGCTGCGCGCGCTTTGCAGGAGGTCGTTGCAGAATTCGTGCATCACCCGGTCGATAGTTACCGCGTCGATGTTCAGATTGCCGGCAGTGGCGTGTTTCTCGAACGACGCCAGTTCTTGCCTGTCGAGTGCACCATCGGCGAGCATGGCCAAAGATACGACGCGTGCCGTGGCTTCAGTGCTGTCCGGGGTGTAGTGACGCATTTTCTTCTCCTTGATTCGTTGCTTCGTTGCCGTCCTCGCCCATTGCGTGAAACAAACAAGTTCTGTGGTCAGGCGCAGAGTCCGCTCGGTGTCGGGGCATGTCTCCCCTGTTCGTTATCCCAAACCGGTGCCCCTTCGCTTCCGCCGCATTACCCGCGTTCATCGCTACTACGGGCACCTCCGACTCCCAATCGCCACCACCCTCTTCCTCGCTGTTCAGGCTTGTCGGAGGGGGCGCCTGTTCTTTCCCGGCGCCGACGCTTGGGTCTCCCTGGTTACTGTGCAGTGGCTATGTCAAACTCGATACGGCTCAAAGATCCCGGGTGGGTAGCGACACGACTCGCCAAGGCGTCGTCGCTACTGTAGCCTGCTGGCGTCTTGAAGCCATCGGCCCTTTCCACTGCGGTCATTTCGGGACTCCTTCACCTTCACGGCCGGGTATCAGCCGGTCCATTGCACCTCGCCTGCTTTCGCGCCTACGCATCAAGCGTGCCGTTACCGCCACACCTGCAAGGCTCGATACCTGGCCCGTGGCTAGCGGCTACCAAGGCGGAAGTTCCACCCGCTAAACTACACAACATTGCCAAGCCGCAACCAAGACCTGACCCTACCGCCGCGCAGCGCAGCGCAGCGCTCAAGGAGCGTGACGAAGCGCTGCAGGGGGCGTTCTGGCGGATTTGGCTGAGCTGGAACCGGCTCTTCGAGCGCGATTTTCCCTCACCGAGAAGCTCCGCCAGATATCCAGTTGTCGATCGCACTGGTTATTGTGGCATCGAGCATGATTTCTTCGCGCAGACAGAGTGAACGGATACTGTCCGCCAGCTTTCCGCACAGGGTAAGGGCATCATTGGGGCCCTCCTCAAAGGTGTGCCCTCTCATCAACAAGCCCCGCAAGACATGACTGACGTCTGCACGACTGACCGGCAACCCGGAATCGCGGCAGCGGTCGCGCACGCGCTTGCCGGTCTCCATGAAGTGAAAAGGGCTGCTGAGCAGATCGCTGGCAATCATTTCCATCAGGTTTCGGTATCTCTTGGGGGACAGCAGAGGGACGGCGGTGAGCTCATGGATGTGTCTGGCAACTCCGTGCAGGTCTTTGTCTGCCCACTCCGCTCCCGGTTCAGAGGCAAGCACAGAGGCAAGCCCAGAGGACACGACATGACGGCTCGGGTCGAAGGCCACGCCGCCCGAAGCATTCCAGTTGAGCTGGACTGGCTCTACGTTCAGCGATTCGACAAACTTGCGAAATGTTCCCTTGCCTGCCCAGTCGGCTGCCAGAGAGCTGTCCTGCCCGAGGATCAGCGTTGCCAATCGTCCGCAGGGTACCGGCTGCAAGGCTCTGGCGATCTCGGCAATGATCAGTTCCTCGATCTTGACCTGTCCGCCGTTCGGCTTGCCGCCGCTTGTTGCAGCGCCATTGGTCGTGGAGTGCGAATGGCGCTTGGGGTCGTAGATCGTCCCGCCGCCCTCCCAGGTGACCGCCAGAGGCGTAAGTTCCAGGGAATCAATCAGGGCACGAAAACTGCCAAAGCCCCCCCATGACGACGCGTCGAGGTCTTCGATGGTCCGGAGCAGTACCGAGGCCAGCTTGGCGAGTGGGAGCGGAGCCGGCGCTTCTCTTACCGCCTGGCGGATCAGATGCAAGGCTGATGATGCCAACTCGGGGGTTGGGCTGATTTCTACCAGCTGCGGTTCGCGGAGCGTCTCGCCGAAAGTCAGTGCCTTCCTCACAAAGTCGTCCTGATCGATCAACAGGTCAGCCGATGCCCGGTAGGCCGCCGAGGAGAAACCAATCGCCAGGACTGTCGTTCGCCGGTCCCAGCGCCGCAGCTTGCGTAGCACCGGCGTGAAATCAGCGTCGGCAGAAAAGACCATAAACTCGTCGTAATGGGTTTCCTGTTGAAGCAGATCGACCATGTCGAGGACCATGTGGATGTCGGTGCTGGTCTTGCCCTCGCTGGTCATTGGCGGACAATCAACGATTTCAAAGCCAGCCAGATTGAACGAGGGACGGAAGCGTTGATACGCCTGCGGATTCAGATAGCAGCGCCGCACGAGGATCCGGCGCCTGGCACCGGGCCGCGCTGGAGCCGGTAGTTCCAGGGACTCAACCAGCCAATTCATCCACGCCGACGGCATGCGTGCAAACTGGTCGGCAGTCCCCTGGTCAAGACGACGCAGGCCGGAATAGACATTGTCGAAATCAACGAATAACGCGCTTTTCATGAACTGGCTTCCTCAAGACTCACCTCACTCACCTCACTCCACCCCAATCGCCTTGAATACCGCATCCACTGGATCGGAGTAGAAACTTGTCTGGAACTTGGCGAACAGTTCCCCCGGAACGCTAGCGATGTCGCCCACGCTGGACATCGGCAACAGTATCTTTTTTGCCCCTGCATCAAACGCCAGCTGCAAGCTTTGCGCAAGATTGCGCACCTGCACCACCGTGCCGCCCAGGCTCATGTCGCCCATGATCGCCATCTGTGACTGCACCGGGCGGCCCAGCGCTGCCGAGCACAGGGCGATGAAGCTGGCGAGCGTGAATGACTGCGGCGCGCCGGCATTCTGCAGATCGACAAGCTGCAGGTGAAAGTCGTGTTCGCCTGGCTTGATCGAAGCACTGACGCGCGAAGAATTGGCCTTGAAGTAGTCGAAGGCCACGCGTACCGGCTCGCGTGGCGCGGCGCCCGAGGCAGATACTTTTCCACCGCCGGCAATGGTTTGAATCTCAAGGCGGTAGATCCCCGGCATTTCGGATGTGCCCATGCTGATCGTGTGCAGCGCACCCGGCGCGAGGCGGCCGTCCGGAATCAAGGCGCCACTCGATTGTTCAGGAACGGAGACGAAACGCTCCTGGCTGTCCTCAAGATCGATGTAGGAGAAGTGGACGTCGTAGAACTCCATGCCGCCGATCTTCTTGAGCTGCTCCTTCACGCGCCGGCGGACTTCCAGCGCGTACTCAAGACACTTGCGCACGATCTCCTTGTCGTAATCGCCGGCAGGACAGATCAGCTTCAGCAGGCCCGACACCGTCCGGCGTACGGCAATGGTGTCGCGCTGATTCAGGTTGTTGCCGAGCTTGAACCACTTGTCGATGGCGTCGGCGAAGTTGTGCTTGCGCATTTCGCGCAGGTACTCAGCCAGGTAATCGACGATCAGACCGTACTGGTTCGTGAAGAACTCCGGACGCATTTTCGGGATTTCCCAGCCGGGCACATAGGCGTGGAAGCGATCAAAGAAAGCCGAGTCGATCATCACCTCGGGGAAGGGCCTGAACAGGTGGCTGGTCTTGACCAGCGACTCGACCGTCTGCCCTTGCGGGAGGTTGCCGACGAAGACCATCGCCGCGTTGGCGCTGATCGCCTCACGTCCGCGCGAGAAGGATCCGCTGGCCATGAAATCCTTCATGATCTGGACTCCGTCCTGATCCTTGAAGTTGATCCCCGCCACCTCATCGAAGGCCACCACGTCCCACAGCCCGACCAGACCCACCTTGCGCGCCCCCATGTTGTAGAAGAGGTTGGCGACAGTGGTCTGCCCACCCGAAACGAGAATGCTGTTCGGGCTGATCTCCTTGTAGATGTGGCTTTTGCCGGTGCCGCGCGGGCCAAGCTCGCAGAAGTTGTAGTTGTTCTCGACCAGCGGAATCATCCGCGCCAGCAAGTGCCACTTCACCCGCTCCTTGAAGCACGACGGCTCCATGCCCGTTGACCGGATCAGTGCATCGATCCACAGCGCTTCCGTGAATGCCTTGCGCCCTGCGAAAAGTCCAGGCATGTCCATGTTCGGCATCTGGATCGGTTTCAGATCGGTGACCAGGAAGGGCGAGCCCTTCTGGTTCTCCTCGAATCGATAGTGGAGAGTCACGATGCACCAGATGCCACCGACCAGAAGCTTCTCGAACTGGCGAACGTAGGCATCGGAAATCTCGGCATTCCTGACCCCGAGATTGGAGAGCAGCGCCTCATAGACATCACGCTTTTCGTTCAGCCTGACCGTCACCTTGTCGATGACCTTGTAACTGCCGCTCTCGCGGATCTTCGACTTGACCTTCTCGGCTTCGTCGGGCCGAACGTAGTTCTCGCTGAGAATTCGCTTTACATTGACCAGTCCGGCATCGATGGTCGCCTGATCGTCGGACGCGCAGTACATCCCGAGCAGGTATTCCAGGACGTAGACGGGGACGTTGGCCCCTTCCTTGATGAGCTTGGTCAGATCCTTGCGCACCACCTTGCCGGCGAAATGCCGGTTCAGCAGGGCATCGAGATTGCTGTCGTTCTCAGGGCGTTCTTCAGTCATGATCGGTTTCAGAAGTCGTTGGCGAAGGCCAGGTCCACCTTGAGCGGAATCCGGATCACTTCGACCCTGCTCTGGGTGTCACGGGCAATCAGGAAATGGTCTTTGCTTTTGTCGTATTGACCGGACTTGATGGTCAGGATCACCGAGCGCTTGCGCTCGTCCATCAGGCCGGAGCTGCTGTCGAAAGTCAGCGACTGTTCGTCGCTGATCATGGTCTCCCCGTCTCGCAGGGAGACCAGCACCGATCTNTTGTCGTATTGACCGGACTTGATGGTCAGGATCACCGAGCGCTTGCGCTCGTCCATCAGGCCGGAGCTGCTGTCGAAAGTCAGCGACTGTTCGTCGCTGATCATGGTCTCCCCGTCTCGCAGGGAGACCAGCACCGATCTCGCCAATACTCGTTCCGAGACCGGTTCGGTCTGGATGAATTCGAAGCGTTGCTTGTTGGTCACCACCTTGTTCGACGAACCCAGCAAGCTGAACTCCACGGCGCGCGTTTTGGCCGACTGGTTTTCACTCTCGCGCAGGGTGATCACCGGGATGACGATTTCCTGCGGCATGGCGCTGCCATGAACGAAACGGGCGCCGCCGGAAAAATGAAAGCGGGCAGCACCTTTGGGCAGCCAGAAATCCATGCTGCCTGCGCCTGCGGTCGTCCCCGCCGTGACGGCGGTGTTGCCACACCACGCCTGGCTGCTCTCGCCGATCCCCTGCCCGAGCAGATAGCGCTTCTTCGCCCGTAGCGTTCCTGCCGGCTTGTCGCCAAGCGTGGATTTGTCCGCCTCGTCAAGCACGGATTCCTGGTAGAGAAAGCCATGATCGGCCGTTATCAGCACCAGCGACCCATTGAGGCTATTGACGATAAAGCTCGCGAGCTGATTCAGCTCCGCCAGCGTCCGGGCAACGGCGTCGAAGGTCTGCCCCTCCGAACCCTGCTTGTCCCCCAGCATGTCGATCCGGTCGTGATAGACGTAGATCACCCGGCGGTCGCGCACGAATTCCCGGCCCTTGTCCTTGCCCATGGCCAGCAGTTCATCGGCCTTGACGGCAACGCCCCGATACTTGCCGAGATGTGCGCTACGCTGCTCAAGCGTGGAAACCACGGCATCATCGGCCATCACGTCGAGATTGCTGTTCGTCCTGTAGGCCAGCGTGTGGTGCGGCAACAGCGACGCCATGCCGAGCGCGGTATAACTCGGCAGCACGCCGAGCATGGGCGACAGGGCCGCCTTGAAGCGACTCTTGCCATTGATATCGCGAACCAGTTCTTCCGCCGCCTCGTAGCGGAATGCGTCGGAGATCACGACAAACACCCGGCGGATCCCGGCATCCAGATGCGCCATGACCTGTGTTGCGAAGAAGTCCGGCTGGTTGACCCAGGCAGCGACCCTCCAGTTCGACAACAGGCCGTCCCTGCCCTCCAGCACCTTGCTCCAGGCGGACCCCAGCTGCGGCACGAACCAGCCCGAATAGGCACTCTCGATGCGCTCACGAAGCTCGTGCAGCAAGGCCCAACCCATCGGCTCGACGCCATCGGCGGCGTGGTTGATCTGGCGATAGAGTTGATCGAAGCGGAACAGCTCGGTCTGGTACGCCGCCAATCCGGCCTCGGCGGTGGCGAAACCGAAGCCGGCGCTGAACTTCTCTTTCAACTCGAAGAAGGCAGCCGCTGCTTCCAGCGCGTCGTAACAGGACGCCAGGGCGCGTGTCGTGGCGCTGGAATGGGCCAACAGCCTGTTGGCCCAATGGCCGTCACGGCGCCGGGCAATCAGTCCGCGCAGGGTATCCATGTCGGCGCCGGCGCCAGCGATGAGGCGGCCCTTGAGGTCCTGGATGATCCGTCGCTCGACTTCCTCGAAAGTCATCGTTTCCGCCAAGGATTCGGCGGATAGCCCGGCAATCACAGCGCTCAGCCCCAGCTCGCGCGCCACCGTGCCAGACAGGGCATCGTAGCTGGCAAAGTGCTGCAGGTGCGAGCGCCATCCCGCGACAAAGACCGAGGCGTTTGCCGCGCGTGCCTTGTCACTGATGATGAAATGCGACAACTGCGCCGGACAGACACCGCTGACGGTTCGCGAAAAATCCGTCACCAGTATCCGGAACAGGAAATCCCTCAGCGTCGGCGCGCCATCGCGATAGCCCATCTCCTCCTCAACCAGGACCCAGAAGGAATCCATCAGGTCGTTGGCGACGATGTCGGAGCACGCTTTCGGTTCGCCATCGAGATTGGCGACGCCGTCCTGCACCAGGGCAGAAAAAAGGCGCAGGAGGATGGCAGGAAGATCCGCTTGCTCGGCTTTCGCCAATACCGCGATCATCTTGCGATCGAGATCCCCGGCACCATCGTTGGCGGCGACCCAGCGCTTGAGGCGATCGACGCGGTCTCTGGATTTGAGGAATTTGGCGCGCTCTTTCAGGTGCACCCGCAGTTGCTGCGAGGCCAGGCCGAGATCCTCCAGCAGGATCGACGCATTGTCCGCGTGGAAGCTCTTGCTGCGCAGCCGGATGTCCAGCAGCCAGTCGTCGGCAAGCTCGGGAACCGGTTTGGCGCTGTAGAGAAGGAAGCTGGCCCGCGGCGTTGCGCGCTCGAGTTGGAGCTTGATGGCCAGGGCCGGCAGATCGTCGAGATAGAGCAGCTCGACAGCGTCGGGCAGCAGATTCCTGACGGAAAAAGAGAACTCGCCCTCGGCATCGTGCCAGAAGACAATCGAATGGCTGGAGAACGCGGCGGCGAGCGCGTCTGTGATGCGTTGCTCGCTCATGCTGGCTCTCGATCAGTCGGGTTGGCAATTTGTGCAAGCGCCACTTGCACAAAGCCGAGGAAAGCTCGTTTCGTGTTCACGCTGCTGCAACCTGATCGAGCACGTCGCTCAAGCGCTCGTGAAACTGGCGGAAGCTGCGCATCGAGCTGATACGGTCAAGGTCGATCGGTTTGTCGATTAACCATTCGCAGAGTTCGGCCGCATTCTTGTACGCACCAAACGCCTTTTTCAGTTCCTTCTTCGGGTGATTCGGAGAGGCCTCGTTGCCAGGTAGCTCTTCGAATCGAGAACAGTTCTGATACGGGTGTGCTTGCGCCGCGCAAAGCAACCAAGCCTCGGACGTTGGCTTGGGCAACATCGGGACACCTCGTGGATTTTCGGCGCGCAAGAATCCCTGTTCTATCGACGTCCACTTTGCTGACCAATCGGCGCTCGGGGTCGAGCGAGTACCATCGCTATCCCGAAAGAACACCGCTGGACCGACATCGCCGACCTCGCCCTCAAGCTCAAGAGCGATCAGCCCGAATGCCCGCGCATTGTTGAAGTAGTACCCAGTTTCCTGCCCTCTTTTCTTGCCCGACAGGAACAGGTTTTTGCGGTGTTGTCTGATCTCAGCGATTTTATGCACGAGTTGCACTTCGTCTACGTAGAACACACAATCTGGTGTATCACTCAAGACCGAATAATGGAGGCGTTCGGACACGGCTTGATCCACCAGAACGGCCATCGGTCCGGGCCGAAAACCCTCACTCCGGCAGAGTCCGATGGGTGCCTTGCAAGCGCCGATATCGCTCGGCCCCTCACCTGTCAGGATCAGAAACATCAGCGATTCTCCGCAGCCCGTGCAGCCTCTTCCGCCAGCTCCTTGTCGTCCAGTGCCACGCATTCCTGCGTCAGCAGGTTCAAATCCGTATCCACAAATGCCTCACCTGGCCCCATCACTTTCAGCTTTTCGCCGATCCGCGGGATGCTGAAGAACGGACGGGCTAGTGTCTCGCCCTTTGGATTCTTGTATATAAAATTGACCGCCCTACGAGCAACTTCATCGTCGAGATAATTGAGAATCATCGGGCTATGCGATGTCACGAGAATTTGCTGTGAAGCCTCGACAAGAACATCAACGAGCTTCTCGATGATCTCGGGATTCATGCCATTCTCGATCTCATCCAGCAGGATCAGGGAACGGTCGGAATCAGTCTGGGCCAGGATAGCCAGCACCCGCAGCAAGCCGTCATTGATATGGCGAGCCTCTGTTTCCAAACGCTGACTTCCGAATTGCTCAATCACGTTGAGTTTCTTCCAGCCAGCACGCTGACTGGAAACCCTGAAGTCGATCAACTGCGGGTAGAACGTTTTGAGCAATGCAATTAGAGCGTTGCGCTGCTCTCCCTTGATACCGTGGAGGAAAGCGGTGAGCTTTTCGCCACCGGGCCCTATATCGCTGTCCGTCGTTCGTGCACGCCTTCGCATCAGGTTCGGCGACAGCAATTCAAGCGAGCGGACTCGGCGCATCGAATCACGGAATTCCTGTACGACCAATGGCAGCCCGTCATTTCTGAGTTGCGAAAGGACCGATCCCTGGTAGTTGAAAACGATCGGTATTTCGGGGCCAGCTTCTAGACGATAGCTCTTCCCCTTAACTCGGAGTTGCTCCCCTCCTCCCGGAACAACCAGCACCTCCTGCGAGCACTGAAGCTCATGGCGATTGAAGGCCGCTACCCAAGTGAGCTGTCTTCCGTCGCTGAGTCGATATTGAACAACTAGTCCGACGTTGCTTTCCGCCCGGAGCTTGCAATTTAGCTCCTGTGCGGTCCATTCGCGCATCTCCAGCCATTCGCTGAGGTGTCCCTCCATCAACTGGGCTATGAAATCGATCGCCTGGAGCACAGTGCTCTTACCCGCACCGTTCATGCCAACCAGGCAATTAAATTTGCTGCAGCGCAGCGTGAACTTGGCCAAGGATTTGAAATTCGATACGGAAATTCTCTCAATCATCTCCAGCCCCTCCAGTCACGGCCTTGACTTCAGCCAGCAAGTCTCCGAATTTACCGTAATTCACCTTCACACCATCATCCAGGTCGAGCTGGATCCGCATGGCGGCGTAGTGGCGGAGTTTTTCGTCGTAGGCGAGCAGTTCGACGTGTTTTTTTTCAGCGACTCGACTTCGATGCGCGGAATCTGGCTATAAGGCGCCGAATGGTCGCGTATCGCCTCCAGGTCGGTCAGCGCGCTGGCACTGACCTCGTTTCGTTGCAGGACGTCCCGATTGTCGGCAAAGCCGCTCAGCGCTTCGAGCAGCTTGCGCCAGGTCGGAAGCTGAGTTTTGTAGAAGCTGACGACATCATGGATATCCTCGCTGGTGTCCAGCCAGTCGCTTTTCTCGCTCAGCAGGGTCTCGATGAACTCGAAGGCGTCACGGATCGCGACCTGCTTGCCGATGCGAGCAATGGCCGCGTCGATCACGCCCTTGCCAGGATGGTGCCTGGCCGATGCGGTCTGGCCGTAGCCCTTCAAATCGCCTTGCCAGTCGCCGAGCGCAGCACGGTAATCGGCCACCAGCCCGTCCGCGTCTTCGCGGGAGATCTTCGCAAACATGTCCTTGTAGAGATCCCGCGCCCGTTTGAGCGACTCGGGCTGCGGAATTTTCTTCTTGAGAATCGAGACCTGCTTGAAACGGAGCGACCTGGTCAAGGGGTCGCCGGCGCTCTTCGGGTCGAGATCATCGCCTTCGCACATCAGTTTGATCTCGCCGGCCATGAACAGTCGGGCGACCAGCAGGACCACTTCCCATTCCGGCTTCCAGCCCCAGGGAATGCCGGTAAAGCGATCGACGACGTCGGACAGCAGCACACGCTCGGCGCTGGCCTTGAGCTGCAGGTAATCGCGCAGCTCCTTGATGGCCAGGGGGTTGCCTTCTTCACCGTCGAGACCGAGCCCCTGCTGGCCGATGGTAGCACTGGCCAGCACGGCCTTGATCTCGGCGATGGGGTCGGTCTGGCGCTGCTTGAGGTAGGGGAGCTTGGTGTAGGTGTTGGCGATCAGGTAATTGACCAGTTCGTCGAGCAGTGTGCGCGGGCTGGCGGCCTTGATCTGCAGTTTCTGGCCGAGGGCATAGACGTCGCCGCCGAGCATGAGATCGCCCAACTGGGCGAGGATGCGGCGACGGCGTTCGCGATTCTCGTCCTTGCGGTCCGACAGGATGCGCCTGAGCGAGGCGGCAGCCGTGCTGGCCTTCGGGCTGTCGATGTACTTTTCGATCTGCAGGTAGAGGCTCAGCTCGATGTCGAGCCGATCGCCTTCGGCGGTCCGGATCAGCGCCCGACCGCCCGCTTCCGAGCTGCGCAGAATGCATCCGGCTTCGCTGAGCAGTTCGTAGTCGTCGCCGAGCGGCGTGGCGATTTCAAGGCTGAGCGGATGAGTGGCGTTCTTCCATGGTGCGCCGTCGAGCAGTCGGTTGAATTCGTAGTCGGCCCTGGTGAGCTTGTGGCGTACCTTGGTCTGCCCGCCGAGGAGGTCGTCGTAGATCAGTTCGCTGAGCAGCCGCCATTTTTCGTTGGCGGACACTTCGACATGGCCGATCTCGCGGGCGACGTCGCGTTCTTCGTTGGTCAGGAAAAACCAGAGGTCGCCATTGCGGCTGATCAGGCGCTGCCTTTCGAGTCGGGCAAGGCTTTCCTGGATGCGGCGCTTGAGCGCCAGCTTGTCGGCGTCGATTTCGTTGACGCAAAGCGTGGCGAGATTGTCGATGTTCGGTTTGACGATGTCCGGAATGTAACGGATCAGGAACATCGCTTTCAGCAGATCGGCGTCGTAGGGTTCGAGCGCACCGTTGCCCGGCGCTTCGTCGATCGAGCGCTTGGCCGTGCTGTCGATGAAGCTTTCGATCGACGGATAGAAGTCGTAAAGCGGCACCAGCGCATCGATCCCCCGGTCGGCATTGCGAACGGCGGCGGACTGGAAGGCATCGAGCAGCGAGCGCTCGCCTTTGGAGAGGTGCTTGCCGGTAGCGCCGACCTTGCGGATCGATTCGAAGATCTTCTGGAGCAGGGTGAACTGATAGGGGGCGAACGGGTAGCAGGCGACGAACTCCGCTGCATCCTTGTAGCTCTTCATGGTGACCGAGTTGCCGACGAAGGCGAGCTGGTTGTTGATGATGTCGCCCTTCTTTTCGAAGCGGTCGCGCAGGGCGACATGAGCGGCTTCGGTCTTGGCGAGGAGACGCGCGCCGATGACCTCGTCGGTGTTTGAACTGGCCAGCGACAGACGGGTGTGGAAACGTCCCTGAATCTTCGAGAAGTCCTGCGACCTGGTCTTGTTGGCTTCGCCGATGGCGGCGTCGATGTCTTCCTGGCTGGTAACGATGACCCATGCCCGGCCCTGGCACAGGCTGCCCAGTTGCTCGGCAATGGTCTGCAGGTTCAGCATCAGCTGCGTGTTGTTGCCGATGAACTGGCCGACTTCATCGACCAGGAAAACAATCCGGTGTCCCGCCGGCTTGCTGTCGAGATAGTCGCGAAGCAGCCTGGCGAGGCCTTCGATATTGATGCGGTAGCTCTCCCGCGCGTTGTCGAACCAGGCGGCGGCGGACTCCTCGCTCTGCTTGAGGGCCTTGGCCAGGGCATGGACGACATCGTCGCGCAGGAAATCGACGGCGTCGCGTTCGGCGTCCCAGGACGAAGCATTCTGCTCGGCAAAAGCGGCCTTGAACGTCTCGTAGGCGCCCCTGCTGACCAGGTGACGCTCCATTTCGGCCACATGCGGGGCGTCGCCACTGTAGCCGAGCTTTTCGTTGAAGACACGCAGGAAAACCTGCAGGATGACATCGCGCTCATCCTTGCTGTCGGCCTTGGCGTCGATGTTGAAGAGAATCACATCGGAGCTGCCTTGCACCGCGCGCTGGACATCCGCGAGCAGCATGGCGTCCTTGATCTTGTGTTCGTCGAAGAAGGCTACTGCCCGCTTCGTCGTGCCGTCCGCCGGGTTGACCGCTTCGATGTTTTCCAGCAGGTAGGAGAGGATCTTGATGAAGTGCGACTTGCCGGATCCGAAGAAGCCCGAGACCCAGACGGCCATGCGCGCCGAAAGCACCGCGTCTCTCGGGTTGTCGGCAGCCGCCAGGAAGGCGTCGAAGAAGCGGCGGAAGTATTCGGTGAGCTGCTTGGTGACGACATATTCGTCGAGTTCCTGCCAGATGCTCTCGGCGTCGCGCTGATCGGCCTTGATCACGCCATTGATCGGGCGGTCGATCGGCTTGGTGAACAGATCCCTGATGTTCATGCTTGTTTGTTCCGGGGAGTGGGTTTCAGGAGACGAGACGAAAAGCGCGGTAGTAGTGGTCGTCTTGCAAGCGGCTGAAAAGGCGTAGCGAGTAACCGTCGTACTTTCCCGGATAAAACATCAGCAGTGGCTTGTCCTGCATGTGGGCATGCAGCGCCGAGAGCAGCGTATGGGTGCGGAGCATGGGATAGGCCGCGCCGACGTTCCAGAGAATGAGCAGGTCAAGGGCGGCGATGTCGTGCCGGGCTATCAGTCGCCTGGCGAGCTTGTCTTCCTTGAGCACTCCGCGCAGCGATGCGAGGGTCCTGGCATCGCCCTGCGTGCGCTGCATCTCGATGACCTTGTCGAGCAGCTTGCGCTCTTCGAGCAGGTCGATCACGAGCTCAAAGAGATTGATTGCCGTCACCCTGATCACCGGCTGCTGCCGAGCCAGAGCGGGCAGAACGGAGTCCTGGAGGAAAGCGCGCACGGCCATTTCGTCCTCGGGCGGATAGTCGAAGATCCAGAAGCCGATCTCGCCGCCTGAGCCCTTGTTGGCCAACACGTCAGGGCAAGTCAGCCTGGGCAGGATCTGGTTGAGCCGTTCGTCGAGTTTCTGACTCATCTGCTCATGTCCATGATGGCCAGCACCGGCGTTTCACCGTGGCGTTCAAGGTAGCTCACGACATCGGGATTCAAATGGGGAGGGGTGAGCCGCAGGGTCCGGGTGGAGTCGAGATAGTGGGCTTCGGCGAGGACGCGGATGATGACCTGCAGGACCTTGGCTTTGGTCGAAGCGCTGAGCTTTGCAAGCTCGGGATCGCGCTGTACGCATTCCGCCAGGAAACCTTCCCACTCTTTGCCGGGAGACAGTCTCTGCTCCAGCCGGCGCAGGTTGCCGGCATACACGTCACGCACGAAGTCGGCAAAGATGCGGCTGTGCTTGATCGCTGCCGCGAACAACAACTGCGTCGCGACCTCGTGCGAAGCGGTGGCAATCATCGTCAAGCCTTCCTCCTCCAGCGTATCGAGTCGTTTGCGGATCAGCTGCGCCTGGCGGCGGGCCGTAGCCGGGGTCTTCTTCTGCAGCAAATTGTCGAGCTTGAGGGCATCGAGCCACTGCACGTGCGTTGGCTGGGTCAGCAGCAAGCGGGCGATACGGCGGCTCTCCGGCAACATCAGGGAGCCAGCGGAGATTTCAGCGTTGTAAATGGCCACTCAGCACTTCTCTTTGGGCAGCGAGGATCATTGGAAAATTGTGATGAATTGTATGGGAGGAGCCCGACTGCGCCTTCTGGTGACTGGTTGAATGCCCGGAAACACGAAGCCAGCACTCAACACTCACCACCCACCACTCACCACCCAACGCTGTGATGAGCTTCACCTCCGGCGCACTTTTCACGCAGACCATCAGTGCGATGATAAACGACCAGTGGCTCATAAACCGAGCCTGAGAACCAGAAGACGACAGCAGGCGCCACATGAGCGGCATGGAACGTATCTACCAGACCTGGACGAACTGGAAATCTCGCGGGCGACGATCAATCGCGATCATTCGCCTGCGCCCGCAGGACCGGGAGAATGTCCGGGCTCATGCCCGGCTCTCCGCCAGCCATTGCTCGATCCGCTCGCTGCTCGCGGCCGATGCCGTACGACCCCAGCTTGCGCAGCCAACTGCAATTGACCGCGGTTGACCGGGCCTCCTGTACTTTTTGTTGTTGACACGCGTGCCGCCGCGATCTCCTTCCCTCCAGAGCGTGCCGCAGCTTGCCACGTGCCAGTTCATGATGACGCCTTCAACCTCGTTAGGAGCGCGCGCGATGAGAGTTTTCCAAATTCAGGACGACTGGGGTATGGACCATCTG
>QPGA01000033.1:23318-48331 GCA_003332265.1 Candidatus Accumulibacter meliphilus
GCGCCAAGTGCGTCTACAGGGGATCACCGTCGGACATCGCGACGGTTTTGAGGCGATGCTGCGGGCGATCGAGCAGCATCGGCTGCAGCCGGTAGTCGACCGCGTCTTTGCCTTCGAAGAACTCAAGGAAGCGATGGGCTGGCTGAAGAGCGGCGCCCATTTCGGAAAAATCTGCATCCGGCATTGACGGCGCGAGTGGTCGCCAGTCAGCCGCGGCTGACCCTGGCTCGGCTTCCGGGTGTGTCGTGGTGCCCACATCGTGATCATCCCCGCAAGGCGCCAGGGATCATTCTGGCGCGTGTCGGAATTTCCGGCCGACCACGGTTTGCCGGACGAGGCCGGGGAGCGATCGATGGCGCAGGCCGGCACGATCCCCTTCGCCGAGTTTGACGCCAGTGTGTGCGGCTGGATCAATCACGTGCGGCACGCCGACTCCTGGGGCCTGCGCCGACACGTGCTGGCGCCATTCGTCCTCAAGCCCGGCGACGTGCCGCGGGGCAAGAGCACGAGGATATACAAAAAAATTTCGCCGGCGCCGCTGCGCGGCGCCCAGTGATCAGCGCTTCGGCGGAACAGTGTTCAGCGGTGCAGTGGGCAGCGGTTCGATGGGGGCACCACGACACACCCGGAAACCGATGATGTAGTAGCGGTCGACCGGAGCGAGGTCGAAGCGGAACGCCGCGCGACAGCCCCCCGGGCTGCCGTACCACGCCCCGCCGCGCAGCACGCGGGACACGTCCGGATCGGACCCGGCAGTGCCAGACCTCTCATAGTGGTTCAGACACCATTCCCAGACGTTCCCGGCAAGGTCCAGGACAGGCCAGCACTCCGGTGCACCCAGGGGATACATGCCCACCGCTGTCGTCCTGCCGATGCCGCTTTCCTCACTGTTGGCGCGCATCATGTTCCATTCGCCGCGCCAGGGGTATTCCTGCGCCTGGGCGCCTGCCTGCGCCACCCATTGCCACTCCCACTCAGTCGGCAGGCGGACGACCTCCTCCTCGGCCAGCCCCAGGCACTTGCTCAACCAGCGGCAGAAGGCGACCGCGTCGTACCAGGAAACATGTATCGCCGGGTAGCTGGCAAAAGCCCAGCGATCGTCGCCCGGCTCATCTTCGCGCTCGAGCCCGTCCCACCAGCCGGGATCGCGATAGCCATCGGCGGCATCGACAAAAGCGCGATACTGCCGCCAGGTGATCGGATAGCTGGCGATCCGGAAAGCGTTGACCGCGAAAGTCTCGGGTGGCTCCGTTTCCAGCGTCACCTGGCCCGCCGGGATATCGACCCAGACGAGGTCGGGCAGCCCTGCTGCGTCGACGCCGACGCCACGGCGTGGATCGCCCATCTGGTTGAGGCGCAGGCCGATTTCCTCGCGGCGCTGGTGCGGCGTGGCGTCGGCGCGCAGTTCGTCGAGCAGGCGCAGCGGTTCGGGAGCGAGAAAGCTCCGTAGCGGCTCGCTCAGCACCGCTTGCAGCGCGCGCCAGGCGTCGATGCCAGTGTCGGCGAAGTCGGGGTCGGGGTCGGGCTGCGCACTAAGCTGCGGATTCAGCGCCAGCAGCGCCAGCAGCGCCTGGAGCGCGGGCTTCTGGCGTTCCCAGGTCCAGCGCAGGAGGTCGCTGTGGCGAGACTTTTCCGGCTGGCCGGACGCGTTTTCCCGGGTCCTCGCCTTCTGCCAGTCGCCGGCCGCCTGCTCGGCCTGGCGACGCAAGGCCAGCTTGTCGGCGTAGCGCGCGCACCACTCGCGCAGGCGTGGCCAGTGCTTGAGCAGCGTCTCGTGCGCGAGTTCGACGTGACGTTCGTCGGGATCGGCGAGCAATCCCTGCGCGCGCAGGGCATCGACCAGCACGCTGACCATGGCGTCGGCGCGCAAGGGCTCGACCGCCGCCGTGCGCCGCGTCGGCAGCTCGTCGATGACCGTCGCCAGCTCGGCAAACAAGCGCTCGCAGGCGTCGGCCAGCAGCGGATCGTCGTCGATCGCCTGATCGATTCCGGCCGCCGCGCTCTCGACGATTTTCGGCAGCCCGCCCATGCGCTGGTAAGCGGCGAGCGTCAGTCCGTCGGCGGGGTCGCGCCGCACGAACAACTGCGTCAGCGTCAGTGCCAGCAGTGGCAGCGCGCCGGCCATCTCATGAGCGGCGGGCAACAGCTCGGAGAGCAGTTCCGGCTGCACGCCAACACCGCTTTCGGTGGCCGGGTGAACGATGATCTCGCGCAGCCGGGTTTCGTCCCTGATCGCATCGAGAGGAGCGAGGGAACTGGCGAATACCTCGCCGCCGAGCCACTCCATCAGGCGGTGCATGAATTCGCTGCGCAGCGTCAACACGAGAAAGAGCGACGGGTGGCTGTGCAAGGCCTCGAACAGCACGCGGAAGCGTTGCGCAGTGTCCGGCGGCGTCTGCGTGAACAGCTCTTCGAACTGGTCGGCGAAAAGTATCACCGGCACGACCGGCGCGAGCGGTGCCTGCCGCTTGCCGAACTCGGCGATGGCCTTAGCAACGACCTCTTGCGGGCTGCTATCGAGTTCCTGGCTGAGCCGCTCGACGCGCGGTTTGCCCAGGGGCAGGCGCTCTTCGGGCAGAGCCCGATCGAGCGTCTCGGCGAGTTGCCGGAAGGGATCGGCTTGCGGCTTGAAGCGCAGATAGGTCAGCGGCGCGTGGAGTCCGCGCAGCGCCGGAACGACTCCGGCGGCGACCAGCGACGACTTGCCGGTTCCCGAACCGCCGACGACGCTGACGAAACGGGTTTGTTGGAGGCGCTCGACGACCCTTGCCGTGTCCTTTTCCCGGCCGAAGAAGAAGCGGCAGTCCTCGGGCTTGAATGCGGCGAGTCCGGGGTAGGGGTTGGCGATGTCCTGCGGCGGCGCTCGATCGGGCGCAGCCGGCTGCGCACTTGCCGACACCGATACCGGCAGCGGCGGCCGGGGGCGCAGCTTGCCGACCTGCGGGGCCGGCGTCGGTGGCTGGTCGGTGAGCAGGCGGTAGAGATCGTCGTATTGATCGTCGAGCCTGAAGCTGCGGGTGTCCTTCAGCGGCAGCGGGATGAAGCGTTCGTCGCCGGCCGGCGGCAGCACCGGCACGAAGCGCTTGTTGCTGAACCTGTCGTCGTAGAGCGCCTGCGTGATGTGCTGCGACTCCCAGCGAACGCCGCGCCCGCTGCCAGCTGCCGCGTCGTTGCCGTCGAATCGTTGGCGATACTCGTCGGTGCACACGACGAGCACCCAGTCGGCCTGCTCGATCTGCTCGCTCATCCACCAGCGCCAGCCTTTTTCCAGCCAGGTGACGTAGCGGTCGATGACCGCCTCGACGCCGTCGGCGCGCAGCCGGTTGGCGAGGGCCAGCACCCACGCCGAATGGCCGTCGGATTCCTGGGCATAGCTGATGAAGACACGTAGCGGGCGATCGATCATGGCTTGCGGGCGTGGGTGGCCGCCAGGGCGTTGGCAAGGAATAATAGAAGGTATCCGCTTGCGCTGGCAAACAGTTCCCGGTGGGCAGCGCCTGGCACCGTGTGCCAGCGGAACGGATAGCGGCCCGCTCAAATGAGGTTGATGGTTTCCTTGTAGAGCGAGTGTCCGCAGAGGGAACTGAAGCGGTCGTCCATCATTCGTGAGCTTCGATGGCGGCTCCGGGTCGTCAAGAGCCCGTCGGATTCCACTTGTCATTAATGTGAAAGTCGCGCAAGCGACTCACGAAACTCCCTTCTCCCCCTGCGGGAGAAGGGTCTGGGGAAGAGGGGAACGGTCATGACTTTCATGATCCGGGGTGTCTCGTTTGTCATGACCGTTAGTTCGGACCTGCGGGTATCACGGCCAGGTACCGGCGTCATTTTACCGACTCCTTGCGGAGCTCCGGTTATTCGACGGCTCGAAAAGCAGGGCCGTCGGGCGGCAGTCACCGGATCGGAAAACCGCCACACGGCTCTACTGGTAATAGCCGAGTAGCCGAAATCGCCCTCCTGAATGTCGGCTGTCCGTGGTGCTGCTGACCTTCGCGTCGTCGATGACCGTCACAGCGCCACGGCCGTTGATGGCGGCCACAGTGCCGATCCGCCCGATTGCTTGCCCTACTTCCCGGCGGCGTCAATCTTGCGCTTCCCTTTGTCCTCCGCCCCCGCCTCTGCTCGCAAGCTTCCCAGTGCCTGCTCGATTGCCGGATACATCCTGGCAGCCGTCGGACTCGTCGCCCGAACCTCCTGGCAGGTGTCGAGAGCCATCTCGAACAGCGATCCGGCATCCCCTTTGGCGCCGAAGCCGATGAGGCTCAACTGGCCAAGTGCCGTCAAGGTCATCACGCGCCCCAGCGGGTAGCGTGCCCAGTGCGCATAGGCGACCGCGCGATAGAGGACGTCCTCGGCTTCGTCGAAACGCTTCTCGTCCATCAGTTGATGCGCCCTGTCGTATTCCTCGGTGGATCGATCGGTGCAGTAGTTGCGCAGCGGCTCGGGAGGCAGAAACTCGGGCGGCAAAGACAAGGCGCGATCTACCGGCGGCGCATGCGGTTCGCGCGCCATCGCGGCCAGCTTCGCCTGTACGGCCTGCCAACCGTCGTCGCCTTGCCGAAGCAGACGATGAGGAAAGTCGTCGAGCGATCCCGCTATCGACACGGGCTCCTGGCGCCTGGCGCCGGTGAGCAATGCCGCATCCTTCAACGCGGCGAAGGGGTCCTCCTGCTCGATGACCACCAGCGTCGACGTCTGCTTGCCCGCCGCACGGATCAGTTCCAATTCCTTCAGCACGCCCGCAGTGAAGCCGAGGAAGTGCATGACGATCATGCCCGCGTTGCGGACCAGTAAAGCTGCCAGCGATTCCCAGTCCTCGTCTGCCAGGACGAATGCCGGCAGCGGCCCGCTCTGTCCCGCCGGGTTCTGGATACCCACCACGGGCAGAGAGGGTTCAACCGCTGCCTGGAGGCGCCGCTGCATGTGGTTGTCGAACTGCCCGGCGAGGGTCACCACCTGCGGCAGTCCGTACGGGTCGTTGCGCGCACCATAGACGCGTGGACCGAGGCCAAAATTGCGCAGATAAAGACAGAACGGTGTCTGTCTGAGCACGGCTTCCCCGACGATCTCGGCCGCGCGTTGATGCGGTTTTTCCTTGAAGAACAGGCGCAGCGCATCGAGCGCCAGTAGCCGGGACTCTGAAAGCTGCGCTCCCGTCCTGCCGGCGCGCGGCGGATAGTCCGGGTAAGACATGTTCATCAGTTCCAGCAGCGTGCCGTCCACCACGGGTGGCAGAAAGCCCATGAACGGGGGAAGATTGCCGCCGTTCATGGCAAGTACCGGCGAGATGGGAAGCCGCCGGCCTGGCCTGCAGGCCCCAAGCCGATTACGGGCCTCTCCGCTGTTTCATGTTGCAGGCGCCTGCCGACATCTTCTGGAGGTATTCGGGCGAAACCGAAGGTGCCGAGAGGTGTGGCCGGCCACCGTATGGCTGAGCCCGGCAGGCCGTCCTGGCAGAGCTTGCGCCGAATGGTGGCGGCGCCGGTGCGTAGTTGCTGTTCTTTTCTCATCACTTGAGAAGGATAGGACATTTGGCAACGATGACTGAATTCCTGGCTGACGCGGCCTCGCGACCAAGTTGCAAGTTCATACTCCATGCAATCGTGCCAGCGCTCCCGCAACAATGACGGGGGCTTGGAACGGCGTGAAAACGAGGAGAGACAACGCCACCGCAGCTGCAGTATGGTCACGAGAGACTCCGTCAGTTCGACTCTCACCCGCGACAAATTTCTTGCGACACTTGGCATCGATCCCACGGCGCCGGCAACGACGCAGACTTGATCACGGTCCAAGGACAGACAGGACGACACGATGATTCCGCCTGAGGGGAGCGCAAAATGATTTTCAAGTCCGTTCCGAGAACCCTTCCCCCTTCCACGCGCCGTCGCGCAGGCGTGGCAGAACGCTCCGCAAGTCCACTTGGCGTGCCTCGTTTTCTGCGCGGCAACACTAGCGACGCTCGACCAGCCCACGCCGCTGTAACGATGGCGACCCGCCTGGCCGCCCACGAAATGGTCAGCCACCGGCCGGTGGTGCTACGCTCCCAGCCGCTGCAGATCGCGCGCCAAACCGTCGCCAAGACCAGCGGCGAGGTGGTCGAGTGGTGGCCGGCACGGCAAGATCCGCAGTGGAACCCGCAGTACGAGGAGCGCTACAGGAAGACGCGGCCCAAGGACGACACCGCCCAGAAAGACTTCGATACCGAGCGGGCGTCGGGCAAGGTCAAGGCGGCCAGCAGCCACGGAGATCGGAAGAGCACAACCCGGCTCAGCGCTGACCAGGTGCACCGGATCGTCATGGCTGGCGGCGAAAAGGCCGCTGCCGAGCGCTGCGCCGCGATGGCCGGAAACATCAGTGCGGCGTTCGAGACCATGCTCATCGACACCGCGCAGGCCCAGGCCGACTACCTGGCCCACATGGCGGGCGAGAGCGGAGGCGTCCTCGAAGAGGTGGGCGGAGAGAAGCGCAGCTACGCGCCTTTCCAGGGCCGCGGTCCGATCCAGGTCACGCACCCGGAGAACTACGCCAGGGCGCTCGGCACTCTGCAACAACGCCGTGATCAGATCGAAGCGCAGATCGAGACCCAGGCGACCGACATCGCCATCCTCATGAGCGAGCGGGACAAGGCAACGGACGCGACCCAGAAGCAGGAGGTGATCGCGCGGATCGACGCTGCTCACGCCGCGGTCGACGTCTTTCGCCTGCAGATGATGCAACTCGACGATACCATCGGCGCGGTCAGTGCCGATCCGAAGGCGGCGGCCGACCCGAAGCACGCGTTCTTGATCTCCGCCGCGCTGATGCACAAGACCGGGGCCACGATCGCCACGGGAAAACTCGGCGCCAGCGCGCCTTTCGTCGGCAACGGCCCGGCCGACACCTGGGTTTCCGGTGGCAACAAGGGCATGACCTTCGACGCGCGCAAGGCCGAAAACGAGGCCGAACTGGCCGAGATCAATGCGCAACTGGCGAGCGAAACGGACGCAGACAAGATCAAGGATCTTCAGGGGAGCGCCGCAGCCCGCGGTCGGCTCATCCAGGACATGGTGTCGGCCAAGAGTCGCGGCAGAAAGAAAGCGGCGGTCTATGCCGCTGGCTTTGCCATCCTCACGCAGGAGAACGCGGTGGCCAAAGCGCCCGAGCCGGAGTCCGATCCGTACGCAGACACGGACGCCGAAGAGTCGCCGGCGATCCAGCGCAAGGCCGCCGCTACGGCGGCTCCCGCTGCACCCGCACAGCCGCGCAGCGACGGCGGCCATCCGCTTCCGGCGGAACCGCGCGCACGGCTCGAACGGGGGCTGGGCGTCGACCTTGGCGAGGTCCAGGTGCACACCGATGCGCCCGCCGCAAACACGGCGCGATCGCTAGGCGCCCGCGCTTTCGCGACCGGGCAAAACGTGTACTTCGCCGCCGGCGAATACGACCCGAAAAGCGAAACCGGTTTTCGGCTGCTGGCGCACGAGGTCGTGCACACGCTGCAACAGCGCCGTGGCGCGACAGGGGCCCAGGATGGCGTCAGCCAGCCCGGTGATGCCAGCGAGCGCGAGGCCGACGTGGTCGGCGACGCCGTTGCCGATGGCGCCACGGTGCCGATTTCCGTGAGCGCTACGTCCGCGCCGCTGGCGCTCAAGGCGCGCACCGCGGCCGACTTGGGCTACCCCGAGAGCAGCGACCCATGGATGCTCGCGATTGCCCAGCGCAACGTCCGCAACCCTACGCCGGGCTGGATAGGCGGGTCGAACTCAGTGACCCACGCCGACATGCTCGCCCTGGGCTACACCTATCGCGGCGGCGGCGGCAACTGGCGCCGCTACCACTTGCCCGGAACCGAGCCATCGATGATCTTGAACGTGCTGATCAATCCCGAGGTGGACCCCGAGGCGATCGATCCCAACGATCCGAGTAGCGCCAAAGAGGGCGACGCTGCGGCGCTGGCAGAGGCGAAGACCACGCTGCGCGAATGGCAGCGCCTGACGCGCAAGACCTTGCCCCTCTATGACCGGCTGCGCATCCTGCGCGCGGCCGGTAAAGGCGATACGGCCGAATACCAGCGGCTTGTTGATGAAGGAAATGAGTGGTTCGACCTGGCCGCCGAATTCGAAAAGGACTATCACGACGACATGCCCGACTGGCGTGACGAGCTTGCCGACAATCCGGCGGCGCTCGCCGAGCTGGACGCGCTGGCGATGGGCGATGTGGAGTCGCTGCGTAGCTGGATGGACGACTTTGACGAGAACCGGGAGCGCGGCGACAACCAGAAGGCGGACGACAGATTGAAGCAGGCCGAGGAGGATCTAAAGAAGCTGCTTGAAGAACTGCAGAACTCGCCCGCCGAGGAACCCGATACCGACGAGGAGACCGCACCCGGGGAGTGAGCGCCACATCGGAAGGCCGGAACTGTCAAGGCTTGTCCGACGCCTTCCCTCGGATTGCAGGTGTGCAAGCGCGTGATGGATGACCCGGGATGACCCGGGCCAGACCACGGTTACCGTCATCGTCAGAGCATACTGAATACAGCGTTTCAGGTCGCTCGCCCGGCGCCATTGCGGCCACTCGTTGGCAACAACTTTCCGGCGCTACTCGGTCCGCCGCTGCTCGCGGCGCTTGTCTTGCGTCCCGCGCCGCGCTGGCTGGCGTGGCTCGCCGAGAGGACGCTGCGGACACGCGCACGGGCACTACGCTGGCTGCCAAGACGTCGGCAGCCGATGCTGTGCACGCAGGTGCAAGGACTCGACTATCCTGGTGCCCATCAGATCGAATCGCTGGAGCAGCGAGCAGCGGGCCAGGCGAACGGGGCCGGCAGATCCGGCCGAACTGCCGACGATCGGACAGAGATTGACGAGTTTGCGCGGCAGTGGCGCCGACACCTTCGGGCACACCTGCCTAACGGTCATGACATGTCGGGATACCCCGGATCATGAAAGTCATGACCGTTTCCCCTCTCACTTGCAGTGCGCATTCCGGCTTGCACGCCGGAATCGTTCGACGGGCTGGGCGCATGCGCCCAGAATTCCCCGTCTCACCCCCGGCCCTTCTCCCGCGAGGGGAGGGAAATTCGTGAGCCGCTTGCGCGACTTGCACATTAACCGAAGTTCTGAGGCGCTGGCGAACATGCGGCAGGGCTTCTCGAGAGCGGTTTCCCGCGCGCCCGCCGCAATGATGGAACGGACCTACCGAATAAGGATAGATCGTGCGCAGCCACGATCTGATCCGTTTGTTGGACGAGCCCGGGCCGGAGGGCTGAGCGCCCCTTCTGCAAATATCTTTTTTGGATTTACCACGCAGGCATAAACGCCGGAGGGCCGGGAGCGAGAAGTCCCGGCGCGCTGCTGGACAGGCAACGAAGATCTTGCGAATCCGGCCGTTTTGGCGTCCCGGCCACCGAACTCCGGGCGACCGCATCAATCAGCTTGGGGAAACTGAAGTCCCGAACGCGGCCAGATAGCGCTGTGAAGGCGGATTACATGATCAGATGGCGACCCCAGCGAGCGGTGGCACAGCAACGACACCGGACGATGTCGATCGAATCCGCGTCCTGACGATCACCATCACGGCGCCACAGCAAGAGCAAAGCATTGCTGGCCGCTCCTTGCGCGGTGGCGTGAAGCGGCTGGGATCGAACTTCAGCAAGAGATGCAGCAAGCCGATCAGGCGCTTGCAATTGGCGTGCAGGAAGCCGAAATTGCGCGCGCGGCGAAAGCCCTTGGGCAGCACGTGCTGGAGAATCAGCCAGAGGAAATCAGCGCCGGTGAGCGAGCGCTTTTCCGACTTGCCGGTTTTCGCGTTGCGATAGCGGAAGCTCACCCGGCCATTCTCGCAGGCAAGGATGTCCTGTTCACGGATGACACCGCGGTAGAGGTAGCGACCGAGGTAGATCAGCGCCTTCTCGCCGCTGCCCACCGATTGGCAGTGCGCCACCCATTCCCGCGGATAGCACGCCGGCAAGCCAATGCCGGCCGCCTCGATCGCCGCCAGCATTTTTGCCCGGAAGACCTTGGCCATCGCCTTCTCGTTGAACAGATAGACGCCGTTCTTGCCGCGCCGCTTGCGTCGCCAGCGCTGCTTCGCTGCATCGAGCGCCGCCGCAGGGACGACGAGATGGACATGCGGGTGGAAGTCGAGCCGGCGCGAGTGCGTGTGCAGGACCGCGATCGCCCCCGGCGTGCCTTGTAACTGCCGGTCGTTCTGGCTAAAGCGGTGCACCGTTTCCCAGGCACAGCGCATCAACAAATCGAAGACGACGTCGGCGTGCGCTGCAGCGAGCCCACGCAATTCAGCCGGCAGCGTGAAGGTCAGCAAAAAGTAGTCGGCCGGGACGAGGCGCTGCATCTGACGTTCCAGCCATTGCTGGCTCTCGTGGTGCTGGCAGTGCGGGCAAAGGCGATGGCCGCAGGAATGCGGAACGAGTTTTTGGTGATCGCAGCCTTCGCACTGGACCTGCATCATCGGGCTGGCCGGGCTGCGGCAATCGCGCATCGCCGAGAGCGCCCGAAGCTGCTCGAAGCTCAGCCGGTGGCGAAATTGCGTCATGAAGTCCGCTTCGAACTGGGCGATGACAGAGCCGAAGCGGATCATCGCGGCGTCCCCTTGCCCACGCGATAGCCGTCCATCAGCGCGTTGATGCGCTCGATGGCGTGATGCCTGGTTTGATCCGTCAGATGGGTGTAGCGAACGGTCGTGAGAATCGAGTGATGGCCGAGAATGCGCTGCACCTCGGTGAGCTCGACGCCGGCCTCGACCAGGTGCGTGGCATAAGCGTGGCGCAAACTGTGTGGCGAAATGTTTTTTTTAGCCCGCAGGATTCGACCACCGCTTTCAGTGCTTTCTGAACGCCGCCGCGGTCGAGCGGCGTCCTGGCCGTGCGTGCTCCCGCCGAGCCGCCGCGGCGATTGGGAAACAGCAGGACGGGATGACGGTGGCGCCGCCAGAAACCGCGCAGGAGTTGGTAGGTGGCCGTCGGCAGCGGCACCAGGCGATCCTTGTTGCCCTTGGCATCGCGGATATGCACACGCCCGCGCGCGCCGTCGATGTCGGCGACCGTCAGCCGCAAGCCTTCGCCCAGGCGCAGGCCGAGACTGTAGAGGGTGAAGAAGAAGACCCGGTAACTGAGCACCTGCGTGGCCAGAAAAATCCGCTCGGTCTCCTCGACCGTGACGATGTCCGGCAGGCGCTGCGAGCGCGGCGGTTTGATCAGACCGGGCGCCACCCAGGGTTTCTTCAGCACGTGCTCGTAGTAGAACTTGAGCCCGTACAGATCGAGCTTGAGCGAACTCCAGGAGTGCGTCTCACGCAGGTCGGCGAAGTAATCCAACAGGTCGGACTCGCTCAGGTCGTCGATCTGATGAGCGAAGTAGTCTCCCACCCGGCGCACGGCGCGCGAATACGCCTCGATCGTCTTCGGCTGCAAGCCCTTGAGCGTCAGGTGCTTCTGGTGGAGCTCGTAGTTCGTGTCAAAATTCGTCGTTGCGACAGCGGATATGTCTTCCATCTTGCGGTAACCTCGCATTCATCATGAACATCCCTCGGATGAGGGGCGAGGTGACATCTTGACTTCAACACGACTACAGCGCCGCCGTTTCCTCCGCGTAGCGGCTTCGTCCAACCATCTCATCAACGCGATATGGGCGCCCCAAACCTAATGGCGGGACAACATTCAGGGCGATGTTTCCGAGACTCGCTTTCTCGCCACGATGAAGACGGCCTTGTTTTCGCCTGGCGACCAGCAATGCTCGATCTCGAGTTCGGCGCTTTTCAGCTCCTCCGTCAACTGCCTCAGCGTGAGCGAAAAAACGCTGGGCAGCAACGGCAATGCGCGAAACACCGGCGCCACCGCACGCATCTGCCAAGAGCCATCCCCGATGCAGATGGTACTGGAGATGAACAGGCCGCCCGGCTTGAGCAATTCCTTCACCCGGATCAAGGTCTGCGCCCGATCGGGGAGCAGGTGGAGGATGTTCATCCCCAGAATCACGTCCCAGCTGCCCGCAGGGCTTTCAAGTTCGGCAAGCGAGCCCTGTGCAAAGCTCACGTTGCTCGCCCCGGCCGCCCGAGCCCTCTCGCGTGCGATGTCGAGCATTCGGGCTGAATAGTCGATGGCAAGGATATGCGCGACATGTGGAGCATGCAGGATGGCCGTCGAACCCGTGCCGCAACCGAACTCCAGCATCCGGTTATCCGGCCTTAGCAGGGCCCGGGTCTTCTCCAGCTTGGTTTCATAGGACGCCTGATCGACAATCGGCATCCTGGCGTAGCGCTTGGCCAGCCGATCCCAGAACCAGGAACGCTGCATCATGATCGATCCCTCCCTGCTCATCACAGTGCAATCGCGATCGGCCGCAAGGGCGCGGCATCGCCACCGCGCCGCTTGAGCGAGCCGCCGATGAAAGCGAATTCATGAATTGATAGACTTGGTCGCGTACCAAATCCTCGATATACGAACATGCTGCACGAATCAAGCGTATTGATCGGCGGCGAATAGCGGATGGAAGCATGGTTCAGCTCAAGCATTGACCGCTATCTTCACGTTCGCGGTCATGTGACGGTGAAAAAGCAACGCTGATCGAGCCAAACGCCCCCACCTCGCAAAAAAAGGGCGGTTCTTGAAGAAAGAGCGGCACAAAGGTCACCTCACGACTTTCGGCCACTTCCCGGTTTTTGCGGCGCCAACATCGGCAATGAAAGCGACGCTGTAGACGCAATTTTCATCATCCGGGGTGGCTGCCGTCAACAGCCATGACCGTTAGTACAGAAGCCAGACTCGCCGCTCTGCCCGAGAACCTGCCCCGGAGGCTACACCGCCAAACGTCCCCTTGAAAGGTGGCAGCGGCCGTTCAGAAGCCTCGTTGCTTCGCAACGACAATGACCAGGTCGTGGTCGAGGCAGCAGGAACGCGCCGCAATTCGCCGCCTTCGACCAGCCGTCACACCACAGCCGTAGCGCCCCCGGGATGGCACATCCCTCAAAGCCGTTTCCGCAGATTGCTCACCCACAGCCACAAGGCGTAAGCGATGGCGACGATCATGCAGGCGGTAGGCGACCAAGCCGATCCACAACCAGGTCGCGACGATCCGGTCCCGCCCCCAGGCGCTGAAGTCCGCGCTTCCGAAGGGCCCCTGCCCTGTCGATTTAGCGTCGATGAAGAAACCGCGGAAATCCGGCGCGAGCGATTTTTCCAGGTCGTCCAGAGTGCGACCGTAGACAGCACTCTCTGCCGTGCCGGCAATCGCGTACACCTCCGCCCGCTCGGTAATCCAGGCGTTGCGGATCACTGTCGGCGGGATGAACGCCCAGGTGGCCGCCATCCCGAGAAACAGCGCAACGACGACGAAGGTACTCCAGGCGTTGTCGGTGCGGCATACGGCAAAAATCCCGCCCGCAACGACGCATCCAAATAGCGTCCAATCAAGCCGGCGACAGTTGAACGGTTATTGCCTCACGATGCAGCGTAACTTGCATAATACTGCGCTATGGCAGGAATTTTAGCGAGACGATTCATATAGTTGTTGAGTTTCGGCGCCACCGTTTCAATCAAATCCATTGGAATGTGATCCAGTTTCCCAGAGTTCAGCCAACGCAGGATAACGAAAGCTTTGAGATCGGCAATGGTCAGGCGATTGTCCACAAGAAACTCTCCGCCGCGGCTTTCAAGTTGATGCTGGAGCCATCGCAAATACGTGGGCAATGCGTCTGTCGCCAGGGCGTCACGAGCACTCTTCAGGTCGTCTCCTGCCTTGCCAAAGGTTGCCCCCAGTTTCACGTTGATGTCTTCCAGCGCACCCATCACTTCGTCACACAACAAGGCCTGCAAATCACCTTCTGGATACAGCCCGGACAGTTTTCCGACATAACGCGTAATCGCGTCACTTTGTGTAATCTGCAAATCATTGACGTGAAGGGTCGGAACCTGATTCAGCGGTGTCGTCTTACGGACTTCAGAAAACTCGCCCAGTGAAAAACGATAGTCCTCAAACGGAACTCCCCCGATATGCATAGCAAGGCGAGCAGGCTCTGCCCGTCCACCAGGGAAGTCGAAATAGGTCAGCTTCAGTTTATTCATTTGTCGCCTTTCTAAGGTCGTGAGGATGGCGGAAGCACTGAGCATACTGCCAAAATGGGTCCCACGGGGTAAGCGTTCAACCGCCGAAGGCCAAACATTCGGCTGCTTCCATAGGAAGTCGCGCAGGAAGTCCTCGAGCTTCCGCTCGCACCGGGCGATCACTTGCTTTTTTTCATCGATCAGCAGCTCCTTGCCGGGGATTTCATGGGAAATCTCCCCGATGGCCGGCGACGATACCAGTTCCTGTTTCTTCAAGGTCACGGTGATGCCTGTGGCGTCGGACTTGATGTCCAGCGCTGACCTGTTGATGTGCTCGACATGGACGTAATCCCGGGTCGATTTTTGCGGCCAGGAATTTCGTCCGGCCTGCGATGGCATTCTTGGTGACGTCCAGATATTGGGTGGAAGTGGTATGGCCGCGGCGGTCCTGCTGGGTCGCGGACAGGGCTTGCTCCACGACCTGCAGCCTGGATTGGAGGACGGCTCGCCTGCGGTAGTTCTACGCTTCCCACGGATTGATGACGGTGACGCCGCCAGCCGCATAGGGACCGGTATCGCGTGACGCCACGATGAACCCCCGCGAGGCTACGATCGCGGCGATGTAGCCGGCAAGTGTTGGGAATCCCCTCCCGCCGGCCTTGGCCTTCACGGCCCGCTCGCCATAGCGCCGTGCTGCATCGATGTCGAGTGGCAGCACCCTGTCCCCGAACAGTCCCATTAGACGGTCCAGATCTTCAAGGGGGAGTGAGAGCGTTAGCCATGTCGGTAAACACTTGTCTCGCAGGCCATAGCCGTGTCCCGTCCCACCCTGACACGGCGCAGCCACCCTCGCCTCCCCCACCTTCAAACCCGCGCCAGATACTCCGCCATCCTTGCCCGCTGCTGCGCATCCGGCAACCGACCAAGACCCGCCGCGAGGTTATCTTGCAGGTGCTGCACCTTGCTGGTCGCCGGGATGACGCAGGTCACGGCCGGCTGGGCGAGGATGAACTTGAGGAAGAACTGCGCCCAGCTTGCGCAGTCGAACTCCGCCACCCATTCGGGTAGCGGCTTGCCGCGCACCTGCGAAAACAGCGAGGCTTTGGCGAAGGGTCGGTTAATGATGACGGCGATGCCCAGATCCTGCGCCAGCGGCAACAGGCGTTTCTCGGCATCGCGTTCGGCCATGCTGTAGTTGATCTGCACGAAATCGGGTTTTTCGGCCCGCAGCACGGCTTCGACATCGCCGTAGGCGCTCTCGTGGTAGTGGGTGATGCCGAGGTAGCGGGTGCGCCCCTGCTGCTTCCATTCGCGCAGCGTCGGCAGATGCACCTGCCAGTCGAGCAGGTTATGCACCTGCATCAAATCCACGTGTTTCGTCCGCAGCCGCGCCAGCGAAGTTTCCATCTGCCGGATGCCGTCAGCGCGGCCGCTGGTCCACACCTTGGTGGCGAGGAAAAGGCGGTCGCGCACGCCGAGCTTCGCCGACAGATCACCGACTACCGACTCAGCGTTCCCGTACATCGGGGAGCTATCCACCATCTGCCCGCCAAGCGCGACGAAGCGCGCCAGCACCTTCTCCAGCGCCGGATCGGCTGAATCCGGGACGTCGAAGCTCTGGTAGGTACCCAGCCCGACGGCGGCAATCAGCTCACCGGACGACGGGATGCGCCGCCTGAGCAGACTGTTGTCAGCCGCGCTGCCGGTGGCCGGTGCCGCAGCCAATGCACCGCTGGCAAGGGCCAGCCCGCCGGCGGCAATCGCCTTCAGCGCCGCGCGCCGCCCGTCAAACACCCGTTCTCCATCGCCTGCTTTCATTCCGCTCTCCTTTTATTTCGGCGCGGGCACCATCGTTGACTGACTACTCACGAGGCGCCCGGCATTGCTCTCCCGGACTCGCTTTCCGACGATGTCTCGGCCACCTTCTGCTGGTAGCGCCTGCCGAGCTTGATTCCCAGCCAGGCCAGCGCCAGTGCGCCGGGAATCGCCGCCAGTGCCACAGCCGGCGTGCCCAGCCCGGCGGCGGCGTGCAACCAGCCGCCAAGGGCATCGCCAGCGCGGGTCACCACCGTGTCGAGGACGTTCTTGGCCTTGTAGCGGGATTCACGCTCGACGGCCGTGAACAAGGCCTCGCGTGCCGGGCGCATCAGGCCATGCGTGCCGGCGCGCGAAACGACCTGGATAAAAAGCACCACCGCCAGCACCGGGAGCGCCGCCAGCACCGCCAGCGGCACCGCCAGCAGCAGGGGCACCGCCGCCAGGGTGATGCCGAGGCCCAGCTTCTGCATCAGCCGACCGGCGACCAGTGCCTGCAAGCCGAGGGCGAGCAGGTTCACCGCCAGGTCGATCAACGCGAAGAGTTGCGTGCGCGCCTCGGGCGCCAGTGCAGCCGCCTTGACCAGACGCGCCTGCTCGAAATAAACGAAGGTGCCAACCACGCTTTGCAGCACGATGGCCAGCGCGATCATCGCCAGGTAAGGGGATGACGCCACCTCTCCCAGCCCGGCCAGAATCCTGCCGCCGAGCGGCCGGCCTGCCGCGGCAGAGGTATGGTCGTCCACCACCCGCAGGATGCACAGCAAAGAAAGCATCATCAAGGCGGCCGACACCAGCAGCAGGCCATGCACGCCGACGGCATGCACCGACAGGGCCGTGATCGTCGGGCCGACCAGCGCGCCGCTGCTGCCGCCGGCGGCGATCATGCCGAACAGGCGCCGCGCCTGCGCATGCGCGAAGCTGTCGGCCATGGCGGTCCAGAACAAGGAGACGACGACCAGGTTGAAGACGCTGACCCAGACAAAGAGAGCGAGCGCCGCGGCCGGTGAAGCGCCACCGGCAATCCAGGCCTGAAAGCCGGCCAGCACCAGGGCAGTGATGCCGAAGACGCTCGCCAGCAGAGCCCGGCGCGGCAGCCGGGCCGCTGCCCAGCCATAGAGCGGGACGATGGCCAGCATGCCGACAAGGGTCAGGGTGAATGCCCATTGCAGCTTGTCCGGCCCGATCTCGACGCCCATTTCCTCGCGTACCGGCCGCAGCACGTAGTAGCCGGCCAGCAGCAGGAAGAAACCCGCAAAAGACCAGAACAGGGCTCGCCCCTCACCCGGCCGGCAATCGACCAGCCGCGCGCAGCGTGCACGCCATGCCGGTGGTACCGTCACCTGCCGCCCCGCCCGGCAGCGCCGATCACGACATCGAAGCGGGCGAGCAGCTCGCCGCCGCCAGGCCTCTGCTCGAAGGCGACGATCAGGGCGGCCCGCGCCAGTGGATCGCGCACGCTCTGCAGCAGGCCGTCGCCGGCGTTTTCCGCGGCGCCGGCGACGTACATCTGGGTTACCAGCGGCGCCTGGCCGTCCACGGTGATGGCGAAATGGATATGCGGTGCGCGGCCGGGATAGGCCACCGGCTTGATGGTGCGAAAACGATAGCCGCCGTCGCTGCCGCTGGTGAACCGCCCGTAGCCCTGAAAGTTGGGGTCCAGCAGGCGCTCGCCGCGATCGCCAGGATGGTGGTAGCGACCAAACGCGTTGCACTGCCAGATTTCGACGCGGGCAGCGGCCAGCGGCTGGCCGCTTTCATCGAGAATGCGGCCGTGCAGATTGCAGATCTCGCCGCGCGCGATGCCATTCTGCCCAGCGACGCTGACCAGGTCGTTGTCGTTGTCGAGCGGCAGTTGTCGCGGGTAGAAAGGCCCCAGTACCTGCGGCGGGGTGCGCAGCAGTCCCGCCCAGGCAGGAGCGGCGAGCGCCAGCCCGGTAACTGAGGCGGTGGCGAGCAGGATGCGGCGGCGGGCTGAATGAGGCATGCGGATCTCCCGATGTCGTTGACTGCGATACTACGCTACCGGCTTTCGACTCGCTCTGCCGCGCAGAATTCTATTGGCAAGCCATACGGACACGCACCCGCTTTCGCGCTGACGGCAGTTACGCAATGACTACGGCCTGCGACGGGCGAAATGCGTCCTGAAAGGAGCGAATTCGGCGGGCTTTAGCGGCGGCGTCGACCCGCACCAACTTGGCAGCGATGGTTGGCTGCGCAATTTGGCGGCAATGAGCGCCGGCAGAGCGACGACAATCAGCGTCTGGTACTTGCTGCGAGGCGGGTAATCGAAAAGGGGCGCCTTGCGTCCGGTTCTCGGCCGGAGCGGTCATTGGCGCAACACTGTGCGGACGGCCGGTATGGATCCTTTACCGGCCATCCAGTGGCCAAGCACTCCGAACGGCGGCTTTGATCGTTGCGCTACGCCCGGTTTCGACCCTAAGCGGAAGTAGCCCGAATTGAAAAGCTGCCGTTCAACGTTCAAGGTGACCGGCGCTGCGCGGGTTCATCGCACAGCATCCTTGTTGAACGAAAAGTTTAGCCACTTAATTCACCCCGGCCCCTTTAAGTGCTCTAAGGGTAGGTTGGGCTGACGCAGGAAGCCCAACATCCACCCGCCACCGCCCACAACTGGCGCTTGATGTGTACGGCCGCTGCCGAAATCGAACGACGGTGCATGCATGATCGGCTGCCTGCGTCAGCCCGACCTACACCTGCTTACGTTCAGCCGTCGCGCATGATGAACGGGAACCGCGGAGCGCACGGCAGCGCTTCGGGCGGCGGGACCTGAACGATTGTTTCGGCCGACAACTTGCCGGTTACTGTTATCTGTCGCCACGAACGGCTGCTGTAGGATCCCACACCGGCCGTTCACGCCGGCTGCCGTCATCGGCCGCAGTGGCCGAGTTGCTCGCGTAGACCATCCGACGGGTTACGGAGCGAACCAGTCGTTCGAATGGCGGCTGTGTAGAAGTGGCGACCGGCAGGTCATGGCCGAAAGCGACGGTAGGCACACCCGACACCGCGACCGTCGAAGACCTACGGCGCTACCAACTCCATTTGGTCGATCACGGTATCTCGCCGATCTCGCTCAATGCGGCGATCAGCGGCTTGAAGTTCTTCTTCGACATCACGCTCGACCACGGCGAATTGATCGTCAAGATGCAACCGGTGCGTGTGCCACAAAAGCTGCCGGTGGTCTTGAGCCGCGAAGAGCTGGGCCGCCTGCTCGCCGCGGCCGGCAGCCTCAAGCACCAGACGGCGCTCTCGGTCGCCTATGGCGCCGGGCTGCGCGTCAGCGAAGTTTTGCCGCTTGCGGCGACGGAATAGTGGAAAGCTGTCGTTTGGCACAGAACTTGTTAAGATCAATTGTCAGAAGTTCATACGCGCTCATGGAAAAGCTGCCCAACGACTGGTATGCCCTCGCCGCCCTGGTGTTCATGCTTGGCATGAAGCATGGCTTCGATGCCGACCATCTGGCGACCATCGACGGCTTGACACGCTATAACGTGCGGCGCAATCCTCAGTTGGCTCGATTCTGCGGTTCGCTCTTCTCGCTCGGGCATGGTGCCGTCGTGGTACTGATTGCGTTGACAGTCAGTACGCTGGCAGGCAGCTGGCAGGTGCCGCAATGGATGGATACCGTCGGCGTCTGGATTTCGATCGGCTTTCTGGCGGCACTTGGCTGTGTCAATCTTGCTGCCGTGTTGCGAACCCGCCCGGGCGAAGTAGTGCAACCGGTGGGTATCCGGGGCCGGCTTTTCGCTCGGCTGCAACATACCCACAGCCCACTACTGGTAGCTGCGGTCGGCGCCCTGTTCGCTTTTTCCTTCGATACCATGAGCCAGGCGGCATTGTTTGCACTGACCTCGCAGCAGTTCGGCGGCTGGGAGCATGCGCTGCTGCTGGCTTTGCTGTTCATGGCCGGCATGCTGCTCACCGATGGCGTCAACGGACTGTGGATTTCGCGACTGATCCGCCGTGCCGACAAAGCAGCGCAGATTGTCTCGCGCGTCATGGGTTTGGTGATCGGCTGCGTCAGCTTGCTGGTTGCCAGTTTTGGTGCTGCCAAATTCTTCTCCCCGACCATCGCTAACTGGAGCGACGGCAAGGAGCTGGTTTTCGGCTGCCTGCTGATCTTCATCATTGCCAGCAGCTATCTGTTTGCCGTGCGTCTGGCTCGCCGGCCCGTGCTGGCCTGAGGCGCTTCGGTATCATCCGGTTGACTGACAAATGACGTGGTCTGCTCTGGCAGCAGGTGCCGTAGCGCAAGGCTTTGCGCGTTTTTGTCCTACGTAAACACACAACTTCCTTTGCTCCCAAGCTAAGGGTGAAGTGCACCTCTTTTGCTCGTCCGGCGTGGCGCATTCTCGGCTCTCGTCACTACCACAAACAGAAGAGAGCCAATGATGGAAAAGGATCTACGCGAAACAGCGCTTCAATGTCATCAGTTCCTCACCCCAGGGAGATCTCGGTTCGCCCCACCAAGGGCCTGACCAACCAGCGTGATCTGGCACTGGCCATTTCACCAGGCGTCGCGGTCAGCGACGATAAACTTGGACATGCGACGACCGGGTTGCTCGAAGAGGCATGATTACATCATATCCAGATCTGGCGCAGGGAAAGTCCGACAGGCTGCTAGCCCAGCAAAAAGCCCGATCTTTCGAGTCGTGCTAAGCACTTGATTTATATGGAGGCGCGACCCGGAGTCGAACCGGGCTGAACGGATTTGCAATCCGAACTTTCTATTTAAAACCATATAGTTACGAGCCCGCTACCAATAACGCTGATTTTCACTGCTTTTTTTCCGCCTTGCTCGCCAACGAGAGCTGTCGAATGCGCCGACTCGCACATAGCAAGCACGTGTTGAGTCGCTCGCCAACTTTCCGGTTTTTACCCTCAGGCTCCGCTCACGGCTCTGAATTGAAGCTGCCAATAGCCACCAGGGTCACCGAATTGACGGTGGCGACAGCTTCCACGACTTCTCAGAAAATCGATGGGCGCGGCTGGCGGTCACTGTAGGTAGGTCAGCTTTGCTCACCAGCCCTTCGGGCCGGTCGGACGCATAGTTGAGCTACCCACTGTCAGTTGTCAACGAGGCCTCGATTCTCTGACAATTTCCCCCGGCGACTGGCCTGAAAGTACACGCGACGCCGCGTCAAGGTCGATCCCTTCGCTCGGCGGCTGCCCGTCACGGCACAGATTGAGTTCGTAGCGAACGGCAAACGGGACCCGCTTGCCATCCCCTGTCGGCACGTCGTCCTGGATCAGCGTCGCCTCCAGGCGAGCACAACCGGCCTCGGCAAACTTCCTCAATGTTCTGACCTGAAGCCGCACCGGCGCAGACGAGCGCGTCTGCCCCTTGAAGAACTCCGCCATTCGCCCACCCAGCTCCCCGTCGGATCGACCATCGGGCGCATCGATCGCTGCGATCAGATGTTGCTTCAAGTCCGCAGCAACAACGTCGCTGGTGCCCAGCAGACCCAGCACGGACAGCGCCATCGCAAGGGTTTTCGGAGGTGCTTTCATCGAATCTCCCTGAGAAAATTCACGCCACCCACCTGTCCGAAGGCCTCGCGTCTTTGACCGGGAAGTGCAGCGTGCTCAGTCATCACCGGTTGTAGTAGCTATTGACGCGCTGCTCGACGGTGCCCCGGACGTTCTGTCCGATCGACGACGCCGTGGGTACGCGCACGCTGGCCGTGACTTCCGCGATGAACTCGCTCAGGTCGATCTGCGAGAAATCGAGCCGTTCGAACTCTTCGGGGGTGAATCCAGAACAGTCCGGACCCCTNGGTCGCGGCAAGCTTGATGTCCACCACCAAGCCTTGCTGCCCATCAAAACCGTCTGGGTCTATCCCCTCGACCGAAACTTCAGGCGCGTGCTCTGCGAGTGACCGCAGCCTTCCGGCTCCGACCCAAGCGCATGCACGAATGCCCGGGGTTATTGAGGAGTTACCGCTCTGTTTCCGCAACTTTAGGCAAATTGACACCCCAGAAACCCTGTATTTGCGTGGATCGCACAGGGTATTGCGGAAATTCTTTTATGCATTGTGAGTTCTGGAAAGCTACTTAACGAGGGAAGCGATCGCCACGAGGTGAGTCACCAAGACGCCACCGACCGAAGCCTGCTGGGCTTGTCGCTGGACGTCAGCGATACGCGATTGGGTCCCCCGGATGAAACGTCGGCAGTGCTGCGTTGCGGCTTTTTTTTTCCTTGGGTGCGCCCAGTCTCGGGCCTCCGCAGCAATGTTTGCGTCGCTCTGGAAATCGAAAACGCCAGGGCGCTATTTCCCGGCTTGAGGAGGTTGGAAAGGCCGTCAAAGAAATCGACGCCCATGGCGGTCCGCAACGAGCGACCATAATCTGCGCACCCGGATTTTACCGACTGGGCCGACGATGCACGGTGTCGACGAGTTCGTAGTTGAGGCCCGCGCCTGTTGTCGTTGCCCAGGCGACTCGCCGGGAAGCGCCCGCGACGCCGCATCGAGATCGATCCCTTCACTCGGTGGCTGCCCGTCACGGCACAGATTGAGTTCATAGCGAACGGCAAATGGGACCCGCTGGCCATCCTTCGTCGGCACGTCATCCTGGATCAGCGTCGCCTCCAGGCGAGCACAACCAGCCGTGGCAAACTTGCTCAAGGTTCTGACCTGAACCCGCACCGGCGCGGGCGATCGCCTCTGCCCCTTCAAAAACTCCGCCATCCGCCCACTCAGATCGCCATCGGATCGCCCATCGGGCGCATCGATCGCTGCGATCAGAACCTGCTTCAGGTCAGCAGCAAGAACATCTCTGCTGCCCAGCAAAGCCAGAACACACACCGCCATTGCAAGAGCTTTCGGAGCTGCTTTCATTTCATCTCCCCGAGAGTAGCCACGCCATCCAACTATCCACGGGCGTCACTGCCTTGCCCGGGAAGTGCAGCGCGCTCAGTCATCACCGGTTGTAGTAACTATTGACGCGCTGCTTGACGGTGCCCCGGACCCTCTGCCCGATCGACGACGCAGTGGGTACGCGCACGCTGGCCGTGACTTCCGCGATGAACTCGCCCAGGTCGATCCGCGAGAAGTCAAGCCGTTCGAACTCTGCGGGGGTGAATCCGGTCCAGCGTGGCCATGACCTTGCCGAAAACCCTGATTGGCGGGATGGCTGGTATCGAAACAGCCACCGCCCTGACAGAACGCCGCCTGATCGCAGACCGTACGCTGCGTCTGCACCGCCAGCGAAGTCTGGCACGAATAGGTGCGCTCGTTCAGGTCGCAAGCACCCGAGGTCAGGCGGTCGACACAGTCGCTGCCCACCTGGGTGCATCCCCGGCCGATCAGCTCCTGGCAGTCATCGCTTAGTGCTGTCGCGGCGCAGGTGTAGTCCTCCGACCACACCCAGCAGGAATCGCCCGCACTTTGGGCCCCTTCCGGCAGCGGCGAGACGGTGTTCAGCTCAAGCGCAGCGTGTTGCTCGGCTCGCCCTGGTCGGTGCCGCACTGGAAAGTCTTGCTATAGCTGTTGCACGTCCCGTTGAACGCCGTGTCGCTGCAGGTCGAACCGATCTGTCCGCAGCCTGCCGTGGTCAGCGCGGCGCAGTAGTCGATCGCCTCGGGCTTGATGCAGGTGTAGGTGTCCTGGTACTCCCAGCAACCGCCGACCTGTGCCAGCGTCACCACGATGCCGGAGATCCTCTTGCTCGCGGTGCTATCGACACAGGTCGAACTCGCCAGCCGACAGTCGCCGGCGATCGCCCGGCCAGCGAGTGTCATGGCGAACAGCATCGCAAGCAACGCCTTCATCACTGCGCTCGCTGCTGCAAGGTGGCGCACTCGCTCGACCGCCAACTGCTGACCGTCGTAGACAACGGCAGCTGCAGCGCCGCCCCGGTGCCGCTGCCGCCGGCAGAGTTGCAGCCGGCGCTGACGTTGCGCACCGATGGCGTGCAGGTCGTCGCGCTGCAGCTGACGCTGAAATAGACGTAGAGATGGCAGCCATAACCCACATCGCTGACGTAGTGATCGCTGACCGATTGACCCGGCGCGACCGCCACGGGAAAGCGTCCGTAGCTGCCATCCCATTCATAGCCCAGCGTCCGATAGTCGAAACGATTCTCACCGTCGCCGGAGCGGTAGGGTTCCACTTCGTACGATCGACCGTCGCTGCCGCAAAAGATGTTCATCGCCATGTACGGATCGACGCAGTCGCCGCAGTCGATGAACGCCGTGCGTCCGAGCCAGACACCGGGCGTGGGCCGAAACCGACGGTCACGGAAACGCCGCGCCGACAACTCAGCGACTCGTAGCCTCCGATCTTCTGATCGCACTGGTAGCGGTAGCGTGTATCGACCGCGATCTGTTGGCCGATGAAGCAAGAGGCATTGCTCACCGACTGCATCTGCTCGACGCATTGGTAGCGCTGATGCTGATCGACACGGATCTGCCGCGCGGTCGAACAGAAACTGCTGTTGACCGGGCGGTAGTCGTTGCACGTTTCCCGGCTGAACGACGCGGGCTGGGTCTCGGTCACCACCCGGCACTGTTCGGCGGGGTCCCGGCGGCGATGCCGGTGGCGCCCAGCGTGGGATTACGGGCAATCGCCCTGGCACGACTGATCAGCGGATCGTTGGCGCGGTCGATCGAGAACGCCGGTCGCACCGCCGGATTGCGGGCCACGAAATTGACGGCGTCACACTCCTGCCGACGATAGGAATCCACGTCAGGCGCCTGGCTGGCGCAGTCGATGATCTTGGCCGTACCCGACCCCGACAACTGACCCTGTCCCGCCTGGAACACTTGCGATTGGGGGGTGCGCTGTCCGAACCCCGGCACGGTCGCGGCGCCGGTGCCGTTGCCGATTCCCTGGAAGGCGCTGTCGATCGTGCCGGCGCCCAGCGCTTTGCCCTCGGCAAACGCGCTGCTCGCAGCATCTCCCTGCGCCCAGGCACGGCTTGCCAGGAGCAGCGCGATGAGCAGCCAGTGCCGCTTGCTCATCGCTGATCCCGAGAGTCGTGAGGCATAGCGGCGCGCCACATCGGCCCACGCCGGCGCCTGTCGCTCGATGAGATCGAGCGCATAGTCCTGTGTGACATCACCGTCGACGCGGATGAAGCTCGACGCCGGCGCGCAGCCGTCTTCGCCAATCTGCGAAGCCTGGCCCGACCGTGCCAGCACCAGTGC
>QPGA01000034.1:0-1417 GCA_003332265.1 Candidatus Accumulibacter meliphilus
ATCAACGGATGCGGCCTGGCTGATGCTGGTGACGAGCGTATCGAGCGGCGGTTTGCCACCTTCACGACCGGACTTCTGGTCGCCCGCCCCCGTCTCCTTCACGTCACTCGACTCGTCGTCGATGATCGGAGCCCAGGAGCCGTCGATCGCCTCGGCCATCCCGATGTTCTGGGTCTTACCGCGTTCGTTGAGTTCGTCCATGGCCAGTGCCATGGCCAGCTCCGGCGATTTCGGCAGCAGATTGCACAGGCGGCGAATGGCCGTCTTGAGGCCCATCGGAACGAAATGCGTGTCCCAGGGACTCTCCTTTCGCTTCTTCTTCGCCATCTGGTAACCGCGAGAGTGGTCACGTACCCACTCGACCTGCTCCTTCGACAAAGCGTGGAAGGTGCGTGAGCCATCGTTGAACACCGCCACGGCGTAGAAACCGGCGATCGCGCCGCGCTCGTCGTCGGACGCCGGGAAGCCGTTCTTCTTCAACGGCTCGTGCATCAAGGAACGGTTGAGGCCCAGGACGATGTCGAACTTGTCGTTGATCCGCACTTCGTGCGCATAGATGTCCTGCACGCTGCCGCTGTTGCGCGCGAGTGTCACGAGCCCCTGATAGCCGGGAATCAACTGGCACTGGCTACCGAAGGCGACGAGATGCGCTTCGCCCATCAGGCCGATTTGCAGACCGAGCTGGCAAGACTGGATGACCGCCGCGACGACACTGCGTGGCTCCACTTCAGACAGCTTCGGATTCATGCGAAACGCAGTCAGTGCGATCCGCGCCATGCGCTCCGCGCTGAGATGCTTGGGCAGCGCGCGGGCGATTTCGCCCTTGAGCTGTTCGAGCATCGCTGGAAAAGACACCACGTTGGTCGGATTTCCCTGACGGGCGCTCTGGATGTTACGCAAGGTTTGAGACATGGTTTCCTCCAAATGCAAATGGCGGAGACACCATGCCTCCCGGAGCGGGGACTGGTCTCCCCGCCGGGGTTGATAAACTAAAAAGGGCCGCCGATCAGGCGGCGTCAAACTCGAAGGCGTCGGCGTTGGCTGCCCAACGCGGTAGCGAGATCAATTCGATCTCACCCCCGGGCTGGTAAGCCGGCCAGCTGCTAGCATCCTGGCACCACTTCAGAAGCTGTAGTGCTGCCCGGTACTTCTTGCGACCGACCTCGATGACTTCGGGGTCAGCCCGGTAAAGCGCCACAGCATGGGGTGCCTCCTTCTCGACGGCGACGAAGAGAAAGGGCAACTCCGTGCCGGTCACGGCTTTCATTCCATCGACGTAGAACGCGGCTTGAATGTCGTAGCCGAGGTTGGCGATGGCGCGAGAAAAGCCGCGGCTGCTGGCATCGACACAGCTCTTGAGATCCACCACGGCCGTCCCGTTGAACCAGTCCGGACGACAGCGACAGGCGATCCCGGT
>QPGA01000034.1:2847-46122 GCA_003332265.1 Candidatus Accumulibacter meliphilus
CACGCGGTGCCATTCGGTGGTTTCCTTGCGTTCACCGGACGACTTGTCCTTGCTGATCTCCGTCGTCGCGATCCGGATCGTGGCGATCGCTTCTCGGTTCTGGGTGTAGCGAAGCTCGGGGTCGGCGCCGAGATGGCCGATGAGGGTGACTCTGTTCAACGAGGGCATATGGCCTCCTGACAAGAAAGGCAGGGACGCCGCCGTATCCTGACGGGGCTACCCCGCCGGGGGTTGGAGAGAATGCTGTTTATGAAGAAGGCCAGCTACCTTCACTTCGATCGTCATAGACGGAACGAGAGATGGCTGAATTCTCTGCCGCCACGGTCCTCGCAGGAGTTTGAAATGCGTCGCTTCCGGGCGCTTTTCGAAGGTCGCGCTCGCAGTGCAAGCGATACGCTGGGCTTGATCGACACTCCGGGAGACGGCAGATGGCACAGCGACAGAGGAACGATTCGACGCACATTCCGTCGGTCCGGCAGGACAACAGCCGGCCCTTCCTGACGCAGAAGGCCTTGCTCAATTCGCTGCACGCGCAGCAGATCTTCGACCGTGGCTACGAGATGTGCGCCAACGCGCTGTTCTCCTTGAGCGTGGTCTTGCGATTCATCGGAAGCGAAGAGCAGGCGCAGGAAGTCGATACTTTGGTCGATACTCAGATCGACCAGACCCTGGAGGAGATTCGCAAGGAGTCGCTGCGGCTGAAGGAAGTGGCCGAGGGCAATGGCATCGAGACCGCGATCGGCTACACCAGCGCCAAGGCCATCGATGTGCAGATCACCTCGCCACGCTCGATCAAGTACCTGGCGATCATCCGTGAGTTCGACGCGATGATGACCCATCTGGATGCGCTCTGGCTGTCATGCGTCATCAGCGACAGCCAATACGCGCGCGGAGTGTACGAATGGAAGCGGCGGATTTTGCGGCTGGCCGGACAGATCCGGCAGCTCGCCACGCGTGCGGTGCTGGCTGCACGGCGGAAGGAGACGGCGAGCGAGACGGTGGCTGAGAGTGACGGTCCGGAAATGGAGGCTGAGAATTTGGCAGCGGACGGTACCAAAGTAAAGCTCTCCGAGAGCAAGTAGCTTGGACCAGAGCGTACTTCACGACGCGCTGAAAAAAATGCCTACCGAACATATTCTCGACCTGAAGCAGATTGCGGAGCTGCTCCGTTGCTCTGAAGAACAAGCGGCCAGCCAACTGGCAAGCGGGAACCTGCCCGGCGTCAAATTCGGGAAAGCCTGGATAGCCCCGGCTGACGCTCTACTCTCCCGGCTGAACGAGATCGCCATCGCGCAGGCCAACGAGCGGCGCTCGCGCGAAAGAGCAACGCCAATGGCTACTACCGTCGCCCTACCTAAGTCCGCGAGGAAGCGACCGCCTGCCTTGCCATCATTCTGAGACGCCACTACCCAAGGCGTGACGACAGATCCTCGCCGCGCAAGCTGGCGTAACGCAGAGCCATCCGTGGATCGGTCCAGCCCATGATGCGGCAGATCTCTATGTCGCTGAATACCCATCGTCCATCGTGATGGCGCAGCTCGAACCATCGGCATGCCGCCTCGTGCCGCAAGTCGTGCTCGGTGAAGTCATCCACCTCGGCATACGTGAAAAGCCCACGAAACCGTTGAGACAGCCTACCGGTCGCCCCAGGCCTACCCTCCTCCGTGCCATCCCAGTACGGAAAAACGAGAGCAGACCGACCCTCGCACCAAGCGCGTAGCGGTTCCCGCAACAAAACCTTGATCGGTACCACGCGCGGCTTGCGTGCCCCCCTCGCGCCCTTACTGCCCTCGACGCGGATCACGTTGTACTGTAGGTCAATCCGATCGACAGTCAGACGGTAGGCCTCGAACAGACGCAGCCCCGTATCGACAATAAGGCGGTATAGCAAACCGAATGCGGCATCGTCGGTAAAACGCCGCTCTCGGTCGATCCGTTTTTCCCCCCCGAGGGCAGCCAAGATTCTCTCGGCCTCCTCCTCAGACAACCGTCGATCGCGTTGAACATCCTGCTTAGGTGTGACGAACGCCGAATCCTCGCGTGAGTAGGTGCTGTACCCGGCGGGCAAGAGGCGAAACGGGTTCGCTACGGCCGCGCCAGAGGAATGCACTCGCCTGGCATGCCAGTCGAAAACACGACCCAGCAGGCCGACCCGCTTGCGGATCGTTCCGGGCGCCAAGTTGCGCTTGCGCTTGAGTTCCACCACGTACTGCTCGACCCATCGGTATGTCACTCCCGACAACCGCACACCGACGATCTCCGGCAACACAACGGAAAACAGGGCACTGTCAGAACGGGTCACGGGAAATTGCGAGGAATAGTCACTTGCGACGCGAGTCAGCAGCGGATCATCGGCAGGCTGCGGCTTGACCAACAGCTCCTGGGGAACAATCCCTCGCTTGAGCAGCGCTTCGAGCTGGCTCCCGTAGGTACGAGCTTCGTCCTCGGTATCGAACGTGAAAAAAAACGGGCGCGGAAGCAGCTTGTGCTTCACACGCAGTTGGAACCGCTCCCCACGTTTTTGGATGGACGCCATGAGCGCAATTATACTCAGCTACACGCCCTGCACGATCCGTTTTCGGGTAGCAGCGCTACCCAGGCGAGGTAGCATGAAGCGGCTACCAGCCGATTTGAAGCACCAACGGCACCAAGTAGTTCTTGACGCCAACTTGCAGTTGGTTGATTTTATTGGTGTTTTATGGAGGCGCGACCCGGAGTCGAACCGGGCTGAACGGATTTGCAATCCGGTGCATAACCGCTTTGCTATCGCGCCGTGCCTGCCTGAGGGCAGGAACTGCCGTTGAGGGCGGAAACTGGCCACGCGGCAGAAAATGTGGAGCGGGAGAAGAGTCTCGAACTCTCGACCTATACCTTGGCAAGGTATCGCTCTACCAACTGAGCTACTCCCGCATGAAGCGAAGGCGCATTATAAAGGCCTGCCCGAAGCTGTCAATGCCTGGAGCACAATCTGCTCCTCGTCGCCGGCGTCCTGGCGCCGCAGTCGGGCTCGTGGCTAACGGTCATGACACGTGGAGACGCCCCAAATCATGAAAGTCATGACCGTCTCCCCCTCTTCCCCGACCCCCCCTCTTCCCCGACCCTTCTCCCGCGAGGGGAGAAGGGAGATTCGTGATTCGCTTGCGCGACTTTCACATTAACGGTCATGACTCGTGGAAACACCCCACATCATGAAAGTCATGACCGTTTCCCTCTTCTCCAGGCCCTTCTCCCGCAAGGGGAGACGGGAGTTTCGTGATTCGCTTGCGCGACTTTCACATTAACGCTTTTTGTCTTCTTCGATCAGGTGCGGCCAGGCCATGCGCATGTAGTAACCCATCGACCACAGAGTGAGCACGGCAGCGATATAGATCAGCCAGGTGCCGGCCTGGAAGACGTCGAAGCCGTCGAGGGGCGCGTAATAGAGCAGAAATGGGATGGCCATCATCTGCGCGGTGGTCTTGATCTTGCCGATCATGGAGACCGCGATACTGCGATGGGCGCCAATCTGCGCCATCCATTCGCGCAAGGCGGAGATGGTAATTTCGCGACCGATGATGATTGCCGCCAGGATGGCGTCGAGGCGGCCCAGTTGCACCAGCACAATCAGCGCCGCGGCGACCATCAGTTTATCGGCGACCGGGTCGAGAAAGGCGCCGAAAGCCGAGGTCTGCTGCCAACGACGCGCCAGGTAGCCGTCGAGCCAATCGGTGACCGCGGCGACCACGAACACGACGGTCGCTCCCAGATCGCGCCCGACAAACTGCACCCACGACTCAGGCACGTAGTAGATGGCGATCAGCAGCGGGATCAGGATGATCCGCAGCCAGGTCAATAGAATCGGTATGTTCAGTGGCATCAGTGCAACGCTGTGTAAATTTTCTCGGCGAGTTCCCGGCTGATCCCTGGAACGGCGGCAAGTTGGTCAATCCCGGCATCAGAAATGCCTTGCAAGCCGCCAAAACGGGAAATCAAGCTTTTGCGACGCTTCGGCCCGATGCCGCCAATGTCTTCGAGTCGCGAAGAGTGCACCGCCTTGCCGCGCCTGGCGCGGTGGCCGGAGACGGCGAAACGATGTGCCTCGTCGCGAACTTCCTGGATCAGATGCAGTGCGGGATGTTCAGCGGGCAATTGTAACGGCTCGCGGCCATCCGCGAAAATTAGCGTTTCGAGTCCCGGCTTGCGCGCCTCTCCCTTGGCGACGCCGAGCAGCGGTAGATGGGTCAGGCCAAGCTCGGCAAGTGCCGAGACTGCCGAACTGACCTGGCCGCTGCCGCCGTCGATCAGAATCAATGTCGGGACGGCGCCGTCACTGGTCAGAAGCTTGGCGTAGCGACGTGATACGGCCTGGCGGATGGCCGCGTAGTCGTCGCCGGGCTGGATGTCCTGGATATTGAAGCGGCGATAGTCCGACTTGCGCATGCCGCTTCCCTGATAGACGACGCAGGCGGCGACCGTCGACTCGCCCTGTGTGTGACTGATGTCGAAGCACTCGATACGCGCTTCCTTGCCCGCCTCGACTTCGAGACCCAGCACCGCGCAGAGCGCTTCCAGGCGTTCGCCCTGCCGCGACAGCGCACTGCGGCGTGCGGTAATCGCCAGGCGTGCGTTCTGCTCGGCCATTTCTATCCAGATGCGCTGCACGGTCAGCCGTGGCTGCATGACTCTGAGCGGCCGGCCAGCGATTTCGCCAAGCCAGTCGGCAAGCTCCTCATCAGCCGGCGGCAGGTTGACCAGAAGGCGCGACGGGACGGGGTGGGCGACGTAGTGCTGCGCGAGAAAGGCACTCAGCGCTTCGCGCGGCGACGAATCCGCTGCGTTGCTGGGAAACTGCGGCCGGTCGCCGAGATGGCGCCCGCCACGCACCATCGCCAGATTGACGCACAGCATGCCGCCCTCTGCAACGGCGACGACGACGTCCACATCGCCGCCCTTGCCGCTGTCGACGTACTGTTTGTCCTGCACCTGCCGCAAGGACTGGATCTGATCGCGACAGATCGCCGCCTGTTCGAATGCCAGGCTTTCTGCGGCCTGATCCATGGCTGCCGACAGGCGCCCGATCACGTCCTGCTGGCGGCCCTGCAGGAACATCGTCGCCATCTCGACATCCGCAGCATAGCGCTCGGGCGCTATCAGGCCGACGCAGGGCCCCGAACAACGCTTGATCTGATAGAGCAGGCAGGGCCGTGAGCGGTTGTTGAACACCGGGTTTTCGCAGGTGCGCAGGCGAAACATTTTCTGCAACAGGTGGATGCTCTGGCGCACCGCTTGCGACGAGGGAAAGGGACCGAAATAGTCGGCCCGCTTGTCGGTCGCGCCACGGTAGAAACCCAGGCGCTGGTAGCGGTCGCGCGTCAGGACGATGTAGGGGTAGGACTTGTCGTCCCGAAAAAGAATGTTGTAGCGCGGCGCCAGGCTCTTGATGAGATTGTTTTCGAGGAGCAGCGCTTCCGCCTCCGATCGCGTCACCGTCGTCTCGACAGCGGCAATTTGCGCGACCATCAGCGAGATGCGCGGACTCGGGTGGTGATCACGAAAATACGACGCGACGCGCTTCTTGAGGTTTTTTGCCTTGCCGACATAGAGTACGACACCGGCCAGGTCGATCATCCGATAGACGCCGGGCAGTTCGGTCAAGGTGGCGAGCAGAGATTTTGCGTCGAAAGGGGCTTGCATTGGCATTCGCGGCAGCCGCCGGCTGGCGGAGGAGTAGGATGGCGAGGGGTGACGAGGGGTGACGAAATGGGGGCCGTTTCGATGTTATCACGCGCGCCGGCCCCGCCCCCACAGCCGCCACGCTTCCGCCTCATGGGGAGCCTCTCCGCCACTACCATGCGTACCATTCGGACCATTCGCAGCACTTGCCGCCATGCCAAACACATCGTCTCGGCCCGACTGGGACATCTTCTGCCAGGTCATCGACAATTTCGGCGATGTCGGCGTCTGCTGGCGTCTGGCCAGGCAGTTGAGCAGCGAGCGGCAGCTGCGCGTGCGCTTGTGGGTCGATGAACTGGAGACTTTCCGGGCACTGCGCCCGGAAGTGGACCCAGGGCTGTCGAGGCAGGAGCTGCAAGGCGTCGAAATCCGTCGCTGGGAAACGCCGTTCGTCACCCCGCGCCCCGCGCACGCGGTACTGGAAACTTTCGCCTGCCGAATTCCCGAGGCCTTCATCGCCGCCATGGCGCAGCAATCACCAAGGCCGGTATGGATCAACCTCGACTATCTGAGCGCCGAAGACTGGGTGCCTGGCTGTCATGCGCTGCCCTCGCCCCACCCGCGCCTGCCGCTCAACAAGTTCTTCTTCTTTCCGGGCTTCTCCCGCGCTACCGGCGGCCTGCTGCGCGAGCGCGACCTGCTGGCTCGCCGGCAGCAGTTCGCCGCCAGCGCCGAGCAGCAGGCCGCGTTCTGGCGTCAGACGGGCGGCGCGCAGCCCCCCGTCGGCAGCCTGCTGGTCTCGCTGTTCGCCTACGAGAATCCAGCCATCAAGGACCTCTTGCCGCTCTGGCAGGAGGCGCCGACGCCTGTCTGCTGCCTGGCGCCACTATCGCGCGCGCTGACGGCCATCGAAAGCTACGCCGGGCAGCCACTCAAGGCCGGCGACGTGCTGCGGCGTGGCGCGCTTGAAATCCGCATCCTGCCGTTCCTCGAACAAGACCTTTACGACCACCTGCTGTGGCTCGGCGACCTCAATTTCGTCCGCGGCGAAGATTCTTTCCTGCGTGCGCAGTGGGCGGCACGACCAATGGTCTGGCACATCTACCCGCAACAGGAGGCGGCGCACATCGCCAAGCTCGACGCTTTCCTGGACCTTTACTGCGCCGACCTGCCGACGGCAAGCGCCAGCGCCGTGCGTGAATTCTGGCATGCATGGAGCGCGGGACGCGTCGACGCCGCACACTGGCGGCGCTTCGCGTCCTGTCTGCCGAGCTTGCGCGAGCACGCACGGCGCTGGCAGGAAGCACTCGCCAGAGCAGATGATTTGAGCACTCGCCTGCTGCGCTTTGCCCGTTCCAGTCTATAATTTCGGGTTTCCCCCAACAGTTTTCTGGAACGTCCAATGAAAACCGCACAAGAGCTTCGCGCCGGCAACGTCTTCATGGTCGGCAATGACCCGATGGTGGTATTGAAGTCCGACTACGTCAAATCCGGCCGCAACGCATCGGTGGTCAAGATGAAGATGAAGAATCTGCTCACCGACTCCCCCAGCGAGACCGTCTATCGCGCCGACGACAAGTTCGACGTCATCCAGCTCGAGCGCAAGGAAGTCAGCTACTCGTACTTTGCCGATCCGCTCTACGTCTTCATGGACGCCGAGTACAACCCGTACGAAATCGAAGCCGACTGCATGAGCGACGCGCTCAATTATCTCGAAGACGGCATGCCCTGCGAGGCGGTGTTCTACAACAACAAGGCGATCTCGGTCGACCTGCCGAGCAGCGTCGTTCGCGAAGTGGTGTATACCGAGCCGGCGGTGAAAGGCGACACCTCGGGCAAGGTCATGAAACCGGCCCGCCTGGCGACCGGTTTCGAGCTGCCGGTCCCGGCCTTTGTCGAGATCGGCGACAAGATCGAAATTGACACCCGCAGCAACGAGTACCGCTCGCGCGTCCGCTAGCCGCAAGCAGCATGTGGCAGCCGGCAGCTCGCTTAGAGGCTGCGGCTGCCTGTTTTCGCTTCAGCCTCAGGCCGACAGCTGTCGCGCGGCCTTGACGCCAGCCTGATACGTGGCTTCCTGCTGCAGGCTCGCCCAATCGCTTGCGCCAGTCAGCGGGCACAGGCGCGCCACCCGCGCTGCCCGCAGCGGGTCGGCAACAGGCTGCCAGCGCGCCAGCAGGTCGGCAACCGATTGCGGCGTATTGCACACCAGCAACATGTCACAGCCGGCCTCCCAGGCCGCCGTGCAGCGCGCCACGATGTCGCCAGCGACACTCGCTCCGGCCATCGACAGATCGTCGCTGAAGATCACGCCGTCGAAGCCCAGCTCCTCGCGCAACAGCCGTATCCAGACCGGCGAGAAACCCGCCGGTCGCGAATCCACCTGCGGATAGATGACGTGCGCCGGCATGACCGCGTCGAGAGGCAAGTGCCGGTATGGTTCGAGGTCAGGCGCCAGTTGGTCAAGCCGACGCGTGTCGACCGGCAGGTCGACGTGCGAATCGGCCTCGACCCAGCCGTGGCCGGGGAAGTGCTTGCCACAGGCGGCCATGCCGGCGCTGCGCAATCCTTCGATAAACGCCGCCGCCAGCTCGACAACGACGGCGGGGTCGCGATGCAGGGAACGATCACCGATGACGCTGCTGCGCCCCCAGTCGAGATCGAGCACCGGCGTAAAGGACAGATCGACACCGCGCACGCGCAACTCGGCGGCGAGAACGTAAGCCAGCTCGCGGGCGGCAGTCAGCGCAGCCTGCGGATCACGGTCCCAGCACTCGCCGAGACGGCGCATCGCCGGCAGCTGCGTGAAGCCGTCGCGGCAGCGCTGCACGCGGCCTCCTTCGTGGTCGATGGCGATCGGCAGGGCCGGTGACCGCAGGCCATGCACCTCGCTCGTCAAGCGCTCGAGCTGCTCCGGCGACTGGTAGTTGCGTGCAAAAAGGATCAGGCCCCCGACCAGCGGATGGCACAGGCGCTGGCGTTCGAGATCGGACAGGCTGAGCCCGGCCAGGTCGATCATCAGCGGGCCGAGCGGCAGCCTGAGCGGAGACGTGGTGGGCGAAGTCACAAGGTTCACGACATTCATGGCGTTCATGCCTGCTCCATGATGACGAAAGCCACAGCATAGTCGTGCTCATCGCTGATCGAGAGGTGAGCAACCAGCCTCCGCTGGGCGAGAAGCTTCGCCAGCGGTGCCGCGTACTCGAACAGCGGTCGACCCAGCGCATCATGCGCGACACTGATATTCGGCAGGGTCGCCGGAGCGCTCAGACCGATCCCGAGCGCCTTGCCGAAAGCTTCCTTGGCGGCGAAACGCTTGGCGAGAAAGCGCGCCGGCTGGTGCGCAGCAACAAATTCCGTACATTCGCGCACGGACAACAGCTTCGCCAGCGCGCGCTGACCGTGGCGCTCATAGAGCCCGCCCAGGCGGGCAACGGCGACGATGTCGGTGCCGATACCGGCGATCATGTCGGCGTCGCCGGCGGCAGCGCCTGCGCCTCACGCAGCAAGCGTTTCATTTCCCGGACCGCCTCGCGCAAACCGACGAAAATCGCTCGACTGATGATTGCGTGCCCAATGTGCAGCTCGCGGATGCCAAGCAACTGCGCGACCGGCTGGACGTTGAAGTAATTGAGCGCGTGCCCGGCGTTGAAGCGCATGCCGAGTTGGCGGGCGGCGGCGCCGGCGACGCGGATCTTCTCGATCTCGGCGACGACCGCGGGACTCTCGGGATCACGTCCCTGGGTGTAGAAAGCATGCGCGTAGGGGCCGGTGTGGATCTCGCAGACACGCGCCCCGATGCGTGCGGCCGCTTCCACCTGCGCCGGGTCGGCGTCGATGAAGACGCTGCTGATGATGCCGGCGTCGGTCAGGCGGGCTACCGACTGATGCAGCGCGCTCTCCTGCGCGAGGACGTCGAGCCCACCTTCGGTGGTCACTTCGTGCCGCCCTTCCGGCACCAGCATCGCCATCTGCGGCTTGACGCGACAGGCGATGGCAATCATTTCCTCGGTCGCCGCCAGTTCCAGGTTGAGCTTGATCTGCGCCAGTTCGCGGAGCTTCTCGACGTCGGCGTCCTGAATGTGTCGTCGATCTTCGCGCAGGTGGATGGTGATCCCGTCGGCACCGCCGAGATGCGCTTCGACCGCCGCCCACACCGGATCGGGTTCGTAGGTGCAGCGCGCCTGTCGGATCGTCGCCACATGGTCGATATTGACGCCCAGTTCGATCATAGTTCCTGTAGCTCCCTGAAAATCCTGCGGCTTGCCAGGTGCCTGCCGCCAGTATAGTGGCCGATCAGCGTGCGCATCAGCTGCTTGGCTTCGGCCAGCGAGCGCGGATCGGAGAAATCCTCACGCGCCAGGTCGAGCAGCGTTCTGCCGCTCACCGCCAGCGCCGAGGCGTCTGTCCCGGCGAGACGCACCGGACCGCGCTCGATCTCGTAGCCGTAGCGTGCGTTGCCCTCGACGCTGACGCCGTCAGTATCGGTTTCGAGCAGCAGCCCGTAGCCCAACTCCTGCAGCAGCGCGCGCTCGAAGCAGCGCAGGTCGGCTTCCTGCGCGCCGTCGGCAAAGCGGCGCAGCGTTTCCGCATAGACCGAAAATAGCCGCGCATGCGCATCCTCACGCGGCAGCAAATGCATCAGCAACTCATTGAGGTAATAGCCACAAAACAGCGACTTGCCTGCCAGCAGAGGTTGTCCGCCTCGCCACTCGGCCTTCATCAGGGTCTGCACCTCCCCCCTGCCCGCCCAGCCGACCTCGAGCGGCTGGAAGGCCAGCAACACGCCACGCAACACCGATCTGGGCCGGCGCGCACCACGCGCGAGCAGGGCAACGCGCCCGTAGTCGCGCGAAAAAACATCGATGATGAGGCTGGTTTCGCTGTAAGGATAGGCATGCAGCACAAACGCCGGCTGTCCATCGACCTTGTGCCGCTGATTCACTGAGTCACTTCCCGACCGGTTCACCGGCAATCAACAAGCGCATGCGCACTTCTAGCCTCTTCGTACGACTTGCACTATTCGCACTATTCGTAACCCAGGCTCTTCAGCAACTGCGCATCATCGGCCCAACCCGAGTTGACCTTGACAAAGACTTCCAGAAAGACCGGTCCGCCAAACATTCGCTCCATGTCCTGCCTCGCCTCGGAGGCTATTCGCTTGACCACTTCGCCGCCCGTGCCAATGACGATCGACTTGTGCCCGGCGCGCTCGACGACAATCGCCGCGCTGATCCGGCGCAGCGGACCGTCAACGACGAAGCGCTCGATTTCGACGGCCGCGCCGTAAGGCAACTCGTCGCCAATCAAGCGAAAGAGCTTTTCACGAATGTACTCGGCGGCAAGGAATTTTTCGCTGCGGTCGGTGATCTCGTCTTCGCCGAAAAGCAACTCGTCGTTGGGCAGGTGCTTGCGCGCTTCACCGAGCAGCGCATCGAGTTGCGCGCGACGCGTCGCGCTGACCGGAACGATGGCCGCAAACTCACCCTCGCCAGCGAGTTGCGTGAGATACGGCAGCAAATCGACCTTGTTCTTGATCTGGTCGATCTTGTTCACGACGATGATCACCGGACAGCCTTCCGGCAGCAGCTTGCGCACGGCGCGATCGCGTTCATCGAAGCGGCAGGCCTCGACGACAAACAGGATCACGTCGACTTCCGCCAACGCCTGCCTGACGCCGCGGTTCATCACCTGATTGAGGGCATTGAGGTGCTTGGTCTGAAAGCCTGGCGTATCGACAAAAACGTACTGCGCATCGGCCTCGGTGAGAATGCCCGTGATGCGATGGCGGGTGGTCTGGGCGCGCCGCGAGACGATGCTGACTTTTTCACCGATCAAAGCGTTGAGCAGCGTCGACTTGCCGACATTGGGGCGGCCAACGATAGCGATGCGACCGGAACGGATTTCACTCATGAGTTGGCCACCTCTTCGAGAGCCTGTTCGGCGGCCACCTGTTCGGCCGCGCGGCGAGTGCTGCCGCTACCCTCGCTGCGGATGCGTAATGCCTCGATGGTGCACGTAACCGTGAAATGCTGCGCATGGGCCTCGCCTTCGGTATTGGTCAGCGCGTACTGCGGCAAGGCCAGGCGTCGGCCCTGCAGGTACTCCTGCAAGCGCGTCTTGGCGTCCTTGATCTCCTGTCCTGGAGCCAGTTGCGCGAGCATACTCTGGTACAGGCGAAGGATGACTTCGCTGGCAGCGTCAAAGCCCGCGTCCAACCAGACCGCGCCCAACAGCGCTTCGAGGGCATCGGCCAGGATTGACGGGCGTCGATGCCCGCCACTTTTCTGCTCACCCTCACCAAGCAGCAGATAGTCGCCCAAGGAAAGCGCCAGCGCTTGCTGGTGCAGGCTGTCCTGGCGTACCAGGTTGGCCCGCAGTCGCGACAGATCACCTTCTGGAAGCGTCGGAAATTGCTCGAACAAGCGGCGCGCGATAACCGCATTGAGAACGGCATCACCAATAAATTCAAAGCGTTCGTTATGGGGAGAGGAGTAGCTGCGGTGCGTCAGCGCCGTCTGCAGGAGTTCGCGATCGCGGAACGTGTAGCCGAACGCCTTTTCAAATCCGCGCGGTGTCATTGCCCGCTGTCGCGGGCCGACGACGATCCCGAGAAGTCGATCAGCAGACTGACATTGCCCATCAGTGGAATACGCTTCTCATAAGCGAAGGCAACGACCACCTGATTCTCCTCCTTGAAAATTTCCAGATCAGCCGGCCCGAAGCCCTTGATATGCTCGACTTCGGCGTACTGACCAAAGGCATGGCGAATCTCGCCAACCGTTTTGCCCGCGGACTCGCTGGCCACGGCTTTTACTGCGTGCTTGATCTTGGAATACTCGATGACATCGGGAAGGACCCGGATGACAAGAATAGCCACCATGGCAATGCCGACGCCCCACAGCAGCAGGGCGGAAAGTGCCAAACCACGCTGACGCTTGATAGTCATGTGAGCTCCTTAACCGAACGGGCCGATGCGCTTGAAATCACTGAAATTCAACCAGATGAAGAAAGCCTTGCCAACAATATTCTCTTCGGGAACGAAGCCCCAGAAGCGGCTGTCACGACTGTTGTCGCGATTGTCCCCCATTACGAAGTACTCGCCCGGCGGCACGGTGCAAATCACGCCAGCGCTATTGTAGGAGCAGTTCTCGCGATTCGGGAACTGCGCAGGATGGGGAATGTAGGCCGGCGCATCGCGATCATTGAGCATTCGATGCTCCTCCTCGCCGAGTTTCTCGACGAATTGCTCGGAATAGTACAGCCGCTCCGGATGCAGATAGTCCTCGACCTCCTCCACCGCTACCGGGAGACCATTGATCGTCAGGCGCTTGTTCTGGTAAGCCACTTTGTCACCGGGAAGGCCGACCACACGCTTGATATAGTCGAGCGAGGGATCCTCCGGATAACGAAAGACCATCACATCACCGCGCTGCGGACTGTTGATGTCGATGATCTTCAGGTTGATCACCGGCAGGCGAATTCCGTAGGTGTATTTGTTGACGAGAATGAAATCACCGACGAGCAAGGTGGGGATCATTGAGCCCGATGGGATCTTGAAAGGCTCGACGATGAACGAACGCAGGACGAAGACGACCAGAATGACCGGGAAAAAACTTGCGCCATACTCGACCCACCACGGCTCCTTGGCGCCGACGGCGCGACGCTTCCGGAAAACAAAAACATCCGCCGCCCATACTGCAGCACTGACCAACAACAGGATCAGCAGGATCAATGCAAAATTCACTGGCTCACTCCCCTCTACTTGCCGACACGCAACACAGCAAGGAAAGCCTCCTGTGGAATCTCGACTGACCCGACCTGTTTCATGCGCTTCTTGCCTGCCTTCTGCTTCTCGAGCAGCTTCCTCTTGCGCGAAATGTCACCGCCATAACACTTGGCGGTGACGTCCTTGCGCATTGCCTTGACGTTCTCGCGGGCAATGATGTTCGCGCCGATGGTCGCCTGGATGGCGACATCGTACATCTGGCGCGGGATCAGTTCGCGCATCTTGGCCGCCAGTTCGCGCCCGCGATAGATGGAACTGCTACGATGCAGAATGACGGACAGCGCATCGACTTTTTCACCGTTGATCAGGATATCGAGCTTGACGACGTCCGCCGCCCGGTATTCCTTGAATTCGTAATCGAGAGAAGCGTAGCCACGCGAGACGGACTTCAGGCGGTCGAAGAAATCCATCACCACTTCGGCCATCGGCATTTCGTAAACCAGTTGCACCTGACGACCGTGGTAGGTCATGTCGACCTGGTTGCCGCGTTTCTGGTTGCACAGTGTGATGACGTTGCCGAGGTAGTCCTGCGGAACGAAAACGGTAATGGTGATGATCGGTTCGCGGATTTCCTCGGTCTTTGACAGTTCCGGCAGCTTGGCCGGGTTTTCCACCTGCACGACACTGCCGTCACGCAGCAGGACTTCGTAGACCACCGTTGGTGCCGTGGTGATGAGGTCCTGGTCGAACTCGCGCTCGAGACGTTCCTGGACGATCTCCATGTGCAGCAGGCCGAGAAAGCCGCAACGAAAACCGAAGCCAAGCGCCTGCGAGACCTCGGGTTCGTAATGCAGCGAGGCGTCATTGAGCGTCAGCTTTTCCAGCGCGTCGCGTAGCGAGTCGTACTGATTGGACTCGACCGGATAGAGACCGGCGAAGACCTGCGACTTGATTTCCTTGAAGCCCGGGAAGGCCTGCGCCGTCGGCCGGTCAAACAGGGTCACCGTATCGCCGACCTTGGCGGCCTGCAGTTCCTTGATCCCGGAGATGATGTACCCGACCTCGCCAGCACGGAGAGCGTCACGGGGGACCGCTTTCGGGGTGAACACGCCGACCTGATCGCAGAGGTGCGTCGACCCGGTGGCCATCAGGTGTATCTTTTCCTTCGGCCGCAGCGTACCGTCGAAGACGCGTACCAGCATCACCACGCCGACGTAGTTATCGAACCAGGCGTCGATCAGCAGGGCTTTGAGCGGCGCCTCCGGATCACCCTTGGGTGCGGGAATGCGCTCGATGATCGCTTCCAGGACGTCCTCGACACCGAGACCGGTCTTCGCCGAGGTCAACACCGCCTCGCTGGCGTCGATGCCGATCACATCCTCGATTTCCTGACGCGCCTTGTCCGGCGTCGCCGACGGCAGATCGACCTTGTTCAGCACCGGCATGACATCGACACCCAACTCGATCGCCGTATAGCAATTGGCGACGGTCTGCGCTTCGACGCCTTGTGAGGCGTCGACGACCAGCAAGGCCCCTTCACAGGCCGAAAGCGAGCGCGATACCTCATAGGAAAAATCCACGTGCCCGGGGGTATCGATGAGGTTCAGATTGTAGATCTCGCCACTGCGCGCCCGGTACTGCAGGGACGCGGTCTGGGCCTTGATGGTGATCCCGCGCTCGCGCTCGATGGCCATCGAGTCCAGCACCTGCGCCTCCATCTCGCGATCGGAAAGGCCGCCGCAAAGATGAATGATGCGATCGGCGAGCGTCGACTTGCCATGATCGATGTGGGCGATGATGGAGAAATTGCGAATGTGTTGCATGGACCTCGTGTCGGCGCCGTTTCGGCCGCGCCGCCCCTGAAAAAAAAAGGTGCCGGTGGGCACCCTTGGTCGAACTGCCTGAAGGCGCGGATTCTAGCCGATTTTGCTCAAATAATCACGGACTTTGCCGACTTCGAGGAAGTAATGGCAAAGCTCGTGGCCATGGTGCAGGAGCACCGGCACCAATTCGTCGTAGCGCTCTTCCAGCGCCGCATCGGCATCGACATCGAGTACCTCGAGATCGAAAGCCAACTCCTCGGCCAGGCCCGCCAGGGCCACTTCCATGTCCTGACAAAGATGACAGTAGCGCCGCGAAATCAGCGTCAGCCGGGTCGCCTGCTTCACTCGCCGCGCCTGTCGGGAAAACCCTTGATGGTGACAAACGTCTGCAGTTCGCCGCGCCGCACCAGCAGCGTCACGTTGGCCGACTTGTCAAGCGCCAGCAGCAGCTTGTTGAACTGCTCGGCGCTGCTCAACTCGGTGCTCGTGCCGCGCGAGATGATCGCCAGGAGCACGTCGCCGGGCCGCAGCTCGGCGCGCGCCGTATTGCCGCGCACTTCCTCGATCAACAAACCCTGCTTGAGCTTGAGTTCACGCTTCTGCTCCGCAGTCAGCTCCGCGACCACCAGACCGAGTCGATTGGCGGCACGCTCGGCCGGCTTGCCACCGCCGCTGGAGCGGCTGGCAAGTTTTTCTTCCGGAATTTCGCCGACCACCACGCTCACCTCGCGGCTTGCTCCCTTGCGCCACAACTGCATCGTCGCCTTGCTTCCCGGCCTGGTCGCGGCAACCATACGTGGCAGATCGCTGGAGCTGTTAACTGTTTTACCGTCGAATTTCAGGATCACATCGCCGGCCTCGACACCCGCCTTGTCCGCCGGGCCACCGCTCTCGACGGCGTTGACCACGGCTCCCGTCGCCTGGCTCAAGCCGAAGGACTCTGCCAATTCCTTGCTCAACTCCTGGATCACCACCCCAATGCGACCGCGGCTGACCTTGCCAGTGGCGCGTAGCTGTGCCTGCACGTCCATCGCCACGTCGATCGGAATGGCAAAGGAAATGCCCATGAAGCCTCCCGAACGGCTATAGATCTGGGAGTTGATGCCGACCACCTCGCCCTGAAGATTGAACAGCGGCCCGCCGGAATTTCCAGGGTTGACCGCCACGTCGGTCTGGATGAAGGGGACGTAGTTTTCCTGCGGCAGCGAGCGCCCCTTGGCGCTGACGATTCCGGCCGTCACGCTGTTGTCAAAGCCGAACGGCGAACCGATGGCCACTACCCACTCGCCGACCTTGAGCGCGTTCGGGTCACCAAAGCGCACCGTTGGCAAGGAGGTCGCTTCGATCTTGATCAGCGCCACATCGCTGCGCTTGTCAGCACCAATGACGCGGGCCTTCAGCTCACGCTTGTCGGTCAGACGGACGAGAATCTCGTCGGCAGCGTCGACCACATGCGCATTGGTCAGGATGTAACCGTCGGCGCTGACGATGAACCCTGAACCAAGAGATCGGCTCTGGAACTCGCGCGGCTCACCCGGCAGCCCAGGCATCCCCGGCATCCCGGGCACTCCTGGTTGACGGGGAATGAAGCGCCGAAAAAACTCGAACATCGGATCGTCTTCATCGAAGGGAAAGGGATGCGCGCCACGCCCATTGCCGCGCGCGCTCTGGGTGGTACTGATATTCACCACCGCCGGCCCCTGCTTCTCCACCAACTCGGTGAAGTCAGGCAAGCCGCGACTCTGGGCTTGCGCGAGCAGCGAAAAAACGGTCAACAACAAAGCTGCAAGCAACTGTTTCATGGCAGCAAATACCTCCTGAGAGTCACTACCGCTCAGAGCGGCAGAATGCAACGAATTTGGGGACGGCCGAGAAGAGTGTCAAGACGTGATCGACGGCTGGCAACGCGGATCGGCGGCATCGCGCCGTTGCGCACGCCGCAAACCCAGCCAGCCGACCAGCAAACCGACAATGGCGCCGCCGATCGCCCCTGCTTCGCCTGCAGCAGCCGAACCGGCCAGCGCCCCGAGTAACAGCGCCAGCCACGGGAAGGCATAGGCGGCAAGCGCACTGCGCCGAACCGAGCCCTCGCCAACGCGCACGCGTACCCGCTCACCCACCGAGCGCCGCTCAGGGTTGGGCACTCGGAAAGTACGCGGCGTGCTGCACAACAGCTTGGCAAGGTTGTTGCCACCGCAGCCACCAACTTCCCGGCAGCGCCCGCAACCGCTCTCCTCCATACGGATCAAGGCATGCTCGCCGTCAAGCGAGGCCACGGTTCCCCACGCCCCCGTCGTTGCCAGTTGCTGATCGCCCATGCCTACCACCGGCGATCGGCAGTCGTATCGAGCAGCGGCCGCAATTTCTCGGCTACCGCCTCACGGGCACGGAAAATACGTGAGCGCACGGTCCCGATCGGACAACTCATGGCCTCCGCAATTTCCTCGTAGCTCAAGCCATCAATCTCGCGCAGGACAATTGCGCTACGCAACTCGTCCGGCAGCCCGTCCATCGCGGCATTGATGGTTTCGCCGATCTGCTTGGACTGCAAGAGGCTTTCCGGTGTGTTGATGTCGCGCAACTGGTCGGCATCCTCGAAACTCTCCGCCTCCTGGGCATCGAATTCCGTCGATGTCGGTGCACGCCGCCCCTGGGCAACCAGATAGTTCTTCGCCGTATTGATGCCAATTCGATACAGCCAGGTATAAAACGCACTGTCGCCCCGAAACGACGGCAGCGCCCGATAAGCCTTGATGAAAGCCTCCTGCGCGACATCGTCGACTTCAGCCGCGTCGCGTATGAAACGCGACAACAAGCGCGCGAGCTTGCGCTGATATTTTGCGACCAAGAGCTCGAAAGCATGCTTGTCGCCGGCCTGTGCGCGTTCAACCAGTAGCTGGTCAATCTCGCGTTCACTCATGCTCTCTGCTTATCCTGTTGAAGACGATATCGTTATTTGCGCAAAAGTATAGCGCAAGCCTTCAATGCTCATCGTAACAGAGCGTGCGCAGCGACGCTGGCCCTGCTCGGCCTGGAAATGGCCGCGCGATGAAGAGCTATTGCAGCGCCATGCACATGCTATAGTTGCAGCCCCTTACTGGCAGGATCTCCAGCGTGCCGCTTTGCTCCGACGTTCTCATCATTGGCAGCGGCCTGGCTGGGCAAGCGGCCGCACTTCGGCTGGCACCATCGCGCAAGGTCACGTTGATCAGCAAGCGCACGCTGGAAGACAGCGCCTCGAGTTGGGCACAGGGCGGCATCGCGGCAGTTCTCGACAATCGCGACTCGATCGAAGCGCACATCTGCGACACGATTAACGCTGGCGCGCTGCTCAACGACCCGCGGGCGACGCGCTTCGTGATCGAGAACGGTCGCCGAGCAGTCGACTGGCTGATTGAACAGGGGGTCCCCTTCACCCGCGATCAGGACGGCTACCATCTGGCCCAGGAGGGCGGCCACAGTGCCCGACGCGTCATCCACGTCGCCGACGCGACCGGTCTGGCCGTTCAGACGACCCTGACGCACAAGGTTCGCCAGCATCCCAATATCACCATCCTCGAACAGCACATCGCCGTCGACCTGATTACCGGCGAAAAACTGGGGCTGGCCGAGCGACGGTGCTACGGTGCCTATGTACTGGATAACACCACCGGAGAGGTGTTGACCCTCGGCGCTCAACACACTCTGATCGCCACCGGTGGCGCCGGCAAAGTCTATCTCTATACGACCAATCCAGACACTTCCACCGGCGACGGTATCGCCATGGCCTGGCGTGCCGGCTGCCGGGTGGCGAACATGGAGTTCATCCAGTTTCATCCGACCTGCCTCTACCATCCGCAGGCCAAGTCCTTCCTGATTTCGGAAGCGGTTCGTGGCGAAGGAGGCCGCCTCTTGCTGCCGGACGGCAGGCGCTTCATGCCCCGGCACGATGCACGCGCCGAACTCGCGCCCCGCGACGTCGTCGCCCGGGCCATCGATTTCGAAATGAAGAAGCGCGGTCTGGACTGTGTCTACCTCGACATCTCGCACAAGCCAGCGGCCTTTCTCGCTGAGCACTTCCCGAACATCATGGCCCGCTGCCTTGAATTGGGTATCGACATTACCTGTGAGCCGATCCCGGTGGTTCCAGCCGCGCACTACACCTGTGGAGGAGTGCTTACCGACCTGCGTGCGCGCACCGACGTTGCTGGTCTCTACGTCGCCGGCGAAGCGTCCTGTACCGGCCTGCACGGCGCCAATCGCCTGGCCAGCAACTCGCTGCTCGAATGTCTGGTATTCGCCGAAGCGGCCGCCAATGACATTCTCGAACAAGACGAAAGCGAGCTGCCGGAGCTTCCACCATGGGACGACAGCCGCGTCAGCGATCCCGATGAAGAAATCGTCATCGCCCACAACTGGTATGAGTTGCGACGCTTCATGTGGGACTACGTCGGCATCGTACGGACCACCAAGCGCCTGCAGCGCGCGCAGAATCGAATTCGCCTGCTGATCCGTGAAATTGACGATTTCTACTCGCTGTTCCGGGTCAGCCACGATTTGATCGAGCTACGCAACCTGGTGGTGACTGCCGACCTGATCACTCGCTGCGCACTGCGCCGCCATGAAAGCCGCGGCTTGCACTCCAGCCGCAATTATCCCGAAACGCTGGAACGTGCCCGCAACACGGTGCTCAGACGCCGCCTTTGAGCTGACTGGAATCTACCCGCCAACGCAGCCACAGGCGAAGCAGACGAAACTGCTCAGTTGACATGCTGTCGGGAAAAAGCGCAAGGGTCTCCAGCCGCCCCGACTCGCCATCACGGACGCGCAAGACCAGAAACTGGCTGAAAACGACCGTGTCCGGCTGGACCCGTACGAAAACCTGGTCGCCATTGGCGAAGTGGCAGCTCAGTTCGCCGCTTGCCGCCAGGCGCAGACCGACGACTCTCGACGGCCGCCAGATCTGCCGCCACTGCGACAAGGCAACAAACGCCAGCAGCAGCAAGCGGATGCTCAGAGGCCAGGGCAAAACGAAGAGGCTCGCCGCAGCCAGCCCATGCAGCAAGGCCGTCAGGACAAACAGCAGACGCGAGCGGCGCAGAGCGATATCGATCGGCAACTGCATGCCATGCGCGCACCCGTCAGGACGCCAGGAACTAGATCCGCTTCAAGACCACGGTGGCGTTGGTACCGCCGAAGCCGAAGGAGTTTGAAATGGCGACATCGATCTTGAGCTGACGCGCCTCATTGGCGCAATAGTCGAGATCGCAGCCTTCTCCGGGATTGAAGAGGTTGATGGTCGGCGGCGCTATCTGATGGTAGATCGCCAGCGCCGAGAACAACGCCTCAACGCCACCCGCAGCACCGAGAAGATGGCCGGTCATCGACTTGGTGGAATTGACCACCAGCTTGCTTGCGTGATCGCCGAAAGCGCGCTTGACGGCAATGGTTTCCGCCTTGTCGCCCAGAGGAGTCGAAGTACCATGTGCATTGACGTACTGCACATCCTCCGGATTCAGCTGTGCGTTACGCAAGGCATTGCCCATGCAACGCGCCGCCCCCTCACCGTCGTCGCACGGTGCGGTGATGTGGTTGGCGTCGGCACTCATACCGAAACCCACCAGCTCGCAATAGATGCGCGCGCCGCGTGCCTTGGCATGTTCGTATTCTTCCAGCACTACGACGCCGGCGCCCTCACTGAGTACGAAGCCGTCGCGATCCCGGTCCCAGGGACGGCTCGCAGTCTGCGGGTCGTCGTTGCGCGTGGATAGGGCACGTGGAGCGCAAAAACCTCCCAGGCCCAGGTTCGACACGCAGCCTTCAGCGCCACCGGCAATCATCACGTCGGCATCGCCGTATTCGATCAGGCGGCCCGCATCACCGATGCTGTGCGTCCCCGTCGAACAAGCGCTGACCAGCGAAATGTTGGGGCCCTTGTAGCCATACATGATCGACAGGTTGCCTGAGATCATGTTGATGATCGAACCGGGAACGAAGAACGGCGACACTTTGCGCACCCCACCTGCAGCAAAATCGTCGCAGGTGTTCTCGATCATCGGCAGACCGCCGATGCCGGAACCGATCGATACGCCGACTCGCTCGGCCTGCGCCGGGTGCGCTTCGAGCCCGGCGTCGCGGATAGCCTGAATGCCTGCCGCCATGCCGTAATGGATGAAGACATCCATGCGGCGCGCTTCTTTTACCGAGAGGTACTGGCCAATGTTGAAGTCCCGCACTTCACCAGCGATCTGCACGGGAAAGCTGGAAACATCAAAACGAGTGATCCGGTCAATGCCGGAACGTCCGGCAATGATGTTCTGCCAGGCCGTTTCAACGGAATTACCAACCGGAGAAAGGATACCAAGGCCAGTGATAACGACTCTGCGACGTGCCAACTTGAGCTCCGGGAGTAGAAGATGCTGAAGCGGAAAAGCTTGCCATCACTCCCCACCGAGGACGGCCCCTTGCAGAGCCTGACCGCAGGGATCGTGGATAGCGTCTACGGGAGAACTTACTTCTTGTGCGAACTGACGTAGTCGATAGCCTGCTGCACGGTGGTGATTTTCTCGGCTTCGTCATCCGGAATCTCGCACTCGAACTCTTCCTCCAGAGCCATTACTAGTTCGACTGTATCGAGCGAATCAGCGCCGAGATCGTCGACGAACGACGATTCATTCTTGATGTCCGCTTCGTTGACCCCGAGTTGTTCGGCGACGATCTTCTTGACACGTTGCTCAATATTTTCCACAAAAGTGCTCCTTCTCAGAGTTCATAGGTAAAACAGAAATGCGCCATTCTAGCAAAATGGCCCAAACTTACCAAACATCAGTCGATGCTGCCCGGACGCTTTTTCGTCCACAACCGATTTCAACCAGTAAACATGCCGCCGTTGACGTGAATCGTCGTGCCAGTAACGTAAGCAGCCCCGGCCGACGCCAGGAAAGCAACCGCCGCCGCCACTTCCTGCGGAGATCCGAGCCGAGCAAGCGGGACGCCAAGCAGCAGAGCTGCTTTCTGTTTGTCGTCGAGTGCGCGCGTCATATCAGTGTCGATTAGACCAGGCGCCACGCAATTGACGGTGATGTTGCGACTGCCCAGTTCTCGAGCCAGTGCCCGGCTCATGCCGGCAACGCCGGCCTTGGCAGCGCAGTAATTGGCCTGACCCGGATTGCCGGCGTGACCGACAACCGAGGTGACGTTGATGATGCGACCGTAGCGCGCCTTCATCATGCCGCGCATCACCGCCCGGCAAAGGCGGAAAACCGCTTTCAGGTTGGTATCGAGCACGTTTTCCCACTCGTCGTCCTTCAGACGCATCGACAGGTTGTCGCGCGTGATTCCGGCGTTATTGACCAGCACCGACAGCGCACCGTACGTCTTCTCGATGTGACTGATCACGGCATCTATCTGCTCAGCATCGCGAACTTCCAGCACAACGCCCTCACCCGCGCTGCCCGCAGCCAGCAGAGCCGCAGAAATTGTTGCCGCGCCTTCACCTGTCGTTGCCGTACCGATCACCGTGGCGCCAAGGCGACCCAGTTCGAGCGCGATCGCCGCACCAATGCCGCGAGAGGCACCGGTGACCAAAGCCACTTGTCCGTTGAGCATTCCCGTCCCCATCGTCTCTAACCGAGATGTTCGACAGCGGCGTCGACCGCCGCCAGATCAGCCAAGGCAACGCCAGCCAGGGTCGCTGCGCAACGTTTGGTCAAGCCTGCCAGCACCTTGCCCGGCCCACATTCGGCCACCGTCGTCACATTCATTCCCGCGATCTTCTGTATCGTCTCCACCCAGCGCACCGGCGAGTATGCCTGTCGAATCAAGGCGTCCTTGATCCGGTCAGGGTCCGACTCGATCGCCACATCGGCGTTGTTGATCACCGGGATCTGCGGCGCAGCGAAGTCAAGATCGGCGAGGCGGGCAGCCAGTTTATCGGCTGCCGGTCGGATCAGCGACGAGTGAAAAGGCGCCGAAACTGGCAACAACAGCGCGCGCTTCGCACCACGCGCCTTGCAGCCTGCGCAGGCCAGCTCCACCGCCGCCTTGCTGCCGGCGATCACCGTCTGCCCCGGACCATTGAAATTGACCGCTTCGACGACCTCGCCATCGCCAGCCGCAGCGGCTGCCTCGACACAGGCCTCGGTGATCTTCTCGTCATCGAGACCAAGAACGGCCGCCATCGCGCCCGCCCCAGCCGGCACGGCTTCCTGCATCGCGGCGGCGCGCAGCCGAACCAGCGGCACTGCATCCTGGAAGGGGATGACTCCGGCAGCAACCAGTGCCGAGTACTCGCCAAGACTGTGCCCGGCGACGACGGCCGGCAACTTGCCACCGCGTTCCAGCCACAGACGATAGACCGCGACGCCAGCGGTGAGCATCAGCGGTTGCGTGTTGACGGTTTGCGCCAAGGCTTCGGCCGGACCATCGATCAACAATTGCCAGAGATCCTGCGACAGCGCCGCCGATGCTTCGTCGAAGGTCGCCCGCAGCACAGGCGAATCGCCATAGGCGGCCATCATCCCGACCGATTGCGAACCCTGACCCGGAAAAACGAATGCGAAAGCCATCTTGTATTGCTTCCCTTCTATAGTTCGAGCAGCACGGCGCCCCAGGTGAAACCACCACCGACGCCTTCGAGCATGATTTTCTGACCGGCCTTGATGCGCCCGTCGCGAACCGCCTCGTCGAGGGCCAGTGGCACGGATGCCGCTGACGTATTGCCATGTCGATCGACGGTCACCACCACCTTGTCCATCGACATCTTGACGCGTTTCGCTGTCGCCTCGAGGATGCGAACGTTGGCCTGATGCGGAATCAACCAGTCGATGTCTGACGACGCGATGCCGGCGGCCTGACAGCACTCATCCGCCACTTCCGCGAGCACGCGCACGGCGAATTTGAAGACGGCCTGGCCGTCCATGCGCAAGAAGGGATCGCCGGTAACCTTGCCACCGCAGACGCTACCGGGAACCGACAGGATAGCGTGGTGGGCACCGTCCGCATGCAAGGCAGAGGCCAGAATTCCCGGCTTGTCGGACGCCTCGAGAACGACCGCACCAGCCCCATCACCGAAGAGCACACAGGTGCCCCGATCAGACCAGTCAAGAATGCGTGAAAACACTTCCGCGCCGACGATCAGAGCCCGGCGATGACTACCCGAGCGGATGAATTTCTCGGCAATCGTCAAGCCATAGACGAAACCGCTGCACACCGCCTGCACATCGAAAGCGGTCGCGCCACGATTGCCCAGTTTGCCCTGCAGCAAGCACGCGGTGCTCGGAAAGATGAAGTCCGGGGTCGAAGTGGCGACAATGATCAAGTCCAGGTCGGTGGCATCCAGACCGGCCGCCATTAGCGCTCGTTTGCTCGCTTCTAGGGCCAGATCGCTGGCGTTCTCGCCGTTCGCCACAAGATGACGAGACTTGATGCCGGTTCGGCTGACGATCCACTCATCGCTGGTGTCGATGCCGCGACTCGCGAGATCGTCGTTGCTGACCGGCGGCCCGGGCAGATAACTGCCGATACCGGTGATGCGGGAGAACATGCTATGCGATCTCCAGAAGCGGTTGTTGTTGCGCGACGCGCTCACTGATCCGTGCCAGGACGCCACTGCGCGCCTCTTCCGCAGCACGCCGCAGCGCCTGCCCGAAGCTGAAGGCATCTGCGGAGCCGTGACTCTTGACGACAATGCCCTTCAAGCCAAGCAAGGTGGCGCCGTTGTACTTGCGATGGTCGACGCGGCTCTTGAAGCGATTGACCACCGGCAAGCAGATTACCGCGGCTAGCTTGGTCAACAAATTGCGCCTGAATTCCTCACGCAGAAAGGTCGCCAGCAGCTGCGCCAGACCTTCCGAGGATTTCAAGGCGACATTGCCCACAAAGCCATCACAGACGACGACATCGGCCTGCCCCTTGTAGACACCATCGCCTTCGATGTTGCCAACGAAATTCAGGCCGGAATCCCAAAGCAGTTCAGCAGCGCGCTTGACGACATCGTTACCCTTGATTTCTTCCTGCCCGATATTCAGAATCCCGACCGTTGGCCGATCGCGATGCTCGACCGCCGAAACCAGCGCAGCACCCATGATTCCGAACTGCAGCAGGTTTTCAGGGCTGCAATCGACGTTGGCGCCAAGGTCCAGAACGTGCGTGTGCCCTTTGATCGTCGGCAGAATACCGCAGATCGCCGGACGATCGATACCCGGCAACATCTTGAGCACGAAACGGGAAATACCCATCAAGGCGCCGGTATTTCCCGCCGAAACACAGGCATCCGCCTCGCCGCTCTTGACCAGATTGACGGCCACGCGCATCGACGAATCCTTCTTGGTGCGCAACGCTACCGACGGCGCCTCGTCCATGGCGACGACCTCACTGGCGTGACGAATAAGGACACGACCAATGGCCACGTCGCCGACCAGGGAGACGATACTATCGGCGAGGCCGACCAGGATCACGCGCACGTCAGGCTGATCACGGACGAACTCGAGGGCCGCCGGAATCGTCACCAGTGGACCGTGATCCCCACCCATGCAGTCAATGGCGACGGTAATAGTCATCGGAAGGCAGACCAAAGAAAAGGCAGGAAGGCCCCCATCATGGGAAGCCGCCTGCCCCATCCAAGGGAATCACTCGCTCGCGCCCTTGCCGACTTTTTTTCCGCGATAGTGGCCCGAGGGGCTGATGTGGTGGCGCAAATGCACTTCGCCGGTGCTTGGCTCGATGGCCAGGGGCGGGCTGCCCAGGGAATCGTGTGCGCGATGCATGCCGCGCTTGGACGGGGATTTCTTGTTCTGTTGAACAGCCATGACAAACTCCTAAAATCAAACTTGCTAAGCCCTGCCCTTGAGGCCGGCCAAAACTGAAAATGGCGACTCTTTTATCGATTCGCCTGCACCACCGGGCAGCGCACAATCGTCGTGACGAGGCACCGTTGGAAGCGCCAGAAGGATTTCATCCTCGACCAGAGCCAGCACATCGAGCTCCTTCTCGGCCGGAAGAAAGTCCCTGGAATCATCCTCCAGATCCTCCTGCGTCAGATCACTGTCACTCGCCACAAATTCGAGCAAACTACGCAACTCCAACGCGTATGCCAGCGGCTCCAGGCAACGCTGACAGCACAGCGACAGCACGCCGTCCACCTGCAGCAGTAGCTGCGCGCGGTCCCCAGAGCCCATGCCCCCTTCGGCCCGATACGTCAGACAACCCGCCGAGTCCAACAGCAAGTCAGACAAACGAGTCAGCGCCACCAGCGGCACTTCGCCTTGCAGCGAAGCTCCCTCGCGCCCGAAAGCCAGACTATCAATGAGCACGCGTCTCGACATAAGGGCGGCATGATATTATTTTCGGCTTTTGAAGTCAAAGCTGTGGCGCCGCAAAACAGGCTATTTCTCGATTTCTTCGCCGGCAGCCCCGATTTCGGTCCCTGATCGGCCACCCCATGCCTAGAAAACAGCTCATCCTGGCCTCGACCTCGCCGTTCCGGCGCCAACTCCTGGCTCGGCTCGGCCTGCCCTTCGCGAGCGCTGATCCCGCTGTCGACGAAACGCCGCTACCAGACGAGACACCCGAAGCCAGCGCCTTGCGCCTGTCCGAAGCCAAGGCACGAGCGGTTAGCGCCCTTTTTCCGGACGCACTGATCATTGGTAGCGACCAGGTCGCCTGCCTTGACGGCCAGGTCTTCGGCAAACCCGGTGATCACAGCAAGGCCGTTCGCCAGTTGCAGACCATGCGTGGGCGCAGCGTCAATTTCTTTACCGGCCTCTGCCTCCTCGACGCCGCAAGCGGCCGAGCACAGCTGCGCGGCGTACCGACACGGGTCCACTTTCGTGACCTGACAGACACCGAAATTGAAAACTACCTGCGTAGGGAGCAACCCTACAATTGCGCGGGCAGCGCCAAATCAGAAGGATTGGGAATCGCCTTGATTGCCAGGATCGATGGCGAAGACCCCAACGCGCTCATCGGCCTACCCCTGATAGCCCTTTGCGACCTGCTGCGCACAGAGAGTGTCTCTATTTTATAATCAATGACATATACGTTAAACATAGGGTGACTTATGAACAAGGGACGGCTTTATTTGATTCCCGTTCCGCTCGGCCCGACCGCCATCGCTGCGGTCCTGCCGCAAGCCGTGCTGGCCTGCGCTCGCGGGCTCGGTTACTTCGTTGCCGAAAACGCCAAGTCGGCGCGCGCCTTCCTCAAGTTGCTGCCCGCCGACCTGCCCGTGCAAGAGATCTGGATTCAGGAGCTCAACCAACACACGCCAGCCAGCGAGCTCCCGGCACTGCTGGCACCACTGCTGACCGGCAACGATGTCGGCTTGATCTCCGAAGCCGGATGTCCGGCGGTCGCCGATCCGGGAGCCGCGCTGGTCGCTCTGGCGCAAGAGGAAGGCATCCAGGTCGTACCCATGGTCGGTCCGTCATCGATTCTGCTGGCCTTGATGGGCTCGGGACTGAGCGGCCAGAGCTTCGCTTTCCACGGCTACCTGCCAAGCGCCCCTCGCGAACGCGAAAAGCGCCTGCGTGAACTGGAGAAGGCATCGCGGCTGGGACTGCAAACGCAAATTTTCATCGAAACGCCGTACCGCAACCAGCAAATGCTCGAATCCTTGCTCAAGACCTGCGCCCACGAAACCAGAGTCTGCGTCGCGACCGACCTCACTCTCGACAGCGAGCAGATCGCCACGCGCCGGGTTGCCGCGTGGCGGCGCCAAGCGCTACCAAACATCAATCGCCGACCGACAGTATTCCTGTTGCAGGCTTAGCGACCGCCGGTCAGCGAGAGTCAACGCAAGGCGGGCCAGGCGATCGCGCCAAGCAGCGAACCCGCACCCTGCGCGGCGTCGGCACGCAGGCGCTTGGCGAAACGCTCGGCGATATTTTCCTTGATCGTGAAGTCGACGATCCGCTCGGCCTTGATCACTTCGCGCGCCACCGACTCAACGGTACCCAAGTCGTCGGCCAGCCCGAGCTGAATGCTCTGCGTACCGGTCCACATCAGGCCACTGAACATCTCTGGCGTTTCCTTCAGACGCTCACCTCGCCCCTGGCGAACGACTTCGATGAACTGCCGGTGAATCTCGCCAAGCAAGACCTGTGCGTGCTTCTTCTGCTCTGCATCCTGCGGCGAAAACGGATCCAGGAAGCCCTTGTTAACTCCCGCAGTCAGCAGCCGGCGCTCCACCCCGAGCTTGTCCATGGTCCCGGTAAAGCCGAAGCCATCCATCAGCACGCCGATCGAACCGACAATGCTGGCCTTGTCGACGAAGATCTTGTCGGCGGCGACAGCCACGTAATAGCCGCCGGAAGCGCAGAGATCCTCGACCACGACGTAAAGTGAAATCTGTGGATGCTTGCTGCGCAGGCGGCGGATTTCGTCATGCACGATACCCGCCTGCACCGGGCTACCACCCGGGCTATTGACCCGCAGAACGACGCCCGCAGTCTCCTTATCATCAAAAGCGGAACGTAGCGCCTCGTTGATACTCTCCGCGCTGCCTTCGCCACCGCTGGCGATGGTGCCATTGATGTGAACAAGCGCCGTGTGCTTGCCATTGACCAGCTTCTCCGAGCCGCCGCCCCAGTCGACGAACAGGAGCAGCACAGCGAGCAGGTAGGAAAAGCCGATCAGTTTGAAAAAAATTCCCCAGCGCCGTTTCACTCGCTGCTCCTGCAGCATCGCCAGGGCAAATTTCTCCAACAACTGCCGCTCCCATTGGGGTTCGTTTTCAGGAGTAGTCACGCTTCTTGCTCGCTTGGGGTGTAGTAGATGGCGCCATCGCGCTCTTCGATCGCTAGCGGCGTCAGGCCTCTACCGTTACAGCGGCCGCCCAGACAGCGACCGTCTTGAGGAGAATACAGCGCGCCATGTGTCGCGCAAATCAAGTATAGCTTGGAATCATCGAAGAATTCATTGGGCTGCCAGTCCAGTTCAACGGCTACGTGACCACAGCGATTGAGATAGGCCGCGACCCGACCACGAAAACGCACCGCGAACGCCGGCTCTTCACTCTCGTCGCTCCGGACGGTAAAACGAACGCCGGCGCCGCCGTCGATCAAATCGGCAGACAGACAGATCAGGCGTTGATTCGCAGCCATTGCGCCACCTCCTCGATCTCCTGCAGACGGGCTAAAGGGGCGAGGGCATCCAGCGCGGCTGCTGGATGCGCGCCATAGCCTGCGGCCAGGCAAGCAACGCCGGCGTTCTTGCCCATCAGCAGGTCGTGCGTCGTGTCACCGATCATCAGCGTCCGCTCCGGGTCGACCGACAATTCATCCATCAACTCCTCGAGCATCTGCGGATGCGGCTTCGAAAAACACTCGTCGGCACAGCGTGAGGCGTGAAAATACGTCCCCAGACCACTGTTGTGCAAGGCGCGATCGAGTCCGATCCGGCTCTTGCCGGTAGCCACGGCGAGCCGAAAACCGGCCGCGGCCAGTTCGGCGATCATGGCCGCGGCGCCGTCAAACAGTTGCAGTTCGTGATCGTGTCGCAAGTAGTGATGGCGGTAGCGCTCGACCATCAGTGGGTAGCGCTCTGCGGGCAGGTTCGGCACCGCGTAGCGTAACGCATCGTGCAGGCCGAGCCCGATCACATGCCGAGCCCGCTCGTCCGCCGGAATCGGCAAACCGAGGTCACTGCACGCCGCCTGGATGGCGTCGACAATCGCCCCCGCCGAATCGAGCAGGGTGCCGTCCCAGTCGAATACCAGCAATTCAAACCGGCTCGCCATAGTCAGATCTCTCCTTTTCCGAAACATTGCGCAAGAATTGCGCCAGGGCGCTCGGCAAAGCGGCTTCCAGCAGCATTTCGCGACCGTCCTGCGGATGCGGCATCGTCATTTTCGCGGCGTGCAGGAACATGCGCTTCAGTCCTTCCCTGGGGAGGGTCCGATTGAGGGAAAAATCGCCGTACTTCTCGTCACCAGCGATGGGAAAGCCAAGGTGTGCAAGATGAACCCGAATCTGGTGCGTCCGCCCCGTTTTCAGTTCCGCTTCGAGAAGACTGAAATGCTCCCAGCGCGCCAGCAACCGAAACACGGTATGCGCCGCCTTGCCGTCGTCTGCGACACGAACCCGACGCTCGCCGGACGGCAGCAGATACTTGAGCAAGGGCAAGCGAACCTTGCGCACCGGGTCCATCCATCGCCCGGCGACCAATACCTGATAGCGTTTGTCGGCGCCGCGCTCACTACCGCCGCGGGCACCGGCACGGAACATCTCGTGCAAGGCCAGCAACACCGAACGTTTTTTGCCGATCAGCAGCAGACCGGAAGTCTCGCGATCCAGGCGATGCGCGAGTTCGAGAAAGCGGGCCTGCGGCCGTTGCCGGCGCAGCGCCTCGATGACCCCGAAACTCTCCCCGCTGCCCCCATGTACGGCAAGGCCTGCCGGCTTGTCAACGACCAGCAAGCCCTCGTCTTCATAGACCACCGGCAGCTGCGCCTTGAGAGCCGCCCCGTCCACGACTTCCTGCTCGACCTGCGCCGTGCGCATCGGCGGAATGCGCACCACATCGCCGATTTGCAGACGATACGATACCGCGGTGCGGCGTCCGTTCACCCGCACCTGACCACTGCGCACGATGCTGTAGACGTGGCTCTTGGGCACTCCCTTGCACTTCTTCAGGAGCAGGTTGTCCAGGCGCTGTCCGTGCTCGTTCTCGGTGATCAGCTCCTGAATCACGGAGCTTTTGCTAACTTCGGCCATTTTGAATATACTTCGCTCGTTTTGCGTCTTGAGTTGAAAGAGGCGCTGACCCGTGAGACCGTCCAGCGGCGCCGATTCTAAAGCAATTGCGACGCACTTTCCGGCAGGCCTCAGCCGCCTCGCTTGCGCCAATCTGCGCAAGATCACTCAACGCGATTCACCTGGTTAAGTACGCTCACCACTAAGTAGCGATACTACTTGAACTGCGCGCGCCCAGCACCTGCGGAACGGCCCAGGCAGATTCCGGAGTCCTTGATTTCAAAGGCCAGACGACTGACAAGTCGGCGAGCTTGCCCTATTAGTTGCCCTGTCGGAGAGCCCCTCAAGCACCCCACCAAACAGCTAATCCGTCGCTGCCTGAAGCAGGCAATTCCCCCGTGAGAGCGCGTGGGAGCCCAATTTATTATGAAACGCATGCTTTTTAACGCGACACAGGCCGAGGAACTGCGTGTCGCCATTGTCGACGGTCAGAAACTCATTGATCTGGACATTGAATCGGCCGCCAAGGAACAGAAAAAAAGCAACATATATAAAGCGGTCATTACCCGCATCGAGCCCAGCCTGGAAGCGGCATTTGTCGACTACGGCTCCGAGCGGCACGGCTTTCTCTCCTTCAAGGAAGTGTCCCGCGCCTTCTTCCAGCCCGGTGTCGATGCCGGCCGCACGACGATCAAGGAAGCGCTTCGCGAAGGCCAGGAGCTGATTGTCCAGGTTGACAAAGACGAGCGTGGCAACAAAGGAGCGGCGCTGACGACCTTCATCAGCCTTGCCGGGCGCTATCTCGTACTGATGCCGAACAACCCACGCGGCGGTGGCGTCTCACGCCGTGTCGAGGGCAACGAGCGCGCCGAGTTGCGCGAAGTGATGGATCAACTGGATGTCCCGCAGGGCATGAGCCTGATCGCCCGCACGGCGGCCATTGACCGTAACGCCGAAGAGCTGCAATGGGATCTCAACTACCTGTTGCAGTTGTGGAAAGCCATCGAGGGAGCCGCCCATCAGCAGAAGGGAGCCTTCCTGATCTACCAGGAAGGTAGCCTGGTGATCCGTGCCATTCGTGACTACTTTCAGCCCGACATTGGCGAAATCCTGATCGACACCGACGACGTCTTCGAACAGGCGAGTCAGTTCATGGCGCACGTGATGCCCGGGACGGTCGACCGCATCAAGCGCTATCACGACGATGTGCCGCTCTTCTCGCGCTTCCAGATCGAGCACCAGATCGAATCGGCCTATTCGCGTCAGGTCGGCCTGCCGTCGGGTGGCGCCATCGTCATCGACCATACCGAAGCCCTGGTGTCTATCGACGTCAACTCGGGCCGCTCGACGCGCGGCGCCGACATTGAAGAGACAGCGCTGAAAACCAACCTCGAAGCGGCGGAAGAAGTCGCCCGTCAGTTGCGCCTGCGCGACCTCGGTGGCCTGATCGTCATCGACTTCATCGATATGGAGAACCAGCGCAGCCAGCGTGACGTCGAGAACCGCGTCCGCGACGCACTGCGCTTTGACCGTGCACGCGTGCAGACCGGCAAGATCAGCCGCTTCGGCCTGCTCGAGTTGTCGCGCCAGCGCCTGCGCCCGGCGCTCGCGGAAACCAGCTACATCGCCTGCCCGCGGTGCTCGGGGACGGGTCACATCCGTAGTACCGAATCGGCCGCCCTGCACATCCTGAGGATTCTCGAAGAAGAGGCCATGAAGGACAACACGGCGGCGGTGCACACCCAGGTACCGATTGACGTCGCCACTTTCCTGCTCAACGAAAAGCGAACCGATGTCCAGGCCATCGAGCAGCGACACAAAGTGACTATCCTGCTGATTCCCAACATGCACCTCGAAACGCCACAGCATACGATCGTCCGCGTTCGCCAGGACGAACAGGTCAACGACGAACAGTTGCAGCCCTCGTACCGCATGGTCGACATGCCCACCGTAGACGTCGCCAGTGCGACGACCGTCGCTGACGCCAGAGCGTCTCGCCCTGAAGCGGCAATCAAGGGCGTTACCGCGGCGCAACCAGCGCCGATGCGCGCACCAGTGCCACCGCCCGCGGCCGAAAAGCCAGCCAGCGCTGCAAGTGGCTTCGTGAACCGGATTATTTCCTGGTTCCAGCACAAGCCCGCGGCGGCGCCAGCCGAAGCGGCACCGGCACCGGTACCGGCAAGGCCCGCTCGTACCAGCAGCTCAGCACGTGACTCACAGCGCGATCCTCGCCGCGGCAACGTGCGCAACAATCGTCGCGACGAGACGCGTGAAGCACCTGCGCCACGCGGCAATCGTGAGCAAAACGAGACCACAGCGCCACAGAACGCCCCGCAGGCACGCCCGGAACCGTCGCGAACTCGTGAGCCACGAGAGCCCCGCGAACCCCGCGAACCCCGTCGTGGACGTTCCGAAGCGCGTGGCGAGCGCAAGGAGCAGTCTGCCCCGCCACAAGAGCTTGAAGGACAAGCCACGCTGCAGCCAGAACACGCTCCGCGCCCGAACAGCCCCGCTCCTGAACAAGCGACCGGCGAGAACGGTAGCGCCCCACGCCGTCGTGGGCGTCGCGGGGGTCGCCGCGAGCGCGTTGAAAAAACCGAGAACCAGCTCGATCTCCTGAACAGCGAAACGGCAGCCAGTCGCGCCGTACCAGCTAGCGCGCCGACGGCAAGAACTGCACCGACCGCAGCGGAGCCGCCGCAGGCCGCAAACGCGCCAGCCGCGGCTGCGAGCGTGCCGGTCGTGCCGGTGGTGCCTGTCAGCACGGAGCAAACCGGCCCGCAGCCTGCCGAAGTCGTCATTCAGCTCCCCCCCGCCGCGGCCGCCCGCCCTGCTCCCGCACCGGCGCTGCTGGCCGAGCTTGCCGAAACGCCCGCGCCGGTCAGCTCCGGCGAGGCCGAAGGCGCGGCAGCAAACCCCGACGCTGCTGCAACAACAAGCAAAGTAGCGAGCGAAGTCCTTACGGCGAGCGCGCCGGAAGCAAGCGCCGCCATGGCGGAGGCAAGCGTCCCCGTCATAACCGCCGCTGCCGAAACGCCAACGGCCGTCGAACCACCGCTCGTAGTCGCAGCGCCGCCCGTCATCGAAGCGAGCTCCGGCGCAGAAGTGCCGGTAAGCCCCGCAGCTGCGGCAGCAGCAGAAGAGGTGGTGGTAGACGTCGCGGCAACGCTGGATCTGGTCGAGTCCGGTCCGCAGCCAACCGCCACCCCGGCGGTCAACGTGCGCAGTGAACTGGTGATGATCGAAACGAACACCGACAAGGCGCAGTCATGGCAAGCCGAGGAAGTGACTGAATCGATGACGGCACGCAAGCCACGCCGCAAGCCTGCCACCGTGGCCGTTGCTGACGAGCCGCTGGTGATGGTCGAAACGCAAAAGTAAGTCGCGCCTTGGTTCGCGTGGGTGAGGGTCGGAGATTCTGTCCGCCAAGGCGTACAAGCCTCCAGGTCAAGAAGATCCGATCCTCCCGCACATATCGGCCATGCAGCGAACGGTCATGACAGGTCGAGATACCCCGAATCATGAAAGTCATGACCGTTTCCCTCTTCCCCAGACCCTTCTCCCGCGAGCGGAGAAGGGAGTGTCGTGAGTCGCTTGCGCGACTTTCACATTAAAGGCAAGCGATCCGGTGGACATTTCCCCCGCAACAGCCGACTCGATAACCCTTCCCCGCGCCGCCCCTGGGCCCGACTACAGAGCTCCGGCCGCACCCCTTTTATTTCTGCTCAACCTACCGACTGACCTGCATTTGCGATGCCTACTAAAGCATAATGATTCGCTAATTTCTCTTATACTCACGCTTTTCTCGTCCAATGCGCCTTCCCATAGCAAGAAGGAAAAGTAGACGCGATTTGCCCTATCGACCCTTCTCATAGACTTCGGGAACTTTCCGAGCAGCAGCAAGCTAGTCCAACTGTCCCCAAGCAGGAGCCGTCATGACCTCTACCCCAATCTTCTTCTCGTCCGCGCGTCGTCGTACCCTCGGGTATGCGGCTGCCAGCCTGGCCAGCGTCGCACTGCTGCTTACGGCGGGCTGTGGCAAGAAAGAAGAGGCCGCGCCGCCGGCACCTCCGACTGTCGAAGTCGTCACCGTGACGCAGAAAGACGTGCCGATTTACCAGGAATGGATCGGCTCTCTGGATGGCGACGTCAATGCCGTCATCCGTCCACAGGTGACCGGCTACCTGGTCAAGCAGAACTATCGCGAAGGCGACCTGGTGAAAAAGGGGCAGTTGCTCTTCCAGATCGACCCACGCACTTTCGAAGCAGCGGTCGATCAGGCGAAGGGGCTGGTTGCCCAGCAACGCGCGCTCTACCATACGGCGAAGGCCAATCTGGCGCGGGTCAAGCCGCTGGCGGCCAAGAACGCGCTCAGCCAGAAGGATCTCGACGACACCACCGGTGCCGAACTGTCGGCCAAAGCCTCGCTTGACGCCGCCGAAGCGTCTCTGGAGACCGCCAAGCTGAACCTCAGCTTTACGCGCATCACCTCGCTGATCGAGGGCATCGCCGGCATCGCCAAAGCGCAGATCGGCGACCTGCTGAGCCCGAGCATGCCGACCGAACTGACCACCGTATCGACCGTCGATCCGATCAAGGTCTACTTCAACATCAGCGAGCGGGAATATCTCCCCCTGGCGCGGGCCGTCCTCGCCGAGGGCTCCGACCACAAGCCCAAGCACGTGCCGATCGAGTTGATCCTCGTCGATGGCTCGGTCTTTCCGCATGAGGGCCAGTTCTCGGTGCTCAACCGGCAGGTAGACTCGAGCACCGGCACTTTCAAGGCCACGGCCCTCTTCCCGAATCCGGAGCGTTTGCTTCGCCCGGGGCAGTATGGCCGCATCCGGGCGACGATGTCGGTCACCGAAGGTGCACTGCTGGTACCGCAACGGGCGGTGACCGAAATCCAGGGCAAGTACCTGCTTGCCGTGGTCGGCGCCGACAACAAGGTCGACATCCGTCCGGTAAGCGTCGGCGAGCGGATCGCTTCGGACTGGATCATCGCCAGCGGCTTGCAGCCGGGTGAGAAGGTGATCGCCGAGGGAACGCAGAAGGTCAAGGCGGGTATGACGGTCAACCCGAAGCCTTTCGAGCCGCCAGCGCCAGCCGCCGCCAAGCCGACGAAATCCGGGGACAAACCGGCGGCGCCTGCGCCTGAAAGCAAGGGGTAAGCCGCCATGTCCAAGTTTTTCATCAACCGGCCGATCGTGGCCATGGTCATTTCGATCCTGATGACCATCGTCGGTCTGGTCGCCATGGCGGGGCTACCGACCGCGCAGTTTCCGAATATCGTTCCGCCGCAGATCATGGTCAGCAGCACCTACACCGGCGCCGATGCACTGACCGTCGAACAGGCCGTGGCGACACCGATCGAGCAGCAGATGTCCGGCGTCGACAACATGGACTACATGTATTCGATCAACGCCAACAATGGCCAGTCCACTCTGTATGTGAACTTCGCGCTCGGTACCGACGCCAACACCGACCAGTTGCTCGCCCAGATGCGCCAAGGCCAGGCCGAATCCCAACTGCCTTCGGACGTGCGCAACTACGGCGTCACCGTCGCCAAGTCGACCTCGTCGCCGCTGGTCATGTTCGCGCTCTACTCGCCGAACGGGACCTACGACAACGTTTTCCTCGCCAACTACGCGTACATCAACATCAACGACCAGATGACACGCGTCAAGGGAATCGCCAGCGTCACCATCTTCGGCGCCGGCCAGTATGCGATGCGGCTGTGGGTCAAACCCGACCAACTGGCCAAGCTGAACATCACGATTCCCGAAATCATGAACGCCGTCAACGCGCAGAACACCGTCAATCCGGCCGGAACGATCGGCGCCGAACCGGTACCGCAGGGCCAGGAGTTCACTTACGCGGTGCGCGCCCAGGGGCGCCTGCAAAGCGCCGAAGAATTCGCCAACATCGTGCTGCGCGCCAACCCCGACGGCTCGATCGTTCGCGTCGGCGACGTTGCCCGCATCGACCTCGGCGCCCAGACCTACAGCCAGCAGGGCCGGCTCAACGGCAAGCCGGCCGCCCTCGTTGCCCTCTACCAGATGCCTGGCGCCAACGCCCTCGAGGCCGCCGATGGCGCCAAGAAGCTGATGGAGAAGATCAAGGAAAGCTTCCCGCCCGACCTCGACTACGTCATTGCCCTCGACACGACGCTGTCGGTCACCGAGGGGATCAAGGAAATCCAGCACACGCTGCTCGAAGCGCTGGTCCTGGTGATGATCGTCGTCTTCGTCTTCCTGCAGGGCTGGCGGGCGACGCTGATTCCCTTGCTGGCGGTGCCGGTGTCGCTGGTCGGCACCTTCATGCTCTTCCCGATGTTCGGTTTTTCGATCAACACCCTGTCGCTGTTCGGTCTGGTGCTGGCCATCGGCCTGGTGGTCGATGACGCGATCGTCGTCGTCGAAGCCGTCGAACATCATATCGAGCACGGCCTGTCACCCAAGGACGCAACGCTAAAGGCGATGGACGAGGTCACCGGACCGGTGATCGCCATCGCCGTCATCCTGGCGGCCGTTTTCGTGCCGACCGCGTTCATTCCCGGAATCACCGGCCAGCTCTACCAGCAGTTCGCGGTCACCATCGCCATCTCGGTGATCATCTCGGCGTTCAACGCGCTGACTCTGAGCCCGGCGCTCTGCGCCATGCTGCTCAAGCCCAAGGTCAAGGGCAGCGGCCCGTTGCAGAAATTCTACGATGGCTTCAACCGGGTGTTCGGCCGCGTCACCGGCGGCTATGTCGGCATCTGCCGGATCGCCATTCGCCGCAGCGTGATCAGCGTCCTCTTTCTCGTCGCCGTGACTATCGGCGCCGGTTTCTTTGGCAAGCTCGTCCCCGCCGCTTTCCTCCCGGATGAAGACCAGGGTTACGTCTTTGCCGCAATCCAGCTCCCCGACGCCTCGTCGCTGCAACGCACGTCGGAAATTGCCGCCCAGGCCGAAGAGCTGATCATGAAAGTCCCTGGCGTCCAATACACGACCACCGTCGTCGGCTACAGCATGCTCAGCCAGGTGACCAATACCTACAGCGCCTTCTTCTTCATCACGCTCAAGAACTGGGACGAACGCAAGCTGCCCGACGAGCAGTACACGGCGATCAAGGCCGAGCTGACCAAACGGCTGGCCAGCATTCCCGGCGCCATCGCTTTTGCGTTTCCGCCACCAGCCATCCAGGGCGTCGGCACCTCGGGCGGTGCGACTTTCATTCTTGAAGACCGCGCTGGAAAGGACATCGCCTTCCTTTCCGAGAACACGACCAAGTTCCTCGAAGCGGCCAGGAAACGCCCCGAACTGGCCACCGTTTCGACCACTTTCCGGCCGGTCGTACCGCAGCTCTTCATCGACGTCGACCAGGACAAGGTACTCAAGCAGGGCGTCATCCTCAGCGATGTGTACAAGACGCTGCAGAGCTTCCTGGGCAGCGGCTTCATCAACTACTTCAACCGCTTCGGACGGCAGTGGCAGGTGTACGTCCAGGCAGAGGGCGACTACCGCACGAACATCGAGAACGTCGGTCGCTTCTACGTGCGCAACGACAAGGGCGAGGCGGTGCCGCTGTCGGCCTTGACCTCGGTACGCAATATCTCCGGCCCGGAATTCACCATGCGCTACAACCTCTACCGCAGCGCGCAGATCAATGCCTCGGCGGCGCCCGGTTATAGTTCGGAGCAGGTCATGCGAGCGCTCGAGGAGGTTTTCGCCGAAACCATGCCCACTGAAATGGGCTACGACTACATGGGCATGTCGTTCCAGGAGCAGAAGGCGCAGCAAGGCGTTTCCCCGGCGGTCATCTTCGGCTTCTCGCTGCTCTGCGTCTTTTTGATCCTGGCGGCGCAGTACGAAAGCTGGTCGTTGCCGTTCTCGGTGCTGCTGGGCACGCCGATCGCCATCGCCGGCGCCTTTGCGGCGCTGCTCTTGCGCGGCCAGGAGCTCAATGTCTATGCGCAGATTGGTCTGGTCATGCTGATCGGCCTGGCCGCCAAGAACGCCATCCTGATCGTCGAATTCGCCAAGATGGAATACGAGAAGGGCGAACTTTCGCTCGCCGAGGCGACGCTGAAGGGCGCGCAACTACGCTTTCGGCCGATCCTGATGACCTCGTTCGCCTTCATCCTCGGCTGCGTGCCGCTGGCCATCGCCAGCGGTGCCGGCGCGCTTTCGCGGCAGGTCATGGGCAGCGCGGTGATCGGCGGCATGCTGGCCGCCACCGGCATTGCGATCTTCATCATTCCGGTGACTTTCTATGTCGTCGAAAAACTGTCGCACAAGCGCGACACGGGCGCCCCGCACCACGACGGCGGCCCCGACGCCAGTCCCGTTGTCAAGGAAGCCGCTGCAAAGGAGGATGGCCATCATGCGTAAGTCCTTGATTGCCGCGCTGCTCGCGCTGCTCGCCAGTGGCTGCATGGTCGGCCCCGACTACCTTCGCCCGCAGGTCGAGACGCCGCCGGCCTGGCGGCTCAGCGACGAGGCCGCCAATGACCTCGCCAACACCGCCTGGTGGCAACAGTTCGACGACCCGGTGCTCGACGATCTGGTGAGCACTGCGCTGCGTGAAAACCACGATCTGATGATCGCCGCTGCACGCATCGAGGAATTCGCCGGTAACTACGGCTTCGTTCGCGCCGGTCTTTTCCCGCAAGTGGATGCCGGTTACGAAGCGAGGCGGCAGCGGGACATCAGCGCGGTGGTGATCGGCGCCGGCAACGGCATCACCTACAACAGCTACAACGCCGTCTTGAACGCCAGTTGGGAGATCGACATCTGGGGCCGCATCCGCCGCCAGACCGAAGCGGCGCGCGCGCAGCTGCTGGCCAGCGAAGAGGGCCGACGGGGCGTGATCCTGTCCCTGGTCGGCAGCGTTGCCGGCGCCTACGTCAACCTCCGCGACCTCGATCGCCAGCTGCAAATCGCCCGGGCGACGGCTAAAATTCGCGGCGAGTCGTACGACATTTTCAAGGATCGCTACATGGGTGGCGTCATCTCGATGCTCGAGTTGAGCCAGAACAAGTCGCAGTACGACGAAGCGCTGGCCAGCATCCCGCCGATCGAAAAAGCAATTGCCCAGCAGGAGAACGGCTTGAGCGTGCTGCTCGGTCGCAACCCCGGCCCGATTCCGCGTGGCAAGAATATCGATCAACTGCGCTTGCCGGCGATCCCGGCAGGCCTGCCATCCGAACTGCTCGAGCGACGCCCCGACATCCGGGGCGCCGAGCAGGACCTGATCGCCGCCAATGCGCTGATCGGCGCCGCCAAGGCGGCTTATTTCCCGACCATCTCGCTGACCGGTCTCTTCGGCTACTCCAGCACCAGCCTGAGCAATCTGTTCCAGGGCGACAACAAGGTGTGGAGCTACGGCATGCCGATCACCATGCCGATCTTCACCGCCGGCGCCATCGCCGGCCAGGTCCAGTCCGCCGAGGCCGTGCAACAGCAAGCGCTGTTCGCCTATCAGAGAGCCATCCAGCAAGGCTTTCGCGAGGTCAATGACGCGCTCGTCGATCAGGACCGGACACGCGAACAACTGCGGGCGCAGAAGCAGCAGGTGGAGGCGCTCGAGCAGTACTCCGCGACCGCCCGACTGCGCTACGACAATGGCTACAGCAGCTACATAGAAGTCATTGACGCCGAGCGCAGCCTGTTCAACGTCCAGCTCCAATACACGCAGACGCAGCAGACGCAGTTCCAGGCGATGATCAACCTCTACCTGGCGATGGGCGGCGGCTGGGTGAACGAAGCCGACAAGATGACCGGTGCGAGCGAAGGGCAGTGATCGTCGTTGAGCTTGCGACGCGCTGCCGACCGCCTCGTCATTGGCAATCTGCGGTGCGCTGAACGGCGCCGCAGCGTTTCGCCGGTTTCATCGCCGGCGATTTTCCAGCAGGGAAGTTCCTCAGAGAGATCCAAAGGAGACGACAATGAGCCAGAAGCAAAAACCGAGCACGGAATCCCCAGTCGAGGAAAACATCAATCCGGACATGCCGCCGGAGGCGGAGATCGGCGGGACACCCGAGGTGATCGTTAGCGCCGAAGTAAGCGGAAAGGCCAAGAAAGCGAAGAAGAAGATGTCCAATCAGGCCTACCTCAAGGAACTCGAGAAACTCGAGGCGGAGCTCGTGCATCTCCAGTCCTGGGTCATCAGGGAGGGCCTCAAAGTCATCCTGGTCTTCGAAGGCCGCGATGCCGCCGGCAAGGGCGGAACGATCAAGGCGATCACCGCACGTGTCAGCCCGCGCATTTTCCGCGTCGTCGCCCTGCCCGCGCCGACCGATCGCCAGAAGAGTCAGATGTACGTACAGCGCTACATAGAGCACTTCCCGGCCGCCGGTGAAGTGGCCATTTTCGACCGCAGCTGGTACAACCGGATAGGCGTCGAAACGGTAATGGGCTTCGCCACCGAGGATCAGGTGCAGCATTTCCTCAAGATGGCGCCGATGTTCGAAAAGGCAGCGGTCGAGGAAAACGGCATCATCCTGCTCAAGTACTGGCTGGAAGTCGACATGGACGAGCAGGAGCGGCGCCTCGAGGCACGCATCACCGACCCGCGCAAGCAGTGGAAGCTCTCGCCGATGGACCTCAAGTCCTTTAGCCGCTGGTACGATTATTCGCGCTCGCGCGACCGAATGTTCAGGGAAACCGATACCCATTGGGCACCCTGGTACGTCGCCAATTCCAACGACAAGAAGCGCGTTCGCCTGAACATCATCCAGCACATCCTTAGCAGCATCCCCTACGAAGTACCGAAAGCTCCCAAGATCAAGCTGCCGCCGAGGCAGAAGAAGGGCGACTACAAGGAGCCCAAGCTGTCGCTCAAGTACGTTCCGGAAGTCTTTTAGGCAGCAAGCCAGTCGCCGGGTCATGACGCTGGCGTGCTTGCGCGGCGGCATGACCCGGCTTCTGGTGGCAAGATCATTTCTCTGTTGACAACAGCGATTGGAGAGATTCGAACGATGGGCAAGAAGAAGAAGGCACGAAAGAAAGACAAAATCCTGGGCAACATCAATCCCGACATGCCCTTGGCAGCATTGAACAGCGACGCCGCCGAAACAGCCGCGGCCTCGACGCCGAAAAAGCTGTCGAACAAGGCCTACCTGAAGGAGCTCGAAAAGCTCGAAGCCGAGTTGGTGCACCTCCAGGAATGGATAATCCAGAAAGGCCTCAAGGTGGTCATCGTTTTTGAAGGCCGCGACGGCGCCGGCAAGGGCGGCACGATCAAGGCCATCACCGGCCGCGTCAGCCCGCGCGTTTTCCGCGTTGTCGCGCTACCCGCGCCAACGGAGCGCGAGAAGACCCAGATGTATGTGCAGCGCTACCTGCCGCACTTGCCGGCAGCCGGCGAAGTGGTGATCTTCGACCGCAGCTGGTACAACCGCGCCGGCGTCGAACGCGTCATGGGTTTTGCCAGCGACGAGCAGGTCGAGGATTTTCTCCAGGGAGCTCCCCTGTTCGAAAGACTCATGGTCAGCAAGAACGGCATCATCCTGCTCAAGTACTGGTTGGAAGTCGACATGGACGAGCAGACGCGCCGCCTCGAAGCGCGCATCACCGACCCGCGCAAGCGCTGGAAGCTGTCGCCGATGGACCTCAAGTCGTACAGCCGGTGGTACGACTATTCGCAAAGCCGAGACGACATGTTCGAGGCCACCGATTCCGAATGGGCGCCGTGGTTCGCGGCGCGATCCGACGACAAGAAGCGGGTGCGCCTGAACATCATCAAGCACATCCTGAGCAGCATCCCCTACGAAAGGGCCAAGCCACTGCACATCAAGCTGCCCAAACGGCAAAGCGCTGGCAAGTACCAGAAAAGCGAGCATCCCGTGAAGTACATCCCGGAAATGTTCTGAAGCATCGCTGACCGGCTGCTTCCCGAACGGGCCGAGGCCGGCCGGCAATCGCCTTACGTGAAAGTCGCGGACGCGACTTTCACGGTGCATCAATCGCGCGTCGACACACCCTTGCAACTTCTTGCGCTTGACCGCGCGCGCCGCGACAAGCGGACCTTCGCTCATGCCGGCGTGAGTGAAGCGCGGTGTCGCCAGTAAAGCAAAGCGCCGTGGTGGCCTTACCGCAGTCATCCTCCTGTGCCTCGACGACAACAAACAGGCGAGCTTTCCGAAAGCAACGGCATTCAACCTCTATGCTGCGTATGGCATATTCGGGATTCCACCGTACGACAGACTACTAAGACGCTGGCAATCATAGGGGTAGTTGATGCTCAAAAAAAAATAGGCTCATTATGGATTCCAGGTTGGTGCGCAACGAAAGCGAGGCTAGAGGCGCACTAGACAACGCCCAAGGAATTCCGTATGCTCTCCTGGGAAGGAACACCTAGGAGGAAGGGGCATGTACACGACGCACACTGCCAGCACTGGGCTGGTTAAAATCCA
>QPGA01000035.1 GCA_003332265.1 Candidatus Accumulibacter meliphilus
TCGACGACAGATTCCGCGAATGACTCCGTGAGCACCACGGGTTACGGCTATTACCTCAATCAAAACTTCGACTGGGGTTTTGACCTCGTTCCGGAAAGCAGCCTGACCTCCCAGGTGCTGGTCGGCCTGGGTTTGGGCCGTGACCCCAACTCGAACGCGCAGCCTGGCCAGAACGGCAGCCCGGTGTGGATCACCCCGGCGGGCAACGGCGACACGCCGGTCACCATCTATGTCGATTACAACGGCGACAACCAGGGTGCCTATACCGACCCCAATGGCTTCCACTATGACACCACCCTTTCCCTCAAGGAGCTGGAGCGCGCCCGAGTGTTCGACCCCGACGGGAACCAGACGGGCATGCTGCTCTATACACTCACTCCCGGCGTCAAGCTGGCCGCGGCCTGGGGAGAAGATCCTTTAAGTGCCAGTATCGCCAGGCCCGGAATCGATACCGGCACCGGGGTCACCCCGCTGCCGACCTTTGATGCGGGCAAAAGCAGCAGCTTGCTGGTGGATGCCGATCATGACGGCTTTACCAGCCCGGGCGATACCCTGCTGTACACGATCAGCATCGGCAATGCCGGCCGCGCACCGGTCCTGGAGCTGCTGTTACAGGACACGCTGTCGACCGACGTGAGCTATGTTGCCGGTTCCACCCTGATCAACCGCAACGATGGCAACGGCTTTGTCTCCCTGTCCGACGCCGGTTCCACCGCGTATCCCCTGGACGAAGGCGGCGCGATCCTGGGCGACCTGGCTGTGAGCAAAAACTTCATCGTGACTTTTCAAGCCAAGATCGATGCCTTCGTGGATCTCACGCCCGGAGTCAAGACGATCATCAATACCGGCACGGTCACGTCGGACGGGTTCAAGGTCCCCTTCGTGACGGTTGATCCGCTGTACGGCAGCATCGGCGATTTTGTCTGGCTGGACCTGAACAGCGACGGCGTGCAGGATGGGGGCTCGGAAATCGGCATTGCCAACGTGGCCCTCAATCTGTACCTCGATGCCAATAGCAACAGCATCATCGATGCCGGCGACTCGATCATCACTACCCAGACGACCGATGCCAACGGCAACTATCTGTTCACCGGCTTGCTGGCCGGCAGCTATATCGTCGATGTCGTCAATAGCACCGTACCCGCCAACTACCAGCTGACGACCAACAATGACCCGAAGCCGGTCGCCCTGGCGGGCGGTCAAGACTATCTGCAGGCCGATTTTGGTTATGCGCCCGTCAGCAGTATCAGCGGCCATGTTTACAAGGACGCCGGAAACGATGGCCTCTGGGACGGCACGAGCGCCGGTATCGCCGGGGTCAGCCTGACCCTGAGCGGCTACGACGCTCTCGGCAACTATATCGTTCTGAACGCGACCACCGATGATGACGGCTATTACGGCTTTACCGGCCTGAATGCCAGCGACCCCAACCTCGGCTATACGGTGACCGAAGCCCAGCCTCCCCTCTACTTCGATGGCAAGGAGACGGCGGGCAGCAGCGGTGGCAACACCACCGTCAACGATGTGATCAGCGCCATCATCCTGCCGGCAGGGGTTGCCAGCGTCAACAACAACTTTGGCGAACTGCCACCGGCACTTATCAGCGGTTATGTTTACCAGGACGCCGGCAACGACGGTGTCTGGGATGGCGAAAGCGCCGGCATTACTGGCGTCAAACTGAGCTTGACCGGCGTTAACGACCTCGGCAATGCCGTTCAGAAGAACATTTTTTCGGGCATCGGTGGTCGCTACGACTTTGTCGACCTGCGCCCGGGCACCTACACGCTCACCGAAACCCAGCCTACAGGATATCTCGACGGCACGGACACGGCCGGCACTGCCACCCCGGGCAGTACGCCCGGCAGCGCCGGCAACGTCGGCACCGATATCATCAGTGGCATCACCCTGGTGGCGGGCGGAGTCAGTAGCGACAACAACTTCGGCGAGATTCGGCCCGGCGGCTTGTCGGGCTTCGTGTACGTGGATGCCGATGACAGCGGTACCCGGCAGGTCTCTGAGGCGAAGATCAGTGGCGTCACGCTCACCCTCTCCGGCAGCAACGACCTCGGCACCATCACGCCGCTAAGCACCACCTCCAACATCAGCGGCTTCTACAGCTTTGGCAACCTGCGTCCGGGTACTTACACGGTCACCGAAAGCCAGCCGGCGGCATACGTGGACGGGCAGGATACCCAGGGCAACCTAACGCCCATCCCCGGCAGCCGCAGCACCGACTACATCAGCGGCATTAGCGTGGTCGCTGGCTCGGTGACGCCAAACAACAACTTCGGCGAAGTGCTTCCAGCGACCGTGAGCGGCTTCGTCTACCTCGACACCAACGACAACGGCAACCGGGCCGGTCCCCCCAGCGAACCCGGCATTAGCGACGTCAGCGTCACCCTGACCGGCAAGGACGATCTCGGCAACTCGATCAGCCTGAGCGCCACCACCGCTGCCAACGGCGCCTACAGCTTTAGCGGCCTGCGTCCAAGCAGCGTGGCCGGCTACACCGTCAGCGAAAGCCAGCCCGCCAACTATGTCGATGGCAAGGACAGCGCAGGCAGCAGTGGCGGCAGCGTGGCGGTCAACGACGTCATCAGCGGCATCGTCGTCGGGGCGGGCGGTTCATCGGCGAACAACAACTTCGGCGAACTGCTGCCGGTCAGTGTCAGCGGCCATGTGTATGTGGACGCCGGTAACGATGGCGTATGGGATGGCACGAGCGCCGGCATCGGCGGCGTCACCCTGACCCTGACCGGGATCAACGATCTCGACCAGTCGCTCAATACAGTGGTGATCACGGCCAGTGATGGCGCCTACAGCTTTACCGGCCTGCGGCCAAGCAACCTGTTCGGCTACACCGTCACCGAGACACAAGCGGCCGGCTATCTGGACGGCAAGGACAGCGCCGGCAGCGCGGGCGGGAACACCACCACCAACGACGTCATCAGCGGCATCGTCTTACTCAATGGCGGTTCCAGCAGCGTCAACAACAACTTCGGCGAACTACCGGCCCCGGGGAGCCTCAGCGTTATTGCCTACAGCGATCTGTACGACGACGCGAGCAGCGTGACGGCGATCGCCATCGACCTCGACGGGGGTGGTATCGAGAGCGTGCCGCTTGCCGACTCGAGCAAGGAGTTCGGCAACGCTGATGGACGCGTTGACGCCAGCGATGATCGCTTCCTCGACCTGTCGATCTGGCGGGACGGCAACCACGAGACCGACGCTGGCGAGTTGATGAGTCTCGCCGAGGCGAATGTGCTCAGCCTGAGCCTCGCGTACAACGCCGACAGCCCGTTCTGGGATGCGCAGGGCAATCAGCACCTCGAACAGAGCAGCGCAAGCCTGAGCGACGGGCAGGTGCTTGACATGAGCAGTGTCAGCTTCGCCCTCGCGGACAACGATGCTGCTGGCGCTAGCGCTACTGATGTGTCGCCGCTAAGCCTGGCTTGGGCCTTCGCCTAGGGCACGCCCCGCTTCGCTCGCGCGCTGGCTCGTCGCGCACAAGCGGGGCGCGCGGCCCGGATCGCTGCCGGGCGTCCCTCAGGCGATCTCGCAGGCTTCCTCGAAACTCAAGCGTGGCCCACGCGGATGCAGCGCCGCGGGATCGCCGATGCCAAGATTGCACAGAAAATTGGCCTGGTAACGCCCGTCCGGAAAGAACGCGGCGTTGAGCTTGCCAGCGTCGAAACCGGACATCGGCCCGCAATCCAGACCCATCGCACGCGCGGCGAGAATCAGGTAAGCGCCTTGCAAGGTGCCGTTGCGTGCGGCGGTGCTGGCAGCCAGTTCCGCGTTGCCGGCAAACATCGGCTGGGCGTCGTAGGCCGGGAACATCGTCGGCAGATGTTCGTAGAAGCGCGTGTCGGTGGCAACGATGACGGTTGCCGGGGCAGCCAGCGTCTTGTCCAGGTTACCGGGCGATAGCGCTGGCGCCAAACGTGCCTTGCCCTCGGCGCTGGTCACGAACAGCAGCCGCGCGGGCTGGCAATTCATGGACGTCGGGCCCCACTTCATCAAGCTGTACAGATGACGCAGAGTGGCCTCGGGAAGTGGCTCGGGGGCGAAAGCGTTGTGGGTTCGCGCTTCGCAGAATAGTTGGGCGAGTGCTGCGCTGTTCAGGCTTCTGGTCATGTGCTCTCCTCCAGAGGTTTGGGCGGGCGCTGACCAAGCGGCTGTGGATGCCCGCTGCAGCGCTTCGCCGCTTTGGTTTCTTGCGTCCGTTTCGGCTGCTTCGGCCGCTTTGGCTGTTGCGTCCGTTGCGTCCGTTTTGGTTTCTCTCGTTCTTAAAGCTTCTTGTGGCTACCGTCGCACAGCGGCTTGTTGGCGCTGTGCTTGCAACCGCAAAAGTACAACTTCGCGGCCGCTTCCGCTTTGTACTCCAGCGGCAAGAAGGGGCCCGCTTTGTGGCTACCGTCGCAGAAAGGCTGCTTCCTGCTGTTACCGCAAGCGCACCACCAGTAGGTCTTGCCGGCTTCGACATCGACCGCGTAAGGCGCTTGTTGGGCAACGGTGGGCTTGTTCTCGCTCATGGCAGTCTCCAGTTTCTTGTTGTCGCTCGCCAATAGGGCAAGCCGGGGCGGGGCCCGTGGGCCCCGTGCGACCGCCAGTCTACTGCTTCAGGGCTTCGACAGCGATGCTTAGTGTCACCTCGTCGCTCACCTGGGGCGCGTTCTTGCCGGCGTTGAAGTCGGAACGTTTGATCTGGGCGACCGCATTGGCGCCGATGGCGTCCTTCTTGAGCATCGGGTGCGGCATGGCGTGGAAAGAGGTGACAGTCAGGGTCACCGCCTTGGTCACTCCCTTGATGGTCAGCAGACCTTCGATGGACACCGGCTTGTCGCCTTCGAATTTCACGGCCGTCGACTTGTAGGTGATGGTCGGATACTTCGCGGTATCGAAATAGTCCTCGCCCTGGATATGCTCGTTGAACAATGGGTAACCGGTATCCACCGACCTGGCGTCAATGCTGATGTCGACCGCGCCGGTCTTGGCCGCACGGTCGACAACGATGGTCCCGGAAGTCTTGTTGAAGCGCTGGATCTGCTTGGAGTAACCAAGATGGCTGTACTCGAAACGCGGATAGGTGTGGTTCGGATCGACGACAAATGTTTCGGCTGCGGCGAATACCGGCGCTGTGAAAAGGCCGCTGAGGGCGAAAACGGCGAAAACTTTGCGTACGGCAACTTGCTTCTTCATGCAATATCTCCTTGAAATGCGAGCGAGGGTGATTCCGCAGACGGTTCCGAACTGCTCGCCTGCAACGGATTACTTGCCGGCTGCTGCAGGCGCAGCGACGATGTGAAACTTGATTTGCACTTCGTTGGCGACGGCGCTGACATCGGACCAGATGCCGTCACCAACACCGAAATCGAGGCGCTTGAGGACGAAAGCCCCGGCGAAGATAGCATGACCACCCTCCTCCCGGAAGCTGAAAGGCGCGCTGACAGCCTGCGTCTTGTCCTTGATGCTCAGCTTGCCAAGGAGTTCGAACTTGTCGCCACCGAGCGGACGAATCGCCGTCGCAACGAAAGTGGCGGTGGGGAACAGTTTGACGTTGAACCACGCCTTACCGACCACCTCGCCGTCGGCGTCCGCTGAGCCGGCATCGACACTGGCCAGGTCGAGCTCGAGCCGGGCAGTCGCCGCCGCCGGCCTGGCCGGATCGAAAGCCAGGGTCGCGGAGAACTTTTTGAAGCGCCCATCGACCGCTACTCCCATTTGCTTGAAAACGAACTGCAGCGTGCTCTTGTCGGCCTGGAACTGCGTAAACTCGACCGCCTGCGCGGCGCCACTGGCGAACAGCAGCGCGGCCAGCAACGCGGACAGCAGCGCGGCCAGCAACGCGGACAGCAGCGCGGACAGATCAAGGCGAATGATGTTCATGTTTTCTCCATGGGTGCGTCAACCGGGGGAAGGCTTCGCTGCAGGTCAGCGGCTTGGCGCCTGCGATTGAGTACGGGTTTTGGTCGGCGGGCACTCTTGCCGGCGCTTGCGCAAAGGCAGCATGCGCGACAGGATGTCATCGCGGTCGACGAGATGATGCTTCAGCGCAGCGCCAACATGCGCAACCACCAGCGCCGCCAGACTGAGGTTGAGGATCTTGTGCACCGTCTGCAGCAGCTCGCCAAGCGCCTTGTCCTTGCCGAGGAGATCGGGCAGCGGCAGGACGCCAAAATACACGGTCTGGAAACCTTTGGCGGAGCTCATCAGCCAGCCGCTCAGCGGGATGGCGACCATCAACACGTAGAGCAGATGGTGCATGCCGTGCGACGCGGTCTTCTGCCAGCCGGGCATCGCCGCCGGCAAGGGCGGCGGCCGGTGACCCGCTCGCCACAGCAGGCGTAGCAGGAGCAGCATGAAAGCGGTCACGCCGGCCCACTTGTGCCACGAATAGAGCTTGAGCTTGTCGGGTGATAGCGGCAGTTCGTGCATGTAGATGCCGAGGCTGAACAGGCTGATCAGCAGGATAGCCATCAGCCAGTGCAGAGCAATGGCAGGATTGGAATAGCGCCTGTTGGACATCGTCGTCACCTTCTTTCTGGTTTGCTGGCAGCTCTTCCCGAGCCAGGAGTTGAGAGCTGAGAGTTGCGCGTCGAAAACTGAAAACCCGCCTTGTCCTGTGATCCCGCCTTGTCGTCTTGTCGCCTCGCGTCTCCGACTTCAATGCGTAGCGAAGAGTTCCTGCGCCAGGCAGGCCAGCGGACGCAGCGGATGGTCGACGAGAGTAGCAAAATCGGTGCTCATCCGTGCGCACTTGTCGTCTGCTCCGGCTCGTCGTCAGCCGCCGCGCCGACACGCGGCCGTTGCCGATCATGCATGCGTTATGCGATTATCTGCTGGCCAAGCACTGCTGCATCCGCAACGCAAGCAAGACAAGCAAGACAAGTTAAAACAATCTACTGGAGGAGGTGAAATGATCAACAAGCCCGTTTGGGACGAATCGATATTGACCAGGGATGGCCTGTTTCCGACCGTCCTGGCGATTGGCGATTCGTGGTTCTGGTACCCGAAGAATAATCTTCTCAACCAGCTGCACAAGCGCCTGAACCGCAAGAAGCGCCACATCATCCTGGTCCGTGGCCATAGCGGTGCCGAAGCCGTCGAGTACGAATCAGGCCCGATTCGCGAGCAGATCGAACGCGACCTCGACCGCAAGAAAGGCTATGGCCGGACGATTAAAGCGGTTTTTCTGTCGGGTGGTGGCAACGATTTTGCCGGCCGTGACGATCTCGGGAAGCTGCTTCTGGAAGACTGTTCCAACGCTAGTTCAGCCTTCGCCTGCTTGCGTAGCGGCCAGCCGAAGCAGCTCTTCAGCAGCGTCATCGACGCCCTACTCAGCGTCGTTACGCTGGTCGAGGAGAAAATTCCCGGCACGCCGGTCTTCGTGCACAGCTACGACTATCCGCCGCCAAACGGCAAAGGCTTCCTCGGTCTCGGGCAATGGTTGCAGTATCCGATGGATGAAGCCAACGTAGACCGCGCCCTGCAGCCGGAGGTGGTCAAGCTGCTGATCGACGAGTTCTGGCTGTGCCTTGAAGAAGCGCAGGCGAAAGCGCCAACACTGCAACTGGTGGACGGGCGTCATACCCTGAAGCCCGAAGACGATTGGGCCAACGAGTTGCATCCGACCGTACGCGGCTTCAATCGCCTCGCAAAATGCTGGCGGCCGGCGCTGGAACGGACAGGAATCGCCTGAGCGGAGAGCTGCCCCGCCTGCCGACCCGCCTGTTGCCGCATTTTGACGACGTCGGCTTGACCGCCCCGGCTTGACCACCGTCGTGGCTGGCCGGCTGGCACGGCGGTCGGGTTGATCATCAACCCGGCCGCCGACAAAACCCTCAGGCGGCCGCCTGCCGGGTAACGCCACCGACGCGCAGCGCGGTCAGGATCGACAGCCCCCACAGTGCGGCAATGCCGATCAGCACCGCGGCGAAACGCCCGCCGTCCATGAGCCCGCCGAAGACCAGCGGCGCCAAGGCCAGGCCGGTATCGAGCCCCGAGTAGACAAAGCCGTAAACGCGGCCGTACGCCGCCTGCCCGAAGCGCGAAGTGGCCGCCCGGCGCACCAGCAGGTCACGCGATGGGCCGGCGATTCCCGTGCAGTAGCCAATACCGACCATCAGCGGCAACACGCTCCACTGCGGCAGCGGCAGCAGCGCCAGCGCGATAGTGAGCAATGCCCCGGCGCCGAGCGCCGCAGCAATCAAGCGTTCCTGTTCGCCTTTCTGGGCCAGGAAACCGCCGGTCAGAATGCCGCCAGCGCCACCGACCAGATACGCCGAAAGCGCCGTCGCCCCGGCCGCCAGGGACAGACCATGCAGGTTTTGCAGGATCGGCGTCACGAAATTCTGAATGCCGCCAAAGGCAGTGGTGATCAGCAGAAAGAACAAAAAGCACATCCAGACCGCCGGCGAGCGCAGAAAACCGAACGCCGAAATCGCCTGCCCACGCGCTGCGCCGCCGACCAGTGAGCCCGGCGGGTCAGCCAGGGTCCGCCGCCGCCAGGCGACGAGCAGCAAAGCCAGCGCTGCGACCCCCGCGGCGGCCAGCGCGGCCACCCGCCAGCCGGCAGTCGCAGCAATCCCGGTCATGAACACCGGCGCCAGCGCCCAGCCCAGATTGCCCGACAAACCGTGGATCGAGAAAGCGTGCCCGAGCCGGTGCTGCGAGACGTGCCGGTTGAGCACCGTGAAGTCGGCCGGGTGGAAAACACTGTTGCCCAGCCCGGCCAGCGCGGCAACCAGAGTCAAGCCAAGGTAATCGTCGACCACAGACAGGAGCAGCGCCGCAAGCAGAAAACACGTAATGCCGCCACCAAGCACCCTGGCCGCGCCAAAGCGATCGACGAGAAAACCGGCCAGCGCTTGCCCAATCGCCGAGACGACAAAGAAAATCGTCATCGTCGCGCCGATGCCCGTAAAGCTCAAACCGAAATCATGCATCAACCACGGAAACAGCGGCGGCAGCAGCAAATGGAAGAAGTGTGATACACCATGCACGAAACCGATCAAGGAAATCACTTCCAGATCGTGGTTCTTTTCAGGCAGGGAGGCGACAACGTCGACAGCGGTGGTCATGGGAATGCTCCGGAGCAGGAAGTCGAAGTCTAGCTGTTTAGAGGCGCGTGGAGCGCGAAACGCCGATAAGGATCCTCAGGGATCCTCAGGGATCCTCAGGGATCCTCAGAATTCGCAGGCAGCGGCCTGGGTACAGACCTTGCCGACGCGATCGCCGCAAGCCGTTTGCTGCAGCGTGGGTGGACGTCCGGCAGCTCACGTTCGATACTATGTCCGTAGCGTGCACCGTGCACGCTACGCGCGGGGAGGAAGCTTCGCTGTTTAGCCGGATTCCTGATGCCTCAGTCTCTTGCCCTTACCGATCAACCCTCAGTTCCTGAGTGTCGTGCAGCCCCTGCCCGCACGCACACACCTCACAGCTGGCAAGCTTCCTGGAGTCGCACCCGATGATCCTCCGGCAGTCGCTCTTCGCGCTGATCGCGATGACGCTCGTAGCACCCGCCTACGCGCAGCTCACCCTGCCCAAGCAGTTTTCCGGATTGCTCCAGCCGGCGCCGGCCACGCAGGCCGCCGCCGGCGAAGAGGCCAGCGACGGACGCGCCCACGCCGAGGCGCTACTAGCCGAGGCGCGCCGTCAACAACAGGAGCAAGTGCACAAGGACCGGGGAAGCGCCGAGGAGGGATTGCCGACCAGCGAGCGCCAGCGCCTGCTCGATCGACTGGTCCTTTTTTACAGCGACCGCCTGAAGCTGTTTGACGAACTCGATACGCTACAACACTCACCACCCGAGACGGCAAACCAGCGCACCCTGATGGCAGAGCTCGCCGGCCCGCCACCCTACTCCGCCTTGCGGGTCGATGCCCTGCGTGATGAACACGACACCCTGAGCGCGCAGCTGAAAAGCCTGACCGCTTCTGTCCGTGCACTCGAAGCCCAGCAGGCCGGCCTGGTAGAGGCGCGCAAGCGAGCGAGCGAAGCCCTTCGTCTGGCGGCCGATCGGCGCAATCAAACCGACAAGGATCGCGACAAGCACGAGCTCGCTGCCCTGCGCCTGCAAGAGGCAGAGGCCGACGTGACCGCCAACGGCCTGGCCCTGGACTTCATGAATCTGAAATTGAAGAAGCTGCAACCACTCGCCGAACAAATGCGGCGCCTGCTTTCCCGCGTCCTCCCCGAACAGAAACTTGCCAAGGACGAGCTCGAGCAACAGCAGGCGAGAGCGCGCGGAGACCTGGCCAAAGTGAGCACCGAAATCGATCAGCTCACCGCCGAAAACAACAAACTCACGGTCGAGCACGAACGACTGGCGAAACTGCTGCCGGGCGCCGATCCCGATGGCCCTATTGCCTATCGCATGCAAGTTCTGGCCGAACAGATGGAGACCAACCGCCTGCGGCTGATGACCCTGACCTGGCTGCACGGCCTGATTCAGATCGCCAGCGACGCCTGGCGTCAGCGTTTCGTCGGTTACAGCTCCGACGATGCTGCGGCCCGGCAGGCGGTTCTCGTGGCGCTGAAACGCACCAGTGAAGAGCTCACCAGCCGCCGCGACCTGTTCAACGAACTGCAGAACGGGGCACGCGTGGCGGTCCGGCAACAAGCGCTGCGGCTCGACAATCCCTTGCTCAGTTCCAGTGCGAGGGCACAGGAAGCGGCAATTCTGGAGGCCCTCGAAAAACGTGTGCAGGCCTACGAACGCCTCGAAGTTGCCGGCAGCCGGCTCTATCGCCAGCTGAACCGCTGGCTGGCGGATTTTGGCTTCAGCGGCGAAGCCGGCGACGCCAGCAACTGGAAGCTCGGCGCGCTGCAGGTGAAACAGGTTCTCAAGGAGGTCTGGGACTTCGAGATGTTTGCGGTCGAAGATTCGACCGTCGTCGACGGCAAGACGGTGACCGTTGCCTACGGCGTCACCGTCGGCAAGAGCATTGGCGCGATTGCCCTGTACATCGTCGGCTACTGGCTGTTCTCGCTGCTCTCGGCGCGCATGCAGAGGCTGATGGTGAGCCGCTTCGATGTCGACGAGCAAGTGGCTGGCGTCATTCGTCGCTGGGCGATGATCACCCTGGCGATCGTGCTGATCATCTTCATTCTCAATCTGGCGCGCATCCCGCTCACCGTTTTCGCCTTCATGGGTGGTGCCCTTGCCATCGGCCTCGGTTTCGGAACGCAGACGATCATCAAGAACGTCATCAGCGGCATCATCATCCTCTTCGAACGCAAGATTCGCGTTGGCGACATCATTTCCCTCGCCGGCACGACTGGCTATGTGACCCAGGTCGACCTGCGGGCATCGACGGTGCTCGGCTTTGACGGCATCGAGGCGCTGGTACCCAACTCCAGTCTTCTCGAAAACCAGGTCGTCAACTGGACCCATTCCGATGCTCGCATCCGGCGCGAAATCAGAGTCCGCATCGCCTACGGGTCACCGGTGCATGGCGCGGCCGATATCATCCTGGGCTGCGCCGACGATCACGGCGAGGTCTTGAGGAACCCGAAGCCGGAGGTTTTTTTGGAGGACTTCGGTAATAATGAGCTACTGCTGGTGCTGCTTTTCTGGGTCGAGCTGGGGCCGAAGCTGTTCGGACGCCGGGTCGACAGCGACCTGCGCTTTGCAATGGAGAAGCGCCTGGGCGCCGCCGGAATCAGGATCCCCTTCCCGCAGCACGACGTGCACCTCGACGTCTCGCAGCCCCTGCCGGTACGTATCACGCCGGCGCCCCCAGCCACCGACTAACGAAAGGAAAGTGCCATGAACCAGAAACTCCTTGAGCGCATCGACCGCCCCGGCCAAAAAAAGATTCTCGCTTGCGACGGCGGCGGCATCCTGGGCCTGATCAGCGTCGAGATCCTGGCCAGAATCGAAGCCGAGCTACGCGCCAAACTCGGCAAGGCCGACCTTGTACTCGCCGACTACTTCGACTTCGTCTGTGGCACCAGCACCGGGGCCATGGTTGCGGCGTGCATTGCGGCGGGCATGTCCACCGACCGGATCCGCAAGTTCTACGTCGAAAGTGGCCAACAGATGTTCGACAAGGCATCGCTGTTGAACCGTCTGAAGTACAGCTACAACGACGAGCCGCTGGCGCAGAAGCTGCGCAGCGAGCTTGACGCGGCGCTCGCCCACGCGCCCACGCCCGGCGAAGCCAACGCCACCCTCGGCGATGCCAATCTGCGCAGCATGCTGATGATGGTGATGCGCAACGCGACCACCGATTCCCCCTGGCCGGTCTCCAACAACCCGCGTGCCAGGTACAACCAGCTCGATCGCCAGGACTGCAATCTGCGCCTGCCGCTCTGGCAACTGCTACGGGCAAGCACCGCCGCGCCGACTTTCTTCCCGCCCGAGGTGGTCACTTTCGCGCCGGGTACGGACAGGGAGTATCAGTTCGTCTTCGTCGACGGCGGCGTCACCACTTACAACAATCCGGCCTTCCTGGCTTTCCAGATGGTTACCGCCGCGCCATACCAGGTCGGCTGGCAGACCGGCACCGAAAACCTGCTGATCGTCTCGGTGGGGACCGGCGGCGCCGCCAACGCCCGCCCCGATCTCAAGGCCGACGATCTGTGGCTGCTCGACAACGCCAAGAACCTGCCCGGCGCGCTGATGAACGCGGCTTCCGCAGGTTGGGACATGGCCTGCCGGACGCTGGGCGAATGCCGCTTCGGTCCAGCCATCGACCGTGAGTTTGGCGACATGGTAATGTCCCCGGGGGGAAGCGCCAATGCCAGTGTCGGCAAGCAGTTCGCCTACCTGCGCTACGACCCGGACGTCAGCCAGGCGGGCATCGACGCGCTCGGCCTGGGTGGCATCGACGCCAGGAAAGTGCAGGTCATGGACTCGGTAAAAAACATCGGTGACATCCAGAACGTCGGTCAGACCTACGCCGCCAGAAGCGTTTCAATCGACCATTTGCGGGGCTTTTCCTGAGCGAGAAAAGCGCTTTCGCCAGCTTTCCCCCTCCCTCTTCTCCCGGCCCTTCTCCCGCGAGGGGAGACGGGAGTTTCGTGAGTCGCGTGCGGACTTTCACATTAACGGTCATGACAGGTGGCGACACCCCAAGTCATGAAAGTCATGACCGTTTCCCTCTTCCCCTGACCCTTCTCCCGCGAGGGGAGACGGGAGTTTCGTGAGTCGCGTGCGCGACTTTCACATTAATGGCGCACTCACACTCAGGGGGCGTGGCCGCGAACGGCGATCGAGCATGGCCAGCAGCGGCGGATCCTGGTTGTAGATGTCCACGCGAAAGGACACCGCGCCCTTGTGATCGGTGGCGGCGGAGCCATCGGCGACGGCTGTGCGATAGAGCAGCATCACCGGTACATGCCGCCCGACCGGCAGCGTTCGCGTGCGTGCGCTGGCGATCGCCGCTGCCAACGCTTCCTCGTTCCAGCGCTGCGGATCGTCGAGCAACAGCAGCGCCAGCTCGCGCGGTTTCTCGAGGCGCACACAACCCGAACTGAGAGCCCGCACGGGCTTGCTGAAGAGCGCACGCGACGGCGTGTCGTGCAGATAGATGGCGTAGCCGTTCGACAACGAGAACTTGACCTGACCAAGCGCTCCGCGGGAACCGGATTCCTGCACCACCTGGTACGGGAAACCGCCGCGTTTGGCATTGCTCCAGTCGATCTGCTCCGGAGCCACCGCCTGCCCGCTACGGTTAACGATGCGCAAGTTGTGCTGTTGCAAGTAGGCCGCATTACGGTTCATGCCCGGGATCACGTCCTCGCGCAGAATGGTCGGCGGCACCACCCATTTCGGATTGAGCACCAGATGCTGGACATGGTCGAGTAGCACCGGCGTTTCGCGGGCCGGACGCCCGACCATTACTTTCGATGACCACACCTGCGCCCCATCGAGCTGGAGAGCGGCATTGAAGCTGGTGATATCGACCACCAGGCGATCCGCACTCATGTCACGCGCCACCCAGCGCACACGTTCCAGGTTCACGCGGATTTGCGCCACGCGTTCGGCCGCGCTGACATTCAGCGCGGCGACCGTGCTGCTTCCCACCGCCGCGTCGGGGCGCAGGCCGTGCGCCGTCTGGAAGCGCTGCACGGCCTCGGCAAGCGCCTTGTCATAGCGCGTGGCATCGCCGCGCGCGCTGGCCTTGCCAGGCTTGTTGCCCTGGCGCTCACCCGCTGCATCCGCTTTACCGGCTTTACCCGCTTTACCCTCTTCGGCCAGCCAGCCCTCCGCCTGCAGGCGCGCGCGTAGCGCCCTTACGCGCGCATCGCTCTCGCCGGGACGCAGCGTCGGACCGTCGGGGACGCTTGGCCAGCCGCCCTTGGCGGCCAGGGCTGTGAACCGTGACAGGGCTTGCTGCAAGCCGCGATAGGCTGCGTCCTGCGGTGCCAGCGTCGCCAGTGCGCTCTGCAGCGAGGCGGCTTCGAGCACTTCGTCCAGCGTCTGCGCGCGCTCCTGTACGCCGGGCGGCGGGGAGAAATTCCAGGTCGAATAAAGGGCGGAGGGATCGACCTTGCCGTAGCGCAGCTGCGTTACAAGGCGCGCCAGGGTCTCGGTAAACAGCAGCTCCCGGTGAACGACCATCTGCGCATCGTCGTCGCTTCGGGCAGCCACCTTGCGCAGCGCGGCAATGTCAAAATCTTCGGGCGCCAGGCCGTGCTCCCGGCTGGCCTCGACCGCGGCGATCAGTTCGCCCCGGCGCGCGTTGTCGGTCCAGGCCGGTCGATAACCCCGTCCGTAATAGAAGAGCCGGATGGCGGCGGCCTCGCTCGAGCCGCCCGAGGACTCAACGCTGGCTGGCTCGTTCAGCGCCTGTTCGAGGCGCTGCGCCAGTGTCGTAGCCGGCGCCTGCGGCGAAGAAAGCGGTGCCGGCTTGCTGGCGAAGGCGTCTGGCGCCACGACCGCCTGCGCCAACGCCGGCCCAGCAAGCCCGGTCAACAGCATCGCCGCAGCAAGCCGCCCCAGCGACGCTGTGGCCGCCCTCCGAACCGCCCCAGCATCGCCCAACAAGTCATTGTTCCAGAAGCGCATTTCTTGCAATCCCTGAGAGTTGAAAGACGTATCCAAGTATCGTGCCGCTGCGCGGCGAGCGATTGCTGATCGCGCCCACGATTCGTTTCAACGATGCCACGAGCGCCAACGAGCACGAAATTTACTACACATATGCAGCAACCGCTTGCTGCCGCCAGAATTTCTCGCCGCCCGGCCCAGCGCAAGGCCGCAAGGCAGCCGAGGAGCAAGCGCGGAGCGCATGCCAGCGAGCACCGGCAACCTGGCTTGGAGAGCCGAGAAGCGACGAAGTTCTTCAACGCACTTCTTCACGGCACGCGTCTAAATACAGCCAAGCGCGCGCGATGCGGTCAACATCGGCGCAAGATCGGGTAAGATAACCCCTTCACCTGTTTTTCCGGACAAATTTGACCTATGGCCGATCATTCCACGCATTCCCATGGCACTACGCAGCGCAAAACCGTACCACATCGTCGTTTACTTCTGAAGGGATTAGCCGCCCTACCACTGGCCTTGCCCTTCAGCTCAGCCAGCGCTGCCACCGCTCGCACCGCTGGCACCGCTGGCACCACCAAATACCAACTGAAGTTTCGCCACACCCACACCGACGAATTGCTCGACGTCGTTTTTCGCGACAACCGCGGCTACATCGCCCCCGCCATCCAGCGCATGAACTGGCTGCTGCGCGACCACCGCTCCGGCGAGATGATCCACATGGATCCGCAGTTGTTCGATATTCTGCATGCACTGCGCGCACGTTGCGGCGGCGAAACCTTCGAAATCATTTCCGGCTACCGCTCACCGCTCACCAACGCATCGCTGCGTAGCCACAGGCGCGGCGTCGCCAAGAATAGCCTGCACATGGACGGACGTGCCATTGATGTGCGCCTGGTCGGTTTCGATACTGCGCGCCTGAGCCAGGCGGCAGTGGACCTGGGAATTGGCGGCGTCGGCTATTACCCCAGAGCCGACTTCCTGCACGTCGACACCGGCGACTTTCGTACCTGGGGCGCGGCGCGGAGCTGAGCGGCAGCCAGCCATTGCCTGGCCATCGCCAGCACCGCCGTGCAGGACAGGGATAGCCGCCGGCAGGCAGCAGCGCCGAGCCCGCGTCGGCAAGGCCCGACCTCCGCCACGACCGCCGCTCGAAAGTGCAGAAAATGATCGACGACCTGTTTTCCCGCCTTGACAGCGAAGATCAGCGCCGGGAAATCCTCGCCGACGGCGCCATGTTGCTGCATGGCTGCGCGCACGCTCAAGCACCGGCCTTGCTCGCCGCAGTGGACGAGATCGCCGCGGTAGCGCCTTTTCGCCGCATGCAGACGCCCGGCGCTTTGCGCATGTCGGTAGCCATGAGCAACTGCGGTGCGCTCGGCTGGGTCAGCGACCGCCAGGGCTACCGCTATTCGCCGCTCGATCCGGACAACGGGCGGCAGTGGCCGGCGATGCCCGAGGTTTTCTGCCAGCTTGCCCAGATGGCAGCCGCCGCAGCCGGTTTTCCTGACTTCCTGCCGGATGCCTGCCTGATCAACCGCTATGAACCGGGCAGCAAGCTCTCGCTGCACCAGGACAAGGACGAGCCCGATCGCGAAGCGCCGATTGTCTCGGTTTCGCTCGGCTTGCCGGCTGTTTTTCTCTTCGGCGGACTGAAGCGCAAGGAGCCGACGACGCGGGTCCTGCTGGCGCACGGCGATGTCGTCGTCTGGGGCGGCCCTGCCCGCCTGCGTTACCACGGCGTACAAACACTCAAGCATGGGCTCTTCCCGGAAACCGGGAATTCCCGCATCAACCTCACTTTTCGCAAAGCGGGCCCGCCGGGCCGCCAATGAGCATCCGCTTCAGCTGCGCAATACCCCTGCCCGCATCTTTTCGAGCTGGCGACATTCTGGCTTTCCACCGCCGTGATGCGCAGGAAATTGCCGAACGCGTCACCGCCAGCTCCCTGCACAAGGGCCTGCTCTGGGCGGACGCGCCGGCCTGTCTCAGCATTCATTTCGCGGCAGACATGGCCACGGCCGAACTCGACATCGATGGCATCGACGACATCGACGCCATTGACGCCATTGACGACAACGGCATCGCCGGCAGTGCGGCCACGAGCAGCGAAGCCACCTTCCAGGCCATGCTGCGCCGCATGCTCGGTCTGACGCAGGACATCGAGCAGTTCGCCAGCCGTTATCACCAGCATCCACAGCTCGGCCCGCTGATTGCCGGCCATCCCGGTTTGCGCGTACCACTGACGGCCACGCCTTTCGAAGCCTTGAGCTGGGCGATTACCGGCCAGCAAATCAGCGTCAGGGCCGCCGTCTCGGTGCGGCGGAAACTGATTGTCGCGACCGGCCGGCGCCATTCGAGCGGTCTGTTTTGCTATCCGGAGGCCAGGCAGATCGCTGCACTGAGCGAGGATGACCTGCGGCGGGCCGGTTTCTCAATGAGCAAGACGCGTAGCTTGCGCTCCCTTGCGCAAGGGGTGCGCAGCGGCAAGCTGCCCTTGGCCGCATGGCTGACGACGCTGCCAATTGACGAGATCCGCGAGCAGCTTCTCGCCGTGCCCGGGATCGGCCCGTGGACCGTCAACTACGCCCTGCTGCGCGGATTCGGCAACCTCGACGGATCTCTGCACGGCGACGTCGCCGTGCGCCGCAAACTGCAAGCGCTGCTCGCATCCCCGGAGAAAATCAGCGAAGCGCAAGCGCGCGACTGGCTGGCACCGTTCACACCCTGGCGAGCCCTGGTCGCCGCCCACCTCTGGGCCATGCCCACGCCCGCCTAGCCCCTCGGCGGCAAGCAGCGCGCCGGCAACGACAGTCCGCGAAGCCATGCCCACGCGCACCTAGCCCCTCGGCGGCAAGTAGCGCGCCGGCAACGACAGTCCGCGAAGCCATGCCCACGCGCACCTAGCCCCTCTCCCCTCGTGGGAGAGGGGTTGGGGAGAGGGGCAAATCGTGCCCAGCACAAGCCGAGCCAAACACTCACCCCGCCGCGCCTCAAACAGCCACCGCAACCAATTCCGGCTTGAGCACCTCGACCAGCACCCGCGGCGCGATACCCACCAGATAACCGCGACGACCGCCGTTGATATAGATCTTCTCGAGTTCGAGAATGCTGCGCTCGACATACACCGGCATCGCCTTGCGCGTGCCAAAAGGGCTGGTGCCGCCAAGCAGGTAACCGGAGTGTCGATTGGCCACCGCCGGGCTGCACGGCGAGATCGTCTTGACGCCGATATGACGCGCGAGCTGCCGGGTCGACACCTCACGGTCGCCGTGCATGAGCACGATCAGCGGCCGCTTCCCGTCATCTTCCATGACCAGCGTCTTGATCACCGCATGCTCAGCGATGCCCAGTTCGCGGCAACTGACGGCCGTGCCGCCCTGCTCTTCGTAGGCGTAAGGGTGATCAGTGAAAGCGACACGCGCCGCGCGCAAGACGCGTATGGCCTGCGTAACCGGGAGTTTTTCCTGCGACATGGCCGCAATTCTAAGCCGAGAGCATCCCGGCGCACCAGACCACCGCCGCCTGGAGCGCTCGTTGCCGCAGTGGTCTTACTCCCCGAGTTCATCCACAATGGCCAAATGCCAAGCAAACCAAGCAAACCAAGCAAACCAATGAAAGCAAGCATCCTGCACATCGACGCCGCTTACCGGGGTTTTTTTGAACTTCGTCGCCTCACCGTCGAGCACGATCTTTTTGACGGAGGCAGCAGCGGCCCGTTACTGCGGGAAGTCCTGCATCGAAGTGACGTCGCTGCCGCCCTCCTCTACGACGCCAGCACCGACAAGGTCGTGCTCGTGGAACAGTATCGTGCGGGCGCGCACCTGGCGGGAGAAAACCCGTGGCTGATCGACATTGTCGCTGGCCGCATCGAGGCCGGGCAGACGCCCCTCGACACGATCAGGCGCGAAATCGCTGAAGAATCAGGGCTGACGCCGACCGCCATCGTGCCCATCGGCGTCTATCTCACGGCGCCACACCTGTCCAGCGAACGCGTGCATCTCTATTGCGCGGCAGTGGATACTGGCAGCGTTGCCGGATGCCATGGCCTGGCGCACGAAACTGAGGATATCCGTCCGCTCGTGCTGGCTCGCAGCGAAGCACTGGCGGCGATGCGAACGCAGCCCTTGTCGCTGTGGGCTGGACTGGCGCTTGCCTGGCTTGGCAACGAGCAGCGAATTCCCCCTCTCCCCCAGCCCCTCCCCCGCGAGGGGGGAGGGGAGCTTGACCGTGCGCGCGGTGGCGTCGATGGCTAGGCCCTCCCCCACGAGGGTTGAGGGGAGCAGGTCGCTGGCTGAACTGAGGCTTGCGATTACACGCTTGCGCTTACGTTACAGGTATTACAGGTGGCAGTCAGGGTCGTTTGCGCGGGAAGACTTTGCTGCGCGGTGGGGCTGGCAGGGGAAACAGATCAGGGAGTGCACAGCCGGCAGACATCGACCCACTCGCCCTTGGTCACCACCGCCAACTGTGCGGGACTGATCCGGATGGCCGTGTGGAGCGCACCGGCAGCGGGCAAGACCTCGTCGAAGTCCTGCAGCGATCGATCCAGATAGATCGCTAGCGGTTGCGCCAAACCGAAGGGACAGACGCCGCCCACCGGGTGCCCGGTCAGCTCGACGACCTCTTCCGGCGGCGACATTTTGCCTTTCCCGAAGGCGGCCCTGAACTTGCGGTTATCAATACGGGCATCACCGCGTGCCACGAGAATGATGACCCGGCCATCGGCCAGGCGAAAAGCGAGGGTCTTGGCGATGCGACCAGGCTCGACGCCGTGCGCGTCGGCAGCCAGGGCAACCGTGGCGGTGCTGACTGCCAATTCGATGATCGGCAGATCCAGATCGCGGGCGGAAAAGAAATCACGTACGGATTGCAAGCTCATTGCGGGTCTCGTTAACGGTCATGACATGTCGAGATACCCCGGATCATGAAAGTCATGACCGTTTCCCTCTTCCCCTGACCCTTCTCCCGCAAGGGGAGACGGGAGTTTCGTGAGTCGCGTGCGCGACTTTCACATTAAAGCACGCGCCAAGGCAGATGGGCGCGCGCTGGATATTAGCGGCGCAAGCTCCGCCCGGCAAGCCCTCGCCTTGTCCGCCCTGGAAGGCACCCATGCGATGCTTCAGACGCCTATCTCGACGGTGATGACCCTTGACAACGATTACAGTGCTTGGCGCCGCCCTCACCCCGGAGAGAAAACACGTTGTCACCTTCTTCCATCCGCAAGATTGCCTTGGCAGCGCCGATATTTCGCTGCTGGGGGGCCGCGCACTGCGACACCGACGAGATCTGCCAACTGGCGGCGTGACTTTGTTGAACATCTCGGTAAGAATGACGGACAACGCCAGCCCAACGTTTCACTACGGGTGCACGTGGAAGTCTCGCTATCGCTATCGCCGAAAATAGAGGTGCTGAATCGGGCCTGAGCCTCTCGATACGTCGCTCCGCCAGTCAGCGCTGGTGGAGCGAGGATTGCAACGGGAGTTTTGTCCCAGGTTTTTGTCCCTGCTCCGGGCTCCCGACCGACGCCGGGATCGGCGAGCGGCAAGCGGCAAGCGGCAGAAATCACAGCAATGAACCGTAATGGCGTGCCCCGCACGCCGCCTATTAACAACAGGAGAAAATATTCGTGGCCAAACAGTTACTGATCTATGAAACGGCAGTGCCGGTTTCCGCGACGCGTCATGCCGGCGTGTCCCTGGAAGGGAGTGACAGCTATGCCTTCAGCGCGGCTATCAATGCCGTGCCGCTGATGGCAGTCGAGTTTCCGCGTGCCACGGCCGAGTACGCAGTCGTCTTTGCCGCCGACGGCGACGAGCTCATGCCGGTGGTGATACTCGGCATACGCAACGAGCAAAACCTCTACCTGGCGCCGGACGGGCACTGGAAGGCCGACTACATTCCGGCCTTTATCCGCCGCTATCCCTTCGTTTTTGCATCCACCGCCGACGGCAAGTCGCTCACCCTGTGCATCGACGAGTCGCACCCCGGCGTGAACCGCGAAGGCCGCGGCGACGCCCTCTTCGGCGACGACGGCAAGCCGACGCCCTACGTCGACAAGGTGCTGGAATTTCTCAAGGACTATCAGGCGCAATTCGAACGCACCCGGGTTTTCGGTCGCCGCCTCAAGGATCTCGGGCTGCTCGAACCAATGCAGGCGACCGTCAGCACGCCGAAGGGAGAGAAACTGAGTCTCCGCGGTTTCATGGTCGTCGGCCGCGACAAACTGCGCGCGCTTTCCGGCGAGACCCTGCAGCAGCTCGTGAAGAGCGACGAGCTCGAGTTGCTGTACCTGCATCTGGCGTCCCTGCGCAACTTCAACACGGTCAAGGACCGCCTGGTCGGGACCCTCGCCGACGAGCAGCCAGCCGCCGACGCCAGCTGATTCCGCCCCTCCCATTCGACCCTTCATATTGCCCCGTTACCACGTTGCCCCTTCCACATTCCCGCGCCTCCTCGCAATGACCGTAATGACGGTGGCTGCGGGAGAATGATGTCGGCAAGCGGGACGCCCGGCTGCCGGTCGCATCACTTCACCTCCTGAACGGCGGCCTTCGGTTAATCGTTCTTTGCCTGGGGAACAAGCCCGCATGTTGATCACCGCCGCGTTCATCGTCCTGGTCTTCGGCTACAGCCTGGTGTCGCGCCGGCTGGAAAGCACGCCGCTTACCGCTCCGCTCCTGTTCACCGCGGCCGGTGTGCTGATGTTGCTCTTCCCGGCAGCGTCCCGGGAACTGTTCATCGACCGCAAGGCGCTGCTGCTGATCGCCGAAGTTGGCCTGGTGATGACCTTGTTCACCGACGCCTCGCACATCAGCCGCGGCGCCTTGCAGGACAACCGCAGGTTGCCGGTGCGTTTGCTCAGCGTCGGCATGCTGCTCACCATACTGCTCGGGGCGGCGGCGGCGATGGCGTGCTTCGCCGGACTGTCGTGGTGGGAGGCCGGCATTCTCGCCGCGATTCTTGCGCCCACCGACGCCGGCCTCGGACAGATCATCGTCAACAGCCCGCGCGTGCCGGCGCGCATACGGCAGGCGCTGAACGTCGAGGCAGGGCTCAACGACGGACTGGCGGTTCCTTTCCTGATGCTGTTCATTGCCCTCGCTGCGGCCATCGAGGAAGGTGTCGGCGCACGCAGCGTCCTGGCGCATTTTCTCCTCGAACAGATTGGCTACGGAACCGCGCTCGGACTGGCGATCGGGCTCGGCGGCGGTCTGCTGATGGGGCTGGCGCAGCGCCGGCAGTGGATGTCGCCCGAGCTTGGCCAGCTTGGCGTCGTGGCGATGCCGCTCCTGTGCATACTGGCCGCCGAGGAGTCCGGGGCGAGCATGTTCATCGCCGCCTTCGTGGCCGGCCTGGCGGCACAGGTCGGCTTCCCGAAAGTCGGGCGCCACAGCGTCGAGTTCACCGAAGGCTGGGGGCAGCTGTTCAATTGGTTCGTCTTCTTCCTGTTCGGATTGCTCTTCGCCCTCTCCTGGCACGATTTCACTCCGCTCATCGTCCTCTACGCAGTTCTCAGCCTGACGGTCGTGCGCATGCTGCCTGTCGCGCTGGCCGTTGCCGGCATCGGGCTCAGTCGCGCAACGGTGCTTTTCCTCGGCTGGTTCGGCCCGCGCGGCCTGGCGTCGATCGTCCTCGGGCTGGTTTACCTGGAGCAGCAGGCGAACCTGCCAGGCGAGAACACGATCCGTCTGGCGGTGATGGCTACCGTGCTGCTCAGCGTTGTCGCGCATGGCTTGAGCGCCAAGACGGGCATCGAGCGCTACACCCGCAGTTGCAAGGCACTGCCAGCAGACGCTCCGGAACACGCAGCCATCAATGCGCCGGGAGAGAAATGAAATAGCGCAATAGGGAAATAGCAATCCGTCGAACGCACGCGGACAAACAAAGCATTTGGCGCTCGCAGCCGGATCAGGATCGGAATCGGGCCGGCGAGCAACCTCCTGTCGTCGCTCAAGCAGCGGCCAGCGGCTATAATACGCTTCCCTTCTGGCCGCCCTGTTTTCTGCGACCCCCAAATCACCTAGCAAGGAACCCACGTGAACAAACCCGCCCGACTCAAGCAGAACCTCGCCGCACTCTTTCTCGTCGCTTCACTGGGCGTGCTTTCCGCTTGCTCGAGCGTCGAGACGCAGCCCGAGTCACGCAATCTCGACAGTGCACAAATCAAGCAGGAGCGCAAAGAGACGCTGGCCATGGCGAAGACCGCCCTCGACAAGCTTTACGCAACGCAGCCCGACGCTCGTGCCGTCATCAAGGGCGCCGTCGGCTATGGCGTCTTCGACATCACCATGGTCAACGCGCTCGTCGTCGTCGGCTCACGCGGCCCGGGCGTGATTTTCGACAATGCGACCGGCAAGCCAACCTACATGCAGGCGATTCGCGCCGGTACCGGCCCCGGTCTGGGCTACCAGACCATGTATCAAATCTTCGTCTTCAAGTCTGCGGCAGCACTCGATCAATTCAAGATCGGCGGCAAGGCAGGCGGCGATGTCGGCGCGTCCGCGACCGCCGGCTCGGCTGGAGGAACCATCTCCTTCAATCCCTACATCGACGTCTACCAGTTGACCGAGAAAGGCTTCGCGCTCCAGGCCAACTGGGGTGCCGCAGCCTATTACGTCGATCCGGACCTGAACTGACGCGGCGACAAGGTCGATTCCTGTCCAGCACACCCGGAGATAAAGGCAAGTGAGCTCCCCCTCGTTCAATGATGTTGATGTCGTGCTGCGCGATGGACGTGCGGTGCACCTGCGTCCGATGCGCTGCTCGGATGAGGGTGAACTCATGCAATTCTTCGAGCGACTGGACCCGGAAACCCGCTATATGCGCTTCATGCACGTGGTCCGCAAACCCGACGTGAAGCGCTTGCACAGGGTGCTCGCATTCATTCCCGAGCGCGGTACCGGCATCGTCGCCACCATCCCGGCTGACGATGGGATCGACGTCGTGGGCGGCAGCTCCCTGATGATTGGCCCGGATCCGGCGAGCTGCGAGTTCGCGGTCACCGTCACCGCCGCATACGCTCGAACCGGCCTTGGGCGCACCCTGATGAGCGCGCTGATCGCTGCGGCGAAAGCGCGCGGACTGCTGGAAATGGAAGGTTTCGTGCTGCGCGCCAACACGGCGATGCTGCGGCTCGCCGATCGCCTCGGCTTCACGACCTCGGCCGATCCCGAAGATTTCTCGGTAGTCATCTGCCGACTACGGCTCGACGCGCCCGTCGATCGCCTCGCTCAAGCGTAGAAAGCGTACAGCAATTAGAGCGAAGCGCGCGCCGGTGGAGACCCGCGCGGCTGAAGCGGGCAGCGCGGCTCGCTTTGCTGCTGGCAGTCGCTAGCCGCGATCTTGCAACCCTGACTACAGCCCGAGCACTTGGCAGGTGTGGCGGGCGATCATCAGTTCCTCGTTGGTCGGCACCACCCACGCGGAAACCTTGCTGCCGACGCTGCTGATGCGCGCACCGCCCTGCTCGTTGGCTGCCGGGTCGAGGTCGATGCCCAGCCATTTCGACTGTTCGCAGACCAGGCGGCGGATATAGGCGCTGTTTTCGCCGATGCCGGCGGTGAATACGAAAGCGTCGATGCCGCCGAGTACCGCTGCCAGCCCGCCGAGTTCGCGGCTGATGCGATAGACGAAATGATCGATCGCCAGCCGCGCGCGCGGCGAGTCACTCTCCTGCAGGACGCGCATGTCGTTGCCGATGCCCGACAGGCCGAGCAGGCCGGAGCGCTTGTAGAGCATACTCTCGACGTCTCTGGCGCTCATGCCTTCCTGCTGCAGCAGATAAAGGATGATGCCGGGGTCCAGGTTGCCCGGTCGCGTACCCATCAGCAGTCCGTCGAGGGCGGTGAAGCCCATCGAACTGCCGACGCTGCGACCGTTGTCGATCGCGCACATGCTGGCCCCGCTGCCGAGGTGTGCCACGATCACGCGTCCGCTGGCGATTTCCGGCGCCAGCTTCGGCAGAGTGGCCGCGATGTACTCGTAGGACAGGCCATGGAAGCCATAACGCCGGATACCGCGCTCGTAATACTCATAGGGCAGACCATAGAGCTGCGCGACCGTCTCCTGCGTGCGGTGGAAAGCGGTATCGAAGCAGGCGACTTGCGGCAACTCGGGCCTGGCCTCTGCCACCGCCCGGATGGCGGCAAGATTGTGCGGCTGGTGCAACGGGGCCAGCGGCACGAAGGTAGCGAGCGTCTCCATGGCCGGCGGCGTGATCAGTAGCGGCGCCGAGTAATCCGGTCCGCCATGCACGACGCGGTGACCGACTCCGACCAGCTCCTGGCCTGCAAAGCGCGCACGCAGCAGGGTGGCGATCTCCTGTAAAGCCTGCCCGTGGTTGGCGACTTCGCTCGTCGTCCACTGCTCATCGGCAATGACACTGCCGTCGGCACCCTTGGCTTTGAGTCGCGGCGCCGTGCCCAGCCCTTCGATCTGGCCGACGGCCATGGCACTGAGAACACGCGCAGCGCCGACGCTATAGATCGAGAACTTCAGGCTCGAGGAACCGGCGTTGAGAACCAGAATCACGTTTCCCATTTCAAGCTCCCACTTTGCTGGCGTCGTGCGTCAGCACGGCACTGGCCATCAGGCAGGCAACGGCGCATGAGGCGAGCTTGGCACGCCGGTTGTCGGCGCGGCTGGTGAGGATGATCGGCACGCGCGCGCCGAGCACGATGCCCGCACCATCGGCATTGCTCATGAAAGTCAGTTGCTTGGCGAGAATGTTGCCGGCGGCGAGGTCGGGAACGACAAGAATGTCGGGATCGCCGGCGACGACCGAATCGATTTTCTTGATCCGCGCGGCTTCCGTGCTGATCGCGTTGTCAAGGGCCAGCGGGCCGTCGAGAATGGCACCCGTGATCTGACCACGGTCGGCCATCTTGCACAGCGAAGCGGCGTCCGTCGTGCACACCATTCGCGAGTTGATGCCTTCGACGGCGCAAATGATCGCCACCTTCGGCTGCACGATACCCAGCACTCGCGCCAGATCGATGGCGTTCTGGCAAATGTCGCGTTTGCAGTCGAGATCCGGCGCGATGTTGATCGCCGCATCGGTCACGATCAAGGGCTTGTGGTAAGTCGGCACATCCATCAGGAAAGCATGCGTGATGCGCCGCTCGGTGCGCAAACCGGTTTGCCGATGGACCACCTCGGCCATCAGTTCGTCGGTATGCAAACTTCCTTTCATCAGCGCCGCGGCTTCTCCGAGGCGCACCAGCTCGACGGCACGAAAGGCGGCGGCGTGGCTATGCGGCACGTCTTCCACGCGTACCCCGCCAAGGTCGAAGCCAAACTCCGCGGCCACCGCCCGCAGCCTTTCCAGCGGACCAACCAGGATCGGTTCGATGAGGTTTTCGCGGGCGGCCTCGAGGGCAGCACCCAGCGAGGATTCGTCGCAGGGATGCACCACCGCCACCGCCACCGGCGGCAGTTTCCCGCAGCGTTCGACAAAGCTGTCAAAGCGGTCGTGGCTCTGAATCGAGACCTTGGCAGCGTCCGGACGGTCCATGATGATCCGCGTATGCGGCGCAACGACCCGGGCAATACCGCTCATGATCGTCTCGCCGCGGGCGTTGACGCCAAGGCAGTCGAAAGTCACTTTGCGCGTCTCGGCAAATTTTTCTCGCGCCGTGATGCTGATCGTGATCTCCTCGCCAATGGCCAGCGGTGCGTGGAACTCGAGATCCTGACCGGCGTACACGGTGCCCGGCCCGGGCAGCTCGTTGCCGAGCAATCCGGAGATCTGGGCGCCCAGCCACATGCTGTGCGCGCTCAACTCCTTGGCGCCGAGTTGCTTGACCAGCTCGAGGTCGAGGTGGGTAGGATTAACGTCACCTGAAACGGTCGCGAAAAGCTGCACATCCCGCACCGTCAGCGTGCGCTTGATGCTCGCCGTATCGCCAATGCTGATCTCGTCGAAACAACGGTTCTCAAGGGTATCTTTGGTCATCATGTACTCGTCGTGGATAAGGATTTTATCGTCTCGCCGGCAAGGCGCCTCTGCTCGCCCCGCTCTTTCCCTGGCAACTCCCGCCAGTGCCTGATGGCTGGCTGGCGGCCCGGAACATCCATTCTAGCGTATCGCGCGAAAACGGCGAAGGCACGACCCGTCGCGGCATGAACCGCGCTCAGCACGGCCCGCTGCCATCCGGTCGGAACAGGGTGCGGGGATGAAAACCACTTGCCGAAGCGGGCGGCGAGACCGACTTTGGCTTATGATGATGCCTGGGCAAGCCAAGCAGGCGGACCCTTCTTAACAGCGCTTTTCAGGGAGTGGCGACATGAACAAGACATTTTTTTCGCAGGTTTCTCAATTGTCCCGGTGGCTGCTGATGGCCACCTTGAGCGCTCTGCTGGCCCCGGCTGTCGGCATCGCCGCAGACCGCGCGGCGCTCGAAAGAGACGCACGCAGCGCCTATCAGAAATTGATCGACAAAATCCCTGCGGCGAAAGTTTTGTCCAGGGAGGCTGTCGCCGTCCTCGTCTTTCCGACGATCATCAAGGCCGGTCTCGTCGTCGGCGGGCAATACGGAGACGGCGTCCTCTTCAAGGCCGGCAAAGCAAGCGGCTACTACAACACCTCGGGTGCTTCGTATGGACTTCAGGCCGGCGCTCAGCAATACGGTTATGCGATGTTCTTCATGAAAGAAGAAGCGCTCCGGACCTTGAATCAGGCCGAAGGATTCGAAGTCGGCGTTGGCCCATCGATTGTCGTGGTCGACGAGGGAATGGGCAAATCGATGACCTCGACGACCGTGCATGACGACATCTACGCCTTTATCTTCGGGCAAACAGGTCTGATGGCCGGTATTGGCCTGCAGGGCAACAAGATCACCCGACTCAAGAACTGATTGTCGGCACGCAAGTCGGCCCGGGCCAGCGTAGCGCCCCAGCCGACTGGCATGGCCTGCGCTGCGGCTTCGCGGTACGCCGTGCCACTATTACTCCCAGCCACGCTTAGCCACGCTGTTAGACACACTCCCCGACACCCATCGACAATCTGCGTGCTCCACCGCTCGCAAGCGGGCGATGGCCTTAACCAGAAAAAGAGACCCGGATGAACTCAGCTCCCCGCCAAAGCGGCATTCTTCTGCACCCGACCTCCTTGCCCGGACCGCACGGCTCGGGCGACCTCGGCACCGCCGCTTTCCACTTCGTCGACTGGCTGGTTGCCGGCGGCCAGTCGCTGTGGCAACTGCTGCCGCTGACCGGCCTTGGACCCGGTAACTCGCCCTACTCCAGCCCCTCCGCTTTCGCCGGCAACGAGTTGCTGATCGACCTGGTACAACTGCAGGACGCCGGCTGGCTGACCCCCGCCGATCTCGCCGAAGCTCCGGCATTCCCCGCACAGCGTATCGACTATGCAGCGGTGCGACCTTTCAGGATGGAGCAGTTGCGGCGGGCCGCAGCGCGCTTCTTCGCCAGCGGAAAGACCCCCGAGCACAAGGCATTTGCCACCTTCTGCGCCGCTTCTCGCACCTGGCTCGACGATTACGCGCTGTTCATGGCGCTGGATATCGCCCATGGCGGGGAAAACGGAACGATCTGGCAGGAATGGCCGACAGAGCTTGCGCACCGCCAGCCGGAGGCGCTGCGCGCGGCGGAACGCGCACACGCCGACGAAATGAACTTCTGGAAGTTCTCGCAGTGGTGCTTCTACACGCAGTGGGCCAGGCTGAAAACCTACGCCAACGCCCATCGCGTCGAGATCGTCGGCGACCTGCCGATCTTTGTCGCCGACCACAGCGCCGATGTGTGGGCGAACCCGGCGCTTTTCGACCTCGACAAGAGCGGTCATCCACGCGTCGTCGCCGGAGTCCCGCCGGACTACTTCAGCGAGACCGGACAGCGCTGGGGAAACCCGCTCTACCTGTGGTCGGCACACGCCGCCGAGCACTATCTCTGGTGGATAGATCGCATGCGGCAAATGATGACCCTCTGCGACATCGTGCGCATCGATCATTTCCGCGGCTTCGAGTCGTACTGGGAAATTCCGGCCTCGGCCGAAACGGCCATCGACGGCCTCTGGCAGCCGGGACCGGGCGCCGCAGTGTTTACCGCCATGCGTCGCGAGCTGGCCGACGAGCATGGCCAGCTCAAGATAATTGCCGAGGACCTCGGCATCATCACCCCGCCGGTCAAGAAGCTGCGCGAGGATGTCGGACTGCCGGGCATGCGCATCCTGCACTTCGCCTTCGGCGACGACGCCAGAAACCCCTATCTGCCACACAACTACGATGCCAATACCGTCGTCTACACCGGCACGCACGACAACGACACCACCTGCGGCTGGTGGGAATCGCTCGAACAGAGCGAAAAGGACCGCGTGCACACCTACCTGGGCGTCGGCAGCGAGAACAGCGAAGAACTGTGCTGGTATCTGATCCGTCTCGCGTTTTCGTCGGTGGCCCGCTATTGCGTCATACCGATGCAGGATGCGCTGGCCCTCGATAGCACGCACCGCATGAACCAGCCGGGTGTCGGCGCGGGATCGTGGGAATGGCGTTACCGCTGGGATCAGGTCGAAGCCTGGCACTCCGAACGCCTGTTCGATCTGACCTGCCTCTACGGCCGCGACTACGAGAGCCAGCACCCCGATGAAGCCGACGCCAGCTGATCATCACCTGCCGGTCGTCGGCTCAAGCTCATCACGACCAGCACCCGTCAGCAGATGATGCTCGCTTCGACCGAGCTAAACGCGATCTACGATGGCCTGAACAAGGACGAGTTCTTCGTCGAGTACCTGCCCATCGTTTCTCTCGGCGATCAGAGCTGCCTGGGGGCAGAAGCGCTCATCCGCTGGCGGCGAGCTGACGGCACCGTCGTTCCTCCCGACAAATTCATCCCGCTGGCGGATAATACCCCGCTCTCCGGACTGATCACCTACTGGCTGATCGACACGCTCGCTGGCGAAGTCGGTGGCTGGCTGCGCGCGCACCCGGAGGCCCACCTCAGCCTCAACGTGCCGCCCGAAATCCTCGGTCGCGGCGGTCTGGAGTACGCCGCCGTCAAGTCCGGTCTCGGCGAGTTTCGCACGCAGTTGATCCTCGAAGTGACCGAACGCGGAATTCCCGACCAGCTCGGTTTGCTGGCCCTCAACAGCATGTTTCATGGCGGCATCAAGCTCGCCCTCGACGACGTGATGATGAGCGGCACCAATCTGGCGCTCATTTCGCGTTGCAACTTCCAGCTCATCAAGCTTGACCGCCTGCTGACTGCCGAGATCACCCCGGAGTGCCCGCACCCCGACTGGTTGCGTAGCCTGGCCGGACTCCTGCAGGCGAGCGAACTGACCGTCGTCGCTGAAGGCATCGAAACCGACACCCAGTTGCAGGCCCTGCGCGCCGCCGGCGTGCAGTGGGGACAGGGCTACCACTTCTCGCCACCGCTGGCCGTCGCCGAGTTCATCGCCTGGTACGAGAAATGGGGGAAAACCAGCTCCTGCATCGAGACAAACCGTTTCGCTGCCAAGCCGAGGATGACGAAAGAACCCATGCCGTCCGAGTGCGGGGGCCCTGGCTCAACTGCGTAGTTCGTCCCGATCGCGGAAATGCGCCAGCGCCTCAGGATTGGCCAGTGCCTCGACGTTCTTCACCGCGCGGCCATGGACGATGTGGCGCACCGCCAGCTCGACGATCTTGCCGCTCTTGGTGCGCGGAATGTCGGCGACCTGCAACACCCGCGCCGGCACATGGCGCGGCGTGGTGTTCTGGTGGACCTGCTGTTTGATGCGCTCGATCAACGCGTCGTCGAGCGTCATTCCTTCGCGCAGCTTGACGAACAGCACGACGCGCACATCGTGCTGCCATTCCTGGCCGATGACCAGCGACTCGACGACTTCCGGCAATTGCTCGACCTGGCGATAGATCTCGGCAGTGCCGATACGCACACCGCCGGGGTTGAGGACGGCATCCGAGCGGCCGTAGATGATCATTCCTTCGTGGGCAGTGAGTTCGACGAAATCGCCGTGACACCAGATGTTTGCAAAGCGATCGAAGTAAGCGGCGTGATACTTGGCGCCGTCGGGGTCGTTCCAGAAACCGACCGGCATGGCCGGGAACGGGGCGGTGCACACCAGTTCGCCGCGCTCGCCACGAGCGGCGGGAATCGGCTGGCCATCGTCGTCGAAGACGTCGACCGCCATGCCCAGGCCGCGGCACTGCAGTTCGCCGCGGTATACGGGAAGAATCGGGCTGCCGAGCGCGAAGCACGAGAGGATGTCGGTGCCGCCAGAAATCGACGCCAGCAGCAGCTCGGTTTTGATCTCTTGATAAACGTAGTCGAAACTTTCCGGCGCCAGCGGGCTGCCGGTCGAGAACATTGCCCGCAGTTGCCGCAGACGGTGGGTTTCACGTGGTTTGAGGCCGGTCTTGGCGAGGGCGTCGATGAACTTGGCCGAGGTGCCGAAGTGCGTCATGCGCTCGGCGTCGGCGTAGTCGAAAAGGATCGTTCCGGCTTTTCCCGAGCCGCCGGCGATGAACGGCGAACCGTCGTAGAGCAGCAGTGTCGCCTGCGAGGCGAGCCCGGACACCAGCCAGTTCCACATCATCCAGCCGCAGGTAGTGAAGTAGAAGAGGCGGTCGCCGGGCTGGACGTCGCTGTGCAGCTGATGCTCCTTGAGATGCTGCAGCAGCGCGCCGCCATGGCAGTGCACGATGCATTTGGGCACGCCGGTGGTTCCCGAGGAAAACATGATGAACAGCGGGTGCTCGAAAGGCAGCGGCACGAAATCGATCCTGCCGGCGGTGAAAGGCGCGATGAAGTCGGCGTAGCGCTGGCCCTTGCGCATCGCGGTCACGTCCGGGCTTGGGTCGAGGTAGGAAACCACGACACAGCGCTCGACGGTCGGCATCTGGGCGGCAATCTGCAGATTCTTGGCCATGCAGTCGATGCGCTTGCCGTTGTACCAGTAGCCATCGACGCAGAGCAGCAGCTTGGCTTCGATCTGCCCGAAACGATCGAGCACGCCCTTGACGCCGAAGTCGGGCGACGCCGACGACCAGATGGCGCCGAGCGAAGCCGTGGCGAGCATGGCGATCAAGGCCTCCGGCATGTTCGGCAGGTAGGCGGCGACGCGATCGCCGCGACTGACACCGGCAGCCTGCAGGGCCTGTGCGCAGCGCGAGACTTGCGCGTACAGCTCGGCGTTCGAGAGACGCCGCTTGACCTGGTCTTCGCCCCAGAAGACCACGGCGTCGGTGTCGGCCCGATCGACTTCTTCGCCGCCGCGGCGCAGCAGATTCTGCGCATAATTTAGCCGCGCTTGCGGGAACCAGCGTGCCCCGGGCATGCGCTTGCCGTCTTCGAGAATGCGCTCGCCGCGCTCGCCAAGCACTCCGCACTCGTCCCAGACCGACGTCCAGAACGCCTCCGGCTCGGCCACCGACCACCGCCAGAGGCTGGGATAGTCGCTGCAAGCGGCATTCCAGCGGCTATTCACGGCAGCCATGAAAGCGCTGAGCCGGGCGCCGGCGATACGTTCGGCGCTTGGGCGCCAGAGAGCCTGCTGATCCATATCCCTCCTCCTTGCTGCGATGGAAAAAAGCGCTTACGACAACTGTGCCCGCCACTCCTCCGGAATCGGCACCGACTTGCCGGTGGCCACGTCCATCCAGACGATCTTGGAATCGCCGGTGGCGTAGAGCGTTTCCTTGTCTTGCAGGCGAATCTCGTAATGCGTCTGCACGCTGCTGCGGCCGGGATGAGCGCAGAACATGCGTACTTCGACGATGCCCGGATAGTTGAGCGGCACCAGGAAGGTGCACGCGGCGTTGATGATCACCGGTGCCGTGCCGCGCGGCAGCACCTTGAAACCCAGTGTTTCGAGGTACTCGACGCGGCACTGCTCCATGTAGCGAAAATAGACGGTGTTATTGACGTGTCCGTAGGCGTCCATGTCGCCCCAGCGGATGGACATCAGGCTGGTCTGGACGAGCTTGTGTTGGCTTGTTGGCATGCTGCTTCCTGTCTTGATGCACGGCGATTGCGGAAAAGGCGCGCCGACGATTGGCAATCGCCGGCGCGGGTGAACGAAAACGGTCAAACCGCCGGCTGGCCGCCTTCCTCGCTGACGGTCATGACATGTCGAGACACCCCTGATGATGAAAGCCATGACCGTCCCCTCTCACTTGCAGTGCGCATTGCGGCTTGCACGCCGGAATCGTTCGCCGGGCAGGGAGCATGCTCCCTGAATTCCCCGCCTCACCCCTGACCCTTCTCCCGCCAGGGGAGAAGGGAGTTTCGTGAGTCGCTTGCGCGACTTTCACCTTACGGCTGCTTAAAACATGTCTTCCGGCAAAGCCATCACGCCGACGGCACCGTCGGTGACGCTGCTCGCCAGGCCGGTTGCCCGCGACAGAATGTGGTCGGCGTAGAAACGCGCGGTGACCACTTTTGCCGCGTAGAAGGGATCGGCGTCGCCGCCGTCGATTTTCTTCTGCGCGATCACTGCGGCGCGCGCCATTTGCCAACCGCCGGCGACGATGCCGAGCAAGGTCAGGAAGGGGACCGAACCGGCCGATGCCGCACGAACGTCGTCGCGGTAAGTGGCCACCACCCAGTCGCCGGCTTCTGCCAGCGCCTCGACGCCAGCCGTCAAGCGCTTGCGAATGGCGTCGAAATGACTGCCCGCCTGCCCGGCCAGTTCGGCCAGTTCGGCGTCAAAAGCACGCATGCTGGCGATCAGTGCCTGCAGCGTGGCGCCGCCTTCGCGGGCGATCTTGCGACCGATCACGTCGTTGGCCTGAATGGCCGTGGTGCCCTCGTAGATCGTCGAGATCTGCGCGTCGCGCAGGTGCTGCGCGGCGCCGGTTTCTTCGATGTAACCCATGCCGCCATGCACCTGAATGCCCATCGAAGCCATGCTCACCCCGCTCTCGGTGCTCCAGCCCTTGACCACGCCGATCATCAGATCGACGAAAGCCTGGTTGCGCTTGCGCTCGGCGGCGTCGGGATGGTGAATGGCTGCGTCGTGGGCAGCGGCAACCACATAGGCCAGCGCCCGCGTCGCCTCGGCGTGGGCGCGCATGGTCATCAACATGCGGCGCACGTCGGGATGCGCGATGATCGCCACTTTCGGCCCGCCACGCTCGCCGATATCGGTGCACTGGATACGGTCGCGAGCGTAGTCGCGCGCGCGCTGATACGAGCGCTCGCAAGCGGCGACGCCTTCGAGGCCGACGCCGAAGCGCGCGGCGTTCATCATGATGAACATGTACTCGAGACCACGATTCTCTTCGCCGACGAGGTAGCCGACAGCGCCGCCATGGTCGCCGAAAGCCATGATCGCCGTTGGGCTGGCGTGAATGCCCAGCTTGTGCTCGATCGATACGCAGTAGGCGTCGTTGCGCTCGCCAAGGCTGCCGTCGTCATGGACCATGAACTTCGGTACGACGAACAGTGAAATGCCCTTGACTCCTTCGGGCGCGGTCGGTGTCCGCGCCAGCACCAGATGGACGATGTTCGCGGCCATGTCGTGATCGCCATAGGTGATGAAAATCTTCTGCCCGAAGATCTTGTAGCTGCCGTCGGCCTGCGGCTCGGCACGGGTGCGCACGGCGGCCAGGTCGGAGCCGGCATTCGGCTCGGTGAGGTTCATGGTCCCGGTCCACACGCCGCTGACCATCTTCTCCAGATAGTCCTTCTTGAGCTTCTCGGAACCGGTGAGCACCAGCGCCTCGATGGCGCCGTTGGTCAGCAGGGGACACAGAGAAAAGGAATGATTGGCCGACTTCCACATTTCGGCAACCGCCGCCGCAAGCACTTTCGGCAGGCCCTGACCGCCCCACTCCGGCTCGCAGGCCAGCGCCGTCCAGCCGCTTTCGGCGAACAGCTTGTAGGCCTCCTTGAAGCCGGCCGGCATGGTCACCGCCTTGTCGTGCCACTTGGCGCCTTCGAGGTCACCCGGAATGTTGAGCGGCGAGAGCACTTCCTCGGCAAACTTGGCGGCCTCTTCGAGAACCGCGTCAACGAGATCGGGCGTCGCCTCTTCGCAGCCGGGTAGCTGCGCCACCTGTTCGAGCCCGGCGAGTTCCTTGAGCACGAACTGCATATCGCGGATTGGGGCAAAATATTCACTCATTTCATTCTCCTTTAAATTCGCCAGGGGAAACGGTCATCAGCGGCAAGACCGTTTGGGATGCATTGTGGTTGCTAATCGATCTCACAGTCGCCTTCGCTTGCGCTCATCACTTTTTTCCGAGGAACTGCACATCGTCAAAATCGGCGAGAAGATCCGGTCGATAAACAGCAAACAGGGTGGCCATCATTCCCGACAGCCAGGCCTCCGAAAAACCGAGCAGCAGAAAATAGGGCAGATACTCGGCAGCCAGGTAATCACCGTCGTAGGTCCCCGCCAGCACCAACAGCGTGCACGCCGCCAGGCCGACCGCAATCACTGCCAGCGCCGCGGCAAAGAAGCCCTTGCAGAAGATGTACACGAACATGTGGCGCGGCAGCCAGCGATCGACCAGGCGATGCAGCGCATGACTGACGGCAACGCCAACGCCGGCCATCAGCAAGGCGTTTATGGCAAAGCTTTGCCAGCCGGCAAAACCATTCAGCCCGACCCCGAGCAGCACCAGACAGAGGCCGATAAAAGCCAGCGCCCAGCCGAAGCACAGGGTAAACACCGTTGCCCCGAGCAGGTGCAGCGAAAGACCGGGTTTGACCCCGGCCTGCAGGTGCCAGAGTACGATCAGCGCAACGATCGTCGCCAGAAAGGCGTTCAGGCGTGCGCCGTCGGCCAGCACAGGCCACGGCGCCCGCCGCAGGGCAAGCAGCGCGACCCCGACGAAAACCATCCAGGACAGCAACAGCCAGCCACTGCCGAGGAGGCCGTCCGGCAGGTTCACGCTGCCCGCCGCCCGACGGTGCTCAGCCGAGCTCGGCGAGCAATGCCGGCAGGACCTCGAAGAGGTCGCCGACCAGACCGTAATCGGCAACCTGGAAGATCGGTGCCTCGGCATCCTTGTTGATGGCGACGATCACCTTGCTGTCCTTCATTCCGGCAAGATGCTGAATCGCACCCGAGATGCCGACGGCGATGTACAACTGCGGCGCAACGATCTTGCCGGTCTGGCCGACCTGGTAGTCGTTGGGAGCGTAGCCGGCATCGACTGCCGCCCGCGAGGCACCCACCGCAGCGCCCAGCCTGTCGGCCAGCGGCTCGAGCAGTTTGTGAAAGTTGTCGCCGTTAGCCATGCCGCGACCGCCGGAGACGATGACTTTGGCGGCCGAGAGTTCGGGACGCTCGGACTTGGTCAGTTCGCGATTGATGAGCTTGCTCTGCGCGAGATCGGGACCGGCAGCCAGGCTTTCCACGGCGGCGCTGCCCCCCTCGCCCGCCGCTTCGAAAGCGGTCGTACGCACGGTGAGCACCTTGACGGCATCGCTCGACTGCACGGTGGCCAGGACGTTGCCGGCGTAGATCGGGCGAACGAAGGTGTCCGGCGCTTCGACGGCGACGATTTCCGAGATCTGCGCGACGTCGAGCAGCGCGGCGACGCGGGGCATGAAGTTCTTGCCGATCGTGGTTGCCGCAGTGACGATGTGGCCGTACGCAGCCGCATTGGCCACGACCAGTGCGGCAAGGTTCTCCGGCGACTGGTCAGCGTATTGAGGAGCATCGGCGAGCAGGACCTTGCCCACGCCGGCGATTTTCGCCGCCGCGTCGGCGGCAGCCGCGCAGCCGCTGCCGGCAACCAGGAGATGAAGCTCGGCACCGATCCGGGTCGCCGCAGTCACGGCATTGAGCGTCGCCGCCTTGATCGAAGAATTGTCGTGTTCAGCAATGACGAGTATGGCCATGATCAGATCACCTTCGCTTCAGTCTTGAGTTTCATCACCAGGTCGGCGGCGTCGGCCACCTTGATGCCGGCGCTACGCTTCGGCGGCTCGGCCACCTTCAGGGTCTTCAGACGCGGCGTCACGTCAACGCCCAAGGCTTCCGGATTGGTCGTCTCGAGCGGCTTGCGCTTGGCTTTCATGATGTTCGGCAGGGTCGCGTAGCGCGGTTCGTTGAGACGCAGGTCGGTAGTCAGTACCGCCGGCAGTGCGATTTCGATGCTTTCCAGACCGCCGTCGATCTCGCGGGTGACCGTCGCCTGCTGACCGGCAACGACAATTTTGGAGGCAAAGGTCGCCTGCGGCCAGCCCATCAGGCCGGCCAGCATCTGTCCGGTCTGGTTGGCGTCGTCGTCGATCGCCTGCTTGCCGCAGATGACGATCTGCGGCTGCTCCTTCTCGCACACCGCCTTGAGCAGCTTGGCGACCGCGAGCGGCTGCAGGTCGACATCGGTCTGGATCAGGATGCCGCGGTCGGCGCCAATGGCCATCGCCGTGCGCAGGGTTTCCTGGCAGTTGGCCACGCCGGCCGAAACGGCCACCACTTCGCTGGCGATCCCGGCTTCCTTGAGACGCACCGCTTCTTCAACAGCGATCTCGTCGAAAGGGTTCATCGACATCTTGACGTTGGCCAGATCAACGTTGCTGGCGTCAGCCTTGACGCGCACTTTGACGTTGTAATCCACCACTCGTTTGATTGGCACGAGAATCTTCAAAACTTTCTCCTTTATCACTGCAAGGTAATCGACATCGATCGCGGCCAAGGCAACAGCCCGCGGCTAACGGTCATGACATGTCGAGATAGCCCGAATCATGCAAGTCATGACCGTTTCCCTCTTCCCCAGACCCTTCTCCCGCGAGGGGAGAAGGGCGCTTCGTGAGTCGCTTGCGCGACTTTCACATTAACAGCGCCGACCGTTGACCGGGAAACAGGCCATACTCTGTCGTATGGATGGCGTACGGTACCGTATGGAAAAACGCCTGTCAATACCGTCGGCAAGGACCGTGCGACGCTAGCCAGCAATATTGCCTCAGTTACGCGATTCAGGAAAGCCCCGCTCAACAGCATGGTCACGGCGCATGGAGCCGACAGTCAGCGTTTGACATTGCCGAACGCTGACCGGACAATAGCCCATACCGTGTCGTATGGATGGCGTGCGCCAAGCGACCGCTGCAGCTACTGCTACTGCTACTGCTACTGCTACTGCTTCGGCTACCGTTTGCCCGACGCGCGAGACCAATGAAGGAAGCAGACAAGGATGAAAACCGAGAAAGCCAGCGCCCGCGTAACGCTCGACCGTGACGGATGGATCGAAGCGGCCATTGATGTTCTCGCCGAGCAAGGCGTGCAGGGCATGCGCATCGAAGTACTGGCCAAGAACTTCGGCGTCACCAAAGGCAGCTTTTACTGGCATTTCAAGGATCGTCAGGATCTGGTCGACGGCGTCCTCGAAACCTGGCGCGACGGCCGCATCCGTGACATCAACAAGCAGACCGGCGCCAGTACTGGCCGCGAGCGCGAACAGCTGCTGCATCTGATCGACGTCTATGGCGCAACGCGCAACCGCAAGGGGATCTCGATCGAACTGGCGGTGCGCGAATGGGCCCGGCGCGACGCCCAGGCGGCGGCCATTGTCGAGGAAGTCGATACCTGGCGCCTGGAATGCACCCGCCAGCTCTTTGTCCGCCGCGGCCTCTCCGACGACGAAGCGAAAAGCCGCAGCCTGCTGCTCTACGCCTATGTCTTCGGGCAAAGCCTGATGGCCTGCGAGCGCTACGATCCGGCGGTCGACGAGCTGAAGCACTGGATTGCCGAACTGATCGTCAAGGAGTAGAGCCCATGAAAGCCTCACCAAACCCGTCCGGGAGCGAACCCTCGCGCATCGAGATCGATGCCCTCGAAGAACCCACGATCGTCGAGTTCGGCACCTCGTGGTGCGGCTACTGCCGTGCCGCCGAGCCATTGATCGCTCAGGTCCTGGCCAAGCATCCGCAGCTCGCGCACATCAAGATCGAAGACGGCCCCGGCCGCGCCCTGGGACGATCATTTCGCGTAAAGCTCTGGCCGACCCTGGTCTTCATGCATCGTGGCAAGGAAATCGCGCGCCTCGTGCGGCCTGGCGATGCCCGCGAAATCGAGCGCACGGTCGCCCAGTTTTCAGCCACCGTGTAAAGGCCTGCGACCGGCACGAGAGCATGCAGTACGCCACAGGTGGCCGTTCGAAGTCGTGCTGCAAGCGTCTCAATGCCGGCTGACGGCGACCGCTTTCCGCTTGGCCGCGACCGCCTATCAGGGGCTTGCCGGGCCAAGCTTTGCGATTGACGCCGCTTGATGGGCGCTCATATACTGCCCTCGCCGCCGGTGAATATCCTGCCCATCGGCTCTGCTGGCTGCCTTCCTTCCACCGGAGAGACCCGACATGAAGATCGTCCTGGCCCCGAACGCGTTCAAGGGCAGCCTGTCGGCCATGGCTGCCGCTGTGGCCATGGAGCAGGGAGTGCGCGCGGCCTTTCCCGCGGCGGAGGTCATCAAGGTCCCGGTGGCCGACGGTGGCGACGGGTTGACGGAAGTGCTGATCGATGCGCTCGATGGTCAGGCGCGGGTGGTCACCGTGCGCGGCCCCCTCAACGAACCGGTTCAGGCGACCCTGTGCCATGTCCCGGCCCTGGCGCTGGTGGCGGTGGAGATGGCGGTGGCCAGCGGCCTGGCCCTGCTCACCCCGCAGCAGCGCAACCCAAGCCTGACCACGACCTATGGAACCGGCGAGCTCATTCGTGCTGCACTGGATCTGGGGGTTCGCCACATCGTCGTGGGTATTGGCGGCAGTGCCACCAACGACGGCGGCATCGGCATGGCGACCGCCCTCGGCATGCGCTTCCTCGACGTCGCCGGCAAGCCGGTAGCGCCGGTCGGCGGTGCCCTGGGACAAATCCACCGCATCGATGCCAGCGGACTGGATCCACGCCTGGCCAGGCTGCGTTGCGAAGCCATCTGCGACGTCGATAACCCACTGCTCGGAGCGCGTGGCGCGGCCCATGTCTATGGCCCGCAGAAGGGCGCATCGCCGGCACAGGTGGAGGAACTCGACGCGGGTCTGGCCCATTTGGCCGATGTCATTGCCGCGGACCTCGGACTGGACGTCCGTGACCTCCCGGGAGCCGGGGCCGCTGGCGGGCTGGGGGCCGGGCTGCATGCTTTTCTGGGCGCCGAACTGCGCCGTGGCGTGGACCTGGTGCTGGACCTGGTAGGCCTTGATGCCCATCTCAGCGGTGCCGATCTGGTCATCACGGCTGAGGGCCAGATCGACTTCCAGACCGCCTTCGGTAAGGCCCCGGCCGGGGTCGCCCAGCGGGCCAGGTTGCAGGGCATCCCCTGCATGGCCATCGCCGGCGGCATCGGCGAGCGCATCACCGATTTGCACCACATCGGCATCGACGCCGTCTTTAGCCTTTGTCACGGCCCCATGACCCTCAAACAGGCCATGGAGGACGGACCTTCGCTGCTGCAAGCTGCGACCGAGCAAGTAGTGCGCTGTTTCTTCAGCGCCTCCCGGCCAGGGCGCTAGTGTCGAATATTGTAGATAACACCACCACAAGGGTTTCGCGCTGGTTTCTCGGCTGCTGAAAGCCTCTTCAAGAACGCAGCACTGAACGACTACCGCATCCCCCGCAAACGGCGACACCCTACCCTGAGGAGATTCCCATGTGGCTCGTTGTACTGTTGGCCCTGTCCATCGTATTCATCGTCCTGGCGACCACCAAGCTCAAGATGCACCCATTCCTGGCCTTGTTGCTGACCGCATTTGGCTTCGGCATCCTCTCGGGCATGCCCTTGAAGGATGTCGTGGATTCGGTCAATAAGGGATTTGGCGGCACTATCGGCTATATCGGAATCGTCATCCTGGCCGGTGCCATCATCGGTGCCTTCCTTGAAAAGTCCGGCGGGGCCTATCGCCTGGCGACCAGCATCCTCAAGCTCACCGGCGAGCGGCAGGTGCCTCTGGCCATGGGATTCATGGGCTACGTGGTCTCTATTCCGGTCTTCTGCGACTCCGCGTTCGTCCTGTTGGCGCCGCTCATGCGAGCCCTGGCGAGCAAGGCCGGGATCACCCTGGCATCGGCCGCCGTGGCCTTGAGTCTGGGTCTCTACGCCACTCACACCATGGTCCCGCCGACCCCGGGGCCGGTGGCAGCGGCGGGGATACTCGGCGCAGATCTGGGTCTGGTAATCATGTGGGGAATGGCGGTCGGGCTGGTCTCAATGATCGCCGGCTGGCTGTTCGCGATCCTGGTGGCCTCGCGAGTCTACATCTCGCCGGATGCCGGGAAGAAAGCGAATGCCGACTCAGCCTCTGCCCCTCTGGTATCCGCGCAGGAGGATGGGCCGTCTGTCACTCGCTCACTGCTGCCGATCTTTCTCCCTATCATCCTCATCGTCACCCGCTCCATCGGCGAGCTACCGAGCAAACCCTTCGGAGAGGCCGGCGCCTTCACGGAAGTGCTGGGCTTTCTCGGACAACCCGTGGTGGCCTTGTTGATTGGCGTTGCCCTGGCCATGACCTTGCCAAAGCGCTTCGACAACGAAATGCTGTCGATGACGGGCTGGGTGGGGGAAGCCATCGTCGGCGCAGCGACCATCATCATCATCACCGGTGCCGGCGGGGCCTTCGGCAAGGTGCTGCAAAACTCCGGCATCGCGAACGTGATCGGCGGTGCGCTGAGCGACGCCAATCTCGGTATCTGGTTGCCGTTCCTCATTGCCGCTGGAATCAAGACCGCGCAAGGCTCGTCCACCGTCGCCATCATCACCACCGCTGGACTGCTTGCCCCGCTCCTGGCGACTCTCGGGCTCGACAGCGATACCCACCGGGCCTTGGTCGTGATCGCCATCGGCGCCGGGGCCATGGTGGTTTCCCATGCCAATGACAGCTACTTCTGGGTGGTGACCCAGTTCTCCGGTATGGATGTGAAAACCGGCTACAAACTGCAAACCGTGGGCACCCTGGTGCAGGGCTTGACTGCGGCGGTTGCGGTCTATCTGGTGTCGATGATGGTTCTGTAAGTCGCGCAAGCGACTCACGAAACTCCCTCTCCCCTCTCTGGAGCAGGGTCAGGGGTGAGGCGGGGAATTCAGGGAGCATGCTCCCTGCCCGGCGAACGATTCCGGCGTCCAAGCCGGAATGCGCACTGCAAGTGAGAGGGGCACGTTCATGGCTTTCATGATCTGGGGTGTATGGATTGTCATGACCGTTAGGAAGTCGCGGAGGAATTCCCCGAGCGCCGGCGACGAAACGCGTTCCGGTTTCTTCAGCCTTACGGTGACGCCGCCGCCGTCTCTTGCCATGCTGAAACTCGCGGGGCTCAGGTCGTAGCCCACAGAATACGTCACCGCCCTCGGCGAACTTCAGGATGACGGCGGCTTCCCACTTGATTCCCTATGTTGGCTTTCCGATGTGCTCGACATGGACATAAACCCAGCGTTTGTGTTCCACTTCGGCCGCTTGGAAGAACCTCCAATATTTCGACAAACTCCCTCCTCAATTGCCCTGCAAACTGACGCCATGTTGGGTGACGTGAGGAAAATCAAGTGACTAAATATTGGCTGGCTCTGGTCGGGACAGTGGTCTTGTTGCCGACGGTAATCACCGCGCAGGAAAGGCCGCCCTATCCCGTTGTCAGTACCGGCCAAGGGCTTTGTTATGATCACTGCCGAGAAAACAATTGCCCCCAAGTTGGACCAAGGTTTTATGGTCAGGATGCTCAAAAACTTGCTCGGTCGATGCGTTATGCCTTGAGTTCAGATCGGCTGTTGGTTATTGATCCGAGTCGTAGACCCGAGGCAAACCGTTCACCCATCGCGCCTTTTCTCAATACGAAGTATTTTGCATCTGCTTACGGCTTCCCCGAAGAGGAGAAATCTTCGACTGATTCGCAATATGCTTCCGCGACGCTCTATGTAGATCACAGCAGCAAGCTTTTTGGGCTTGATTTTGCTGATGGCAGGATCAAAGCTTAGTGCCTAACGGTCATGACATGTCGAGACACCCCTGATCATGAAAGTCATGACCGTTTCCCTCTTTCCCAGACCCTTCTCCCGCGAGGGGAGAAGGGAGTTTCGTGAGTCGCTTGCGCGACTTTCACATTAAGGATGGGCTGATTAAAGCGTTTCCCTGGCTTAGCGCCGGGCAGCTGGGTAGAGATCAATGGTGCAGACGTGCACGACGCTGCGCTACACAGTGATCCGAAGTTCGCCAACCCTTCTGAATTCCCTTGTGGCCGCGGGCGCCACGGTCATGTGGTTCGTGTTTATAACCTTGTCCGACCGCTACGGACTGAAACGAGGTAATCAACGATGAAAAATATCATTTGTGTTGGCATTCTCATAAGCCTGCTCAGCGGATGTGGACTGCTGGAAACCAGCCCAATGCAAATCACCACAAGCGACACAGATTCATCATCGGATCGAGTCGCTGGCGAAACTCAAGATCGTATAGAAGCACCGGTTTTTAACGCAGGGCAGAAGTGGACTTATCGGCGGGTTGATTTATGGAAAAACAGAGAGACGGAGCGCTTTCGCCAGGATTTTATCTTGCCGGATAACAAGCTTTGGGTCGTGCGCTGGAATATTCTTAATTCTGACAACCAGCAACGCATGGGAAGTGTGACCGGCGAACTCTTCGACACCAAGTTCCATAGTTTTGCAGATGCGAGTTTAAGTGGGCAGTATCAGCCACTCAGCTTTCCGTTAAGCAACGGGAAAACATGGCACTTCAAGTACAGTATTCCGAGCAAACAATTATCGGTGACCCAAACAGCGACGGTTGAAGGCTGGGATACCGTCAACGTTCCAGCCGGCACCTTCCGGGCGATGCGAGTCAAGCATGAAGGGAATTATTCCGCCAGAACTAATGATTGGAGCTGGATGGGGAGAATTTCTGAAACTTATTGGTACTCACCTGAGGCACAAAGAATCGTGAAGCGTGAATATCAGGATACCAACGGAGAAGGCGAAATCTGGGATCAGTGGCGTGATGAATTGGTCGAGATTGAACTCTAAGGAATCAAGACTTCAATCACGCATTTGCCTATCGCCTAATTTGCCTGTCGATTTCAGGGTTTAGGTCGTTTCGTGTGGAACGGGCAATAAAGGGGCGAAGGGCGAGGCGGGCAAATGAGTGAGTTTGCCGGCGATGAGGTAGGCCATGTCGATGAAGTTTTCGACGCGGCGATAGCCGCGCGCACGGGCGCGCGCCTCCTGGAGGGATCGATTCATCGCTTCGACCCGGCCGTTGTGTTTGCCGGCGTTAAAACCGTTGAGTACGCCAGGAAGATGCTTGGTGATCGTCCGGCCGAGGCGCTTGAAGGGTTCGAGTCGGCAGCGGCTGGCCCAGCTGAGCCAGCGCTTGAGCAGGGGCTCGGCCTCGTCAGGTGTCGTGGCGGTGGCGTAGACGGAGCGCAGCGCCTGCTTGATCCGCCAGGCCCGTGCGGTCTTGAGGTTCGAGCGCTGCAACCAGTGCATGGTCTCGGTTTGTTTAACGGTCCAGTCGGCGGGCTTCTTGTGCAGGCCCCAGCGGGTACCCTTCAGTTCGGGTTTGCTCTTGACCTCGGCCCGTCGCACCTCATCCAGCGCCGTGCTGCTCAGAGCAACGACGTGAAAGCGGTCAAAGCAGACCTCAGCTGCTGGAAAGTGCTCGGCGGCGCCGGCCTGGAACGAGCCGCTCATGTCCATGCTGACATGGGTGATCGCGGTCGGCTCGCCACCATGCTCGGTAAGGTCGCTGGCGAACTTCCCGAGCGTTCCCTTGTCCCGGCCCGGCGTCGCAAACAGCAAGCGTTGCTCATCAAGATCATAAAAAACAGAGATATACGTCTGGCCGCGCTTACTGGCAGTCTCGTCGACGCCGATCGCGCGGACCCCGGCATGAGTTTCCTGCGCGCGCGCTTGGCCCACATGATGATTGATCACACGCCACAGTCTGCGACTGCGCACGCGCAGCAGTCGGCCGGCCGCCAGGACCGACATGGTCGGCGCCAGCATCAGCGTCAAAGCCTCGAACAGCAGGGTAAAGCGACTGCCTTCACGCGCCCAGGGTACGGCGATCTGCGTCACCTTGCCACAACCGGCACAGGCCACTCGCGGCACCTCGGCATGCATGTGCGCTTCGAACTGGAAAAAATCCAGATGGCGCCACGAGCGCGTCAAGCGGTCGTGGAGCGGCTGCGCCGCCGCACCGCAACCCGGGCAAGCATGAATGGCGGCGCCGAACCGGACCTGGAAATCGATCCGTCCGGACTCTGGCTTGAAGATGACTTCTTCTACCTGCCAAGGAGCAACGAGGCCAAGAGCCTGGGTGAACAGAGTTTCAATCATGAGGAAGCGGCCGCGAGAGGAAAGGCCGCCATTGTCCTCCATGCCGAGGGCGGCAGACTGCCTTCCTCGGCCCGGAGGAAGCGTAAGCGAGCGGGCAGCGATGTAAAGGGTTCGGCTGCGCCCGGACTGCCGTCCGCCCTTGACATCGCCGTCCCCTCAAACCGCCAAAACCAGCGCCCGTTCCACACGAAACGACATAGAGCCCGATTTCAAGCGAACCCGGACCATGAAACAGATCAGCTTTTCCAAGGCTAAAAGGCAGCACCAGAAACGGCAGACGAAACGCAATCTATCTTATTGCGCATGGTCAGAGAGCGAAGCGAAAGGGGTTGAGTGCGTATTCCACACCAAACTGGACACGGATTCCAGACGAAACTGGACAGTGATTCCACGGCAAACTGGACACCGATTCCAGAGCAAACTGGACAGTCATTTGTAATATCGTAGCGCGCGGGATAACCGTGGCACCCTCGGGAG
>QPGA01000036.1:0-26943 GCA_003332265.1 Candidatus Accumulibacter meliphilus
GCGTTCGAGAGTGCTGTAGTCCAGACTATGCAGCCATTCGTCGGGAACGAAGCCGATGATCAGGTCGCGTACCAGTTCCGGAGTGGAGAAGAGAAACTTGTAGCCGCTGTCGTGATCGTTGCTCATGGACGGATGGTATCAGGCCAGGGCCGCTCGGAAACGTCGGCCGGGAGTTCTGCTGCGGCGGCCGACGATGAACAACCCTTTTTCTGGTCATGCTTTTCGGCGTCTCATGCCTTTTTTGGCATCGCCCAATTCATCGGGCAATGGTGATGGCTTTTTTGAAGCCGAGCGCGATCTCCATAAGCCCGATCTTTTGCGCCCGCAGCTGGCCAAGGTCTTCGGCAAGGGCGCCGGGCTCGATGCCTTGAAGGAAGCAATGACCGGTCGCTACAGCCGCAAGCGTCAACCGAGCCCGGTCGCCACTGCCTGAGCGCCGCAACAGGCGTCGCGCTCGGCGCGCAAGGCTTTGCACTTCGCACGCCAGGATCAAGAAGCCTCGCGCACGCGCTTTGCAGACTGGCGACGCGACGATAATCCGATGCTCGTCGGGGCACGGGACTTGGGCGATATTTGCTGCAGTGTCGGCGAGGTCAAGGGCGTCGACCTGCCAATCACCATTTCGAAGTGAGCGCCGCAGGCGAAGCCGCCACCGCCATGGTCCACCGTACAGCGACTGCATAGGAGTTTGCCAAAGGACGACTCAGAGCCGGGCTTCTCGGCTGCTTGATTTACTGGCATAGTGAATGAACCCCTGAGCCAACCTGAAAGGAGTTCATCATGAAGACCCTGCACTCGCTCGTCGCCCTCGCCCTCATGGCCATCGTCTCGCTGGCCTCGGCCGCGGAAGGACTGGTGGTCGTCAAGAGTCCCTACAGCACCGTCGAGACGATGAACCGCTTCGAGAAAGTCGTCAAGGAACGCGGACTCACCGTCTTCTCGCGTATTGATCACGCCGCGGGCGCGGCGAAGATCGGCAAGTCCCTGCGCGCCACCGAGGTGATCATCTTCGGCAATCCGGAAGGCGGCACGCCGTTCATGGAATGTGCGCAAACGGTCGGCATCGATTTGCCCCTCAAGGCGCTGATCTGGGAGGACGACAGTGCGCAGGTCTGGCTGGGCTATAACGATCCCCTCTTCCTGGCCCAACGGCACGGCGTCGCGCAGTGTCCGGTCGCCGAGAAGCTGAGCAAAGCCCTGGCCGGCCTGGCGCAAGCCGCTCTCGCACCCTAGTGCCGTGCGCTGCATTCTTGATGAGACTGTCGGCAAGCATCCCCTCACCTGCGAGTTGGTGTGGCGCCGCTCTCCTTTTCCGGTGGCCGGCACGAACGGCGATCAGAGCGCAAGCTCCCGGGACGGCTTGTCGTCTGCGCGTTGAGCGTTGAGCGTTGAGAGTCCTGCCTGGTACCGAACGCGCTGTAAGGAAACGCCGCTTGCGCTCGACGAAGGCAGGACGATCAACCGGAGAAAAACAAGATGCACGCCACCCTCCCCCTTCTCGCAATCAGCACTTTCCCGGCCTTGCGCCGGCGCTCGGTGGAAACCCTGCAGGTCAATCTGGGCTATCGCTGCAATCAAAGTTGCCTGCATTGCCACGTCAATGCCGGCCCGCAGCGCAAGGAAGAAATGACCGCCGAGACGATCGACGCGCTGCTGGCTTTCATTGCCGCCAGCCCCGAAGTGAAGGTGCTCGACCTGACCGGCGGTGCGCCGGAACTGAACAGGCATTTCCGCCGCCTGGTGGTCGCCGGTCGGCAACGTGGTCTGCGGGTCATTGACCGCTGCAATCTGACCATCCTGGAGGAGCCAGGTCATGAGGATCTGGCCGACTTCCTGGCCGAACATGGCGTCGAAGTGGTCGCCTCGCTGCCCTGCTATCTCGAAGAGAACGTCGACCGGCAACGCGGCAAGGGCACTTTCGACGCCAGCATCCGCGGCCTGCAGCGACTCAATGCGCTTGGCTACGCGGTGCCCGACAGCGGCCTGCTGCTGAATCTGGTCTTCAACCCGCAGGGACCGACGCTGCCGCCGCCGCAGGAAGCGCTGACCGCCGCCTACCGCGAGCATCTCGGACAGGAGTTCGGCATCGCCTTCAACGAGCTGTACACGCTCAGCAACATGCCGATCCAGCGTTTCGGATCAATGCTGATCTCGAAAGGTCAGTTCAACAGCTACATGCAACTGCTGCGCGGCGCCCATCGCGACGAGAACGTCGAACAGGTGATGTGCAGCAATCTGCTGTCGATCGACTGGCAGGGCTATCTTTACGATTGTGACTTCAACCAGCAGCTCGGCCTGCCCCTCGGCCTTGCCGCTGGCCAGCCCGGCCAGCCACGCCTGCATATCACCGAGGTCAGCGCCGCGGCCCTCGAAGGTCGCGCGATCCGCGTCGCCGATCACTGCTATGGCTGTACCGCCGGCCAGGGGTCGAGTTGCGCCGGCGCGCTCGGCGACGCGCTCGGCGACCAAATCGCCGCGGCGCCGACTTGCGGCAGCTGATCCCAGAATTCAAGGACGCGAGCAGTCGCCCCGCCAGGCTTGTAAGAACTACGACGCAGCGCACGACAGTGCAGTCGACTGACACCCCAAGATCGGAAAGCCTGTAATGAAAACTCAACGACTGCTCCTGATTGCTGCCCTGGCTGGCCTGCTGGTGGCCTATTTCGCGCTCGACCTCGGTCGCTTCCTGAGCCTCGACTACTTCAAGACCCAGCAGGAAACGATCGAAGCCTGGCGCGCAGCGCAGCCGGTCAAGGCGGGCTTGCTGTTCTTCGTCGCCTACGTGACCGTGACCGGCCTGTCGCTGCCCGGTGCCGCGGTGATGACGCTCGCCGGCGGCGCCATTTTCGGACTCTTCTGGGGCTTGCTGCTGGTCTCCTTTGCCTCGTCGCTGGGCGCCACCCTGGCTTTCCTGGCCTCGCGCTTCCTCTTGCGCGACTGGGTGCAGAAGCGCTTCGGCGAGCGCATGCGCGCCATCAACGCCGGCATCGCCAACGAAGGCGGCTTCTATCTGTTCACCCTGCGCCTGGTACCGCTCTTCCCCTTCTTCGTCANCATTTTCGGTCTCCTCTGGGGCTTGCTGCTGGTCTCCTTTGCCTCGTCGCTGGGCGCCACCCTGGCTTTCCTGGCCTCGCGCTTCCTCTTGCGCGACTGGGTGCAGAAGCGCTTCGGCGAGCGCATGCGCGCGATCAACGCCGGGATCGCCAGGGAAGGCGGCTTCTATCTGTTCACCCTGCGCCTGGTGCCGCTCTTCCCCTTCTTCGTCATCAACCTGGTGATGGGGCTGACGCCGCTCAAGACGCGCACTTTCTACTGGGTCAGTCAGCTCGGCATGCTGGCCGGCACCCTGGTCTATGTGAATGCCGGCACGCAGCTCGCCAGGATCGACTCGCTGGCCGGGATTCTCTCGCCGGCGCTGCTCGGCTCCTTTGTGCTGCTCGGCATCTTCCCGCTGCTTGCCAAGAAAATCGTCGACGCCCTGGCGGCCCGCAAAGTCTATGCGGGCTGGACAAAGCCGGCGCGCTTCGATCGCAATCTGATCGTCATCGGGGCCGGCTCGGCGGGGCTGGTCACCGCCTACATCGCCGCGGCGGTGAAAGCCAAGGTGACGCTGATCGAAAAACACAAACTCGGTGGCGACTGCCTGAACACCGGTTGTGTGCCCTCGAAGGCAATGATTCGTTCGGCCAAACTGCTCTCGCACATGCAACGCTCTCAGGAGTTCGGCATCCGCGAAGCAAAGGCCGAGTTCGACTTCGCCGACGTCATGGAGCGCGTGCAGCGGGTGATCAAGACCGTCGAACCGCATGACTCGGCCGAGCGTTACAGCGAACTCGGCGTGGAAGTGATCGCCGCCAGCGCCAAGCTCATCTCGCCGTGGGAAGTCGAGTTGCTGCGCAACAGCGGCGAGCGCGAGCGGCTGACGACGCGCAGCATCGTCATCGCCACCGGCGGTCGCCCCTTCGTACCGCCGCTTCCCGGTCTCGAAGAGGTCGGCTATGTCACCTCCGACACCATCTGGGAGCTGCGCCAACTGCCGCGCCGACTGCTCGTCCTCGGCGGCGGCCCGATCGGCTGCGAACTGACGCAGGCCTTCGCCCGTTTCGGTGCGCAAGTCACGCAGGTCCAGCAGGGGCCACGGATCATGGTCCGCGAAGATCCCGAGGTCTCGGCAATGGTCACCCAGCGCTTCCGCGACGAAGGCATCAGCGTGCTGCTCGATCACCAGGCGAAAGCCTTTGTCGTCGAAGACGGCGAGAAAATCCTGCTCGCCGAACACCAGGGCGAGGAAGTGCGCATTCCCTTCGACACCCTGCTGGTGGCGGTTGGCCGGGCAGCCAAGCTGCACGGCTACGGCCTCGAGGAACTGGGCATCGCGGCCAATCGGACGATCGAGACCAACGCCTACCTGCAAACGAAATACCCGAACATTTACGCCGCCGGCGACGTCGCCGGGCCCTTCCAGTTCACCCACACGGCCGCGCACCAGGCCTGGTACGCGGCGGTCAATGCGCTCTTCGACCCCTTCAAGAAGTTCCGTACCGATTACTCGGTAATCCCCTGGGCAACCTTCGTCGAACCGGAAGTGGCGCGCGTCGGGCTCAACGAGACCGACGCCAGGGCGCGCAACATCCCCTACGAGGTGACTCGCTACGGCATCGACGATCTCGACCGGGCGATCGCCGACGGCGAAGCGCATGGCTTCATCAAGGTCCTCACCGTTCCCGGCAAGGACCGCATTCTCGGCGTCACCATCGTCGGCGAGCACGGCGGCGACCTGATCGCCGAGTATGTCCTGGCGATGCGCCACGGCATCGGCCTGAACAAGATTCTCGGCACCATCCACATCTACCCGACCCTCGCCGAAGCCAACAAGTACGTTGCCGGCAACTGGAAAAAAGCGCACGCGCCGCAAAAGCTGCTCGCATGGGTCGCACGCTTTCACGCCTGGCGCCGCGGCTAGGCAGCTGCTCGACCTGTCCGCCGCTGTGCTGGCCGACGACGCCTTCCGTGAGCAGCTGCACGGTGGCGTCGCCGAATCGCCCGAGACCAGCGACCTGGCTGTTTGATCGCCGACAACGTCGGAATGTGTCACATCTGGGAGCGGAGAGACTTGAGGGCGCAGGGCTGACGCCGAGAGGGCGCGATTGACGAGCACTCCCGCAGGCATGGATACTGGACGGCACAGCGAACAAAGCACGGAAAGCACACCGTTTAGGCAGCTCACACAGCGCACGCCGCCCGGTGACTCTTACCCTTGGCCGGAGAGCACTCAATTGTCACCGCACGACACCCCCAGTTTCCGTACCCTGCCCGGCGTCTATGAGCCGTCTGGTATCCAGCAGCTCCCCGACGGCCGTTTTGTTGTCGTCGAGGACGACAGCGCGCAACCGCTCAGCGTGATCACCATCGGCGCCGATGGCCACGTCAGTAGTGCGCCCTTGGCAACGGACGAGGCCAAGCGCGAGCTGAGCCTGTTCGACCAGATCAGCCTTGCCCTCGGCGTGCCCGACAAGGACGCGCAACAAGGCGCAATGGCTGAACTCGGTGAACTGGGTGAACTCGACGACCTCGAAGGGGTCGCCGTCGACCGCGCGGGAGTGATCTATGCGATCACCTCGCACTCCCGCAACAAGGATGGCGAGGTGCGGGCAGCGCGCGAAAAACTGATCCGCTTTCGCATCGACGGCGAGCGCGTCGTCGACGCCGGCGTCGCAACGGGGGTGAAACGGGCCTTGACCGCGGCACACCCGGTGCTTGCGACTGCGGCCAGGATCCTCGACGTAAAGGCCGACGGAGGGCTGAATATCGAAGGACTGACCATGAGTTCCGACCAGCGTGCCCTACTGCTCGGATTTCGTGGGCCACTGCTCAACGGCCGGGCGATTATCGCTTGTCTTCATGAACCCGAAACGCTGTTTGAAGCGGGCGCCGAAGCCAGGATCGCGGCCTCGCTGATCAGCCTCGATCTTGGCGGCAATGGTATCCGCGGCATGGCCTACATCCCCTTGCTGAATGGCTATCTCGTGATCGCTGGTCCGCTGGCCCGCGCGCAGGTGCAGTTCGAACTCTGGTTCTGGAGTGGCGATGCCCGTGACCCGGCACGCCGGGTGACGGTCGCCGGCTTGCCCGGCTTTGAGCACGCCGAGGGAATCACCGCAGCAGTCATCGATGGCCAGCCGCGAATCGTCATCGTCAGTGACGACGGCAAGCGCAAGCAACAACGCTTCGCCCGCTTCCTGCTTCTCGACCCGGCGCAGCTGCAAATTGCGCCTTGAGGCCATGAAAATCCTTCCCGGGCCGTAAGCGATGAAGCCATTCACACGCAGGTCGCTGCTGGCAGGCGTGCTGCTCCTGCCCTTGCTCACCGTCGCTCTGGCCGCGGGGCCCTGGCACGCCGCTCGCCAGAACACCTACGGCTGGCAGTTCATGACCCCGGACGAGCGTGTCGAGCACCAGCGGCTGATGCGCGGCTTTGCGACTTACCAGGAATGCAAGGCCTACCAGACGAAACGGCACGCCGAAATGTCCGAGCGCGCCCGTGCGGTGGGCGTCGTTCTCGAACCGTCGCCGGAATCCGGCTGTGACAAGCTGCGCGCGCGCGGCCGGCTGCAATGAGCACGCGGCCAAGCTCCGCGCCAGGTGCCGCCTCAGCCCGTCGCTTCGTCGCCCCGACGCTGGCCTTGTCCATCGCTCTCGCCAGCGTCTACTGGGCGCTCCCGGAGGATTTGACGGCCTGGCGCAGCGCCGGCATCGTCGCCGGATGGGCGGGTACCGGCCTGCTGGTGGCCAGTCTCCTGCTGATGATTCGCGAGGTCCGTCTGGCGCGCCTGCTCGGCGGCCTTGAGCTGAGCTATCGCTGGCACCACCGCTGCGGCGTGATTGCCTATCTGCTGCTCCTCTGCCACCCCTTGGCGCTGGCACTCGACGGCTGGGCAGAGGCGCCGCAGCTCGCCTGGCAAACGCTCGATCCACGTGCGCAGTCCTGGCCACTGTGGCTCGGCTGGGCCGGACTACTCTTGCTGATGCTCGGCCTGGCCAGCACTTTCGCCGTGCACCTGCCGTACCGGCGCTGGCGCGGCTTTCATTTTCTTCTTGGCGGCGGCGTCCTGCTCGGCTTGGCGCATGTGTACGTGCTCCTCGGCAACGAGCAGCTGCTCCTCGCTTTGCTGCTCATCGCGACGCTGGCCCTCGGCTGGCGCCTGCTGGCCAGCGATCTCGGTCTGAGCGCTCACCCCTACCGGGTAACGCAGGTCGAAAAGCCGGCTGCAGGAGTGATCGAGGCCGCGCTGGCGCCCTGTGCCGCGGCACTGGCGCTTAGCCCAGGCCAGTTCGTTCTCGCCGCCTTCGGCGACGGCCCAAGCTTTCACGGCTGCGGCGAATACCATCCCTTCACGGTCAGCGGCATTGACCACCAGGGCCGACTACGCATCAGCGTGCGCGCACTTGGTCCCTGTTCTCGACATATCCAGGAACTCGAAGCGGGCGTTCTGGTGCGCCTCCAAGGTCCCTTCGGCAGCTTTCTGGACGATGTTCGATGGGCGCCCCAACTCTGGATTGCGGGCGGCATCGGCATCACCCCGTTCATCGCCGAGCTGCGTGCGCAGCGCTGCAGCCAGCCGACGACGCTGCTCTACCTCTATCGCCACGCCGCCGATGCCCTTTTTCTCGAAGAACTCGCTGCCGCGAGCCGCGAGGATGCGCAATTCGTGTTGCTCACTGACGCCTCCGGCTCCGGCCTGCCGGATGTCGACCGCCTGCTGGCACAGGTGTCCCGGCTGCGCGAGCGGCAGGTGCACATGTGCGGTCCACAGCCGCTGCTGGCAACGCTCACCGCAGCCCTGCGTCAGCGCGGAGTCAGCGCCGCTGCCATCCATTTCGAGAGCTTCGATTTCCGCTGATGCGCCAATTATTCATCATCGCCACCGCTTCCTTCTGGCTGCTGCTACTCGGCTTTGCCAGCAGCGATCGATGGCTGCCCAGCCAAGTTCAGGCACCCCTGCCGGTCGCCAGCGACGACTTCCGTACGCTCGGCGAAGTGGCCAGGCACAAGACTGTCGACGATTGCTGGATGGCGATCAACGGCGAAGTCTACGACCTCAGCAGCTATCTGCCCGAGCACCCGAGCGAGCCGGAAATCATCGTCCCCTGGTGCGGCCGGGAAGCGAGCGAGGCCTACCGGACAAAAATGAAGAACCGCACACACTCGGCCCGCGCCGATCGCCAGCTGGCCGAATACCGAATCGCCACGCTGCAAAGCCGCTGATCGCGCGCTCGCACCACAGCAAGCCACTCTACTCCACGGCCTTCGCAGACGCTGGCCGACGCTGGCGGACGCCGCGCAGTTTGCCAGCGACCGTCCTGCGCACTCTTGCGCCATGTCGGCAAACGATTGACTTGCCTGCTGGCGCCCCCGATACTGCCTGCGGCACTCCTTAAAGCTTGCCTCACATCTGTTTCACGTTGTTTTAACGGTCATGACCTTTCGAAACACCCCGGATCATGAAAGTCATGACCGCCCCCCTCCTCCCCCGGCCCTTCTCCCGCAGGGGGAGAAGGGAGTTTCGTGAGTCGCGTACGCGACTTTCACATTAACCAAGGAGGAACGAGATGCGCGCTATTACGATGATGCTTTCTGGATTACTGGCAATCGGCCTGGCAGGAACAGCGGAAGCGAAGAAAGACAAGGACGACGACAAGATTGCGGAGTGCGGCAAGCATACAAAAGTCGCCAGAGCGGACGACGATGGGATCATCAGCCTGAAGGAAAAAATGAAGAGAGGCTGCGTCATCGAGGTCAAGGATCTTCATCCGACACAGTCAGCAGTCGGGATGGACGCCGTCGAGTGCAAGGCCGCGAAGATTACGGGGAAAGCCAAGGCCGGGAAACTTGATAAATATCTGCTTGGCGAGAAGCGCTGGGTGCCGTTGGTGCGGGGGCCGGGCGAAGTGTTTTACCTCACCGACCACCATCACCTGTCCACCGCCGTGTGGAACGCAGACCTGAAAAACAGCGACAAGAAGGTCTACGGCTACCTCATTGCCGACTGGTCCGACCTGAAGGATGGCGACTTCTGGACGCAGATGGTGGAGAAGCACGATACCTGGCTGAAGAATCCGGCCGGCGAGGATATCCTGCCCAGCCAGCTTCCGAAAAGCATCGGCGCCCTGCAGGACGACCCCTTGCGGACGCTGTCGGCGTGGGTGCGAAACAGTTGCGGCTACATCAAGTGTGACACTCCCGGAGTCAGCCTGGACGACGACGAGCTGAGCTGCGACGACAAGTTTCACGAGAGCGCGACCTGCGCACCGGCCAACGTCTATTTCCTCGAATTCAAGTGGGCCGCCTACCTCGGCAACGTTCCCGCGGTGAAAGAGGCGCTGGCAAGCGAAGCGAGTTGCTCGCAACAGGATCCCTTGAATCAGGAGTGCCTGGACAAGCAGTATGACGTGATGATCAAAGCCCTGCCGCTGGCGATGCAGGCGGCGGCAGCGCCAGAAGCTGCGCAGGTGCTGGGCAAGGATGCGGGCCACAACCCAGCGGTGCAACCTGGCATCCCGCAACCAAAGCGCTGCCAGTAACAGCGTCGGCGACAGGCGTGGCGTCGCTTGACGCCCGCCGCTGCCTTCTCCGAACGCACTTCTGAGTTAGCTCATCGCGCTCGGGGAAGGCGGCGGCACAATCAAGCGGGGCGCCAGGAGGTATACTGCGCGATCGCCCGAAACCAAGCCAATACACGCCTTGACCATGAAATATCAGATCATCCCGGTAACGCCTTTCGCACAGAACTGCAGCCTGCTGTGGTGCGAGCAAACAAAACGTGGCGCGGTGGTTGATCCGGGCGGCAACATGGCGAGCATTCTGCGGGCGGTGGAGGCAAACGGCGTGACCCTGGAGAAAATTCTCGTCACCCACGGCCATGTCGATCACGCCGGCGCGGTTGCCGAACTGGCCGAGCGCCTGTCACTGCCGATCGAGGGACCACAACGCGAGGACCAGTTCTGGATCGATGGCATGCTGCAACAGAGCAAGATGTTCGGACTGCCGGCAGCGCGCCCTTTCACACCCGACCGCTGGCTCGAACAGGGCGATACGGTAGGCTTCGGAGAGGTCGAAATGGAGGTCTTGCATTGCCCGGGACATACGCCGGGGCACGTGGTCTTTTTCAGCAAGGCAGACCGTCTGGCGATCGTCGGCGACGTGCTTTTCCAGGGTTCTATCGGTCGTACGGATTTCCCGAAAGGCGATTTCGACACCCTGATCTCGTCGATCCGCGGCCAACTCTGGCCACTTGGCGATGACGTGATCTTCCTGCCAGGCCACGGCCCGAGCTCGACTTTCGGTGCCGAGCGCCGCAGCAACCCTTTCTGCGGCGACTAGCTATACCGTAACCTGGGGGCGGCAAAACGAGACGTGAGAGCTGAGAGCTGAGAGGCGCTTGTCGCTCCCCTCGCCCTCCCCTTAATGTGAAAGTCGCGTATGCGACTCACGAACCTCCCTTCTCCCCCTGCGGGAGAAGGGCCGGGGAAGAGGGGAACGGTCATGACTTTCATCATCCGGGGTATCTCGACTGTCATGACCGTTAGCCGGGCACAGCCCCCTTAAAAGTGCAAGGGCCGCTTGTCGCAGGCCAGCGCCGCTTCGTGAACCACTTCCGACAGCGTCGGATGGGCATGACAGATACGCGCCAGATCTTCGGATGCGGCACCAAACTCCATGGCCACGACACCTTCAGAGATCAATTCCGAAGCATTCGGGCCAATGATGTGAACGCCAAGGATACGATCCGTCTGCGCACAGGCCAGGATCTTGGCGAAGCCGCTCGAATCGCCCATTCCCAGAGCCCGACCATTCGAGGCAAACGGGATCTTGCCAGCCTTGAAGGCCGTGCCTTCGGCCTTCAACTGCTGCTCGGTCTTGCCAACCCAGGCGATCTCCGGGCTGGTGTAGATCACCCAGGGAATCGTGTCGAAATTGCAGTGTCCGGCCTGCCCGGCCATGATTTCGGCGACCATTACGCCCTCTTCCATGGCCTTGTGCGCGAGCATCGGGCCAGCTACCACATCGCCAACCGCCCACACCCCGGGAAGATTGGTACGGCAATGTGCGTCGACCTCAACCTGACCGCGTTCGGTGAGTTTGAGCCCGACCTTGTCGGCATCCAGACCGTCGGTATTCGGGATGCGGCCGATCGAGACAATCAGACGATCGGCGTCGAGTCGCTGCTCCTGCCCGTCCTTGTCCGTATAGTCGATCGAAACACCTTTCTGCGAAATCTTGACGTCACCGATCTCGATACCGGTGATGATCTGCAGGCCCTGTTTGGCAAACAGCTTGGCTGCTTCCTTGGCCACATCGACGTCGGCTAGCGAAAGAAACTCGGGCAAGGCCTCGAGGAGCGTCACTTCGGCACCGAGACGCCGCCAGACGCTGCCCATTTCGAGGCCAATGACGCCAGCGCCAATGACCGCGAGCTTCTTCGGCACAGCACCAATGTCGAGTGCGCCTTCGTTGTCGCAAACGATCTCGTTATCGACCGGAACACCGGGCAGGTGACGCGCTCTGGAGCCGGTGGCAACAATCACCTGCTTCGCCTCGACGACACTGTCACCCACCTTGACCTGCCAGTTCTCGCCTTTCTGGCCAAGGAACGCGCCATGGCCGTTGAGCAGGGTGACCTTGTTCTTCTTGAACAGCATCTTGATACCACCGGTGAGCTGTTTGACGATGCCGTTCTTGCGGCCCAGCATCTTGGCGACGTCAATGCTCGGCGTCCCGACATCGATTCCCTGCGCAGCAAAGCCGTGCGACGCTTCCTCGAAAAGATGCGAAGTGTGCAACAGGGCTTTCGACGGGATGCAGCCAACGTTCAGGCAGGTGCCACCGAGGCGCGGCTCGCCCTTCGGATCGGCGTAGGGATTGGATTCACAACAGGCGACACTGAAACCCAGTTGCGCCGCTCGGATGGCGGCAATATAGCCACCGGGCCCACCACCGATAACGAGAACGTCAAATTGCTTGGACATGATAGTTTCCCTTTCCAGCCGCAGAGACAGCGAGGCACGGACTTCGCACAGCGAAACTCTGCGACTCCGTGCCCCGGTGGTGAGTGGTTATACGCCGAGTAGCAGGCGGGCCGGATCCTCCAGCGCCTCCTTCATGGTCACCAGGCCAAGTACGGCTTCACGACCATCGACGATACGGTGGTCGTAGGACATTGCCAGATAGTTGATCGGGCGAATGACAATCTGACCGTTCTCCACCACAGGACGATCCTTGGTGGCGTGAATACCGAGGATCGCCGACTGCGGCGGGTTGATGATCGGCGTCGACAACATCGAACCGAAAACCCCCCCGTTGGAGATCGAGAAGGTACCACCGGTCAGATCCTCCATCGACAGCTTGCCGTCCTTGGCTTTGGCGCCAAACTCCCCGATTTTCTTTTCGATATCGGCAATCGACATCTGGTCGGCGTCGCGCAGAATCGGGACGACCAGACCGCGCGGGCTGCCCACGGCGATACCGATATCGATGTAGCCGTGGTAGACGATGTCGCTGCCATCAACCGAAGAGTTGATGATCGGAAACTTCTGCAGCGCGGCGACGGCAGCCTTGACGAAGAAGCCCATGAAGCCCAGGCGAACGCCGTGGGCCTTCTCGAAGCGCTCTCCGTACTGTTTGCGCAAGGCCATGACCGGACCCATATTCACTTCATTGAAGGTGGTCAGGATGGCGTTGCTGGCCTGGGACTGCAACAGACGCTCGGCAACGCGCGCGCGCAGGCGGGACATCGGTACGCGCTGCTCCGGGCGATCACCGAGCGCCACGGTCACCATCGGTGCAGTGGCCAAGGCCGGTGCGCTCGCTTTCGCAGCCGCAGCAACTGGCGCGGCAGCAAGGCTAGCGGCAAGGCCGGCGGCAACCGGCCTCACCGCCGGACGCTCGGCGGCCACGGCATCAGCCTTGCTTACCCGCCCACCTCGGCCCGTACCGACAACGTCGCCAGCCGCAATACCCTTTTCCTCGAGGATTTTGCGTGCCGCCGGCATGGCCACACCCGCCGCTGCGGCTCCAGGAGCCTCCCCGGCAGCCGCCACCACTTTCGCAGGCGCCGCTGTCGCCGGCGCCGCTTTCGCTACTGGCGCGACCACAGCACCCGCCTGCGCCGTGGTATCGATACGTGCAATGACTTCGCCCGCAACAACCGTGTCGCCGTCGCCCTTGACGATCTCAACCAGTACGCCACTATCCGGTGCCGGCAGTTCGAGAACCACCTTGTCGGTCTCGATGTCGATCAGGTTCTCATCCCGGGCAACCGCTTCACCGGCTTTTTTGTGCCACGAAACCAGCGTCGCTTCAGCGACCGATTCCGAGAGCTGTGGAACTTTGACGTCGATGATCATGTTCTCTCCGTTCTAGGGCAATTTGTAGTACTCGATCTCACCAAGCGCGGAGTCGATCAGAGCCTTTTGTTGGGCATTATGCTTGCTGGCATAGCCAACTGCGGGGGAAGCGGCCGCCGGGCGGGAGACGAGCAGCAAATGCTGCTTGTCGTTGAGCTCGCGCGACAGATGCTGGCGTGAGGCGATCCAGTACCAGGGACCCTGATTGCGCGGCTCGTCCTGACACCAGACGATTTCTGTTGCCTTCGGATACTTGGCCACTTCTTCGTGGAAGGACGTCTCCGGGAAGGGATAGAGTTGCTCAAGGCGGGCAATCGCGACATGGGCAACTTTCTTCTCGTGCCGCGCGGCGACCAGATCGTAATAGATCTTGCCGGAACAGAAGATGACGCGGGTCACTTTCTTGGCGTTGATCGGCTCGACTTCGCCGATAACACGCTGAAACTCGCCGTCGCTCAACTCTTCGAGGCTCGATGTTGCGTCTTTGTGGCGTAGCAAGGACTTGGGCGAGAAGACGATCAGCGGCTTGCGCTGATTGCGCACGGCCTGACGACGCAGCAGGTGGAAAATCTGCGCTGGCGTCGTCGGCTGGCAAACTTCCATGTTCATCTCGGCAGACAACTGCATGAAGCGTTCGATGCGCGCCGAAGAGTGCTCCGGGCCCTGCCCTTCATAACCGTGCGGCAGAAGTAGGACCAAGCCGCTGGCACGACCCCATTTGGCTTCACCGGCAGCAATAAACTGATCGATGACCACCTGCGCGCCGTTAACAAAGTCGCCGAATTGCGCTTCCCAGACCACCAGTTCGTGGGGGTTGGCAGTCGAGTAGCCGTACTCGAAGGCCAGAACGGCCTCCTCCGAGAGGACCGAGTCATAGCACTGGAAATTGGCCTGCTTTTCCTGGAGTTTAGCCAGGGGAACATAGGTGCCATCGTCCCAATCTTCGCGATTCTGGTCGTGCAGCACTGCGTGGCGATGGAAGAAAGTGCTGCGGCAAACGTCTTCACCCGAGACACGAATGCCGTAACTGGACACCAGCAAGGACGCGTAGGCGAGGTTTTCGGCCATCCCCCAGTCTACCGGCAGCTGCCCCTCGCCCATCGCACGACGGTCGTCGATGATTTTCTTGACCCGACTGTGCAGGGTAAAACCCTCGGGCAGAGTCGACAAGCGTTCGCACAGGCGCCGCAATTCCGTGATTGGCACCTTGGTATCGCAGGTTTCGATATAGCGCGGCGAAAGAAAAGGCGTCCAGTCGATGGTCATCGGATGCTTGTAGCCGGCGAGCACCGGGTTGTACAAGAGTTCGCCGCGGTCGAGGTGTGCGCGGTAATCGGCAATGATCTCGTCGGGGCCTTCGACCACCAGAACCCCTTCGTCAACCAGCTTGTCTGCGTACAGCTTGCGTGTCCCTGGATGCAGCCTGATCTTCTTGTACATCAAGGGTTGCGTGACCATTGGCTCGTCTTGCTCGTTATGCCCGAGCTTGCGGTAGCAGACGATGTCGACGACGACATCTTTCTTGAAGGTCCGACGATAGTCCATGGCGATACCGGTGACCAGCGCCACTGCTTCGGGGTCGTCGCCATTGACGTGGAAAATCGGCGCCTCGGCCATCTTGAAGATGTCGGTGCAGTACAGCGATGAACGGTAGTCGCGGGGGTCGGAGGTGGTAAAGCCGATCTGGTTATTGACCACGATGTGCACCGTACCACCGACTCCATAGCCCCGCGTTTGCGCGAAGTTGAGCATCTCCTGGTTCACGCCCTGGCCAGCCACGGCAGCGTCACCGTGAATGAGCACCGCCAGCACCTTGTCCTTGCCGTCCTCGCCGCGACGAAGCTGGCGTGAAAACACCGAGCCAGCGACCACCGGGTTAACGATTTCCAGATGCGAGGGATTGAACGACAGCGTCAGATGGCAGGGTCCGCCGGGTGTCGAGACATCGGACGAGTAACCCATGTGATACTTGACGTCGCCAGCGGTCAGATCCTGCGCCTTCTTGCCCTCGAACTCGTCGAAGAGCATCGACGGCGCTTTACCCAGCGTGTTCACGAGAACGTTGAGGCGACCACGGTGGGCCATGCCGACGACGATTTCGTCAACGCCGCCGCTTCCCGCCACCCGGATCAGTTCGTCGAGCGACACAATCAGCGACTCGCCGCCTTCGAGCGAGAAACGCTTCTGACCGACGTAGCGTGTGTGCAGATAGCGTTCGAGCGTTTCGGCAGCCGTCAGGCGCTCGAGCATGCGCAGGCGCTGCTCGGAGGTATAGCTGGGTTTGGAGTGGATGCGCTCGAGGCGATCCTGCACCCAGCGCTTTTCGGCGAGCGTGCTGAGGTACATGTACTCGACACCGATAGAGCCGCAATAGGTGGCTTTCAGGGCATCGAGAATCTGCCCGAAGGTCGCATGCTCAGGCACGCCCTTGAACGAACCGACGGCGAACATGGTGTTGAGGTCGGCGTCGGAAAGCCCGTAGTAGGCCGGGTCAAGCTGTGGCAGCTCCGGACGGGGGGTGCGCTTGAGTGGGTCCAGGTTGGCCCAACGATCACCCGCAAAACGATAGGCAGTGATCATCTGCAGAATGCCGACCTGCTTCTTGTCATCGGCCGGCGCCACCGCTGCTGCGCGGTAGCCGCCTTTCTTCGCCTGCTCGGCAAAAGCGTTGATCACCGGCAAGTGCGGCACATCGCGCGCGACGTGACCGGGAAGCTGCGCCAGCTTGTCGAAATACTCGCGCCACTGCTCGGAGACGGAACCGGGATTATCGAGGTAGTTTTCGTACAACTCCTCGACGAAGGGCGCGTTGCCGCCAAAGAGGAGGGAGTTACCAAAAAGCTGATTCATCATGGCTTTACCTGTCGTCACGGTCCTGGTGTGGAGAGCGAAAACCTGTGGCCGAAAGCCACAGCATGAAAAAAGGGCGGCTACCGTCGCCGCCCCTCGGAGTCGATATCAGCTCTAGCGCTGGTCAGCCGGAATAACGTCGCGCCGTGCTGCCCCCACGTAGAGCTGACGGGGACGACCGATCTTGTACTCCGGATCGTTGATCATCTCTTCCCATTGCGTCATCCAGCCCACCGTACGTGCCAGGGCAAAAATACAGGTGAACATCGAGTTCGGGATACCGAGCGCCTTCTGGACGATACCTGAGTAGAAATCAACGTTCGGATAAAGTTTCTTCTCGATGAAGTAGTTGTCCTCGAGAGCGATCCTTTCGAGTTCCATCGCCAGCTTGAACAGGCGGTCATTTTCCAGCCCCAGCTCCTGCAGAACTTCGTTGCAAACATTCCTCATCAGGGTGGCGCGTGGATCGAAGTTCTTGTAGACGCGGTGCCCGAAGCCCATCAACTTGAAGGAGTCGTTCTTGTCCTTGGCCCGAGCGATGTACTCGGGAACGCGCGAGACGTCGTGAATTTCTTCGAGCATCTGCAGGCAGGCCTCGTTGGCACCACCGTGCGCCGGGCCCCACAGGCAGGCGATGCCCGCCGAGATACAGGCATAGGGGTTGGCGCCGGAAGAACCCGACAGACGCACGGTCGAGGTCGAGGCATTCTGTTCGTGATCGGCGTGCAGGGTGAAGATGGTATCCAGCGCACGCACCAGCACCGGGTTCGGCTGGTACTCCTCGCAGGGATTGCCGAACATCATGTGCATGAAGTTCGCCGTGTAATCGAGATCGTTACGCGGGTACATGAACGGCTCGCCGACGTGATACTTGTAAGCCATGGCGACGATGGTCGGCAGCTTGGCGACAATCCGGTTGAAACTGATGTTCTGGTGTTCGAGGTCGGAGAAATCCTCGGCCTCATGGTAGAAGGCAGACAGCGCGCCAACCACCCCGACCAGAATGGCCATCGGGTGAGCGTCACGACGGAAGCCCTGGTAGAACTTCACCAGTTGCTCGTGCACCATGGTGTGGTTCTTGATGTTCTTCTCGAAACCGGCTTTCTCGGCAGGTGTCGGCAACTCGCCATTCCACAGCAGATAGGCGACCTCAAGGAAGTTGCAGCTCTGGGCCAGTTGCTCGATTGGATAACCGCGATACAACAGCTCGCCCTTGTCACCGTCGATGAAGGTGATCTTTGACCGGCAGCTCGCCGTCGACAGGTAGCCGGAATCGTAGGTGAACAAGCCGGTCTTGGCGCCCAAGGTGCGGATGTCGATGCAATCATTGCCGTGGGTAGGCGTCATGATGGGAAACTCGACGGGGTCGCGCCCTTCGATGTTCACAATTGCTTTACGTTCGGTCGTCATGGTTTATCCCCGTTCAGGTATTGAAGGCACAGCATGGATCATAAAAGCGCCAGATTAGGGCAGCTTCCTTACTTAACTCTTACGTCGCGCAGCAAGGCAACGACTTCGGCCTGTACAGAGTCCGTACATTCGCGGCTACCGTTGATCAGCGGCCACAGTTCCAGGTCTTCCATATCCGCCAGAATGATAAAGGCATCCGCCTGCGCGGGACCAAGGGTCGGGAAAATGCGCTCGAGGAACTCCCCGAGCAGCAAATCCATTTCCAGCATCGCACGCCGGGTACAACGCCAGCGCAGACGGTTGATTCTCTCGCGTTCGTCCATCAAATTGCGCGACGAAGCATCATTTCCTTGATCTTGCCTATCGCCCGCGTCGGATTCAGATTCTTCGGACAGACATCGACACAGTTCATGATCGAGTGACAGCGGAACAGCCGATACGGATCCTCAAGGTCGTCCAGACGCTCGTTGGTGGCCTCGTCGCGGGTGTCGGCGATGAAGCGATAAGCGTTCAGCAGACCGGCAGGGCCGACGAACTTGTCCGGATTCCACCAGAAGGAAGGACAAGAGGTCGAACAGCAAGCGCACAGGATGCACTCGTAAAGCCCGTTGAGTTCGTCGCGCTCCTCGGGCGACTGCAGCCGCTCGCGCTCCGGGCGCGGGCTGTCGTTGATCAGATAGGGCTTGACCGAGTGATACTGCTTGAAAAACTGCGTCATATCGACGATCAGGTCGCGGATTACCGGCAGGCCGGGCAACGGCCGCAACACGACCGGCTGCTTGAGATCCCGGATGTCGGTGAGACAGGCGAGGCCGTTCTTGCCGTTGATGTTCATCGCGTCCGAGCCGCAAATACCCTCACGACACGAGCGGCGATAGGACAGGGTATCGTCCTTCCCTTTCAGGCGGGTGAGGATGTCAAGCAATTTGCGATCGATCTCGAAATCAACCTGAACCGAGATGTCCTGCATATAGGGCGCAGCGTCCCGGTCAGGATCGTAGCGGTAAATCTTGAACTCCATGGTACTGGTGGCCATAATCATTAACTCCGTGGCATACGATCAGTAGGAGCGCGTCTTCAGCGCGATGGTTTCGACAGTCAGCGGGGTCATGGTCACCGGCTTGTAGCTGAGACTGCTACCCTCGCGTTGCCAGAGCGTATGCTTGTGCCAGTTGGCGTCATCGCGCCCGTTCGGGTTTTCCGCCGTGTCGGGCGCATCGTCCCGCACATGCGCACCGCGCGATTCCTTGCGCGCCTCTGCCGAAACCAGCGTCGCCTTGGCGACTTCAATCAGGTTGTCGAGCTCCAGCGCTTCGACGCGTGCCGTATTCCAGACCTGCGACTTGTCCTTGATCTCGGTCCTGGCGACCGCTTTCTCGATCTCGACGATCTTGGCGACCCCTTCGGCCAGCATGTCCTTGAAACGGAAGACACCGCAGTGCTTCTGCATCGTGCGCTGCAACTCGAGACGGGTTTCGTTGACGTCACTGCCGCCAGTCTGAGTATTGAGGCGATGCAGGCGCGCCAGGGTGCGTTCCGCGAAGTTTTCCGGCAAATCCTGATGCGCGACCTTACCAGTAGCCAGGTCCTCGATCACCGAATCTCCGGAAGACTTGCCGAAGACCAGCAGGTCGAGCAGCGAATTGGTTCCCAATCGATTGGCACCATGGACCGAGGCACAGGCCACCTCGCCTGCCGCGTAGAAGCCTTTGACCGGTACTCCGTCGGCGGCGACCACCTGTCCTTTGTAGTTGGTCGGAATACCACCCATCTGATAGTGGCAGGTCGGCACCACCGGAATCGGCGCCTGGATCGGGTCGATACCGGCGAACTGGATCGAAATCTCGCGAATGCCGGGCAAACGCTTCATGATCGTTGCCGGGTCGAGGTGGGTAATATCGAGCAGCACGAAATCCTTGTTCGGCCCGCAACCGCGGCCCTCGTTGATTTCGGTGACCATGGCCCGGGAAACCACGTCGCGCGACGCCAGATCCTTGGCGTTCGGCGCATAGCGCTCCATGAAACGCTCGTTGTCCGAGTTGCGCAGAATGCCACCCTCACCGCGCACGCCTTCGGTGATCAGCACCCCTGCACCGGCGACGCCGGTCGGATGGAACTGCCAGAACTCCATGTCTTCAAGAGCAATGCCGGCCCGCGCCGCCATACCCAGACCGTCGCCGGTATTGATGAAGGCATTGGTCGAGGAATAGTAGATACGGCCGGCACCACCGGTCGCGAAAATCGTCGCCTTGGCGTGGAAAGCGACGACTTCGCCGGTTTCCATTTCCAGGGCGATGACCCCGAGCACCTGGCCCGACTCGTCACGAATCAGATCCAGCGCCATCCATTCGACGAAGAACTGGGTGTTGGCGCGCACGTTGCGCTGATAAAGCGCGTGCAGCATCGCGTGCCCGGTGCGGTCGGCCGCAGCGCAGGCACGCCGCACCGGCTTCTCGCCGAAGTTCGACATATGCCCACCGAATGGGCGCTGATAGATCTTGCCTTCGTCGGTGCGGTCAAACGGCATGCCGAAGTGCTCGAGCTCGACGACCACCTCGGGCGCCATGCGACACATGTATTCGATCGCATCCTGGTCACCGAGCCAATCGGAGCCCTTGACCGTATCGTACATGTGCCAGTGCCAGTGATCCTCTTCGGAGTTGCCCAGCGAAGCGGAAACCCCGCCTTGCGCGGCGACGGTGTGTGAACGGGTCGGGAAGACTTTTGACAGCACGGCCGTCTTCAATCCACCCTCGGATAGCTGAATCGCTGCGCGCAGCCCAGAACCGCCTGCACCAACGATGACAGCATCGAACTTACGTACCGGTATGCTTGAATTGCTCACTTACGTTCTCCACAGAATCCGAATCGCCCAGCCGGCGTAACCGACCAGCACCGTCGCCGTCGCAACCATCAGCAGCAGGCGTATACCATCCGGCTTGATGTAATCCATCCAGATATCCCGGATGCCGATCCAGGCGTGGTAGAAAACGCTGACGAAGAAAAGGAAGGTTGCGAAGCGCATGAAGCCGCCGGCGAAGACGCCGCGCCAGCTTTCCAGCGAGTCGGGCCCGACGGAACCGATGACCACCAGGAAGATCACCGTGTAAACCGCCATGACAATGGCTGTCGCCCGCTGAATAACCCAGTCCTTGAGGCCGTAATGAGCCCCGACAAGAATACGATTTACCATAGCACTTGCACTCCCACGATCAGCGTCAGGGCGATGCTGACGCCGAAGACAATCTTGCTCGAAAGAATCGCTTCCTTGAGGTCGACACCGATGTCCACGTCAAGCAGCAGATAGCGAATGCCGGCGCAGAAGTGGTGCATGTAGAACCAGATCAACCCGAGCAGGATGATCTTCACCAAGCCGTGGTCAACCACCGCCTTGAAGCTGGCAAAGGTCTCCGCCGAGGTCAGACTGCTCTCGAACAGCCATAACAGGAACGGCAGCAGCAGAAAGAGCGCAGCCCCGCTAATTCGGTGAATGATCGACAGAATACCCGGAAGCGGTAGCCTGATCGTCGGCAAGTCCAGATTCTTTGGACGCTTTTTCTTAATTGCCATCTCTGCCATGGACGTCATCCCTCATGTGTAGTACAGCGGCATGCGTGCCGCATGCGTTCCCCTTGAAAACCACGCCCGATTATAAACCATTCAGGCGCCCCTTACTTCGTCGCAACGGCGTTTACGGGCCTTCACCCCAGCTCATTGCGATAATGATGATTGCGTGTCGAGTAGAAGCCTCGCCGCCACTCGACCGGCTTCTGAGCATAGGAGAAAGTCACGCGCTCGACCAGCAGCAGCGGGCTCCCCTCGGCAACTTTCAGGAGTTCGGCGCTGACGCGGTCAGCCGCTACGGCGCGCAGGCGCTCGTCGGCACGAACCATGCAAACACCATAGCGACTTTCGAACAGGCCGTAGAGCGACTCGCCCGCGCGCACGACTTCCAGCGTCAGGTCGGGGAACAACTCACTCGAAAGATAGATTTCGTCGAAAACCACCGGCTCATCGCCCAGTTTCAGGAGACGGCGCAGAATGGTGATCGGCGCTCCCGGCTCGAGGGCCAGCGTGCGCGCCACGTCAGGGCCGGCCTTGGCGCGCCAGCATTCTAGCGGAATGCTCTGCGAGACCCGCGGCAAGCCGTCATTGGCAACCACGCGCAGAAAACGGAAGGCGGAGCCGGGATCCTTGTGCGTCGCAACGAAAGTGCCCTTGCCTTGCTGACGGACCAGGAGGTTCTCGGCAGCCATTTCGTCGATTGCCTTGCGAACCGTTCCCTGACTGACGCCAAAGCGGCCGGCGAGCTCCGACTCACTGGGAATCGCGTCGCCCGGGCCCCATTCCCCGGACTCCAGATTGCCCATGATCAACTGCTTGATCTGCCGGTAGAGCGGGCTGAAGGTCGGAGCGTGCATTGACGAGGCGCGGTTCATGGAAAGCTATTTCAGCACAATTTTGCTCGTCCGTCCATCCCGTTCTTGTTACTGATATCATATATAAGACATAAGATAGATCCCATTGATTTGACAGTGCACACCTCCGGGTCTTATGATTACTCCGATTCGGCGCCCCGCGCAGCGAACGGGCATGCGGGCATCGTCGATCGCTTTTTGATCCCTCGTTTTGCTTGCTTGCCTGTTTACTCTCGTTCAATTCTTCTCGCTCACCATTAACGACAGGAGCCGTATCATGTCCAAAGCCCCCATGCGCGTCGCGGTCACCGGCGCAGCCGGCCAAATCGGTTACAGCCTGCTTTTCCGGATCGCTTCCGGCGAAATGCTCGGCAAGGATCAGCCAGTCATTCTTCAACTACTCGACCTGCCGCAAGCCCAGAAAGCCTGCCAGGGGGTGATCATGGAACTCGAAGACTGTGCCTTCCCAATGCTCGCCGGAATGTTCGCCAGCGACGATCCCAACGTCGCCTTCAAGGATGCCGACGTCTGCCTGCTGGTTGGCGCCCGTCCGCGCGGCCCGGGAATGGAACGTGCCGACCTGTTGACCGCCAATGGCGCCATCTTCACCGTTCAGGGCAAGGCAATTGCCGAAAACGCCAAGGAAGACGTCCGCGTTCTGGTCGTCGGCAACCCCTGCAATACCAACGCCCTGATCGCCGGCTCCGCAGCGAAGAAAGTCGGTCGCACCAACCCTGCCAACTACCATGGCATGCTGCGCCTCGATCACAACCGCGCCCTCTCGCAACTCGCCGCAAAAACCGACCGGCCAGTGGTCAGCTTCAAGCAGCTCACCGTCTGGGGCAACCATTCGCCGACGATGTACGCCGATTACCGCAACTGCACGTCCAATGGCGACAACGTCAAGGACCTGATCAACGATCCGGTCTGGAACAACGACGTCTTCCTGCCCACGGTCGGCAAGCGCGGCGCCGCGATCATCGACGCCCGCGGCCTGTCCTCGGCAGCTTCGGCGGCCAACGCAGCGATCGACCACATGCGCGACTGGGTACTCGGTTCCGACGAATGGGTGACCATGGGCGTCCCGTCCGACGGCTCGTACGACATCCCGGCGGGTATCGTTTTTGGTTTCCCGTGCGAGTGCAAGGGCGGCTCCTTCAAGATCATCCAGGGCCTCGAGATCGACGGCTACTCGCGCGAGAAGATCAACAAGACGCTCAAGGAACTGACCGACGAAGCCGAGGCCGTAAAAGACATGCTCTGAGCAGGCTATACTGTTGACGAGGAACCGCGGCCTGGCCGCGGTTTTTTTTCGCCGGTCAGCTTGCCGGCCACCTTGCTACGCAGCGCGGTAGAATGTAGCTCTCCGACGAACCAGACGCTATCGACAAGCCCATGCGCCATCCCAGCCAAGTCCTCTTTGCAGGCGAAAAGCCCTTTCCGATGATCCCCGCCGTCGACCACTACGCGGGTTCCGAAAAGCTGATCAACAAGGCCTTGCTGTTGCAGAATGAGCTGGGCCCGATTTTCGACATCACCTGCGACTGTGAGGACGGCGCACCAGCAGGCGCCGATCGCGAGCATGCGACGATGGTCGCCGAATTGATCATGAGCGCTGCCAATCGGCATGGACGGGTGGGTGTGCGCATCCACGACATCGCCCACCACGGCTGGCAGCAAGACATCGAGATCATCGTCGCCCACGCCGGCCAGCGCCTGGCCTTCGTGACGCTGCCCAAAGTCAGTTGCGGCGAGGACGTGCGCATACAACTCGACGCTTTGCGGCGCGCGGCGGCAGCCGCCGGCATCGAGCGCCAGATCCCGGCACATGTACTGATCGAAACCTATGGCGCCCTGCGTGATGTCTGGGAAATCGCCGCACTTCCGGAAGTCGAATCACTCGATTTCGGGCTGATGGATTTTGTCAGCGGCCACCACGGCGCCATCCCGGCGTCGGCCATGCGCAGCCCCGGGCAGTTCGAGCACCCGCTGATCGTCCGCGCCAAGTGTGAAATCTCGGCCGCTGCGCTGGCCAACGGCGCCGTCCCCTCGCACAACGTGACCACCGAACTGCGCGATCTCGACTTCATCCGTAACGATGCTCGCCGCGCGCGCAACGAATTCGGCTATCTGCGCATGTGGAGCATTCATCCCAACCAGATCCGACCGATCGTCGAGATGATGCGCCCCGACTTTTCGGAGGTTGAAAGCGCAGCCGAAATCCTGATCGCCGCACAAAATGGAGATTGGGGACCGATCCAGCACCAGGGCCTGCTGCACGACCGCGCTTCCTACCGCTACTACTGGGAGCTTCTCGCACGTGCCCAGGCCACCGGCATGACGCTGCCGGGTGAAGCACAACGCCGCTTCTTCGCCTGAAAAAGCACATGGACCTGTCGGCGCTGACGGCCAAAGTCCTGGCGTTTCGCGACCAAAGGAACTGGGCGCAGTTCCACAGCCTGCGCAACCTGATCGTTTCGCTGAATCTTGAAGCCAGCGAACTGCTCGAGCTGACGCAATGGAAGAGCGACGCCGACATGGCGGCCCTGGCCGCCAGCGCTGAAGCGCAGGAAGCGCTGCGTGACGAATGCGCCGACGTGCTGATTTATCTGCTGCTGATCGCCGAACACGCCGGCATTGACCTGGAAGCCGCCGCGCACGCCAAACTGGTCAAAAACGCAGCGAAATATCCGGTCGAAACCAGCTACGGATCGAGCCGCAAGTATCTGGCCGAGGCGGCCAGAAAAGGCTGATCGCCCGGCCCTGGCAGTAACCCGGGATCATGCAGTGCCCTATTCATGCACTGCCCTATTTCGCCGGGCATTCACATTCACGATGCCTGACTCTCGAGCGTAAAGCCCGCCCCCGCATCCAGCCCGAGCACCCTGACCAGCCACGGCATCGCCTCCTCCAGACTGGCCTGCAAAGTCCACGGCGGATTGATCACGAAGACGCCGCTGCCATGCATCCCGAAACCGTCCGCCGCCGGTGTCCTGACGCGCAGCGTGACGTGCAGCCAGTTGCTCGCCGGCAGACGTTTCAGACGTCCCGGCAGATCGTGCGCCTCAAGCCGGGTCAGCTGCGGGTACCACAGCTGGTAGGTGCCTCCCGGGAAACGCTGCAACGAATCCTTGAGCGCCTGCACGACGCGCTCGTAATCGTGCTTTTCTTCGTACGCCGGGTCGATCAGCACTAGCGCGCGCCGCGGTGGTGGCGGCAACACGGCTTTCAGGCCGGCGAAGCCGTCGCTGTGCTCGACGATCACCCGCGTTCCCTCGGCCTCGAAGCGCTTGCGCAGGTGCAGAACATCACGACTGTGCAGCTCGAAAAGCCGCAAGCGGTCCTGCGCACGCAGCGTTGCCAACGCCAGCTCAGGCGAACCCGGGTAGACTTTCAGAGCGCCGCCGGGGTTGATCGCACGCAGCAGATCCAGATACTCGGCGAGAGCCGGCGGCAAATCCTGGCGCCCCCATAGCCGAGCGATCCCTTCACGGTACTCGTGAAGCTTGGACGCCTGCGCTGAATCCAGGGCATAGGAACCCGCCCCGGCGTGGCTATCCACGTACCAGAAGGGCTTGTCCTTGCGGCCAAGGTAGCGCGCCAGCTGCACCAGTATCAGATGCTTGAGAACGTCGGCGTGGTTGCCGGCATGAAAGGCGTGACGATAGCTGAGCATCGACTAATGCCCTTTCGTGCGAGCGCGCGGAAACGCGGGGGTTAATGGCCAGCGCCCTACTCGGGAGCCAGGATCTTGCCGTCGGTGCTGAACTGATAGTCACGGAAGATGTGCTCGGCGCTGAGCAGTTGGTAGCTGCCGTCAGGCAAGCGACGGGAGGTATCCTTGAGGCGATAGGTGTAATGGCCGCAGGTCCAGCAATCGAAGTTGCGCATTTGCGTACAGAGACAGGTCTTGTCCCGGACCGATATCCGCTTGACCCCGGGATTCGCTTCCACTTCGCGATTGTAAGCGTTGATGTACGAGCAATTGCCGGTGCTGTCGAGCAGGTAGCCGTAAGCTTCGCAGTTGGGTCGAATACCGTCGCCGATCGCCGGGCTGTTGCTCAGCATGCGCATCGGATAGCCGGTCGGTGAAATCTGGTTGACTTCGATCCCATCTTCGTTGACTTCAAAATAACGTTGCTTGACGTCCTCCGGAAGGCCGCATTCCCGGGACACGGTAAAGCGCGTCGCCACCTGCACAGCGGCCGCTCCCTGCTCGAGAAAGGAGACCGCATCGCTGCCGGTGAAGATACCGCCGGCCGGAATCAACGGAATATCCAGCTGCTCGGCCTGCAGATAGCGATGAATCTCGGCGAAGATGGTTGCCAGATCATAGTCTGCCCAATCCATGCCGAATCCCAGGTGACCCCCCGCCAGCGGCCCTTCGACCACCACATAGTCGGGCAGGCGCTTGCAGCGTGCCGTCTTGCGCAGAAAAAGCTGCAGCGCGCGCAAGGAGGAGACGATGATGCCCAGCTTGGCATCGCGGAAACGCGGATGGTCCTCGATCAGCGCGAATGAGCCGAGATGCAGCCCGGCGGCCAGCGTGATGCCGTCGGCGCCTGCATCCAGAGCGCCCTGCATGCGTACGCGCAGCGTTTCCCGCGGCGAGTTCATGGTCAGCTTTTCCATGCAGTTGACGAAGATCAGGCCGTCGCCTTGCTTCGCCTCCATGGTCCTGCCAACGTGCATGCGGGTCGCCTCGGCGAGCTGCTCGAGATCGAAGCGGACGACCGACTTGTCGGAATTGGCGACGTTGAATTTGTACTGCTTGAGTTTGTCCTTGACGAACTTGGCGTTGAAGCGCCGATCGGCAACGGTATTCACCATCGCATCGGAAATATGCCCGACCCCACCCAGT
>QPGA01000036.1:26964-42088 GCA_003332265.1 Candidatus Accumulibacter meliphilus
GAATTTGTACTGCTTGAGTTTGTCCTTGACGAACTTGGCGTTGAAGCGCCGATCGGCAACGGTATTCACCATCGCATCGGAAATATGCCCGACCCCACCCAGTCGCGCGGCTTCAAGCGCCAGTTCGGCCGTCGAAATATCGACCCCCATGCCGCCGATCATGATCGGCACCAGTTCCTTGCTGCCAAACTTCAGACGGTAATCATCAACGCACTTCATGCATGTCCTTCCCAACTCGGCCAAGCGCCTTCGGCCTGCCCGACAGGTGATCACGGCAACTTCCACGAGCTCGCCATTATCACTCATCCAGGGCCTCGATGGCTTGCCGGATGCAAGGAAATCGCAATCCGCGAGCACCCAGCGCAGGGCAACGGGCGCCAGCCTCAGGCGCCAGGACGAAGCCAAGCACGCAGGCGTGTATCATGCCCACTCCCGGAGACGCCAAGCGGAGCCTCGCCATGCCCGACTGCAGCAGCCACGATCAAGCACTCCCCGCCGCCACAGACATCGGCATCGCGCGCCAGGGCACTTTCGACGCCGCCGCTTTCGAGCGCGCCATCACCGATCTGCTCAGCGCCTGCGGCCTGGCCGCCGCTGGCCCGCACATGGGCAAAACCCCGCAGCGCGTGCGCGAACTCTGGCAGCGCCGCCTGCTCGGCGGCTACGACCTCAACCCCGCCGCAGCGCTCGGCGAAGGCTTTGCCGATCCGCGCGGCGACATGGTCGTGCTGCGCGGGATCGCCGTGCATGGCGTCTGTCCGCACCACCTGGTCCCTTTCCGTGGCCTCGCCCACGTCGCCTACCTACCCGGCGGCCGGCTGCACGGCTTTGGCCGCATTGCCCGCCTGGTCGACGCCATCGGCCACCGCTTCACCTATCAGGAATGGATGACCCGCGACATCGCCGAAGCCCTGATGCGGCACGGCAAGGCACGCGGCGCAGCCTGCGTCGTCGAGGCCGAACAGCTGTGCCTGCTGCTCGGCGAAGATCGGCGCGGCGACGAACGAGTGATCACCCAGGCCTTTAGCGGCGAGTTCGAACACTCCGAACAGGCGCGCAACGAATTCCTGCGCGCCATCGCCGGCGGCCGCCGCGAGTAAGGAAACGCCGAGGCCAGTGCAGCTGAGCTTGGGTAGCGGCAAGCACCTTCTGAACAAAGGCCGTCGGCAATAGCCGGTTGCAGTGCCGCAACGTCAATTGTGGCCTGAGCGTCCGCTGTACGACGTAAACGAGATCGACGCTCAGTCGGCTCCAGTGTCGCCTCATCGGCCAAGCCGCCGTTGCGGCTTCGCTCGATGTCGGCGGCAATGGTTCGGTTACCTGCCGCTCACCCATGGCTGGCTGGCATCGAACGTCAGCTACCAGTTCCACCGAATTCGAACTTCTGTCTGGGCACGGCCACTGTGCCTACCCTTCATATCGGTCGCTCGGTAGACCATTACGCGTCCTCTCTTTGACCGAGCCAACAACGTGGGGAGCACGAGTGTTAGGCTCAGCGGTTAATTACACGCACCTGGTGAAGCTCCTTAAGTGGCCTGGCGCCGTAGGCCTGTTCCAGTACGTCGAGGAGATCCGGGCGCATCAGAAGATCGCATCCGAGATTGCAGTGCCCTTCAGGGCCAGAACCCTGGTCGCGCACCCTCCAGGTTCTGAGAACAACAGCAGCCCTGCCATCGGCATCTAGCCACTGAAGGCGTGCACCGTACTCCGAGGGCTGCAGCCGTGCCCGGTATTGCAGCGCGAGCGGCGGTAGCAACACAAGGTTCTTCCCCAGCCAGTCGTTGACATCGCCGAGGCGTATTAGCTGGGGGCGTTGCGCGTCCATGCGCGCCTCGTGAGCAGAGACCTCGAACCACCAGGAGCCGATATCGCCAGGCGGAACTGGGACCGCTTGCGACGGGACGGTCCCATCGAGCTCCGTGCCGACAATCGCTGCTGATCTGAGGACCGATTTGTCTGGGCGTCCATAGCTGCGGTCGTCCGATCGGAACAAGCTCTGCTCGAAGATGCCCAGCCGTATCCAACCGCCGTAGCTTGAGTCCGCATCCGGAACCCGCACGATGTCACCTAGTTGATCCTTCGCTTCGCGCGCGTTACCCCAGTCTGGCCGTGGCACGCGAGTCGCAGCGACTGCCAGATGAACAGCGGTGTACGGAAGGATGTGGCTGGCGAGCTCATCCTCCAGATCAGGTTTCCAGAGTCCCTGGCTCCAAAGATGCTCGTGTAGTCCCATGAGCGCCTCGTCGAGGACGGCAAGGAAGAGCTCTGTGGGCCAAGTGACTATCGTACCTGGAACGTACTCGCGCGACCTGCCAAACTTGATCTGGTTTCTTTCTTTGAGGTAGTGCGTGAAGTGGTCATTGCCTTTGGCGAAAGCATCCATGCGATGCGCGACGATTGCACGCAAGTTGGGCCACAGATTCTCAAGATCCTTGAGAACATCGCCGACATCCGAATACTCAGTGAGCGATAGGCTTGCTGCTGACGGCGGACTCGCTGCCAGCCGCTCGCGTGACCGTGTCACCTCGAACGGCTGTCCACCACGTTCGAGAAGCTTCTCAGCAAGCCAAGACAAAGTCCAAGCGTTGCTCCGCGCATACCCCTGCAAGAGGTCGTCCAGCGACGCGAGGACGCCGGAAATGTCTGCCGGAGTCTCGAGCAGGATCTGCAGGACCGTCTGCACGGTGGAGACAGTCGCATCCCTGGTGAGCAGCCACTTGAGAGGGGCGGAAAACACGTCTGACTTGGCCGTGAGCAGGCGCCCGAATCCAGAGAGGGCTGCAATCTTCCTCGGAAGAGATGCGTTGCCAATACGCGCCAGCAGCAACGTCGCCAAAGCTTCGTCAACAGACCAGACGATCGCATCAGATGGATCCAAGGGCTCGAAGTAGCTCTTCGGACCAAGCAGGGGAAGTCGACTTACCATGACGTTGAACGCTTCCTCCCAAGCGTGAGCAGCCGAGTCGTGGTCCCCCCAGTCCGAGATCTGCTCGATCAAGTGCTTGGCAACGCCGTTGAACCCGCCTGATCGCACTCTTCGAGCCGTCTCATCGGCGAGTGTTTGAAGCGCCAGGTCTCTGTCAAGTTGCATCGCCCGTTGAAGGGCTGGCGCTTGCGTCCTGCCACCGAAGTTCAGCCAACCTCCGCCGCCCCTCGACGCGGTGAAGGTCAACGTAAGGGCCACGGCCGCAAGTCGTGCGTGACCTGCGTTATCGAGGCACTGGCCAAGCAGGGTGACGGGGTGCTCGCGGCCGAGAGACCACGATGGTGTCTCGTGGGCAAGGAAGCGGATCAGACGCTCCGCTTCAAGCTCTTCACCTCGATCAACCATTTCGCTGATGAGGTAGCTCAGCGGAAGGGCGACAAGCTCTCCCAGAGACTCCTCGGAAAGTTGTTGCTGCGACAGCCTACGCAAGGTCGTCAGCACGTCAACAAAGCGAGGGGACGGCGGGAACGTCGGCGGCTGAACGAGCCAGACTGGCGACACAGCCTCACCCCTTACCTGCCCCGCACCGAGCCGCTCATCTCGCTTGTCACGAACACGTGCGGTCCATGGCATAGGTAACAACCCATGCCGCTGTGCGAATACGTGAAGCCGCGCGACAGCGTCGTCTCGATAGTGGCGCGCGTCATCAAAGACTTCGGCGCAAAGCCGAACGAAGCGTTCCTTGACGTATTCGGGGTTGGTCGCCGCTAAGCGCTCGAGGGGATGGAGGCGGTTGTTGGCGACTTCCGTCCCCGCGTTTTCGTACTCGATCTCGAGAACTAAAGTCTCCCATAGCGCATCCAGAAGCATGGGATCGGCGCTGTTCTGCAATTCTTCCAGGGCGTCTTCGTGCGCGGCTTCCGCTATCCACGATGTCTCACCTAGCTCTCTACCGTACTCGCGGCATAGCAGCTCGATCGCTCGTACTGGGTTGACCTTCAGCAAGGCTCGGAACCAAGCGTTCGGCGCGTGCTTGGTTTCCCTCCCATCGGTATGCCGCAGGACCGCGCTGAGGAGCGGCTGCAGGCGATCGAGCGCACCAAGCGCCACTTGTTCCGACACAGGCAGCAGTGCGGGCACGCTGTCGATCACGTCGAAGAGCGCGATGTCCTTGTGAAAGCCGTAGCTCAGGAGGAAGACACTGGCTTCGCGCCAGTGCTCGATAGCCCTCGGGCGGTTGGAGGTCTGTGCGTGAAGCCTCGCGAGTCGCATCCGGTAGGCAGCGTGGTTGCTGTAGTACGTGCCACCCTTCTCTTCGTTGGCGAGCTCCTGCTCCAATGTTTGGGCAACCAAGGAGGAGGCGATCGGCGTTGACGCATGTTCCAGCAGAACCGAGAAGTATGAGCTAGCCGATATGGGCCCGCTGTCCTCACGGTCGAGCTGAGTTGCCGTGCCGGAGCGTGCCTCCGAGACTGCGCCGATGGCGCGTTGCCACTCGTCCGACGTTCGCAGCAGCCGCAATGCCCTTCGAAGACTCTCGGTGATCAGGCCCTGTATCGCATAGAGATCGCATGCTCTTGGGGAGCCCGTGAAGGGATGGGTATCGATTACGAGCTCGTCAAACACCGCCGTGATGTCATAGGTGACGCCTTGGGCTGCAGCAGACTCAGCTAGCGCACCCGCGAGCGCGAAGCGTAGCCAGCACTTGTACCAACCGACCCCTTTGAGGCGCTTTCGCTCGTCGGCCAGAGTGCTCGCGGCGCTTGCGTCTCTGGCGAGGAGGCGAGCGGATGCAACCCACTGGCTGACGGCAGGCGCGCTGACCACGCCATGGGTGTCTTCGATGGCGAGGTTGATTGATGCGAGCGTTCGCGTATGGCACAGTGCCTGATTGGCGGGCGCGCCCCGCTCGACGCACCACATGGCCTCCTCGGGCGATGTCGCATGAGTCAGGGCAGCGGTTGCGTGGGCGGCGGCTAAGGTAACGTCACGAGCCTCAACTGCCACATCAGCTAGCCCAAGGAGGAGGGCGCAGGCAAACCGTCCTTCCAGGATGTAGCGTTTGGGCGGGGTGAAGTCCACGCGCTTGATTAGCTGTTCTACCAGCTGCGGTGAGATCTCCACTGCCAGCAACTTTGCGAGCTTGCGCAGGAACAGTGAGGAGATGTCGGCGCCGGAACCCAGCAGGTTCTCGTGAATCCTACGGATGATGCGACGGGTATGTCCCAACCGCAGCCGGCCGCGGATGATGGCGAGCACCTCTCCTTCCTCTTCCTGCATGCCGCCCAAGGGGTCGAACTCTCCGCGGCCGGGTTGCGTGTCATTGCTGGTGGCAGGCAAGGCCAAGTACTCACGCCATGGCGCGGTAGCGCCGGCAATGTCCACCTGCTCGCAGACCAGCAGGCCCTCCTCGCGAGAGAGTGTCGGTCGTCCGTCGAACAGAAGCTTGCTAGCCAGCGCCTCGGCACCAAAAAGCGACTCGTAGGTCTCCCAGTACTCCTCCCAGTCATTGACATAGGGGGAGAAGCACGCATCGAGCGCGCGTAGTAGCTCCGCACAGCGAACAAGCGCAGGCCAGTTCAGAGTCCGAGCAGCGACGTCTGCGGCCAGTTCGAGGTTGCGCTCAATGGCATCGAATGGGTGGCCATATTGCAGGCTGCGCTGAACGAACGTCGTCGAGACCCGCTCCAGGATCTCCGCCTCGCGTTCGGCTCGCCTCATCACGGGCAAGGTGAAGCGGTAGCTCTTCGCGTCCGCAAAGAAGTCTCGCGCCTCCAACCACGCGACGACGGGCGACAAGACGTTGGAGAGTCGCCGTCCCCGGCGCGCCAACTCTTCCAGCATGAAGCGGCGGAAGCTCTCGTGAAATATCCGCAGACCGCCTTGCCCCGTCGCGACAGAGAGCACCGGCGACATCGCCTGTAGGGCCTCGGGAACCCAGTCGGAAAGTGCGGACCCGGCGATCTCTCGCAGTTCCGCCTCATTGACGGAGAACTCAAGGACACCCACGATGTCGGCGATGGCCTTCGCATCGTTGCTGATCGACTCGTACAGGTGACGGTAGTACAGGGCGATATCGCCCTGAATGGTCGGCGTAGCCGTCAGCCAGTCCAGAGTATCCGAGATAATGCCCGAGCCTAGCCCTTCGACCAGTCCTCGACTCAAATACCGCCCATATAGCGGATTACCTTCCGATCGTTGGAAGAAGCGGTCGACAATTGCTTCTCGCTGATCTTCGTCGAGCACATGAGCTGCTTCCAGGGCGGCGTAAACCCCGTGGTTACGCGCGAGCTCGAGGATGTCGGTTTTCGGCCAAGGGTCGATTCCATGCTCGACAAGGCGATCGGCGAACTCTTCGCGTAATGGCTGCAGGTGCCCCCCAGGCTGAGAGCCGACGACGAGCGCAACGTTGTCGGGCAGGTCGAGCGTCGCCAAACGCTCGACGATGTCTGTTTCGTTGTCACTCAGGCCCGGAGACGCGCCGCGCACGCGCGCGATGTGGTCGAGACCGTCGACGATGATGACAACACGATGTCCGGCGTCTGCTGCCGCCTTCAGGTAGTCGTCGAGCGCATCCAATCCCGCTGCGAACCGCTGCGGTGGCGTCAGACCGTATGACTTGAAGGCGTCGTCGAGTTCGCCAAGCAGGTTGCCGAAGAACACATTCGTCGTGACTCGTTGCTCCACGAGTTCGTCGCCTAGCTCGAGGAAGCAGAAGTGACGTGCGACGACGAGACCCTCCTTCCGAAGATCCTCCGCCACCTGCGTCAAGATCCATGACTTCCCAGAGCCTGGGCCGGCGAGGGCGAGGTGCACCCCGCCTTGTCTGATTGCCTCGCACAGTCGTCGACGTTGGGGTAAGCGCTCCTGCAGTACTGCCTTATCTATGGGAAAGGCCTGAGCGATCCGGCCGAAGTCCGTGCGTAGTTGCAGGCGCCGCGCAACGTCCGGAGGGCGCAACGTGTCTCCCGCAGTTCGCGCGGTGGAAGCCACGTAGATGGCCAGTGCCGCAGCGTCTACGACATCTCGATCGTGGTTTGGGTATCGGCCGATGCCCACCTGGTCCGACATCAGTCCCAATAGCAGGCGCTCGAGAGCTCCAGGAGCGGCAAGGTCGAGCGACGCCGGTGGCAGAGACACCTCGATAACGAAGCGTTCGCAGAAACGCATCACCTCTTCTCTGCTCAGTACCTTGGCGCCTGCGGGCGCAACCCGCAGTGGCGCCAATGCAGGCTGTCCACCTTCGGGCCACAGGGTGTTTGTATCTAGCCGGAAGGTCTTGGTGGCAAACCCGGAGAACGTGCCCGAGTCGCTGCTCGCAAGCAACAGTCCTGCAAGGACGTCAGTCGCCGCCGGTGGTTGCCAAGTCACGGACAACCGATACTCGTCCGCGGCCCGAGTTCCCTCGGCGGTCATGGTGTTCACAAGTCGGTCGAACCGCAACGATGACCCAGCCGAGTTGAAGTCCGACAGGCTCAGCACAGCTGAGGGGTCCGCACTCGACTTCAATTGCCGCCGGATACGAGCTCCGGAGGCGGTAACTTCGATGTCGTCGAAGCGATCGTCATCGACGGCCTTGCGGTCAACCACCACCGACTCAAACCGCTCGACCAACGCACGTACCAGTAGGTACGCTGCGACGAGGTCCTGGTACGCGTAGCCTCTATGCGCCGCACCGAGCGCGCCACCTCGGTACGAACTGCGGGCAAGTGGCCGTTCGTCGGTTTCCTGTTTGTCCACGCCTACCCCCTGAAGTGCGATCTCATGCTGCAGGTCATATCTCCAAGCCGCTTGATTGCCGGCGGTTGCCGCTGGAAACAAAAGTGGCTGACATTATGCAGGATGGTAATTCTATGTCGGCATTTTTGACATACCAAACGTAGCGGCTAGAAGTTGTCGACGTGATGCTGAAGGGGCCGGTCAACGGGAAAAAGTCCACCCGGGTTGTGGCGCAATAGTCTGGCGCACCTTCTGTGCCGCGAGCAGTGTCGACTGCCCCCTTCGGCGGCGTCTTTGCTGCAACCGTATGAAGTTGCCCCTGAGGAACACGAACTACTGCTTCGCCGATTTCTGGATATCAGCAACCAGTCGGAATTTCGAATTCGGCGGAACTGGTAGCTGACGTTCGACGCCAGTCACGAGTGAGTGGCAGGTAATCGAACCATTGCCGCCGACATCGAGCGAAGCCGCAACGGCGGCTTCGGCCGAGGAGCAGACGAAGGCCACCTCATTCCGAGTGCCCGCTTCGCAGCAAGCAGCAGACGCGGATTGTTGTCGCTCTGCCAAGGCTTACCCCCTGTACCGCCGAATTCCGCCGCCAATGGATGCCGCCAAATTTGTGCGTACTTGCGCCACAGTTAATAGCGGCCAGTTAGCTCGCCAGCACCAAGGCACTCACGCCCAACACGAACCCTGCGGAATATCTGCCCTGTGGCTCTCAGCTTCCGGTCAGGGTCATGAGCAGCGGCGTGCTCAGCGCCGCCAGTGCCGTCGACAGGACCAGGCTGCTGGCCACCGGCCCTTCGAGCGTCTTGAACTGACGCGACATCAAATAGACGTTGGCGCCGACGGCCAGCGAGGCGAGGAGCACCACGACCTGCGTTTCCATCGCCGGCAGACCAATCAGCAGGGCCAGCGCCCAGACCACCAGGGGTTGCACGATCAACTTCAGGCAGCAGATGGCAACGCTGATCTGCCAGCCGGCGCGCACGCCGTATTCTGCCAGCCCCATGCCCAGGGCAATCAGCGCCAGCGGCGCCGCTGCCTGCGCCAGCATCCCAAGCGGCTGCGCCAGCAGGGTCGGCAGCGGCCAGCCGGTGAGGCCGAACAATGCTCCCGAAAGAATGCCGGCAACGATCGGATTGGTCAGCACACCGCGCGCCGTCTTGGCGAAGCCGTGCAGCGAAAAACTGCCGTGCTGCGCCCATTCGATCGACACGCTGAGCAGGGTCCACAGGATCAGCGCGTTGAACACCAGCACCAGGGCCACCGACGGCACGGCCGCCTCGCCGAGAGCGACCTTGGCCAGAGGCAGACCGAGCAGCACATTGTTCGAGAACACGCCACCGAGGGCAAATACGGACTGCCCGACGCCGTCCAGTGCAAACAAGCGCCAGGCGACCAGGCGGCCGATCACGAACACGATCAGGCAACCGCCAAAGAAAGCGATCAGCAAACGTGCGTCGACCGGCGGCAACTTCGAGAAGTCGCTCATCATCCGGAAGAGCATCGCCGGCAAGGCCACCGAGAAGACGAAGCGCGAGAGATTCTCGGACATCGCCGGCGGCCAGCCACAGCCGCGCATCAGCAGGTAGCCGGCGAGCACCAGAACGAACAGCGGTGCGGCCAGCCCGACATGACTGACAAAAGTCTCCATTAGCGCCGAGCGGGAGCGCGCCTCAGTCGCCGAAGCACGGCGGACGCTTCTCGCGCATGGCGCTCATCGCTTCCTGGAGATCGCTCGAGATGAGCATCGCCGCATTCCACGTGGCCACGTAGTTCAAGCCGTCGGCGACTGAATGATCGCGTCCGTAGTTGAGCATTTCCTTGCTGCCACGGATGGCCAGCGGCGACTTCGCGGCGATCGTCCGGGCGATCTGGCGAACACCGTCGAGCAGCGTCTCCGGAGTCTCGAAAAGCTGATTGATGAGGCCGATCAGCTTGGCCTCGAAGCCATCGACCTTGCGCCCGGTATAGGCCATCTCGCGCGCCATGCCGTCCGGAATCAGGTGCGGCAGTCGTTGCAAGGTGCCGACGTCTGCCGTCATTCCGACGTCGATTTCACGCACCGCAAACTGTACGTCAGCGGCCGCATAGCGCATGTCGCAACAGCTCACCAGGTCGATCGCCCCGCCGATACAGGCGCCGTGGATCGCGGCCAGCACCGGCTTGCGACAACGCTCGACGCTCGACAGGCAATCCTGCAAATCGAGGATCACGCGGCGCAGCAGCTCGCGTCCGCGCGCCGGGTCGCGATGCGCGACGCGCTCGCTGACGCCAGCCAGCATCGCCAGATCGATACCGGCGCAGAAATTCCGCCCGGCGCCGCTGAGCATCACCACCCGTACCTCATCGCTCTCGTCGGCCCAGGCGAAGGCCATGCGCAGTTCCTGCCACATGGCCTGATTGATGGCGTTCGACCGCTCCGGGCGATTCAGGGTGATTTCGGCAAGCCCCTCGTTCAGCACGATGGCCATGGTCGTCAACTCTGGAATGGCAGTGCTCAAGCGGTTCTCCTGAAAGTGATGATTACCTGGTGGAAGCGCTTCCGGCGCACTCCTGGCGGGGCGCTGCAGTCGCAATCGCAGTCGCAGTCACGTGCCCGTGCAGTGTAATTGATTTGTCGGCTCGCGCCGTCGGCGGCCAATTGGCGCGACAATGGCCCCCTCACTGCCCGCCTTCATCCCCGTTCAACCACTTCATCCCCTTCAATCATTGCCTTGCCCTACCCTCCCTACTCGCGCATGCACTCGACCTCGACCACCGCTGTTACCGCCGCCATCGCTTCCGACCTACGCCCCGGCGCAGCCGAGATCCTCTACTGCGACGCGGCGCTGCTAGTGGTCAACAAGCCGGCCGGCCTGCTCGCGGTACCTGGTCGCGGCGAAGACAAACAGGACTGTCTGAGCAGGCGCGTGCAGGCCGAATTCTCCGATGCCTTGGTCGTCCATCGTCTCGACATGCACACTTCCGGGGTGCTGGTATTGGCACGTGGAAAAGAGATGCAGCGGCGCTTGAGCAAGCAGTTCGCCGAGCGCCAGGTCGACAAACGCTATGTCGCACTCGTCGCTGGCCGGCTGCCGGCGGCCAGCGGCGAAATAGACCTGCCACTGAGCGCCGACTGGCCGCGACGGCCGCGCCAGAAAGTCGACCCGCTCGCCGGCAAGCCCTCGCTCACCCGCTACCAGGTGCTCAGCCACGACCCAAGCAGCAAGCGCTCGCGCCTGCTACTGGTTCCCCTGACCGGGCGCACGCACCAGCTGCGCGTGCATCTGCTGGCCGTCGGCCACCCGATCATCGGCGACGCGCTCTACGGCAGCGCCGAACTCACGGCGGCGAACACACGCCTGATGCTGCACGCCGAGGTGCTGGCCTTCGCCCACCCCGAGAGCGACCAGCCGCTGCGCTTTTTGTGCCCGGCACCGTTCTAGATCAAAGCCAGGCGCTGTCCGCCAGGCGACAATCCCCGACTGACGAGGCGCGCCGGTCGGCACCCTACTCGTCTGCCTAACGGTCATGACTGCTGGAGACACCCCACCTCATGAAGGTCATGACCGTTTCCCCCTCTTCCCCCTGCCCTTCTCCCGCAGGGGGAAGAGGGAGCTTCGTGAGTCGCTTGCGCGACTTTCACATTAAACGGCCATTTCCAGGCAACACCTACATCGAGGCAAGCTGAACATGCGGTTTTCGGATAAACCCCTCTGGCTGGTCGGTTTCAGACCGTTCTTCGCCCTCGCCTGCCTGTCGGGGCTGACCCTGCCGGTCCTCTGGGCACTGCTCTTCTCGGGCACTCTGGCGGCACCGGCGGCACCGACGGCCCCATTTTCACCGACCCAGTGGCACGCACACGAAATGTTCTTCGGCTTCGGCTGGGCCGTGATGGGTGGTTTCCTGCTCACCTCGACCAAGAACTGGGTGAAGATCCGCGGCTACCACGGCACGGCACTGATCCTGCTGGTCAGCGCCTGGCTGCTCGAACGCGCGGGCATGTGGTTTGCGGGCGCGCTCCCGCCGCTACTTTTCCGTCTCTCCAACAACCTCTTCCTGGCCTCCATTGTCGCCATGCTGCTGTGGTCGCTGATCCGCCACCGGCAGAGCGATTCCTTTCGCGACAACTACTTCTTCCTGATCATCCTGCCGCTCTTCCTGGTTGCCAAGAACCTGCTGCTCAGCGAAGCGCATTTTCAGGCCGGCGCGAGCATGGCCCTGGCCCTCTTTCGGGTCGCGTTTCTGGTCATGCTCGAGAGAACGCTGACGCAGTTCATGAAGAACGCGATGCAGGCCGAAATCCTGCGCAACGCAGTGCTCGACACCGGCATCAAGATGCTCGCCGTGGTACTGGTTTTTGCCAGCCTGCTGCCTGCCCCCGTTTCGGCATGGAGTGGCCTCTTGCTGGCGCTGCTGCTGCTCGTCCGCTTCGCCTTCTGGAAGCCGCAGCTGGCGCTGCGCCGGCTGGACATCGGCATCATGTATCTCGGCTACCTGGCGATCGTCGCGCAACTGCTGCTCGAGTTCGTGGGGCTGGTCGCGCAGCCGGCGTGGATTGGCTCGCTACCGATGCACGTCTTCACTTTCGGCGCCATGGGCCTGATCATCCCGGCCATGTTGATCCGCATCGTCAACGGTCACACCGGCCGGAAAGTCGTTTTCGATGGTCTCGACAAGGCCGTACTGTGGATCATGATTGCCGGCTTCGTGATCCGCATCGTCATCCCGCAGATCGACCCGGCCAACTACCTGCGCTGGATCGATCTTGCCGCGGTGTGCTGGTTCAGCTGCTTCGCGATCCTCGGCTGGCGTTACATCCCCTACCTGCTGCAAGCACGGGTCGACGGCAGGGAACACTGAGCGAAGGGCGCAGACATCGTGCTGTCGGCTTGCCGGCCGTCAGCCGCAGGAGTTCTGCGGCGGTGACGATGACGCTCATCCGTGCTTGTGATGAGTACCGTTAACGTGGTGATTCAGCGCCAGTTCCCTGCTCGCTTCTTCTTCGATGTCCTTGAGATCGGCGAGCAAACCTTCATCGGACAAATCCACCGGCGTGGAATGCTCCCAGTCATGATGAACGACCTGGCGCAAAGGCTTCGCGACATCCTCATCATGCACAGCGATGGCCAGTTCGCGGCGGCTGTCGAAGCTGCCCGGCGCCAGGTTGATCGAACCGATCAGCGCGCGCGCACTATCGGCGAAGGCCATCTTGCCGTGCAGTTTGAGCCCTTTGAGCTTGTGCACCTTGGCCCCGATATCCTGCAGGATGCGCAGGCCTTCGACGCCTTCCACCAGTTTTCCTTTCTTCAGCGTGTGCGCCGGGCGTGCCAGGATGTGCAGCTTGACGCCGCGGCGAAGCGCCCGCACCAGACGCTCGATGATCACTTCGTCCTGATAGCGCTCGTTCTGCAGAAACAGGGTTTCCTTCGTTTCGTCGATGAACTGCGCGACCCGGTTTCGCCCATTGATGTTGCACCAGATAAGATGCGAGTCCTGGCCCGGATCGAAGGGCTGGCGCTCCCAATCGGCATCGAAACACTGCACGACCTCGTCCACCTCGTGGCGATGCGTCGTGACAATCGCGTAGTCGCGGGTTTCGGTGAAATTCCGCGTTTCCCAGTTGAGCGACTGGATGAATGCCAGCTCGCCATCGACGACCATCGACTTTTCGTGGGTCACGTCGATTGCCGGGTTGCTGTCGAGCACCGCGACACCCGCCTCCTCCAGTAGCTCACGCGTTTTCTGGTTCTCGGGTTCGCCACTGCGCCGGGCCGGATTCAGCATCACACGGACCATGACGCCACGCTGATGCGCGGCAATCACCGCCGCCAGCAGCGTCGGCTCGGAAAACAGAAATATCTTGATGCGAATCGATTCCTGCGCCGCCTCGATGGCGTCCAGGATGGGCTTGCCCGTGTCGTCGGGCATTACGATTAGCGAGCGTGCAGCCATGAAACCTCCTCGAATTCAGATGACAGACCTCCCGGAACTTCGACTCAGACGCCCCGCTAACCGCATGATTCAAAGGCGTTATCGTCGTTTTTTGGACCTTCGTCACGCCGGGAACGGAAAGCGTTTATTGGACAACGCGGCCTATAGCCTATTGTAAATACGCAATAAGAAGTGCAATGAGCATAAATCTTTTGCTAGAATCGCGTCAGGCAGCGGGGACGTGGGGGTGAGGGGTGACGCAGAGCGATTTATTGGAACCAGCGGTTAAGCAGGAAGGCCGTTTCGACTTGGGCAGAGGCTATTGTCTGCACCTTCCGCGTGGCCCGCGCAGCCAGGGTGACCTTTATCATCATGGCAGTCTGAGCAAACGGGTGAATCTTGCCGACAAGGCCGAGCGGCGCCTCCTGGTGGTTGAGTTATTACAGAGGAAGCTGAACCAGACGCGCTTGGCCGAGGTGCTCAATCTCAGTCGTCAGACGCTCCACAACTATCGCGAGTGCTATCGGCTCTTTGGGGTGACCGGCTTGCTGCATGGCTATAGTCCGAGCCGCAGCGTGAGCGAAGAACGGCAAGGTCGGCTGAATGTTGACAAACGCCGCCCCGGCTCCAAGGCCCGCGAACTCGAAGCTTTGCGGCGTGCCGAGAAGCGGCTGACCGCGGAAGTGACCCAAGAGGAACTCGCGTGGGATGGCGAAGCCGCGGCACGCTGTGCGCTGGAGGAAGCGCCCCTCGAAGAGGTCGTGCATGTCGATCAGCCGAGCCGCCAGACAGTCGCGGAGCAGGCCTCACCGGAACAGGTTCCCGCCGCAGTGATCGAGCTTCCCTATGCGGAACACCATGACTGGGAAGCCAGCCGCTATGCCGGCATTTTCCCTGTCTTGCTGGTCCTGATGAGCCAATGGCAGTGGATGCAACGGCTCTCCCAGCTGTTCGGGAACGGTTGGCGCATCTTCCAGGTGTTCGTGCTGATGGCGGTGCGTAACATCCGCTCCATCGAGCAGCTCAAACATGAGCGGCGCGAGGAGGCGGGACGGCTCCTGGGCTTGGGGCGGCTACCCGCTCTCGACACGCTGTGGTCCTGGTTCCATGACGTCGCCGGCAAGTCTCGGGCCGGTGCGCTGCTGAAGGCGTTTTTTGCCGATCAGATCCGCTGCGGCCTGGTCGGCACCCGGCTGTGGTTTACGGACGGTCATCTCTTGCCTTATACCGGACAGGACAAGGTGCATGCGGCGTGGAATACACAGCGGCGGATGCCGATGCCCGGACAGACCAATCTGGTCACTTGTGACGAACAGGGGCGCATCGTCTATTTCGACATTCAGGAGGGCAAGGGAGACCTGCGCGCCCAGATTCTGAGGCTTGGCGAGTATGCGCGACAACAGTCCCTGGGAACCCCGCCGGTACAGGTCTTCGACCGTGAGGGCGATGGACTGGGCTTTTTCAGCGAACTCGTGCGCAGCCGCACGCCCTTCATCACTTGGGAGAAGAACGCCAATCCTGCGCGGCTCATGGCCTTGCCGGCCGCAGACTTCACGCACA
>QPGA01000037.1:0-10330 GCA_003332265.1 Candidatus Accumulibacter meliphilus
CGCGGCAAGCTCGATGTCCACCACCAAGCCTTGCTGCCCATCAAAACCGTCTGGGTCTATCCCCTCGACCGAAACTTCAGGCGCGTGCTCTGCGAGTGACCGCAGCCTTCCGGCTCCGACCCAAGCGCATGCACGAATGCCCGGGGTTATTGATGAGTTACGGTTTCTTTTGCCGGTTTTCTCGGCATATTACTGTCGTCCTTGAACGGTTGGTTAGCCAAAGGAGGACAGTATGCTTACGACCTATTTCACGCGCCCGGCAACGCGCGCGGGGTATTATGCGGGACCTGTCGGTCCCTATCTAGACCCTTTCACTGACTGGTTGGTGAAACGGGGTTATTGCAAAGACGCCATCCGGCATCTTCTCCTTGGGGCGGTCGGCTTCGCCAACTGGATGCAGGTGGCCGGTGGTGACCTGACTTCCTTGCACGAAGGTGTTTGGAATACCTTCTGCGATCATTTGGCCAAGCAGGGTCGGCTGCATGGCACGAAGGGACAGCATTCGATCTACTGGCGCGGCGCGAAACAGTTCACGGAGTTTCTTCGCGCCCAGCAAGGCATCGTCGCTACCAAGGCGGCGCTAGCTCCGCCGGAACTGGTGGCCGCATTCGAGCACTGGATGCAAATTCACCGTGGCGTCAAACCCTCGACGCTGATCACCTATCGCCAGCACGTCATGGACCTGCTCTCTTCGCTGGACCCGCAACCAGAGCAGTTCAATGCCACCAAGCTCCACGGCTTCATTCTGACTTACGCCAAGCGCAACGGCCGCGCTGTTGCACAAACCCGTGTAAAAGCCGCTCGCATGTTTCTTCGGTTTTTGATCGCCACTGAACGTTGTCAGCCGGGCCTCGACGCCGCCATTCCGACCATTGCCGAATGGCGCTTGGCGAGCTTGCCCCGCTATTTGCCGCCGGCCGACGTAGAGCGTGTTCTGGAGGCATGCAATGGCGCAAGGCCTATCGATATCCGCGACAAAGCCATCCTTCTGCTGTTGGCACGACTCGGCCTGCGCGCCAGCGACGTCGCCTCGTTGAAGTTCGACGATATCGATTGGTTGCACGGCACGTTTACCGTCATCGGCAAGAGTCGGCATGAGGCCAAACTGCCTTTGCCTCAGGACGTCGGTGACGCCATCTTGAACTATTTGCGGCAAGCGCGTCCCTCGGTAAACGACGTCTACGTTTTTATCACCGCTGTCGCTCCATGGGAGCCGATCACCCGAAACGTGGTCAAGCATGTCGCTACGCGTGCCATCCGGCGTGCCGGTGTCGAGGCGCTGTCGTTCGGTTCCCATATTTTCCGCCATTCGGCGGCAACCGGGTTGCTCCGCCAAGGCGCTTCGCTCCAGGTCATTGGCGAAGTATTGCGCCACCGCAGCATCGACACCACCGCCTTGTACGCCAAAGTCGACATCGGACTATTGCAGCAAGTCATCAGGCCGTGGCCGGGAGCGACATCATGCTAAAGGACGCGCTTGATACCTATTTGGCTGTTCGCCACGCGGCCGGTTTCGCTCTCGTCGATGACGAACACCGCCTCCGAGGCTTTGTCCGCTTCGCCAGTGCGCAAGGAGACACCGTCATAGTCGCCGCGACGGCCATCGCCTGGGCAGGGCAAGGGCGGTCGGAATCGCAACGCAGCAACCGTTTGAAGATGGTCATCCGCTTTGCGCGGTTTGCTCATGCTACCGATGGTCGCCACGAGATCCCGCCGCAGGGCGTGTATTGTGCGCGGCGGCAGCGGCCAACCCCCTATCTGTATACCGAGAACGAAATCCAGGCGCTGATGGCGCAAGCGCTGCACCTTGGTCCGCCAGGGACGCTACGGGCGCAGACCTACAGCACCTTGATTGGCCTGCTGGCCGCGACCGGGCTGCGTATTTCCGAAGCCATCAGCCTCCATTTCCAGGACATTTCCGCTGACGGCTTGGTGATCCGCAACACGAAGTTTAAAAAAAGTCGGCTGGTGCCGTTGCACTCGACGACCCAGGCGGCACTGGAGCGATATCTGGTCGAACGCCGCCGAGTTGCCACCAATGATGACCATATGTTCCTCTCGACACAGCTCGGTCCATTGAGTCTCGACGCAGTGTATCCGACATTCCACAAACTCCTGTCAGCCTGCGGTCTTCCCCGCCAAGCAGGGCAGCCGAGGCCCCGGCTGATCGATTTTCGTCACACCTTTGCGTCGAATGCGCTGATAGCTTGCCCGCATGCTCGCGACCACATTGGGAGCCACATGCTGGCACTGATGACCTACCTTGGTCACGCAGTCCCAAGCAGCACGTACTGGTATTTGGAAAGCTCGCCACGATTGATGGAGGATATCGTCGACGTATGCGAGCGCTTGTTCGAGGAGCAAACGCCATGACACCGATCGCCCCCCATATCACCGCCTTTTTGCGCGAACGCCTTCCCCTGCAACGTGGCGCGAGCGAGCACACCTGCGACAGCTATGCCTACGCCTTCCAGTTGCTGTTCGAGTTTGCCGGCAAGCGACTGCGGCTTACGCCATCGGCGCTAAGTCTTGAGCAGATCGACGCCAAATTGGTGATGGACTTCCTGCAACACCTTGAAACCGAGCGCCACAATGGCCCGCGCACGCGTAACGCCCGCTTGGTGGCGATCAAGTCCTTCATGCGCTTTATCGAGCATCGCGTGCCGGCGCTGCTGGAACAAAGCCGGCGCATTTTGGCGATCCCGGCGAAGCGCACCGATTCCCACTTGATCAGTTATTTGTCGATGGATGAGATGCAGACCGTTCTCAATGCGCCGGATCTCCAGCGCCACGACGGCATCCGCGACCGCGCTATGCTCCACCTATGCTTCTCCGCCGGGTTGCGCGTTTCGGAACTGGTCAACCTGCCGATAAATGCGATCGAGTGGCAACCATCGCCCAATGTGCGGATCATGGGCAAGGGCCGTCGGGAACGTTTGCTCCCACTCTGGAAGCAGACTTGCGTGGATTTGCGCGCGTGGTTGGCGGTGCGCGGTCCGGCGCCGGCGACGGAGTTGTTCGTTAATGCGCGCGGCCAGCCGCTAACTCGATCCGGCTTCGAGTACATTCTCAACAAATACGTTCAGACGGCCGCCGAACGATATCCCGTGCTTAAGCAACGGCACATCTCGCCGCACAGCCTGAGGCACAGCGCCGCGATGATGGTGTTGCAGGCAACGGGGGATATCCGCAAAGTCTCGCTCTGGCTCGGCCATGCAGACATCCAGACGACCGAAATTTACTTGCGGGCGGACCCAACAGAAAAGCTGGATGCAATGAGCGCCGTTGTGCCGCTCTCACTAAAAAAAGGACGGTTCCGGGCGCCAGACAAACTGATCGCCTCGCTGCGGGGCGCTTGAATATGCTGAGCGATGGGAGCCGACATGGCCGTCAGCACAAGGCTCCCACGCCTGCAATTCTGCATATTCCTGGACTCTGCATATCCCAGAATATGCGGTGCACTACATATTCGGCGGTTCCGGCTTACAACCCCATGAAGCGTGATATTGCTCATTACTGTGTGCTTTCTTTGCCGAAATCGTCGCCGCTGCTGGCCGGAGCATAGCGGTACCAGTGCTCGGTGCGATTGACGAGTGCCACCAACGACAGCATCACCGGCACCTCAACCAGCACGCCGACCACGGTGGCCAGCGCCGCGCCCGAGTTCAAGCCAAACAGCGAGATTGCCACCGCCACCGCCAACTCGAAGAAGTTCGAGGTCCCGATCAGGCAGGCGGGGCCGGCAACGTTGTGCGGCAGCTTCAGCATGCGGGCGCCAATCATGCCGATGGTGAAAATGCCATAGGTCTGCACTATCAGCGGCACCGCGATCATCGCGATCACCAACGGCCGGTCCACGATGGTCCCAGCCTGGAAGCCGAACAGCAGCACCACGGTGGCAATCAGTCCAACGACGGACAACGGCTTGAGCTTCACCACGAAGTCAGCCACCGCGTGTGAACTGCGGCGCTTCAGCGCGTGTCGTGTGACCATGCCGGCGGCCAGAGGAAGCACCACGTACAAGACGGTCGACAGCAGCAGGGTTTCCCATGGCACGCTGATGTTGGTGACGCCCAGCAGGAAGGCGGCGATCGGCGCGAATGCGAACACCATGATGAGGTCGTTCACCGACACCTGCACCAGTGTGTAGTTGGCGTCGCCCTTCACCAATTGGCTCCACACGAACACCATCGCGGTGCAAGGCGCCACGCCGAGCAGGATCATGCCGGCAATGTATTCGTTGGCCGACTGTGGATCGACCCAGGGCGCGAACAGGTGCTTAAAGAACAGCACGCCGAGCGCGGCCATCGTAAACGGCTTGATCAGCCAGTTCACGACCAGTGTCAGCAGCAGGCCCCGCGGCTTTTTGCCGACGTCTTTCACCGCGTACCAGTCGATCTGGATCATCATCGGGTAGATCATTACCCAAATGAACACTGCCACCACCAGGTTCACATGGGCGATCTCCAGCCCGGCGATGATCTGGAAGGCAGCGGGCGTTGCCAGGCCCAAAACGACGCCAGCAAGGATGCCCAGCGCGACCCAGACGGTCAGATAACGTTCAAACAGTCCCATGTCAGGCCCCGGTTGTTGTTTTCAAAGGCACTTCACCTGCCAGTTCGAGCAGACGCCCGACGCCGACTGGTTCCGCTTCCAACAACGGAACCACCGCGAGACGCACGGCATGGTGGGTGGCAACCGCCCGCGCACTGGCCAGAGCAGCGATTACGGTAAGTCTGTGCCGCAGCCTGTGGGTCGATTTCGAATGCATCCAGACCAGGCACCGCGGGGATCGGCGTGATGCGATTACCGGTCGCCATGTTGAACACCTGCGAAACATTTGAGGCCGGGTCGGTGCTGACCAGCAGGACTCGGCGTTCGGTTACCGCCAGGCGCAGCGCCGCGGGGCAGGCGATCGAGGTCTTGCAGACACCACCCTTGCCGGTGAAGAAGAGGAAGCGCCGTGGATTCGTCAGGAAGTTCATGACCGGTCTCAGGCGCTCAACAGCAGCGGCTGCCAGAGCAGCAACCTGAATCCGCGACCACCTCTAGTTTCGCCGCTTGGGCGATACCCGCCCAGTTATTTCCAAGCACGGGGAGCGAGATGACTTCGGCAAGGATAGATCTACAGGAGTTGCCGGTGCACAGAAAAGAAGATTCATGGCATGCCTTGGGCGAGTACGCGACGTCAGCGATGGGGCGATAAAAATAACGTTTCCATAGTTCTAATAATATAGTACGCTTTAGGCGTCGCACAAGCTGAAATCGCTTGCCGCGCTAAGGTTTTTGGCTCACTGGCAGGCCTGCCGAGCACCACTCACCCTTTCGGAGGAACGAGAAATGACTATCAAGGTTGGCATCAACGGTTTCGGTCGCATGGGCAGGTTGGCTTTGCGCGCGGCATGGGACTATCCGGAACTCGAGGTCGTCCACATCAACGAAGCCAACGGGCCAGTGGAATCTGCGGCGCACCTGCTCGAATTCGATTCCGTGCAGGGCCGCTGGCAGCGTGACATTTCGGTCAGCAACGGGCACATGCTGGTGGGCGGCAAGTCGATCAGCTACAGCAGCGCCAAGGACGTGGCCGGTGGCCCGTGGAGCGAAACTGGGGTGGACATCGTTCTCGAGGCCAGTGGCAAGTGGCGTACGGTCGGGCAGCTGTCGCCCTATCTGGCGGCGGGAGTAAAGAAGGTCATTGTCGCCGCGCCGGTCAAGGACGGGGATGTATTGAACGTCGTAATGGGGGTCAACGACCATCTCTACGATCCGGCGCGCGACCAGATCGTGACCGCCGCCTCGTGCACCACCAATTGCCTGGCACCGGTGGTCAAGGTCGTCCATGAAGCAATCGGCATTACACGCGGGATGATCACCACGATCCACAGCTCGACCAATACGCAGAGCGTGCACGATCAAATGCACAAAGACCTTCGTCGCGCCCGGGCAGCGAGTTTGTCACTGGTACCGACGACCACCGGTTCGGCGACCGCCATAGCGCTGATTTTCCCGGAATTGAAGGGCAAACTCGATGGTCATGCGGTGCGCGTACCGCTGCTCAACGCTTCGCTGACTGATTGTGTTTTCGAGATGAAGCGCCCAACGACCGCCGCCGAAGTCAATGGCCTGTTCAAGGCAGCTGCTGAAGGCCCGCTGAAGGGAATCCTGGGCTACGAGGAGCGGCCGCTGGTTTCCATGGACTATCTGGGCGATCCGCGGTCGTCGATTGTTGACGCTGCGCACACGCTGGTGGTCGACGACACGATGCTCAAGATCTACGCCTGGTACGACAACGAGTGGGGTTACGCCAATCGTTACGTCGAGTTGGCGCGCAAGCTGGCGACCTCGCTCTAGGTAGGCACTTCGTAGCATCGCGCCGGGGTTACTGCAGCCAATTTCGCGGACAAGAGCCCTGGTGCGCCGGCACCCCTTTGGAGGAAAGCAATGAGCGAGCCATCACAAGCCAAGACCGACACATCGCGCGCTGGGCTGCGCAACTACGTATTGGTTACGGCCGCCTACTGGTCGGATACGGTGACCGATGGCGCTACGCGCATGCTGGTGCTGTTCTATTTCTACAACCTTGGCTACTCGCCTTTTGCCGTCGCTTCCCTGTTCATCTTCTACGAAGTCTTCGGCATTCTGACCAACCTCTTCGGTGGCTACATCGGTGCACGCTTTGGCCTCAAGACCACGCTGTTCATCGGCCTCGGCACGCAGCTGGTGGCGTTGTCGATGCTCGCCTTCGCGCCGCAGTCCTTGCTGGTGGTTGCCTGGGTGATGGCCTCGCAGGCCTTGAGCGGGATCGCCAAGGACATGACCAAGATGAGTTCGAAGAGCGCGGTCAAGCTGATCGTCCCGGAGAACGCTTCCGACACGCTGTACCGCTGGGTGGCCATCCTGACCGGATCAAAGAATGCGCTGAAGGGCGTCGGCTTCTTCCTTGGCGGCCTGCTGCTGACCGTGCTCGATTTCCAGACAGCGCTCAAACTGCTCGTCGTGCTGGTCGGGGTCACCCTGATCCTGGCTGCACTGCTGATGCGCGGCGGCTTGGGTCAGGCCAACAAGAAGGCCAGGTTTTCGCAGGTCTTCTCGCACAATGCCTCGGTCAACAAACTGGCCGCGGCGCGCATTTTCCTCTTTGGCGCCCGCGACGTCTGGTTCGTGGTCGGCCTGCCGGTGTTCCTGCGCAGCGTGCTCGGTTGGTCTTTCTGGCAGGCGGGTGGTTTCCTCGCGGTCTGGGTGATCGGCTACGGCATCGTCCAGGCGGCGACTCCCCGGTTGCTGCGCAGCCGGGTCGAAGAGCAGCACGAACCCGATGGCCGCACCGCGACCGTCCTCGCCTTCGTTCTCGCTGCGCTACCGGCTGGCATCGCCCTGGCGCTGAGTGCGGGCGTGGCGCCGGCGATCGTCGTCGTTGCCGGCTTGATCGTCTTCGGGGTGGTTTTCGCGCTCAACTCGGCGGTGCACTCCTACCTGATCCTGGCCTATACCGACAGCGACAAGGTGGCAATGAACGTTGGTTTTTATTACATGGCCAATGCCGGCGGTCGCCTGGCCGGTACGGTCCTCTCGGGTGCTCTCTATCAGTGGGGTCTGCAGAGTGGCCCGAGCAATGGTCTTGTCGCCTGCCTGTGGGCTTCCTCAGCGTTCGTTCTTGTTGCCGGCTTGCTTTCACTGCTCTTGCCACGTAATCCCGGCCCGCGTAGTAAGCCGATCAAAATGGGCGACCTGGGCGACTAGCTCGTCGGAGGGAAGATCCATGTCCATCGACGGTGCCACGCCGGAACGCAAAACCCTACTGGGGTTTGGGCGTACACCCTCTAACCCGGTTTTCTGCACTGCACCTCAAACCCCTGAGCCGGGGCGGCCGCAACTGCAATGACCGTTAGTAACGAATATAGCAACATTTTTGCAGGTCGCGCTCGCGCGCTGACTGCTGCGACAGGCCTGGAGCAAAACAAGGGAGGTAGAGGTGGACAAATTCTTCAGCAAACTGCGCATTGGTGAAAAAATCGGCCTCGGCTTCACCCTCGTCGGCCTGCTCTTTGTCGGCGTCGCCTGGCACTATCATCAGACCCTGGCCACGGTGCTCGGCGACTACCGGCAACTGCAGGTTTTCGAAGTCCGAAAGTCGCTGGCGCTGGAGATCGAGATCGAGCTGGCGGCCGTACGTGACGCCGAGAAAGGCTTCCTCATCGAGCACCAGGAAGCCTTCGCCGAAGAAACCGACAAGCGCTTGCGGACCCTGAACGATAAGGTCGCCGCACTGGCCGCGGTCGACCAGGACTCCAGGCAAACTGCGGCAGCCCTGCAGGGCCTGTTGGGTACCTATGAGGCCCGTTTCCAGGCCGTCGCCGACGCCTGGCGGGTCATGGGGCTCGACGAAGATTCAGGGCTGCAAGGGGCTTTCCGCGATAAAGTCCATCGCCTGCAGGAGCTTGCGGCCAACTACAACGTCGACCGCCTATACACCCAGCTGCTGCAGATTCGCCGCAGCGAGAAGGATCTGGCCTTGCGCCAGGCCCCGGCCTACCGCGACCGGGTTCGCCGGCTGATCGTCGAATTTCGCCAGCTGCTGGAGACGTCCGAACTCCAGGACGCGGTCAGCCAGGAATTGCTGGCCGAGCTGACGATATACGCGACGAGCTTCGAGCCCTACGCCGAGGGAGCGCTCAAGGGCGGCAACATCAGCGATGGCAAGGGCCTCTTCCGTGACGCGGCGCACCGTATCGAAGCGCTACTGAATGCCTATCACGTCGCCGAGCTGGAAGCCAGCGTCCTGCAACTCAGGCGGCGAGAGAAGGACTTTCTGCTGCGCGGCGATGAGTCCTACCCGCCAATGGTCGTCGCAATCGCCGACGCCATTCGCACGCAGATCGCCGGCTCCCTGATCGCCGATGCCGACAAGTCGCTGCTGCTCGGCCTGCTGCAGGACTATCAGAAAAACTTTCTGGCCCTCGTCGCGCAAAGCAAGCACATCGGCACCCTGAACCGCGAGATGACTGTCGCGGCCGACCTGGTCGCGCCACTGGTAAAGCAGAACGTGGACCAGGCCAATCAGATGATGGCCAGCCGCGTTGCTGAAATCACCGAATCGTCTGACGCCAGCACCCGACTCAGTCTGATCGTCGTCGGCTGCGCGATCGCTCTCGGCGCCCTCCTGGCAGTGCTGATCACCCAGCGTATCGTACGCCGGGTCCGGCTGATGGCCGGACTGCTCGACGATCTGGCCTACGGCAGTCCCACCACCCGCGTCCCAACGTTGAGCGGTGGACGCGATGAAATCAACGCCATGGGGGAATCGCTGAACTCACTGGTCGACCACCGGGCAACCTTTATGCGCTGGTGGAAGGAATCGATGGCCGAGGTCAACGCGCGGCGCGAACTGGCCAGCGCCAGCAGCGACGAGAAACAGGATGAAGCGATGCTCGATCTGCGTACCGCGACCATCGCCAAACTGCAATTGCTCAACGGCATCCGCGCCCGCTTGCTGAAGCACGGCGAGCACGTTCTCGACATCTCGCAACGCCTCCAGGCAGCCCCTGGCAGCGTCACCGAGCAGGATGCGAAAGCCCTTGAGCGTGCAGCCAAGGGCATGGCGACCCTGTTCGAGGTGCTGAACAACGACGACCAAGCGCCCGCAAGCAGCCCAGAGCGCTGATCCCAGCATGTTCAGTCATCGGTCGTCGATGCGACTGCTCGCGGCCCGGGATGGCCCGGCAACTTGCTCCCCGAGGTGCGTGCACAGATCGACCCACTGCCGGTCAAACAAGCCTTCGATGCAGCAGTTCTCATTTCAAATTCCATGGTAGCGGGCGGTGAGTGTCCGCGCCGGGGCGAAAGCGGCGTCCACGAGCCGACATAAATCTGGTGTGAGGAACGCGGGCTCCGCGGCGTGGAACCTTTGGTTTGAGCACGCAGAGGGAGGGCCGAGCCCCCGGAGTGAGGGCGATCGGAGCAGGCTGGTAGAGGACGGGCTCTAACGGTCATTGCAGTTGCGGCCGCCCCGGATCATGAAAGAAGATACGAGTTGGGAAGCGGTGGGTAGAGATCGCGCAAAGTTTTGGCGGCTTGACCCCGGAAGCTAACGTGACCCGCTGAACCGACTCGTACCCCGGATTGCTGCCATCGAGCGCACACATTAAAAGGGCCGTTGGCGACCTGTCGCCTTCAGGCAACTTCGGTTCTGGCACCCACCGCTTCCCGTCTTCAAGTTTATTGCGAAAGGAGACGGTATGGAACTGGTTCCGATCCACAAGCGGGTCATTGGACTCGACATCCATCAAGCCCAGATCACGGCGTGCGCAATCACCGAGGAATCGGGCGGCGA
>QPGA01000037.1:11660-32157 GCA_003332265.1 Candidatus Accumulibacter meliphilus
CGCAGATGATGATTCCCCCGGCGCTGCCGGAGAGCTCCCGGATCGGCACCGCCGCCGAGCGACTCGGGTCGAGCACGAAGTGGATGACCGATGGGCAGTGGAACACCCAGAAATACCTGCGCTGTCCGACCTTCCCCCAAGCGGACCAGCGCTTGCCGATGTTGGCTCCGCCAGAAGCTGGCCTCGCAACGGAGCTTGATTTCCTGCTCCTTGGTCAGCGTCACCAACACTTCGGCGAACGGCACCACCTGGCGGTGACTTGCCGCCGCTCCTCCGCAAATGATGTCCGCACCCGTGTCCATGCGCCGCATGGTGCCGGATTTCCGCTGCTGTGTTCAGGTCTACGGGCTGTCTGCCAATCGCTGACCGACGCACGCCGACCATAAAACGGGGCTACGGGTTGGCCGAATACTTACAATTTATCTTTGATGAAGCGCCAGCGGATGTTGACGGTCGCAATGACGACTCGCCGGTAAAGGCAACAGTTGTCACCTGACCCCGTTGCACCAGCGACGCCAGATTTCCCGATAGCGAGCTTCGAGCTCACTGACGAAGCCGGCATGGTCCATCAGCGGCGAGCTGCTCATTCGCTCGCGCATCGTGCTGCGCAAAGCACGTAGCCGTTCACGGTCGCCGGCGAGCTTGACGGCAATGTCAACGCAGGCTTGCGGACTACTGCCGACCAACTCGCTCAGGCCGAGTTGCTCCAGGATGCTGGCTCCCAGGCGCGAGACATGCCGGCCGCCGCAGAGCGACACCACCGGCACGCCCATCCACAAGGCTTCGCAGCTCGTCGTGCCGCCGTTGTACGGGAAGCTGTCGAGTGCGATGTCGATCTCCTGGTAGCTTTCCAGGTACGCAGGCGCTGGGCCGAAGGGCCGAAAGAGCAGGCGCTCGCAAGCGATGCCGAGGCGCGCGAAATCGTCGCGCAAGCGCTGCCGTGGAGCTTCCTCGTGCAGCGCCGAGTTCTGCAGCCACAGGCGGGAATCGGGGACACCGTGGAGAATCTCCGCCCACCACGAAAACAGTCCGGGATTCAGTTTGGCGCCCTGGTTCAGAGAACCGAAGGTAATGTCGCCGACGCGCTCGCAGGGCAGCGCGCCGACCGCGGGGGAGTCGGGGATGGGCGCATAGCAGAAATAGCCGTGCGCCAGCCGTAGCGGGACTTCCGACGAAGCGATCCTGGCAGCTGGCGGCTCCGGGTCGATACAGCGATCGCTGATTCGATAGTCGATGGTGCTCACGCCGGTGGTAGCCGGATAGCCGAGATAGCTCACCTGCAATGGCGCCGGCCGGCGCGCGAAGACGAGCAGGCGGTTGCGATCGGTATGACCGCCGACGTCGATCAGGATATCGACGCCATCCTTGCGGATCCGCTCGGCGAGTTCGGCGTCGCTGCAGCCGTGACACTCGATCCAGCGGTCGGCGTGCGACTTGAACAGGGCGCTTACGCCATCGGCGCGATCGCTGTCGAAATAGCAAGCGATCTCGAACTCGTGATGATCATGGTGAGCGAGGATCGGCAACAAGAAGTAGCGAACCGAGTGCTGCCGCAGGTCACGAGAAAGGTAGCCGACGCGCAGGCGCCGCTCGGGTTTCGGCGAATTGGTCAGCGGCACGATCTCGGGCGCCAGCGGGGCGACAAAGCGCTGGTCAAAAGCGCGATGCGCTGCGTAGACCTCGTCGTCCGGCGCCTCGGCGAAGAAATTCATCAGCATCGGCAGGTTGCTGTGCAATCCCGGGTTGGTAATCTTGCTGTCTTGCAGGCCGGAACGGTAGAGGGCCAGGCCCTCACGCGTTCCCCCCTGTTGGTTCAACAGCTTGCCGAGGTTGATATGTGCCAGGCCGTGCCCGGGATCGAGTCGGGTCGCTTCACGATACTCGCACTCGGCGGCGCTCAGCAGCTTCTGCTCCTCCAGGGCCTTGCCCAGGTTGTAGCGCGATTCGGCTACCTGCGGTTCCAGCTGCACAGCCAGCTGCAAGTGCTCAACCGCATCTTTGGGCCGACCGGCGATGCCGAGGAAAGCGCCGAGTGCCGCTTGCCCCCGCGCAAAATGCGGCTCCAGCGTCACCACCTGCTGCAGCAGTGCGATGGCCTCGTCGAGCCGCCCCTGCAGGTGGCAGACGACAGCGAGTTCGTATTGTGCCGGCCAGTGCGACGGCGACCGTGCGAGCGCTTGTCGATACTGGGCCTCGGCCTCCGCCCAGCGACCCTCGGCATGGTGGTGTCGGCCCTGTTCGAAAAGCTCCTCGAAGGTCTCTTGCGGCAGGGGTCGCACGGCAGTAGCGAGCATTTCGAAGGCCTGCGGGCGGCGTTCGATACGCACCGGGTCGAAGCCGGCAGCCTTCAGGTGCCGCTCGAGCGTGCTGGCGGTGAAGCCGGTGCGGTGCGCCATGTGCTGTTGTCCGGCCGCCAGCGAGTCGAGATGTCCCCAAAGGACGTCGACGACGGTGATTGGGCCGGCGGGGGAACGGTAGAGCTCGTCGTCGAGATCGCCGCTAGCGATTTTTTCAGCGAGGCTCTGCACGTCGGGGACGATGATCCACACAAGACCGCCGGGTTGCAGCACGCGCCAGAACTCCCTCAAGGCGCGCGGCACTTCGTGTGCGGACAGGTGTTCGAGATTGTGGCTGGAGAAGATCGCGTCCACGCTGGCGTCGGCGACCTGCACCATGTGGCTCATAGTGCCGACGAGATCGGGCTCGACCGACGCGTCGATGTCGTAGCGAATCTCGCGCCACAGGTCCGACGTAAAACTCGCCGGCAGCGGCGTCCGACCGCAGCCGACATGGAGGATGGTTTTGCGCTCGGGTGTCATTGCCAACGAAACCGCGGACCTTTCAAATTAGCGCAAACTGTTCCCGGTGCAAGATCGGCGCTGACCTGCCAAGGCTCACCTAACGGTCATGCCACGTGCAGACCCCCAACTCATGAAAGTCATGACCGTTGCGCACGCGGCGAGCTTGCAGAGACGTCCTCAGCGAATGAAGCGATGCAGCGGGATAACTTTCAGCTTGCCGGAAAGACTGCCGATGTAAACTGAAAGCTCCTCGATGTCCTGCGCCGAAAGGCCTTCTGCCTGGCCGTTCATAAGCGCATTCTTGCGGGCGCCGGACTTGTAATCGGTCATCGCACGCGCCAGGTAGTCTGGATACTGGCCAGCGAGGCGCGGGATGTCTTCCGAAATCGGGGTATTGAAATCAGCGCCATGGCAGGCCGCACAGACCTCGGCCTTTTGCGGCGCTGCGCCAGCCCCGGCTTGGGCCGACGAGCTGACGACGGCCAACAGAGCGATAAGTAAGCTCGCTTTCATGGTCGATCCTTTATTTCTGCAGGCTGGAATAATAGGCCGCGAGATCCGCCATGTCCTGCTCGGACAGGCTCTCGGCGATGGCGCGCATGGTCGGATGGCTGCGTGCCCCCAACTTGTACTCTTGCAAGGCATTGACCAGGTACACCGGCTGCTGCCCACCGATCTTCGGCACGTGATACACATGCGGCGAGGCTGTCCGGTAACCCGGAACGCCGTGACAACCTTCGCACATCGAGGTCTTGGCCTTGGCCGCCTCGGCGTTGCCCACCGGCGCCTGCGCGAACGCTGCGCCGGCCATTGCAAACACCATCAAACCGAGAATCGTTTTCATCGTTATCTCTCAAAAAAAGGCGGTCTGAAAACTTGGCCCGCGAGCGATTCAAGGATCGGAAAATCAGCTCGGCAGTATAGGAGTGTGCATCAAGCGGCGTCAATCGCCCATTTTTCCCCGGCCAGGCGTGCTTCCTGCCCGCCACGACCGCAAACTCACTCGGCTTGGTGCCCACCATTATTGTCAAGCATCGCAAGACGACCGCCGGACAAGGCGTTCGAGGCCATCGACCGGCAGCGGGCGGCTGTGATGGTAGCCCTGGTAGGCGAAGCAGCCAATGCTGGCCAGAAACTGGCGTTGCTCTTCGTTTTCCACCCCTTCGGCGATCACTCTCAGACCCAGGCTCTGGCCGAGGGCGACGATGGTTCTGGCGATGGCTGCATCGCTGGGGTTGGCGACGATATGGTGCACGAACGACTGGTCGATCTTCAGTTCGTCGAGCGGCAGGCGCCGGAGGTAGGAGAGCGACGAGTAGCCCGTACCAAAGTCGTCCAGCGAGAAAGCTACGCCGCAGGCCTTCAGGGCAGACATCTTGCTGACGGTATCGGCGACGTTGTCAAGCAGCAGGCTCTCGGTCAGTTCGAGCTTCAGTCGCTCAGGCTTGGCGCCGGTGCGTCGAATCACGTTGAGCAGTTGATCGACGATGTCGAGCTCATGGAACTGCCGGGCGCTGACATTCACGGCAATGGTGAGCTGCGCCATCTCTGGCTGGCTCGCCCAGGCCGCCAGTTGCCGGCAGGCAGCCTCGAAAACCCAAAGGCCGAGCGGCACAATCAAGCCGGTTTCCTCGCTCAGCCGGATGAACTCCCCGGGGATGACCAGACCGCGCCGGGGACTTTGCCAGCGTAACAGGGCTTCGGCACCGCACAGTCGGCCATTGCTCCCGACCTGCGCCTGATAATGAAGCAGGAACTGCCCTTCCGCCAGAGCGCGGCGTAGATCCCGCTCCAATCTGACGCGCTCCTTCACCGCAGATTCGAGGGCGGGATCAAAGAAGTGGACCAAATTGCGACCGGCATCCTTGGACCGGTACATGGCCAGATCGGCCTGCTTCATCAAGTCCTCGGCGCTCACGTTGTGACCATCGAACAAGGTCACGCCAACGCTTGCTGTACTGCGTTGAGTGACCTGGCCAAGATGATAGACGTCGTTAAGCGACGACAGGATTTTTTGGGCGACCACCTCGGCGCCAGTCGCAGCCTCTTCGGCACTGCCATTCAAGGCTGCCAGAATGACGACGAACTCGTCGCCGCCGAAACGCGCGACGGTGTCTTCCTCGCGTACACAGTGAGTCAGTCGCCGCGCGACCTGCTGCAGCAGAATGTCACCGGTATCGTGCCCGAGAGTGTCGTTGAGAGACTTGAAGTTATCCAGATCAATGAACAAGAGAGCGCCCTGGCTGCCACTGCGTAAACAGGTGGACAGGGTCTGCTTCAGGCGATCGAGCAAGAGCGTTCGATTGGGTAGAGCAGTGAGCTGATCGAAGAACGCCAATTCCCTGATTCTTTCTTCCGCTTGCCGACGCTCGGTGACATCCTCCCCGGAAGAAAGCGTCCCCGTCCGAGCACCCGCTTCGTCGCGCAGCAGGGTATTGTTCCAGGCCATGACCCGCTTCATGCCGGCCCTGGTGATGATGACATTTTCGTAACGCTCGACCAGCCGCGCATTTCCGGCCATCAGGCGGGCGAAGATCTGGCGACCAAGCACCTTCTTGCTGCCTGGCAGAAAGTTGTCGAACCAGTCCACGCCGATCAGGGTGCTTTCCGCTTGACCGAGAAGCTCAGCCCCCTTGCGGTTGACCATCATGATCCGGCCGTGCTTGTCGAGGGCCATGAGCATCACGCCGGCGATGTCCAGATAACGCTGGGCGCTGTCGCGTTCGCGCGCCAGTTCGCCCGTCCGTTCCGCGACCCGCAGCTCAAGGTGCTGATACTGCGCGTCGATGATCCGTCGCTGCCGACGTTCCTCCAGGATGACCGCCAGCATGAAGGCGAAATTGCGCAGATGGTCGGCATAAGGCGCGAAGGCCGTGCTGTCGGTGACGGTGAAAACCAGTTCGCCGAGTTCGTGAGCGCAGCAGGCGAGACGGAAGTGCTGCGTGGCATCTTCGTCGTCAGCCGACGACTGGGCGCGGAACTGCACTCGCATGACCCCGGGAATGTCTGTCAGCCCCTGCATAACGAAGGGCAGGATCGAGTCATCCGGCAAGGAAGTGACGACACTCTGCATGAGCAGAAGCTGTCCAAGCACCCGCACATCCGGCAAGGCTGTCACTGGCACCTGGCGCCCCGGCAACTCAGCAGTGATTTGCCAGGAAGTCCTCGGGAGGGACGTAAAAAGGGTTGTGCACGACAGAGTCGCGGATCACCATCAGCGGATGCACTTTGAGAATCTGCATGATGCTTGCCCCATCAAAGGCAGTCGCGTCGTACTGGCATACGGCGGTAATCGGATGCTCGCGAAGCAGCATGGTGACGCGTGCTTCGTACTCCAGAAGAGGGGAAATACCCCCCAAGCGCAGCACGTCGGCCATCATTTCGCCGATGACGCGAGCCGCCGGAAAGCCGTCGGCGAGCGCATCCTGGTAGAACTTCCGTAGCAAGCCAAGCAAGCGATCGGGGTCGAAACAACCGTCTGCGAAGTAGACCGCACTGGCGCCTGTTTTCGAGAAAGCCCCGCTGGCGGTATGCTCGGCAAGTGACAACGAATGCTCGGCAAGGTAGCTGCCCAGTCGAGCATCGTCCAGGTCGTCGCTAAAGCAGGCCACCCGCTCGCCGGCTTCCAGACCGCTGCGCAAGAACTTCCGAACGGCATCCAGACGGTCCTCGTCCTTGCTGAAGATCTGACAGACATGCACGCCGGCGGGGAAATCCTGCCGGGTGAATCCAAGTGAAACCTGGTGTGGTTCAGTGGACACGTTTTCTGCTCCGTACGAAGGATCGAGGCACATTCGCGATGTGCAGGGCCGCTCTGCCGCCCCCGCTGGGACAAAAACTCGTAGCCGATGATTGACCGAGCCCCATGATTTCCCGGAACAGCTGATCGTACCGGCAGGATCGCCCATTCGCCGGCCCCCGTCAACGGAAAGGGTTTTCCATCGCCGCAAGCGAGATTTTTTGGGAAAACGGGAACAAGAAAGCAGGCTTTTTCCTTTACTATTCTTCCGGCGCATGACCAGACCAAACACCGTTCTTCGCCAAGCTCGTTCCTGCTCTGCGGAACGACGCTCGCACTCCCGCACTCCCGCACTCCTGTATTGACAGCTGACAATGGCCCCGCACTCCTGTATTGACAGCTGACAATGGCCGCCCGGTGAGTATCAACCGACTGACGCAGTTTCACGAAGACCCGGTAGTCATCGCCTGGTGGCAAGCAAGACTGGGCACGGCGCTGACCTGGTGCACGCCAGGCAGGCGGCGCACGGCGCTGGCCATTGCCGCGGTCGTAGCCGGCGTCATCAGACCCGTGCGCGAGATGGCCCGAGCGGACGACTTGCCGGTTCCATCGGACTGGCTGGGCCTGGCTTCCCTGGTGCTGGCGCTGTTCGCCATCCTGTGGCTCGTTTACCAGGCAGCCGCGCATTTCCGCTCCTTGCCGGCCAGCGTTCGGCGCCATCCGCAGATCAGCCTCCATTTGCTGTACTGGGGCGGCCTGGCGCTGCTATGGCTGACCGTCCCGACCGCTGGCGCCTGGCGGGAGCTGCTGCTGGGCATCGCCATCATCTTCCCGTATCTCATCTGGCGCTGCGGCTACCTGCTGCTTTCCGGACAATACGGCCGTGCCGCGTCGACGCGCTTTGTCGACCAGATCATCCCGCTGTGGCCGGCCTTCGGCGGATCCAACACGCCCTACGGCAAAGGACTGGACTACCTGTCGAAATGCGAAGCCAGGAGCGATGAAGAACTCGCGCGTTCGCAGCTCGCGGGGATCAAGCTGGTCATTCTTGGCCTGCTCTGGGATGCCGCGATGACGCTGATGGAACGGACCTTCTACGGGCCGGAGAATGCCATCCCGCGGCTGGACCAACTGGTCGCGCAAGGAGGGCAGGCGCCTTTCCTGGCCTCCTGGGCGAGCCTCTATTGCGAGCTCGTCTGGCAGGTCCTTCGCCATGCGGCGCATGGACACGTGATCATCGGCACCCTGCGCCTGTTCGGCTTCAACGTCTTTCGCAATACCTACAAACCGCTGCTGTCGGAATCCATCCTGGAGTTCTGGAATCGCTATTACTACTACTTCAAGGAGCTGATGGCGAACTTCTTCTTTCTGCCGACTTTCACGAATCTGGGGACGAGACTACGCAACTGGCCACGCCTGCGCCTGCTGGCGGCCGTGTTCGCCGCAGCCTTCGTCGGCAATATGTATTATCACCTGCTGAACATGGAGACGCTGGTCGCGCAAGGATACGTCTTCGAGGCCGTGTATACTCTCAGGTCGCGCTTTTTCTACTGTTTCCTGCTGGCCATCGGCATTTATGTCTCGATGCGACGGCAACAAAGCCGCGGCGGCAAGCCGCTTGCCGCCGGCCATCTGGCACGGATCGGAAGAATTTTTGGCGTCTGGACTTTCTTTGCCCTGATCTTCATCTGGAACGTAAGGAGCAGCACTCCATTTCTCGCCCGAGTGGATTTTTTCCTGAGCCTCTTCGGCTTCGCCTAACGGTCATGACAGGTGGAGACACCCCAAGTCATGAAAGTCATGACCGTTTCCCTCTTCCCCTGACCCTTCTCCCGCGAGGGGAGACGGGCGCTTCGTGAGTCGCGTGCGCGACTTTCACATTAACGGTCATGACATGTCGAGATACCCCGGATCATGAAAGTCATGACCGTTTCCCTCTTCCCCTGACCCTTCTCCCGCCAGGGGAGACGGGAGTTTCGTGAGTCGCGTGCGCGACTTTCACATTAACCCCTTTACGGAGAACGCTTCGCCCATGTTACTCGACCTGAAAGTTGGCAATCTCACCGAGCCGGTCAGTGGCCGCAGCTGGGATGGTCCGGAAATCCACCGCCAGGTAGCGCGCCGCATCGCACGCTTCAAACGCCATCAGCTGGCGGCGGGTGATCGGGTCTTTCTGCCTTTCGGCAATCGGCTCGAATTCTTCGTCGAATTGCTCGCCATCTGGCGCCTTGGCGCCTGCGCCGTGCCGATCGACGCACGCCTGACGCCGTTCGAGATCGACACCCTGGTCAAGGCCGCCCTGCCGCGACTGGCGGTGGTCGACGACGCCACCGACGCCGCGGTACTCGAAGCGCTTGGCGCAGCGGGCGTTGGCGTCATCGACACCGTCGACACCGGCGATGAGGAAGCGCTCGCCGGCCGCAGCCGTCTCGACGACGACGCGCTGATCCTGTTCACTTCGGGCTCGACTGGCGCGCCCAAGGGTGTCGTCCACACGCATCGCTCCCTGCGTGCGCGCTGGGTATCGCTGCGTGAGCAGCTTGGCGTTACCGCTTTCGAGCGCACACTGTGCCTGCTGCCGACGCATTTCGGTCATGGGCTGATCTGCAACTGCCTGTTCCCATGGCTTTCCGGTCAGCACCTGTTCATTACGCCGCCGTTCAAGCCGGAGATCATCATGCGTCTCGGCGCGCTGCTCGACGAACACCGCATCAGCTTCATGTCTTCGGTTCCTTCGATCTGGCGTCTGGCGCTCAAGCTGGCGCGCCCGCCGAGCGCCGGCACGCTGCAACGCGTGCATTGCGGCTCGGCGCCGCTGTCGGCGCACGTCTGGGACGAGATTCGCCGCTGGACCGGCACCCGCCAGGTCTGCAACGCCTACGGCATCACCGAGACCGGCAGCTGGGTCGCCGGCTTGAGCGACGCCGATTGCACGGCCGAGGACGGGCTGGTCGGCGAGGGCTGGGGAGCGGTGGTCAAAGTGTTGCGCGCCGCCGACACCTCCGCGCCGCTCGACGCCGATAGCGAATGCCAGGCTGGCGAGCAGGGCTTCGTCTGGCTCAACACGCCAGCGCTGATGAAGGGCTATTTTCAGCGCGACGACCTCACCGAAAGTGCGGTGATCGACGGCTGGTTCCTGACTGGCGACATCGGTTTCATGGATGCGCAGGGCCGGCTGGTGCTACGCGGCCGCGAGCGCGACGAAATCAACAAGGGCGGCATGAAGATCTACCCGGCCGATATCGATGCCGTCGTCGAGCGCTTCGCGCATGCCGCAGATGTATGCACCTTCGCTATCGATGACGCCATCTATGGGCAGACAGTGGGCATCGCCATCGTCCTCAACCAGCGCGACGACGAGACCGTCCGCGCCCTGCACAAATGGATGACGGTGCATCTTGCCGAACACAAGCTGCCAAGCCGCTGGTGGATCGTCGACGAAATACCACGCACCTCACGCGGCAAAATCAATCGTGACGCAGTGAATGCCGCCTGTATCGGCCTGCCATCGCTCGAGCTGCCGAAAATCCTGGCCGGGGGAGAGAAGGCGTGAGCGAGGAAAGGCAGCAGCAACTGCAGGAGCTGATCGAATTCCTGCGCAGCATCCAGAAACCGAACAAGCCGATCGAGCAGATTGGTGCGGACGAAAATCTGGTCACTTCGGGACTGATCGATTCGCTGGCCTTAGTGGAGATCGTCGTTTATCTCGAAAACACCTACGGGATCGACTTTTCGACGCACGGCTTCGAACCGGAACGTCTTTCGTCGATGACCTCAATTCTTGATTTCATTGAGCAAGCGCGCACATGAGCATGGAAAACAATCACCGCCGCGTAGCGGCTGGCGATCGCCTCAGGGAGTCGCTGGCCAGCACTGGCCTGGTGTCCTTCATCGGCGTTTATGACGTCTTTTCGGCGACCCTCGCGGCCCGCCATTTCGACAGCCTTTTTGTCAGCGGTTTCGGTTTTGCCGCCAGCCACTATGGGCTGCCCGATGTCGGCTTCATCACCTGGACCGATATCGTCGCCTTCGTGCAGCGCCTGCGTACGGTACTGCCAAAGCACAATCTGCTGGTCGACATCGACGATGGCTACTGCGATCCGGAAGTCGCCTGCCACGTGGTCTCGGTCCTCCAGGCGGCAGGAGCGTCGGCGGTCGTTCTCGAGGACCAGAAACGCCCCCGCCGCTGCGGTCACTTCGAAGGCAAGCAGATCATGGAGCTCGACGAGTATCTGGCCAAGCTCAAGGCAGTACTGGCAGTTCGCCGCGACATGCTGGTGATTGCACGCACCGATTCGTCGGATCTCGACGATATCGAGCGCCGGGTGTCGGCATTTGCCGACGCCGGCGCCGACGCCGTACTCGTTGATGGCCTGAAGAGCCTGGATACCGTTCGCCAGTTGTCGAAGCGGATCGATCGCCCCTTCTGCTTCAACCAGATCGCTGGCGGCAAGTCACCGGCCTGCACGCAAAGCGAACTGCGCGATGCCGGTGTCTCGCTGATCATTTACAGCACCCCCTGTCTCTTTGCAGCGCAGGCAGCAATCGACGATGCCATGGCGACACTCAAAGCCAAAGATGGCACTCTCGCCGGTAGCCGCATCGGAGTCAGCGAGTGTACGCACGTGCTGAACGAGAACCTTCTGCGCAGGGACAGTCGTAGCCGCTAGTGGGAAGCCCCGGCCTCGCCGCTCCATTTTGTGAGGCTTCATCAAACCTGCACGGCCGCCTGCCAGAGTTCACGCACCAGAAAAGCTTTCAGGAAAATCAAGCAAATGACTGCAACAGCGACATTGCGCGACAGCACCCGCGTTGATTGGCGAGGCCTTGCCTGGGCCTATCTGTTCTTCTGGTATTTCTCTGGTGTCACGCATGTCTTGCTGCAACTGAGCGGCACCACCGGGTCCTACGGCCTGCGCCAGGCAACCATTGCCAGCTTCCTGTGGCTGATCCCGCTGCTGCTTTTCCCGCAACGCGCGCGCCCGATCGCCGCCGGCATCGGGCTCGTGCTGTGGGCCTTCTCACTGGCCAGCCTCGGCTACTATTGCATCTACGGGCAGGAGTTCTCGCAGAGCGTGATCTTCATCATGTTCGAATCGAACCCGGCCGAAGCAAGCGAGTACTTCGCGCAATATTTCGCCTGGTGGATGGTGCCCGCTCTCCTGATCTACAGTACCGTGGCCTGGCTGTTGTGGTGCCGGGTGCGCCCCGTTCACCTCTCGCGCCGTGCGGCATGGATCAGCGTGCTATTGATCGCCTTTTCCCTGTTGGCCTTTCCGCAGATCAAGAACCTTCGCCGCGGCGCCCTCTCCGCAGCCCTGGCGGCGGAAACCATTCAGACGCGCATGGAACCGGCAGTGCCCTGGCAGATGGTGGTTGGCTACCTGCAGTACCAGGAGCAGCTTGCGGGCATGCAGGAATTACTCGATAAAAACAAGAAACTGCCGCCAATAGAGAACCTCGTCGACCCCAACAATGGCCAGCCAACAAGCTTTGTACTGGTGATCGGCGAATCGACCAACCGCCAGCACATGAGCCTTTACGGCTACGCGCGCAAAACGACGCCGAAGCTGGACGCCCTGCGCACGCAACTGACCGTCTTCAACCAGGTCATCGGCCCACGTCCCTATACCATCGAGGTACTGCAGCAAGCACTGACTTTTGCCGACCAGGAAAATCCCGATCTTTACCTGAGCACGCCATCGCTGATGAACATCATGAAGCAGGCCGGCTACAAAACTTTCTGGATCACCAACCAGCAGACGATGACCAAACGCAACACCATGCTGACAAACTTCTCACAGCAAATGGACGAACAAATCTATCTCAATCACAGTCGCGAACAGAACTCGCGCGCGTACGACGACAACGTTCTCGAACCTTTCCAGCAGGTCCTCGCCGACCCCGCCGAGAAGAAGTTCATCGTCGTCCATCTGCTCGGCACGCACATGAAATACGAGTACCGCTTTCCGCCAGAATTCGCCCACTTCAACGATCGTAGTGGCCTCGCCGAATGGGTGACGGAAGAGCAGGTGCCGGTGATCAACAACTACGACAACGCGGTGCTCTTCAACGACCAGGTGGTCGCCAGGCTGATCGACATCTTTGCAGCGGCACAAGCACACGGCCTCCTGGTGTATTTCTCCGACCACGGCGAGGATGTTTTCGACTCGCCCGGGCACAAGGTCCTGGGCCGCAATGAGGGCCGGCCGACCGAGCCAATGTACGCCGTACCCTTTCTGATCTGGGAATCTGAAAACTGGAAAAAATCGCACCCCGGCGACCTCAGCAAGTTCGTCGACCGCCCCTACCAGACTTCGCATTTCATCCATACCTGGGCAGATCTGATCGGTTTGCGCTTCGCCGGTTTCGACCCCAGCAAGAGCCTGGTCAACTCGGCATTCAAGGAACGCCCATTGCTGGTCGGCGACCCGGCATCACCAAAAGGCTTGATCGACCTGCACACCCGACTGCCCGCTCAGCAATAGACGAACGAACCCAGTCACCGGGTCACCCTTTCCGCGGGAAAGTTCTGTCCGTGCGGGGCCTCGCCGAGACGACCGCCGAGCCCGACTCGATGCGCGTAATTGCGTATTGACGACTCCTGTGCAGGCACCGATACTCCCTGCCCTGACGGTGGCTTCTTGTTCGCCACTGCAGCAAGAAGACGGGAACCCGCCCATCCCCGCGCCGGCACGATCGGCGCGGGGATGGGCGGGTTCCCGTGCCCCCCTCGGCAGCAACGGAGATGCGACGTGATTGGTCATTTCAAGCGTTCGACGCGACGCCTGTTCGCGCTGCTTCTCAGCATTCCGTTGGTGATCCTCGCAGGCGGGCTGCTGTACATGTCCGGCATGGACTACCTGGAGAACAACCCGCGCGATTTCTGGGCCAGCATCGAGTGGGCCGCCGAAACACTGACCACCACCGGCTACGGCAGCGACTCGCGCTGGACGCATCCGGCGATGATCCTGTTCGTCATTTTTTTCGAGTTGGTCGGCATGTCATTCTATGTGCTGATCTTCCCGGTGTTCTTTTTGCCCTACTTCGAGGAGCGCTTCGAAGCGCGCCTGCCGGGACTCCTGCCGGAAATGGCCGGACGCGTGCTCATCCATCGCTACGGGCCGGCGGTTGACTCGCTGATCGAGGAACTGCGTCGTGTCGGTACGGCCGTCGTCGTCCTGGAGCAGGATGAACGCCAGGCCCGTCGTCTTCGCGATCGTGGCTACGACGTGGTCTTCGGTGCCCTCGACGAGCAACCCGGGATGCTGGCCGGTGTGGAAAGGGCGCAGGCGCTGATCACCAATGCCGACGACCACGCCGACGCGACTTTCATCATGATGGCGCGAGAACGCGGCTACACGGGAACGATCCTGGCACTCGCCGAAGAGCCCCTGCATCGTCCGCCGATGGAGAAGATCGGAGCCACCGCGGTGTTCACTCCTTCACACGTGCTGGGTGCAGCGCTGGCGGCCCGCGCCAGCTCGCGTATCAGCCCCAAGGTGGAAGGGCTGCAACTGCTCGGTGAGCGGGTCGGCATCGCCGATTTTCGCGTCCAGGCCAGCAGCCCACTGGCGGGGCAGCGTCTCGGCACGCTGCGCATGCGCGCACGCTACGGGGTAACAGTGATCGGGCAGTGGAACGGTGGCCGTTTCGCCCCTGCCCAAGGCCCGGAGACGCGTATTCAAGCTGGCGCGATCCTGGTTGCGGCCGGGGCGCACGCCAATCTGGCAAGGGTCGAACGCATGGCCACGCCACTGCGCCGTATCGGCCCGATCGTGGTCGCGGGTTACGGCGCGGTAGGGCGCAAGGTGGTGGAGATGTTGCGCGACGCAGGGGAGTCGATCATCGTCATCGACGAGCGGCCGGACGCGGCGGTCGATGTGGTCGGCAACATATTGGAGCAAAGCACTCTGGAAGCCGCCGAGGTGCGCAAGGCGCGTGCAGTTGTCCTGGCGCTGAGTAACGACAGCGCCGGGGTTTTTGCGACCGCGGTGGTCCGCGATTATGCGCCGGAGGTGCGCCTGATCGCGCGCGTGAATCTGGCGCCGAACGTCGCCCGCCTGTACCAGGCAGGGGCGGATGTCGCCCTCTCGGTGGGCCAGGTGGCCGGCCAGATTCTCGCCCACCACCTCCTGGGCGAGGACGCGGTAACGGTGGAACAGCGGCTGAAGCTCGCCCGCGTCGCGCCAGGCACGCTGGTCGACGGACACCCATGGCAAGCCGGTATCCGGGAAAAAACGGCGACCGCGGTGGTGGCGGTGGAACGTGGCACCGAGGTGCTGGTGGAGTTCGACGAGGCTTTCAAGCTGCGCGCCGATGACATCCTCTTCGTCTGCGGCACGACGACCAGTGTCGACAGATACATGCGCGAGTATCGAGCCAAACCGGCAGAGCGGCCGCCGACGCCGCCAGATCCTTCCGCATGAACGCTGCGCGGCAGGCGCTGACAAAAACGCTCAGTAGCCATCCGGTAGTGCCTATCATTCGGCTTTTGCAACCAGCAGGTGGAGACCGATGCGAACAAGCGGTACGGAAACAGGCAAGCGGAGCGCTTGCCGATGAAGCCGGGGAGAAATGACCAGTGCCCCTGCGGCAGTGGCAGGAAGTACAAAAGCTGCTGCCTGGGGAGGGAAACGGCCGGACCAGCGCCTGATCATGCTGCCGGCGCCGCGCCGGCTTCTTCGCGTTCCCGGAATTCCATGAATTCTCCGAGCGCAGTGAATTCCGGCGCTCCGAGCGATTTGTTGGCGATGTTCAACGGCGGCCGCTATGCCGAGCTGGAAGCGCGCCTGCGCGCACTGCTCGGACCGTCGTCGCAGTCTGCTTCCGGGTTTCTCTGGGGACTGCTCGGTGCGACCCTGGAGGCGCAAAGCAAGGACGGCCTGCCGGCCTTGCAGCGCGCGACGACGCTATCGCCGCAGGATTTCGATATCCAGACCGTCCTGGCAAGAGCGCTTGTCGAGCGCGCGCGTTTTGCCGAGGCCAGCGACGCCTTTCGCCGAGCGCTGGCGGTACAGCCGGGGAATCTGGCGGCGCAGTTCAATCTTGGTGACACGCTGCGCCTGCTCGAGCGCTTTGACGAGGCCGAAAAGCTCCTGCGCGGAGTTGTGCGCAGCGCCCCGGAGTTTGTTGAAGCACTCGTCTCGCTGGCCGATACCCTGGCAGAGCGCGGGGCGATGGCGGAAGCCGAAGCCGTCTGCCGGCGGGCAGTCGCCCTGGCACCCGAATACGCGGCGACGCATTTCTGTCTGGGTAATATCCTGCGCAATTCGGGCCGACTCCGCGCAGCCAGAGATTGCTTCCTGGCGACCTTGCAGGTCGCGCCGAACACCCTGCCGGCGCTCGGCAACCTGGGAAATGTGCTGCAGGAGTTGGGCGATTTCGTCCAGGCCGAGGATTGCTACCGGCGAGCGCTGAAGTTGAACCCGGCCTATGCCACGGCCGGCGCCAACCTCGGTCGGCTTTTCGTCGAGCAGAATCGCTTCGTCGATGCCGAAACCGCCTATCGCGACTTGCTCAGAACACAGCCGAAAAATGCGGAGATTCTTGAGCGGCTGGGCGGCGTCTTGCTCGAACTTGGCCATGCCGACGCGGCACGGAAATGCTACCTCGAAGCCCTCGCCGTCGAGCCCGAACGGACGAGCACCCGGCTGGCACTGGCGACAGCCGTGCTGCCGGTGATCGCGCAATATAGCGAAGAAAGTGCGGCGGTACGGCACGCTTTTGCGAGAGCGCTCGACGAACTGGCGGACTGGCTGCACGCGGATCGCGCACGGCCGGTGGACCTTGCCAGTCTGGCCGCCGCACAGCAACCCTTCTCGCTGGCCTACCGCGACGGCAATCACGTCGATCTGCTGGCGCGCTATGGCGACCTGATCGGCGAATGCCTGCATCCGGGTGGCCAGGGTTCGCAAGTGGCAGCGCCATGCCCGCCACGCGAGCGACCGCGACTGTTGATCGTCTCGCATCATATCCGCCGCCATTCCGTATGGGATATCGTGCTGCGCGGTCTGTTGCTGCATCTCGATCGCACGCGCTTCGAGGTCCTTGTTTATCACCTCGGCAACGTCGAGGACGAGGAAACCCGCTTTGCGCGCGGGCAGGTCGACGGCTGGCGGGATAGGCAGACCATTGCCGACCCTGCCGGCTGGCTGGCTGCTGTTGCCGAAGACGCCCCCGACGTGATTTTCTACCCCGAAATCGGTATGTCTTCGCTGTGCTATTTCCTGGCCGCACATCGGCTGGCGCCTTTGCAGGTGGCCAGCTGGGGACACCCGATCAGCACCGGCCTGGCGACCATCGACCTCTTTCTTTCCGGCGATTTACTCGAGGCCGCGGACGCCGGCAAGCACTATCGAGAGCGCTTGATCCGCCTGCCCGGTAGCGGTTGTTGTACGGCCCCCTTGCCACTCCTCGCCGAGCCCATCGCGGAAGTCGAAAGCCGCTTGCGCGGCATGTATGGCCCGCGCTTGCTGATTGCCCAGCGGGCGATCAAGTTCGACCCGGCCGATGACGCGCTTTACGCCCGGATCGCGGCGGCCACCGGCGAGAGTGTCTTCATCCTGCTGCGCGATCCGATTTCTCCCTGGGCCACCGAACAGGTCATGGCGCGCCTCGAGTCGGCGTTCCGCGACCAGGGTCTCGATCCGCGCCGACATCTGCTCGGCATTCCCTGGCTCGCACCGGCACAGTTCCTGGCCTTGCTCGATTGCTGCGACGTCTATCTCGACTGCCCGGCTTTCTCCGGCTACACCACCGCCTGGCAGGCGCTGCATCGCGGCCTGCCGATCGTTACGCTGGAAGGTCCCTATATGCGCCAGCGCCTGGCATCCGGCCTGCTCCGCAAGGCGGGTTTGCCGGACAGCATCGCCGCATCGGACGACGATTACGTGGCCATTGCCGCGCGCCTCGCCAGGGAAAGCGGCGATGCCGAGCACAGCAAAGCCCGGCGCGCCACGATCATCGCCGCCGCGCCGTCGGTCGATGGCGACGTCAGTGTCGTGCGCGCTTTCGAGCAGTGTCTGACAGCGGAGCTCGACGCGGTCCGCCAACGCCGCTAATCGCCGCTATCGCCAATCGGCACGAGTGGACCGGCGACATCGAGCGCAGCAGAGAAGCCTGGCCAGCCGATGCTTGGAGCTCGATGATTGGGGAATTTGCGTGCAGCCCACTGGCCTGCAGGCCACTCCCGGCGCTTACGACACCCAGAACGCATTTAATGTGAAAGTCGCGTATGCGACTTTCACATTAACTCTCCGCTAATTCTCGATGCTTATCTTCACCCTTACGCGAATTTCCGCGTGACTTGAAGGAGAGAGCTCCATGAAACAGCTAACCATGAAAAGCAACATCTATTTGGCAGCAGTTGCCGTACTTTCGGCGACCGCCGTCGGCAGTGTCTACGCCGCCAAATCTTCCGACAACGACGCCATGGCGATCGCCGACGCCAAGATCAGCCTGGCACAGGCGGTGAGCACGGCCGAACAGCACGTCGGTGGCAAAGCATCGCGCGCTGAATACGAGCACCACAAAGGCCAGTGGGTTTTCGACGTCGAAGTGGTCAAGGGCCGACAGGTCATGGACGTCACAGTTAACTCGACCAGTGGCACGGTCATCGCCGCCGTCGAGGACAAATACGACCGCGAAGATGACCATGACCGGGACGATTGACCACGCCAACCACTTCCAAGCCGGGGCAGCAGCCCTGCCCCGGCTTTTCCCTTAAGCCGGGGCAAGCCACACCACACCGGTAGCCCAGGAGAGAAGTCAAATGAAAACACTCGCGCGCGAAGACACGCTGCAGATGCTGAACAAGGTTCCGGAAGTCACCCTCTACTTCTGGATCATCAAGATCATGGCGACGACCGTTGGCGAGACTGCCGCCGATTTTCTCAACTTCGACCTACATTTCGGCCTGAACGGCACGGCGCTGCTGATGAGCGCGCTGTTGGCAATTTTCCTGCTGCTGCAGTTGCGTGCGCGCAAGTACGTGCCGTGGCTGTACTGGCTGGTGGTGGTGCTGATCAGCATCGTCGGCACCCTGATCACCGACGGCCTGGTGGACAACTTCGGCGTGCCGCTGGAAACGACGACCATCGCCTTTGGCCTGGCCTTGCTGGCGACTTTCGCCATCTGGTACACCAGCGAGAAGACGCTGTCGATCCACTCGATCGTCACCACGCCGCGCGAACTGTTCTACTGGGCAGCCATCCTGTTCACATTTGCCTTGGGCACGGCCGCGGGTGACCTTGCCGCAGAAGGCCTGCAGCTCGGCTACGCCACATCGACGCTGATGTTCGGCGCCATGATCGCTCTCGTGACCATCGCTTATTACGTCTTCAGGACCAATGCCGTGCTGGCGTTCTGGATCGCCTACGTGCTGACGCGGCCGCTCGGCGCATCGTTTGGCGACTACCTGTCGCAAGCAACTGCCGATGGCGGCCTGGGTCTGGGCACCGTGCTCACCAGCGTGCTCTTCCTGTTGAGTATCGCCGGCCTGGTCCTCTATCTGACCATGACCATCTCGCGACGCGACATGCAGGCGCAAACGGCAAACGCAGTCGGCAGAAAGCCTTGATCGGGACCGCCATTGAACATTGGAACGAAACATTGCTTGATCCGAATGGGCTGGCTAACGGTCATGACATGTCGAGACACCCCTGATCATGAAAGTCATGACCGTTTCCCTCTTCCCCAGACCCTTCTCCCGCGAGGGGAGAAGGGAGGTTCGTGAGTCGCATACGCGACTTTCACATTAACGGTCATGACAGGTGGAGACACCCCAAGTCATGAAAGTCATGACCGTTTCCCTCTTCCCCTGACCCTTCTCCCGCGAGGGGAGACGGGCGCTTCGTGAGTCGCGTGCGCGACTTTCACATTAAGACCATGACGCCTGCAGACACGGAGAACTTCTAATGCGCATCCTGCTTGTCGAAGACGACGCGATGATCGGCGAAGCGATATCCCTCGCACTCAAGGATCGCGCCTATGCCGTGGACTGGGTCAGGGATGGTGCCACTGCCAACAACGTACTCCAGGACGGCGGACACCAGGCGGTGCTACTCGATCTGGGACTGCCCAAACGTGACGGCCTGGAGGTGTTGCAACGCCTGCGACAGGCGGGCAACACGATACCGGTTCTCGTCATCACGGCTCGCGACGGGATCGATGATCGCATCAAGGGTCTCGATATCGGGGCAGATGACTACCTCGTGAAACCGTTCGACGTCAATGAACTGCTGGCCAGGCTACGGGCAATCGTTCGCCGTCAGGGCGGACACGCCGCACCCCTGCTGAGCAACGGCAAAGTTAGTCTCGACCCGGCAAGTCACGAGGCTCGCTGCGGAGAGACGGTGGAACTGTTGAGTGCGCGTGAGTTTGCCCTGCTGCACGCCCTGTTGTTGCGTCCTGGGGCGATTCTCACGCGTAACGAGTTGGAGGAACGGATCTACGGCTGGAACGAGGAAGTCGAGAGCAACGTCATCGACGTCCTGATTCACGGCCTTCGCCGAAAGCTCGGACCGACGATCATCAAGAATGTCCGTGGTGCCGGCTGGATGGTGGACAAACCAGTATGAAGCGATCGTTGCAGCGACATTTGTCGCTGATGTTGGGAGGCACGATCCTTCTCACCTGTCTAGTTGCTGCCATCGCCTCCTTCGCGCTCGCTTATTCCGAGGCGAAGGAATTCCAGGACGACATGCTGCAGCAGATCGCCGAGTTGAACTCCGACGACGGGTTTGCGCAAAAGACACCACAAAGCTCGCGAAAAATCACGCTCAAGGACCCCGAGTCGCGGATCACGATCATCCACCTGCCCGGCGAACCGCGGCCGGATTGGCTCGCCGCCGATCTGCGCAGTGGCTTTCACACCCTATACGCCGGCGCCGAGCAACAGCGCGTGTTCATCCGCGACATGCCCGCAGAGAGACGCACGGTCGTGACGCAGCCGACC
>QPGA01000037.1:32169-41455 GCA_003332265.1 Candidatus Accumulibacter meliphilus
CGTGACGAAATAGCGGCCAACAGTGCACTGCACACCCTGATTCCTTTGTTGCTGCTACTTCCAGTGTTGTCGCTCCTGATCATGCGCATCGTCCGTCACGAATTGGCACCGATCGCTCAGCTTTCCAAGAGCCTCGACGAGCAAAGCGCGGATCGGCCGCAAGCCCTCGCCGATGATGGCCTCCCGGAAGAAATCTCCCCTTTCGTACAGGCCATTAATCGGCTGCTGGAACGGGTTAATCACCTGATCGGGCAGCAACGGCGTTTCATCGCCGATGCTGCCCACGAACTTCGCAGCCCGCTCACCGCACTTTCGGTACAGGCACAGAATCTCCGGCACGCTGAATCGATTGCTGTCGTGCGCGAGCGCTTACTGCCACTACAGGAAGGCATCGAACGCGCGCGCCAATTGACCGAGCAGTTGCTCAACCTTGCCAGAACCCAGGCCGAGACCAGCGGCCGGACGGAGGTCAACATCTCGCTGCTGGCCCGCGAACTGATCGCCGAGTACCAGCCTCTCGCCGAGGCGCGAAAGCTCGACCTGGGCTTGGAGGAGATGATACCGCTCACCGTTTGTGGTTCGCCTGAGGCGCTGCGACTGATCGTCAAGAACGCTCTCGAAAATGCTCTGAAATATACGTCGGAAGGTGGTGAAGTGACGCTTCGACTGCGCGCCGACGAGCACGATTCAATCATCGAAGTCGTCGATAACGGCCCGGGGATTCCGAGCGATGAACACGCGCGCGTCTTCGATTCGTTCTACCGCATGCCGGACGCGAGCGGCGAAGGCAGCGGGCTCGGGCTGACCATCGCCCGCGAAGCAGCGACTCGCCTGGGCGGTACCGTCAGTCTCCATGCAGGGCCGGAAGGCAGTGGCCTCATCTTTCGCTACCGGCAAACTCACGGTACGCCCGACGCAAGGATTTAGGCTGAATTGAACCAGCCTTTGACGAGCTTTTTCACATTAACGGTCATGACAGGTGGAGACACCCCAAGTCATGAAAGTCATGACCGTTGCCCTCTTCCCCTGACCCTTCTCCCGCGAGGGGAGACGGGAGTTTCGTGAGTCGCGTGCGCGACTTTCACATTAACCAGCAACGAGCAAGAGATGAAACGTCTTTTTTCCGCGATTTCCGAGCATCTCCTCACTACCCGTACCAGTAGCCTCGTGCTTGTGCTCGCCACCGTATGGCTCAGCGCCATGGCTGGCGGCAGGTCGCTGATGCTGCCCGACGAAGGACGGTACGTCGGCGTCGCCTGGCAAATGCTCAACAGCGGCAACTGGTTGCTGCCAACGCTTGATGGCCTGCCGTTTTTCCACAAGCCGCCGCTATTTTACTGGCTGACGGGCTTGGCGCTGCAGATGTTCGGCGCCAACGACTGGGCTGCCCGTGTGGCATCGATCCTCGGCGCGCTGGTCGCCGCAGGCGCCCTGTACCTGTTCGTGAAACACTATGCGGACAAGCGCCTGGCGACCTTGTCTGTCGTCGTGTTGGTGACCCAGCCGATGTTCTTTGCCGGCGCCCAGTATGCCAATCTCGACATGCTGGTCGCCGGAATGATTACGGCCTGCATCGTCTGCGGTGCAAGCGCCGTGCTGCGCCTGGACGCTGGCTTGCCCTACCGGACGGCGCTGGCTTTGGCCTACTTTTTTGCCGCGCTTGGCGTCCTCGCCAAGGGATTGATTGGCTTCGTGCTGCCTGGCGCGATCCTGCTGGCGTGGATTCTGGTGCGCAAGCGCTACCGGCTGATCCCTGCCTTGCTGCCAATCGCCATGATTCTCCTGTTCCTCGCCGTGGCAGTGCCCTGGTTCCTGTGGATGCAGAAGTCGTACAGCGGCTTCTGGGATTACTTCTTTGTCTACCATCATTTCAAGCGCTTCGCCGAGACCGGCTTCAGCAACGCGCGGCCGTTCTGGTTCTATCTCCCGGTAGTCCTTCTCGGCACACTGCCGTGGTCGCTGTGGATTGCGCGCGTCTGTTCGTGGAAGTTCCTGGTCGCCCCGGAGAAACTCGATATTCGCAGTTTGATGCTCCTCTGGATGCTGGGCATTCTGGTCTTCTTCTCCTTGCCGAATTCGAAACTGGTCGGCTATATTTTCCCGGCACTGCCGCCGCTGGCCTGTTTAATGGCCGACGCCATGCTCGCCTGGCTAAAGCAACGACAGGAAACCGGGAAACCCGATGCCCCGGTCTGGCTGGGCGGCAGCCTGGTCGTCGCCGGCAGCCTCTGCGTCGCCTTCATCGTGGTGGTCGCGCTGTTCGACCACACCTCAACTCGGAGCCTGAGCGAGCAGGTCGCGCCACTGTTTCGCCCCGACGACCAGATCGTCATGATCGACGAGTACGAGTACGACCTACCGTTCTACCTGCGGGCGGCGAAGGACTCCTGGGTGGTCACCAACTGGCAGGACCCGGAGGTCCCGAAAGAGGACAACTGGCGCAAGGAACTGTACGACGCGGCACGGTTTGACCCGGTGAAGCAGCAGGAAGTACTGCTGCTTCCCGGAGACCTTGCTTCGCGTCTGTGCTCCTGGACGGGTAGCGGTGTGCTGTGGATCTGGGGGAAGACCGCGCAGGCCGACCGTTATCGCTTCCTTCCGGATAGCGCCATTGCTTTTTCAGAGCGCAAGAAAGTGGTCTGGCGACTCGACGCCGAGCAGCGCCAACAGCTCGAGGTTTGCAGAGGAACGCCGGGTCGTGGCTGAGGATGGACCTGCGGGCAGCGATGGCGGGCAGAACCAGGCAAGAGGCTGGAACATGAAATCGACCACGACCACAGCGGAAAAAAGCAGCCTGCCGAAGATGCCGGCGGGCGTATGGGTCCTGGGTCTGGTCAGCATGCTGATGGACATCTCTTCGGAGATGATCCATAGCCTGCTGCCGCTGTTCATGGTCACGACGCTTGGAGCCAGCGCCCTGTCGGTTGGTATGGTGGAAGGACTGGCCGAATCCACAGCCCTGATCGTCAAGGTTTTTTCGGGTGCGCTCAGTGATTATTTCGGCAAGCGCAAGGGCCTTGCCGTATGCGGCTACGCGCTCGGGGCGCTTACCAAACCACTGTTTGCCGTGGCCTCGACGACGGGCAGCGTGCTCACCGCGCGGCTTCTCGATCGCGTCGGCAAAGGCATTCGCGGCGCACCGCGCGATGCCCTGGTCGCCGACATAGCGCCACCGTCTCTGCGCGGCGCAGCGTTCGGCCTGCGCCAGTCCCTGGACACGGTGGGCGCCTTTCTTGGTCCTCTGCTGGCGGTCGGTTTGATGCTGCTGTGGTCCAACGACTTCCGGGCCGTATTCTGGGTGGCGGCCATTCCGGGGTTGATGGCGGTTGCGCTACTGTCCTTTGGCCTGCGCGAACCGGCGCGCCCGGCAACGGCACGACGCAGCAGTCCGATCCAGCGGCAAAACCTGCAACGCCTCGGGCGCTCGTACTGGTCAGTGGTGGTGATCGGCGCGGTGTTCACCCTTGCCCGCTTCAGCGAGGCTTTCCTTGTCCTGCGCGCGCAACAGGCCGGCATACCCCTGGCCCTGGTGCCGCTGGTGATGGTGGCGATGAATGTCGTCTATGCCCTCTCGGCGTATCCGTTCGGCAGGCTCTCCGACCGCGTCAGCCACCGGAAACTACTGGCCGGCGGTCTTCTCATGCTCATCGCCGCGGCCGTCGTTCTGGCGAGCAGCGACCACTGGGGCGTGCTCCTGGCCGGTGTTGCCCTCTGGGGCATCCACATGGGCATGACGCAGGGCCTGCTGGCGACGATGGTCGCCGATAGCGCACCGGCCGACCTGCGCGGCACGGCGTACGGCTTCTTCAGCCTGGTGAGCGGACTGGCAATGCTCCTGGCCAGCGTCCTGGCCGGACTGCTGTGGGATCGGCTCGGAGCGTCGTTCACCTTCCATGCCGGAGCGGCTTTCTGCCTCGTCGCATTGATCGGACTGGCCTGGCAGCCCGGCACGACGAGGCCTGCAGCGTGAGCATGTGGCGCTCCGCTGAGCGCGCTCAGGGCAACCGGGCTGGCGCTGATGGTGCCGAGTGGTCCACCGGCGCCGATGACGCGTTTCCTTGTCCGGTCGCGTCGCGGTCGAGGGACCACATTTCTCCGAGGTGAATGTCGTGCGCGTAGTGATGGACAAGGCCCAGCCCGGCATGGCCGATCAGGTAAACCCACACGAGGTTGGCAAGAGTTCGGTGCACGAACATGACGGCGCCAACAGCGCCGCCGGCGTCCGGGTCGCCGCTGTTGATGAAATAGTAGATCGTTCCGCTGATCGCCATGGCCGACATCAGCAGCACCCCAACCCCATGCACCGCAGACGGCAGCGCCGCGTGCGGATCGTGTGCTGACAGCCGCCGCGAGAGCAAGGCGGCGAAATGAGTCATGGCGTCCGTGCGCAAAGCACGCAGACGCGTGCCCGAGAACCAGGGGAACAGCGCACCCGGCGCTGTGCCTTTCGAACGGGTGGCAAGAACAACCCAGAAAGCGAAGACGAAACAGAATGCAGCCAGACCGAAATACTGGTGAACCTGGAAGTACCAGTTGCCTGCGTCTTGTTCGTCACCCGCTTTCAGTCCATCAGCCCGCGTGCCGCAGCAACGTCGCTGCGGTAGGCTGCAAAGATATCGCGCAGAGCATCCTCGAAAGTGACCTTCGGCGCCCACTCGAGGTCGGCCATGGTGTTGGCTATTTTCGGTACGCGGTGCTGCGTGTCTTGGTAGCCCTTGCCGTAGTACTCGGCTGAGGTGGTCTCCAGCACTTTGACCCTGGCCGCGGATTCGGCGTATTCCGGGTAGTGGGCGGCCAGATCCAGCATCAGGGTGGCCAGTTCGCGAATCGAGTAGTTGTCCTTGGGATTGCCGATGTTGTAGATCTTGCCGTCGGCAACGCCATCCTTGTTCGCGATGATCTTCATCAACGCGTCGATGCCGTCGCTGACGTAGGTGAAGGAACGCTTCTGCGCGCCGCCATCGACCAGCTTGATTGGTTCGCCACGAACGATGTGGCCGAGGAACTGGGTGATTACGCGCGACGAACCCTCTTTCGGCGTGTGGATCGAGTCCAGGCCGGGGCCAATCCAGTTGAACGGGCGGAACAGGGTGTATTGCAGTCCCTCCTGCTGGCCGTAGGCGTGGATCACGCGGTCCATCATTTGCTTGGCGCAGGCGTAGATCCAGCGCGGCTTGTTGATCGGACCGTAGATCAGCGGTGAGCTTTCGGGATCGAATTCCGGGTCCTGGCTCATACCGTAAACCTCGGAGGTCGAGGGGAAGACCACCCGTTTCTTGTACTTCACCGCCTGCCGGATGATTGGCAGATTCGCCTCGAAGTCGAGTTCGAAAACGCGCAGGGGCTCGGTGACGTAGGTCGCCGGGGTGGCGATGGCGACCAGCGGCAGGATCACGTCGCATTTGCGCACGTGATACTCGATCCACTCCTTGCTGATCATCAGGTCGCCTTCGAAGAAATGAAAGCGCGGATTCGGCATCAGGTCGCTTACGCGTTCGCTGTTGAGGTCCATTCCGTAGACCTCCCAGTCGGTGGTGGCCAGGATGCGTTGCGAGAGGTGGTGGCCGATGAAGCCGTTGACGCCGAGGATGAGAATTTTTTTCATGATGGTCAGAGATGGATAGGGTTTTGGCCCAGTCGGGCGGGGAGATCGCGATCAGCGCGAAGAGGGTGAACAGGCCATCTTCTTCGTTGTAGACGGGGATAACGATAAAAATGTCAGGAGTAATCATGGTTCATCGCGTGACGCTTGAGTACGGCATGCCGGGCTCGGCAGACGCGGTCCACGTTGGTCTCGCTCAGCACGGGAACATTCGGTAGTGATTCCTCGACTGCCAGCAACAACAGTGCCCAGATCGATAGCGACGAATCCGGATATCACGCCGCGCAAGTTCGCAAGAAAGGGCTGCCGAACGCGATCGGTTGTCCTCGATGTGATCAATGGCCTTGCCTTGCAGGCCGATGTTTGAATACCAGTCGGCAGAAGATAATGAATGCCAAAAAAATCGCAGATGCCGAGTAGCGGTTCATCGCCAAACCACCGGAAGTCAATGGCTTGTCGAGGAAATCTCCAACAACTGCACCCAGCGGCCGAGTCAGGACAAATGCTGTCCAGAAAAAGACGGTCCAAGAAATGCTCGTCCGGTAGAAGATCTCGCCTCTTGGTCTTGATCTGAGCGAAAACGGCAACAAGAACGATCGCGGCGAAGATCGCGGTGCCTTCCAGGTATCCGAGCTGCATCGACATCGATACCGCGTCACCGCCGGTCTCGCCCAGGGTCGTGGCGGCAATCTTGACGACCCAGAAGAGCAAGGTCACTTCAGGCACTTTTCTCCACACCTGCTCGGAAGAGTCCTGCATGCCGTCATCATTCCTTGTCTGTCGTGGGTGCCATTGTTTGTTTCAAGCAGGCGGAAGCGGCCTCCCTGCAACTTCTGCGAACGGCATACCGGACTGCCATTTTGCCGTCGTCATCGTAGAAATCGATGGCCATCCTGGACGAGTCGACGACAGTTCTCGCGAAACCGTGTTTCGACTTCCCAAACAGCAAGCCTTCCTGTCCCTTTGAAACCATATGGAGGCTCTGGCCGCCACCTCCGGAAATGACATAGTAGGGTTCGCCATCGCGGACGATGAGTTGCTGGTCGTGATCGTGGCCCGCCAGGTAGAGATCGACATGGTATTTTTGCAACACCGGCAACAAGGTCGATACCAACGCCTCGGTCTCGCCATGGTGGCCCGCATTGCGAATGGGGTGGTGTGCCACCACGATCCGCCATGTCGCCTGCGTGGCCGATGGTGCGAAGGCTTCTGCAATGAACCGCACCTGCTTGGCCATATTTTCCGGCGTCAGGTTATTGCTATCGACAAAGACGACACGCAACAGCGGATGACCATTGTCCAGGCCAAAATCCTTGCTGTAGTAGTGTCCCGGCATCTGCCATCGACCCGAGCCGGCTTGATCCCTTGAATACTGGATTTGCGCTTCGCCATTTCCCCGCACATCATTATTGCCCAGCACCGAATAGAATGGGATGGTCGCCAGCTTCGTTCCAGAATACATGTTTTCAAATTTCCAGTTCCACTGCCTGTCCTCCGTTGACTGAATACCATCGCGATAGAAATTGTCGCCCAACAAAATAACGAAATCGAGGTCACCCGTTTTCTCTGCGACATTCTCCATGCTGCGCGCAACTCTCCATTGATCAAACTGGGCTGTACCTTGGTCACCAAGGGCAAAAAACGAAATCCGTGCGGCAGTCGCCGATGGGACGGCAAGCGCCACGGGTTGCGGCGTTGACAACTGGCAATAGGCGATAACCGCCAGGGTGACGACGACAGTAAGGCCGACAAATAACGCCAGACGAACGATGATTTTCCTAGGAACGACCATTCAGACCTTCTTCTGCCGACGCCAGGGCGCGCAACGGCGAAAACCCAGCAGGTGCAGGCCGAGCTGGCGCAACTGACGTAGCCGGGCCGCCTGTAAATTTTTCCCCGTCGGTCGCCGTTGCCGACCAAGGAAATGACGAAGAGACGCGGCGCGGAGCGAACGTGCCCTGCCAGAGGAGGTCCGCGATACACGGCTTTCGATTCTTTGCGGTCACGCTTTCAATTTCCATGGACAGTGGTCGAGTTTCAAGACTAGCGCTCAAGTCTTAGCCGAGAATTAGGGCCGGTGCTTCCAGTGCTCCCTACGAGCGCGGTCATTGACGCCACTGCTGCGCTACGGCAATCGATAGCCGCTGCCTTCCCGGGTCAGAAGAAAAAAGCGTCTTCAGCGAAACGAATTTGCTTATCGAGATCCCCTGGCTCCAGTTGATTGGAATCAATGAACACGACGCGCAACAGGGGGTGGCCATTGGCGATGCCGAAGTCCCGGCTGGAGTAGTACCCTGGCATCTGTCACCTGCCGGAATTCGCGTGACCTTGGGAATAGCGGATTTCCACTTGCGCATCGGCGGGCACATCATGATTGCCGAGCAGCGCATAGAAGGGAATGGTCGCCAGCATCCAGCCTGAGTACACACGCTCGAACTTCCAGTTTCACTGCAAGGTGTGGATTGCGGTGAGCTCGGGGCCGTAGAAGTTGTCGCCAAGAGGGGTGACGAAGTCAAGCGCGCCCGTGCGTTAGGCGACGCTTTTTATGCTACGCGCGACTTTCCATTGTTTGATCTGACCGCTTCCATGATCACTCAGGGCAAAGAATGAAATCTGCGGTGTGGTTGCGGAAAGAACGGTGAGCTGTACGCGATTGGGGGCGGAAAACAGCAAATACCCAACCGCTGTCAGGGGGCCGATAATGATCGCGGCAATAGTAGGCGACATGGGCTGCTTCCCAGCGCGGATTCAAATCGCCTCCGCTTTCGAAAGGCCCCGAGAATAGCCGCCGACACTTAGTCAAGAATTAGCCGCCCTTGATCAGAGCGTCGCTCAGCAAGCGAGTGATGGAAAAGGACGCGACGATCGATGTCGCTTGCTCTCCTGGCAGAGGCAATTCAGCCCAACGGCAAGCCGTTTTGTCGGGCGCGGAAGATTGCCGTGAAAGCTGGCCGCCGGCAGACACGGCGGCCAGCAGGGGCCGACAAACTGCGCCATTGTCGGTCGAAGGCGTTTAGAATCCGGGGCTCGCCGCCCGACGAACGGACTACAGCGCCACTGGTGTGGCAGCGTGTTCGGCACCGGCGGCCCTCCTGAAAACTCTGGGCAGAGAGCCAGCGATTGCCGACAAACTCGCCGATATTCCAAATGAACGCAACACTATCTGCACCGCTTGCGAGTATGCCCGCACCTACAGCTCGGCAGTTACGACGGGAAACCATGGCCGTTGCCGTCGTTGGTTTGCTGCTCTTCACTCTTGGTCTGTGGGGCCAGGAATTCGTCGGCTTTGAAACACGCTTCGCCGTCTTTGCGAAGGAAATGCTGCGAGCGGGCGTGTCGATTTTCCCCAAAACCTACGGCGAGCCTTATCCGGATTACCCGGCCACTTCGACCCTGCTGATCTGGCTGGGCTCCTTGCCTCTTGGCGAGGTCACCAAGTTCACGGCGATCCTACCTACCGCTATCGCCAGCGCGCTCAATCTGGCGCTGACCTATCGCCTGCTGAGTTACGTATCGCGGCAATGGGCGTTCGTCGCCGTGTGCTTCGAGTTACTGACTGCCACCTTTCTGGTCGAGGCGCGCGCCATTTCGCTCGACCAGATGCTGGCAACGATCACCCTCGCGTGTTTCATTCTTGCCTACCGCCGGGACGCCGGCATCGCATCGTCTGAACGCTGGTTACTC
>QPGA01000038.1 GCA_003332265.1 Candidatus Accumulibacter meliphilus
AGGCGACCTTCGGCATGGAAGGAGGCAGTGCGCTCGGTGAGTTCGCGCTTGATCGCCTCGATGGCACGCAACACCGTGGCCCGCGGTGTCACATAGTGCGATGAGGGGAAGACCGTGAAACGCTTCAGCTTGCCCTGTAGATGGCCGGTCAGCGGGTCGAAGAGCTGCAGGCCGTCGATTTCGTCGTCGAAGAGCGAAATGCGGATCGCCTGCTCGGCGTGTTCGGCGGGAAAAACGTCGATGACGTCGCCGCGAACACGAAAAATGCCACGGTGGAAGTCGGTCTCGTTGCGCTCGTACTGCATCTCGACCAGGCGCTTGATCACTTCGCGTTGATCGATGCGGTCGCCGACGCGCATGGTGAGAATCATCTTGTGATACTCGTCGCGGTCGCCGATGCCGTAGATGCACGACACCGTGGCGACGATCACGCAGTCGCGGCGTTCGAGCAGGCTCTTGGTCGCCGAGAGGCGCATCTGCTCGATGTGCTCGTTGATCGACGAGTCCTTCTCGATGAACAGATCGCGCGCCGGAACGTAAGCCTCCGGCTGGTAGTAGTCGTAGTAGGAAACGAAATATTCGACGGCGTTTTCGGGAAAAAACTCGCGAAACTCGGCATAGAGCTGCGCGGCAAGCGTCTTGTTCGGCGCCAGAACCAGCGCCGGGCGGCCGCTGCGCGCAATGACGTTGGCCATGGTGTAGGTCTTGCCCGAACCGGTGACGCCGAGCAGGGTCTGGAAAGAGAGTCCGTCTGCCAGTCCGGCGAGCAATTGTTCGATCGCCGCTGGCTGGTCGCCGGCCGGCAGGAAAGGCTGATGGAGGAGGAAGGGACTGCCCGCGAAGCTGACCACGGGGTGCTTCTTTTCGGGCGAATGGAGGGCAGCTGACATGCTAGAATTTTACGTTGTTTCGGGACCGCCCGGCGTCGTGCGCGCCGCCTGGCCGAGTTGTCCGGAAACAAGTTTCTTTTACGACGTTTCGTTTCTCCCCGAGCTCTGACGTCTCTTGAAGCCTGCTGCGCAGGCCCGACCGAGAGAGGTGCAGCTCAGCAACCGGCCAACTTAGGAAACATCCATGACCGCCTCGCTTTTCGCCGCCGTTGAAATGGCTCCCCGCGACCCGATTCTCGGCCTCACCGAATCATTCAACGCCGACCCCCGGTCGACCAAGGTCAACCTTGGCGTTGGTGTGTATTTCGACGACAACGGCAAAATCCCGCTGCTGGCGGCCGTCAAAGCGGCCGAGAAAGCACGCCTGGAAGCCATGCCGCCGCGCGGCTACCAGCCGATCGACGGTCTTCCGGCTTATAACCAGATTGTCCAGAAACTGCTCTTCGGCGCCGATTCGGCCCTCCTCGAAGCGGGCCAGGTAGCGACCATCGAAGCGCTCGGCGGCACCGGCGCCCTGAAGGTCGGTGCCGATTACCTGCGCCGACTGCTGCCGGCGGCCAAGGTGTACATCAGCGATCCGAGTTGGGAGAACCACCGCGCGATTTTCGAGTACGCCGGTTTCGAGGTCGACGCGTATCCCTACTACGACGCGGTGGGCCGTGGCGTCGATTTCGCCGCCATGACGAGCGGACTGAACAGCTTGCCGGCGGGTTCGATTGTCGTCCTGCACGCCTGCTGCCATAACCCGACCGGTGCCGACCTCGACCAGGCGCAGTGGCGCGAAGTGATCGACACGCTCAGCGCTCGCGGCCTGGTCGCCTTCCTCGACATGGCCTACCAGGGCTTTGCCGACGGCATCCGGGAAGACGCGCAGCTGCTGCAATTGTTTGCCGCATCGGGACTGCAATTCCTCGTCGCCAGCTCGTTTTCCAAGTCCTTCTCGCTCTACGGCGAACGGGTCGGCGCCTTGTCGGTGGTCACCGCCAACCGCGATGAAACGGCACGCGTCATGTCGCAGGTCAAGCGGGTGGTGCGGGCCAACTACTCGAATCCGCCGACGCACGGCGGCGCCATTGTCGCGGCGGTGCTGGCCAGCGCCGAGCTGCGCCAGATATGGGAGGCCGAACTGGCCGAGATGCGTCAGCGCATCCTGGCCATGCGCGTCAGCCTGGTCGACAAGCTGCAGGGCAGGGGAGTGAGCACCGACTTTTCCTTCGTCACCCGCCAGCGCGGCATGTTCTCCTACACCGGGCTTGACGTCGCGCAGGTCGACCGCATGCGCGACGAGTTCGGTATCTACGCGGTAGGCACCGGTCGCATCTGTCTGGCCGCGCTGAACACCCGCAACATCGACTACGTCGCCGACGCCATCGCCGCGGTTCTCTGACGCTTGCTTTGCTGCACGTGAAACGCCGGCAATGCCGGCGTTTTTTTTCAGCGGCGCGCGCATCACTCCTGCTCAAGAACGCAACACGACTTTAATGTCAAAGTCGCGCAAGCGACTCACGAAACTCCCGTCTCCCCTTGCGGGAGAAGGGTCAGGGGAAGAGGGAAACGGTCATGACTTTCATGATCCGGGGTGTCTCCACATGTCATGACCGTTAATGTCAAAGTCGCGCAAGCGACTCACGAAACTCCCGTCTCCCCTTGCGGGAGAAGGGTCAGGGGAAGAGGGAAACGGTCATGACTTTCATGATCCGGGGTGTCTCCACATGTCATGACCGTTAGTTGCTTTCCAGTAGCGGCGTCTTCAGCGTGCCGCTGATCAAGATCGGAATGGTTGGATCGGCACGTCCCCGCATCTGCACGGCCATGCGGCCGCGCAATTGCAGATCGTCGTTCACTTCGATCTGACCGGTAGACTGCATCGTTCCGGCGTGCAGGAGCAGACGCGAGAATCGATAGCGCTCGGGGGTCAGGCTGATCGCGCCGGTGAGTTGTTCGAAGCGGGTGGCGCCACCAAGCGTCGCCGGGTTGTCGGAAAAGCGGCGCACCGCCTCGGGAAGGTCGATACCTCCCAGGCTTCCCCTGTTTACCGTGAAGCTCCCCTGGCCGTAAATAGAGCGCGCGATGGTGGACCAGGTTTCGGACATTGCCGAGAAGCGCAGAACGCCGGCAAGGTCACCGTCGAACTGTTCGCCGACTCCCAAAGCCGCGCCGAAACGCTTGGCGCTGATCCGTTCGAAGGCAATTTCGCCAGTAATTGCAGGCGGCCCGTCCCCGTGCACGGTGACTGTACCGCTGATGCGGCCGGAGAATATGCGTAAATCCATGTCCTTGATCACGAACCGTGGACCGTCAACATCTCCCTTGAAGCTGAAGGAGTCGAAGCGATACGGCGAATTCGGCGATGGCCGCCAGGCGTGCCCCTCTGCGGAGAGCGTCAGCTGGCCGGCGGCTGGCTTGGCCTCGACTTGCAGGCTGCGGTCAGCAGACTTCAGCGACACTGACTCCAGCAGCCCATCGGCAGACAAGGCCACCTCACCGCTCAAATCGTCAAAGCCAAGCCCGGCGAAGCTGATGTTGGCATTGCTGATCGTCACGCGCTGCACGCCAAATTTGGCAGACTCGCGAGCAGTGGCCGCGAACATTCGCGACAGGCCGGTCAGTGCTGTCGCCGACAGGTCGAGGTCGCGCAATTCCATTTCCGCGAAAACGATTCTTGGTGAAAATAGCGTGCCGAGCTCTGGCCGGAGGCGCAGTTCGGCGATTTGCATCAGTTCCTCGCCAGCGGCGTTTCCGACGCGCACGTTGGCGAGCAGCAAGCCAGGCCGTGGATAGATCGTGACCCGCATTTCTTCGATACTTATTTTCTGGCCGGTCGTCTCCGCGAGCGCGCTTTCCACCGTCGGGAGATATTGCGAATAGGGAAAAAAGAAGGCCGTCAAGACCAGCAAAGCGCTCAACAAAGCGCTGCCGAGCATTGCTGCCATCGGCCAGGTCATGGGTAAGCGACGGCCTTGAAGCGACTTCAGATCGGGTCCTTCACCCTCCCTGGCATCGTCCGTCCCGCCGCCCAGCAGCGCCTTTACGCGCGCGACAAAAGACGGCGCCGCCTGCTCGGCAGTGTCCTCCGGCGGCGCTGTTGGCGCCGCCGAGACTTCCTCTTCCTTGTTGAAGAAAACAGTGCGCGACTCGGGACCGGGTACGGAATTTCTCGGCGGCAAGCTGGATGCGAGCGGCGGCGATGACGTTGCCGCGAGTGAAAACCGCTTGGGGCTTTCTTCCGGCGCAGGAATCAGCCGCGTTACTTCCGCATCCGGTAAAGAGTGACGAGGGGGGGGCGGTTCCGTTCTCTTGCCGAAGGTGGAAAATTCGGACAAGGGCTGGGCAGTCCTGGCCTTGATCTGTTGTGCCAGCCGGCGGCCACGCGTCCATACCGAGTCCTCCTCGACCCGCCGCTCGATGAAGCCATCGTTCTCGAGCTCGAGGAGCGCGCTCAGGGTGAGTTGTTGGTTGCCCGTCTTGTCGCACAGCTCGGCGACGGTCGCATTGCCGTCGACCAGAATCAGCACCATGCGAAGATTTCTCTGGACGACCCTCGTCCGCTGCAACATGGCCTCTTCGCCGGAGGTTGTCTTGGCGTAAATTAGCTCGGAGTCGGTCTGGTCGGGGTCCATTTTCGCACTGTCATCTTGCCCGGTAATGAGCAACGGTTTTTTCGGTTTTTTCGCACAATCGGCATTGTGCACTTAGTTGCCGCGCGCGGAAAGCCGGACATGCCCCTATGCTGCTTCCCCTGCCGCAATCGAGCCTTCATCGCCCACGCTGGCCGTAGCGGGCGGCGGCCGACCGGCGGTCACGCGAAATACAGCAGTGAGGCCGCCCAGGCGAGATCCGCGCTGCATTCGGAAGCTTCACGGCCAGTCACCACTTTGCCGCTCGCGAGAGTTGACGAGCCGCATTCCAATGGCTAGAATGCGCCCTCTCGTGTTCCTCGATAGCTCAGTTGGTAGAGCGTCGGACTGTTAATCCGTAGGTCCCTGGTTCGAGCCCAGGTCGGGGAGCCAGAAAATTCAAGCACTTAGCCAATCCTTCTGGGTTGGCTTTTTGCTTTCTGGCCTTCTGGTAAGCGTGTGGTAAGCAGATTCGAGCAATCCGAATCAGTTCTGCACGCGGAGCCAGTGAGTGCGCTACTCGCTTCGGCTGCTGCCTATACCGTCGCCGGCTCAGCGATTCGTGCAGCCTTCGCACTGACCAGAGACACAAGCACAGACGGTTCCTGCGCGGCCTTGCCTGCAACGCGCTGTCGAATGGCGTCGGCGATGCTGACTTCGTCGGTGCCGGCCGGTCGATCCTTCCACATCCCAAGATGCCACCCTTGCAGCTCCAGAGCCCGCAGCGCCACCGCATGACTGGCCATCAAGACGTTGCCGCCTTTGTCAGTCGTCATGCTCATGGCGCTCTGTTTGACGGCTTCGAGGTCGGCCAGCACCTTGTCCTGCGTGATCCCGGTACGTAGCGCCCTGGCGTCCATGCGCTTGCTGATTGCTTCCTGAACTGTAGTTTTCTGCAGTAGCTGATAGCCGATCTCTGACGCTCGCCGGGGACTGTACCCCGCGCGAATTGCTGCTTTGGTCGCGACCAAGTCACAGAGATACTCGTCAACGAAACGACTTTGCCTTGGCGTCATTGCATCTCCCTTCTGACGGTCGCAACACTACCGTCGCTCGCTCGGTCTTGTGCCACGAGCCAATCGCGGTAGGCCCGCAAACTACCGAACTCGGTCATTACCGCCGCACGAGTCGTTCCTGCCCTTTCAAACGCCCGGTCGAGTTCCCAGCCAACGTCATTGCTTTGTCGGTATTGCTCCAGCTTCGTCACGCGACGTTTTAACGGGCTCACAAGTCAACATCCTGTTCGGACAGCAGAATCACTCGGGCTGGTCGTCGGTGAGTGCCGGCCAAGGCCTCGGCCCTTGATCTTGCCATGAAGTCGTCTTCGGACTCGTCGGCTTGCCGGTCCACAACTTTGTCGCCGATGATCGCTCGGGCAACCTCCCCGGACTCTGTCCGAATGATTCGCCTGACGATGAGCTTGACGCCGTTTGCCTCGGGGTTTGCCGCTGCTTCCAGCTTGGTCATGCGACGAGCCAGACTGGCGCTCATTACGCCGACTCCCGTTCAGCGATACGCGCTTCCACCGCCTTGCCGTCCGCGTCGATTTCCACAACACCACCGCCAGAAATCAGCCGAACGCGAGACGCTACCCGCATGGTGCCCGGCTCGATCATGTGAATGACGAAGTCGAGACCTTTGTAAATACGAATCGAACGTTCCAGCTTTCTGACCCGTTGCTGCAATGCGTTCATTTGGCTGCTTCAAGTGCGGCGATACGTGCTTCAAACTCTTGAGTCTCAAGCGCCTTGCGGCGCGCCTCGACGATTCCGGCCAAGGTTGCTGCCTCTCCCGGCAGGATGTCGCCGGCCGCCACCGCCTGCAAGATGACTGCCTGAGCTTGAGCGACGCCATCAGCAGAGCCCGTATCCGGTAGGCTCAGGAAGATCGGACGCTCCTTTGCCGGTGGCACCAGGCGTTCAAGTACCAGCCTGGCAGCGCTCATGTCTCCCTGTTTGGCCATTTCGACGATCTTCTTGGCGATGGCGTCGGCGCCTTCCTCCATGGCGGCTAATGCCACGAGGGTTACGCGGTTCCTGCTGCCTGCTGGTCGGCCTTTTGGATTTCCGCTTTGACCGGGTTTCCAGCCAGGCCGCAGGCTTTCGGTTTTCGTCTTGTCGCTCATTCGTTGTACCTCGACGGTGTTTATTCAGTGCGCCGCTTGTCTTTTGTGACACTCACGAAACCATATCGCCGGCCAATCTCGACCCAAGCTCGCTCTGCAGAGCGTCGCGCTGGTTCTGACGTTTCGACACGTGTCAGGAGCGCCAGCAGCGCCCGTAGTGAAGCATTTTGCTCGTCGCCTATCGCGTCTATGGTCGCCCGCCTGTCGCGCGTTCGCTGAGCGCGCTTGCGCTCGCTGTCAGTCATCGGTCGATCACCCTTGGGTGGCCTTCCTCGTTTTGTGACTGTCACAGAGCTGTCCGGCATCGCTTTCTCTTGTAATACGTGATTGTCACAATAATATCATAGCGACCACGTTTGCCACCTTCGTCGCCCGAGGCGTTGCGCGGTTGTCGATAATCAGGAAGGCGGCACGCGGCCCATCCTGTTGAAAAACTCACTTTTTGACATCCGTGCCGATGTCCTTCTCCGGTCCTTCCACAGGCTGTTAACCCTTCGCCCTTCGCCACCGGCACCAGGGTGGTCCGCAGTCCGGCTTGGGGAGGCGGGGGCGGTGTGACGCAGTCCGCCGCTTTCCTCAAAGCAGTATGTTCGTTCTCATCTACTTTTACCTTGTCACGTTGGGTCTTGTTTGGTCTCATGGATGGTGGTAGTTTCGCTGCACGCTGCGGGGAAGCCTGCTCAACGGCGTGCGCAGCCTGCGCTTTTTTTTTCGGGAGGGCCGACGATGCCAGAACCCTGGGTCTCCGTGGACGAAGTCGCAAACCACCTAGGCGTGGCCAAGGACTCGGTCTACCGCTGGATCGAGCAGAAGGGCCTGCCCGCTCACCGCGTCGGCAGGCTCTGGAAGTTCAAGCTCTCGGAGATCGACGAGTGGGTCCATGCCGGGGGTGCCGGGCCGGACGATGACTCTGCAACCGGAACGCGGAAAGAGAAGTAGGATGGCGCTACCACTCTCACATCGAGTTGCCGAGCGGGTCGAAAAGGTGGCTCAGCTCTATCACAGGCTGGTGATCGTGCTTGGACCGCCGCGCTCCGGCAAGACGTCGGCTCTGCGCGATCTTCACGCCGAGCGCGGTTGGCCGATCGTGAACATCAACCTGGCGCTCGCGGAGAGGCTGCTCGAGCTCACCGCACGACAGCGTGCGCTGCGCGTCGCGAGACTCGTCGACGACATTGTTCAGGAGCAAGCGGCCGAGACAGTCCTTCTCGACAACATCGAGATGCTTTTCCATCCAGACCTTAAGCAGGACCCGCTTCGGCTTCTGCAGAGTCTCGCGCGCAACCGGACGATCGTGGCTACCTGGCGAGGCGCCCAGGTCGGTTCGTCGCTCACCTATGCGGTGCCCGACCACCCTGAATATCGGCGCTTTGACGACCCGCAAGCGCTCATCGTTTTGACCGTCGGGGCGAACCCCGAAAGCAACGGGCCTTTGTCAGCTCAGGAGCACTCGGCATGAAATACTCGGATCTCATCCACTTCGACCCGATCGAGACCGTCGTCCAGCTCCGTGAGGCCGACCGGGCAGCCAGCGCGAAGCGGCTGGTCGAGACATTTGCCATCTCGAACCGCATGGGCGAGCAGCTCACCGAGCTTGTCTTCCCGCAGCTCCAGTTCGACGTGCCGGCGGACAATAAGGGCCTTCTAGTCGTCGGCAACTACGGTACCGGTAAATCGCACTTGATGGCTGTCATCTCCGCCGTCGCAGAACACGCCGAACTCTCCTCTTCGCTGACGAACCCGGTGGTCGCTGAAAAAGCATCACTCGTCGCCGGCCGCTTCTTCGTCATCCGCGCCGAGATTAACTCCTCGATGCCCCTGCGCCAATTTGTCATGGAGACGCTCCAGGACCAATTGGCCGAGCAAGGTGTGCTCTTCGATGTCCTGCCGGAGGACCAGGTCAAGAACCACAAGGACGTGTTTGCCAGCATGATGGCGGCGTTCGCGGTGAAGTTCCCCGACAAGGGGCTGCTGTTCGTTCTCGACGAGCTCCTCGACTACCTTCGCTCGAACCGCGAGCAGGAGCTGATGCGTAACCTGAACTTTCTTCGCGCAGCCGGAGAGTTCAGCAAGGGTTCTCGCTTCCGCTTTGTCGCCGGCGTCCAGGAGAGCCTCTTCGACAACCCTCGCTTCCAATTCGCCGCCGACAGCCTGCGGCGGGTCAAGGACCGCTTCGAGCAGATGCGCATTGCTCGCGAGGACGTCGCCCACGTCGTCGCGGAGCGTCTCCTCAAAAAGGATGCGAAGCAGCGGGCGCTCGTGCGCGAGCACCTTACGAAGTTCGCCTCGCTGTACGGCACTATGAACGAGCGTATGGATGAGTTCGTCCGCTTGTTTCCGGTGCACCCCGCGTACCTCGACACGTTCGAGCGGGTGTACGTCGCGGAGAAGCGCGAAGTGTTGAAAACGTTGAGCGCGGCCATCCGGCGAATGGTCTCCGACAGCGTACCGACAGACGAGCCCGGGCTCATCGCCTACGACTCGTACTGGCAAAATCTGAAGGACAACCCGTCCTTCCGTTCGGTGCCGGAGATCCGTGACGTCATTGAGAAAGCGGACGTCCTCGAAGCGCGCATCCAGCAGGCATTCACGCGACCGCAGTACCGGCCAGCGGCGCTGCGCATCATCCACGCGCTCTCGGTGCACCGGTTGACGACCAGCGACATTTTCGCACCCATCGGCGCGACCGCCGAGGAGCTGCGCGACGACCTCTGCGTGCTCATGCCTCTACCGGAGCGTGACGCAGAGTTCCTCAAGACGGTCGTCGAGACGGTACTTCGCGAGATCGTAAAAACGGTCAGCGGGCAGTTTCTCTCGTTCAATCGAGAGAACGGCCAGTATTACCTCGATCTCAAGAAGGACATCGACTTCGACTCGCTGATCGACAAGCGCGCAGAGTCGCTCAGCGACTCCCAGCTGGACCGCTACTACTTCGATGGCCTGCGCCGCGTCGTGCTCGAAGACGCTGAGGCGCCAACTTACGTCTCCGGCTACCGCATCTGGGAGCACGAGCTCGAGTGGCGCGAGCGCAAGGCGGGCCGGAGCGGCTACCTCTTCTTCGGTGCCCCCAACGAGCGCTCGACGGCTCAGCCGCCGCGCGACTTCTATATCTACTTCATCCAGCCCTTCGAGGCGCCGTACTTCAAGGACGAGCGAAAGTCGGACGAGGTCTTCTTCCGGCTCACCCAACGCGACAACGATTTCGACCGGGCGCTGAAGCTCTACGCTGGCGCTCGCGAGCTGGCGGCTACTGCCTCGGGCAGCAACAAGAAGATCTACGACGACAAGGCGCTCGAGTACCTGCGCACTTTTACACGCTGGCTGCAGGACAAGCTGACGACGGTCTACGAGATTACTCACCAGGGCAAAGCCCGCACGCTCGGTGAGTTGCTTCAGACGCTGTTCGCTCGTGCACCCTCGCGCGGCAGCGTCCGCGACTACGTCGATGTCGCCGCTGCGGTGTCGTTGTCGACGCACTTCACCGACACGGCGCCCGATTACCCGATCTTCAACACGCCGATCACCCGAGCGAATCGAGGGCAGGCCGCCCAAGATGCGCTGCGCTGGATCGCGGGAAGCGTCAAGAGCAAGCTCGGTGCCGCTGTCCTCGACGCGCTCGTGATGCTCGACGGCGACCAGCTGCGGCCTCGGGAATCGCGGTACGCAAAGCACATCATCGAGCAGCTCGGTGCCAAGGGCGAAGGACAGGTTCTCAACCGCTCCGAGCTCGTCTCCGAGCAAGCGGGCATCGAGTACTGGACCCGCTTCCGCCTCGAGCCTGAGTTCTTGGCCGTGGTCCTCGCCGGACTCGTCCACAGTGGTGATGTCGTGCTGAGCATCACCGGCAAGAAGATCGACGCAGGCGTGATCGATCAGTTCGCCAAGCTTGCCATCGTCGACGTCGCGCAGTTCAAGCATCTCGAACGCCCGCGCGATCTGCCTCTGGGCGCCTTGCAGGAGCTCTTCGACCTGCTGGGCGTGCCCAAGGGACTGATCGTCAACCCCGCCAAGCGCGACGACGCCGTGACCCAGTTGCAGGCCAAGGTTGCCGAGCTGGTGAACAAAGTCGTCCTCGCTCACGCCCGCGTCGCCGAGCTCATCCTGTGGGGCAAGCCGATCCTCTCGGAGCAGGAGCAGGCCGAGTGGCGGCAACGCCTCGGAGAGCTGAAACGCTTCCTGGAATCACTCCAGGCCTTCAACACCGCCGGCAAGCTCAAGAGCTTCCCGCATGACGTCACGACGATTCAGGCTCAGCGGTCAGGTCTCCTGCTCGTGCGGGAGGTAGAGGAGCTGGTCGAGCTCGTTCAGCAGATTGGGCCCACGACGTCCTACCTCGGCAAGGCCGAGGCCGTGCTGCAGGCAGGCCACTCCTGGGTTGACCAGATGCGCGAGCGTCGTGGCGAGCTCATGGCCAAGATCACCAGCCCGAAGCACCGCGCCGACGCCGGCTTCCAGCGAGCGCTGGGCCAGTCGCTAGCAGAGCTGAAGACCGCTTACCAGGATGCTTATCTGACGAGCCACGGTCAGGCGCGCCTGGGCGCGACCGGCGACCAGCGCAAAGCTCGCCTCGGACGGGACCCGCGCCTCAAGCAGCTGCAGCAGCTCTCCACGGTGGAGATGATGCCCACGCAGCAGCTCCGCGACTATCAGAACACGCTGTTCGGGCTGAAGACCTGCTTCAGCCTCACCAAGCAAGACCTCGACGCAGACCCGATCTGCCCTCACTGCTCGTTCCGCCCGGTCGAGGAACCCTTCGCGGGAGCGAAGGTCGGCGACCGCATTCCACAACTCGACACCGATCTGGACGAGATGGTGCAGAGCTGGACGAACACGCTGCTCGGCAACCTGCTCGATCCGACGGTCGCCGGCAACATCGAACTCCTGGGTGCTGGTGATGGCCTTGAGGCTGTAGAGTCCTTCTTGAAGGAGAAGAGCCTCCCGGACCCGGTCGGCCCGGCCTTCGTCAAAGCGCTTCAGGAGATCCTGAGCGGGCTCGAGAAGGTCGTGCTCACCGAAGATCGGTTGCGCACGGCGCTCACTGATGGGGGGGTCCCCTGCACGGTCAGCGAGTTGAAGGAACGCTTCGGCGCCTTCGTGTCCGACCTGACCAAGGGGAAGGACGCCTCCCGCGTCCGGATCGTCGTGGAGCGCTGAGATGGCCGAGACCACAGTCGATCAGTGGCCGCTACGTCGCGGCAGCCTCATCTACCCTTCTCCAGTCGCCATCGCGTGCGGGCGAGTCTTTCGCGCACGAACGGCCCCGGACCGGGTCCACGCCTGTCTCAAGGCTGCAGAGGTACTCACACGATACCTCGCAGCGGTTGCGGTGGCGTCGTTCGCATCCCGGGATGATGGGGCGGACGCCAAGCTCAGTGAGCTGAGCGGCAACCTCTCGTTCGGCCGTTTCCTGACGATGGTGCAGGAGATCACTGCGGCCCGGGGGCAGCATCCAGCACAACAGCCGCTCCGGCACGCTTTCAGATTCAGCAAAAGGGAAGAGGGCAGTGGTGGAACAAACGAGGCGCTGATTCAGCTCCTGACCCTGCGGAACCGACTCGGTCACGAACTCGCCACGCTCGACGAAACTAGGGCAGGTATCGTCGAGGCAGAGGAGCGCCCTCTTGACGCACTGGTTCTGGCGCTCAACGGAGCAGAGGCGCTCCTCACCCTTCCACTGTTCGTCGTAGAGCAGCAGGACTGGGTGAAGAAGGACGCCGTGTTCGTCCTGCGTCGTCTGCTGCTCATGGGCGAGTCGTTTGACCCGCCTCCAACGTTCGTTGTCGTTCAGGGTGAATCGAGCATCGAGAGCCTGCGCATACCATATCTCGCGATCGGCGAATATTGCGTCCAACTGCCACCGTGGATACTTTGGGGAATCGACGAGCAGCGAAAGAACCAATCGCTGTTGTTCCTGGATAGCGTGGAAGTCGACAAGACCGTCTACTGCACCATCGATGGCAACAAGCAGGACATGGTCGGAGGACAGTCTGAAGCGATTCGTGACTTTTTTCGTGGCGTGTCGAGGCCATCTGACCGAGTGCTACTCGTCGACGGTCGGCATCTCGCCCAGGAGTGGGCGGATCATCGAGAACGAATCGAGGAAAATGGGCGGCGCCAAGATGGCTTGGTCGACTGGGGTATTTTCGACACTGCCACCGTGCGTTGGTACGCCGAGCGGTTGGACGGCGATGCAGCCGAACCGCACGCGCTCATCCGGGAGCGACTCTTGGACGGTCGTTTCTTGGTTGAACCCGACGAACTTCGGCAGCTTCGATTGCTCTTCGGTACGCGGGCTACGGTTCGCGGTGAACTTCAGCGGGACGTGCTGGACCTTCGGGTCATTGATCCAAGGACGATGCGCCCTGCCAAGGACAAGCGGGACACCGTTGAGTCGGCAAATCTCATCGAGGCGCTCAAGCGGGCCGTGCGCTTCTTCGCGGCACACACCGGCTTGAAGGATGTGGATCCCGAAGACCTGAGCAAGACCGAGGGGACAATCGACTACCTGACGCTGCGCGAGATCTTCGTCAACCAGACCATCCATCAAGACTACCGAGACTCGACCGCAGCCGCCCAGATCGAGATCTACCCCGACAGGGTGACCGTGTTCAACACGGGCTACTCGCTCGTGCCGACAGACAAGCTCCTCGAAGGCAGCAAGAGCCAGTCGCGCAACCCGATGATCGCGCGGGCACTACGCCTGATTGGCTTCGCCGAAATCTCTGGCTCCGGTATTCGGGCTGTCCACCGTGCTTGCCAACAGGCGCGTCGGCGGGCGCCGACTTTCGAGAGCGACAAGGACGCCAACACCTTCGCCCTGATGCTCGACTGGTCTGAAGGTGGTGTAGATGTCGACAACTACTGGCTCACACTGGTGGGGGCCCACCTTTCGCAAGCGCAGGCCAAAGTGCTCAACGCCATAGCGGAGTCTCCGAGCGTTACGATCGCTGTGATCGAAACATCGACCGGCCTAGATGCGGACGACGTCATCGAGGCACTCGACTACCTCGTCCTTCAGGTTCTCGTCGAGCAGGACGAGTCGAATTACCGGCTGGCGCCGCACATCAGGGAGAAGTTGGGATGAGCAACCAACAGGATTTTTGCTTCGAGAAGCCTATCGCAACGAATGGCCCCGTCGAGTGCCTTGGAAAGACCTTCCAGAGCGACGACGCTCGGCGGGCACACTTCCTCAGGCTGCTGCGCGAAAAGCTCCGGGACCCCGAGTTCCGCGAGACACTCGGGTTCCCGAACGGAACTGACGAGGCGATCCTCCGCATGTCCGATCCACCGTACTACACGGCCTGCCCGAACCCCTTTCTGGAGGACTTCGCTCGGATCTACGGCACGCCCTACGACCCCGATGAGCACTATGAGCGGGAACCCTTCGCTGTAGACACGAGCGTCGGAAAGACCGACCAGCTCTACAAGGCGCACGGCTACCACACCAAGGTGCCTCACCTCGCCATCGTTCCGTCTATCCTGCACTACACGCGGCCTGGCGATCTTGTACTCGACGGCTTCTGCGGTTCGGGGATGACGGGCGTCGCCGCGCAGTGGTGCGGCACTGCGCCGAGCACGTATCGGCAGCAGCTAGAGGCGGACTGGAAGGCCTCGGGCCATGCAAAGCCCGAGTGGGGGGCGCGCAGGATTTTGCTCAACGACCTTGGCCCTGCGGCTTCTTTCATCGCCGCCGGCTACAACCTACCGTTCGATGTGAGCCGCTTCGAGGAAGCGGGCCGCCGCATTCTGGAAGAGGTTGAGGAGGAACTAGGCTGGATGTACGAGGTGCTTCACACTGACGGGAAAACAAAGGGACGCGTCAATTACACGGTATGGAGCGAGGTGTTCTCCTGCCCCCAGTGTGCCGGCGAGGTCAACTTCCTTGAGGAAGCCCTCGACGAGGAGAGCAAGAAGACTCGGAGCGTGTTTCCGTGTCCCCATTGCGGCGTTGAGCTCAACAAGGATCGCCTCGAACGGTCGTTCGACACTCGACTAGACCCGATCACTGGGGAGACATGGAAGCGCATTGTTCTTCGCCCCGTCTTCGTGAACTACAACGTCGGGGCGAGTACCCACGAGCGGCCGATCACCGACGAAGACAAGAGAGTCTTGTCGCGGATCGAGCAGTTGCCGTACCCGGTGGATGTCCCAACCACGCCGTTTCCAATTGACGAAATGTATCACGGCTCGCGACTCGACCCGAAGGGCTTCTCTCGAGTACATCACCTCTTTCTTCCGCGCGCCTCCCATGCGCTCGCCGCTCTTTGGCGCAGGGCACAGGCAATCAGTGACGTGGGCACGCGCCGCATGGTGGTGTGGTTCGTCGAGCAGGCGATCTGGGGAATGTCGGTCCTCGCCAGGTATGCCCCAACCCACTACTCGCAAGTGAATCAATACCTTAACGGCGTATACTACGTCGGTTCCCAAATCGTCGACGTCAGCCCCTGGTACATCCTCTACGATGAGGCGAAGCGGACGTCTAAGCTCCCGCGGCTCGTCAAGTCGTTCACGCCTATGCCAGCAGCCCCCGCTGCGGCGATGCTCCAGACCGGTGACTGCGCTTCGATTCCAATCGCGGACAAGTCGGTCGACTACGTATTCACCGACCCTCCGTTCGGCGAGAACATCTACTACGCGGACCTGAACTTTCTGGTCGAGGCCTGGCACGGAGTGACGACGGCGTCGGCGAACGAAGCCATCGTCGACCAGGCGAAAAAGAAGGCTGTCCATGAGTACCAGGAGCTGATGCGCCGGTGCTTCGAGGAGTACCACCGGGTGCTGAAACCCGGCCGCTGGATGACCGTGGTCTTCAGCAACTCCAGCAACGGGATCTGGCGCGCGATACAGGAGGCGATGGGAACGGCAGGATTCGTCGTCGCAGACGTGCGCACGCTCGACAAGAAGCAGGGTTCGTATCGCCAAGTCACAAGCTCTGCGGTCAAGGAGGATCTCGTTATCTCGGCCTACAAGCCGACCGAAGCTCTCGCTTACCGCTTCGAGCTCGGCCATGCCACCGCAGAGGGGGCATGGGCGTTTATCAAGGAACACCTGGGCAACGTGCCCGTGTTTGTCGGCCGTTCGAACGAGGGTGATGTCGTCGCGGAGCGTACGGCACAGAGGCTTCTCGACCGGATGATCGCCTTTCACGTGCAGCGCGGCGTGGGAGTGCCGCTATCGGGTCCCGAGTTCCTCAAGGGGCTCTCGCAGAGTTTTCCCGAACGCGATGGCATGTACTTCCTGCCGGGCCAGGTGGCGGAGCACGACCGCAAGCGGACCAGCGTGGGTGAGCTGCGCCAGCTCAGCCTCTTCGTCAACGACGAAGCCAGTGCTATTCAGTGGGTTCGCCAGCAGCTCCAGGATAAGCCGCAGAGCTTCCAGGATCTCACGCCGCAGTACATGCGCGAAGTGCAGGCATGGGCGAAGCACGAGGTGACCGTAGAGCTCAAGGTCATCCTCGAGCAGGGTTTTCTCTACTACGACGGCAAGGACCCAGTCCCGAGCCAAATTCACCGCTACCTCTCGACCAACTTCAAGGACCTTCGCAACCTCGCGAAGGAGGATCGGCGCCTCGCTGAAAAGGCCCGCAACCGTTGGTACGTGCCGGATCCGAACAAGCAGGCCGAGCGCGAGTTCGTTCGTGAGAAGGCTCTCGTCAAGGAGTTTGAGGAGTACAAGACCAGCACCCAGCGCAAGCTTAAGGTCTTCCGCACCGAGGCTGTACGCGCTGGGTTCAAGGCATGCTGGCAGGAGCGCGAGTACGGCACGATCGTCAAGGTCGCGGACAAGCTCCCCGAAGCCGTCCTCCAGGAGGACGAGAAGCTGCTCATGTACTACGACAACGCGCTCACGCGCCTCGGAGACGGGTGAGGCCTGCCGATGAGCGTATCCACGGGGGATTGGTGCTTCAGTCTTGACCATGATGAGCCCGGCCGAGTAATCGCGGTCGATTCCGTGTGGGGCGAGGAGATCGCCCAGGTCTGGCTCGCCCGCCGGGATGCAGTTGTGCGCCTGTCCGTGAGTCGCCTGCAGCCGCTCGCAGAAGCCGTCGCGCCGACGCTCGACTACCTAGTCTACGTGGCCGCGGCCGCGCGCATCCTGGACGCGATGGAGCGCGACGCGCTCATTGCGCCGTTCGAGGGTTCGGTCATCCCGCTGCCCCACCAGCTCTATGCGCTGCAGCGCGCGATGTCCGGCGACCGCGTGCGCTTCCTACTCGCCGATGAAGTGGGCCTCGGCAAGACCATCGAGGCGGGGCTCATCCTCCGCGAGCTCAAGGTCCGCGGCCTGGCAAAGCGGATCCTCGTCGTCGCCCCCGCGGGGCTCACGAGCCAGTGGGTCAGCGAGATGCAGACCCACTTCAACGAGGACTTTCGGCTGGTGCAGCCAGGGAACTTTCCGGCCTGGCGCCAGCTCGCCGGTGTCGACGAGAAGGAGAACCTCTGGCGTTTGCATGACCAGGTGGTGTGCCCGCTCGACTCGATCAAACCCATGGACAGCCGCCGTGGATGGTCGCGCGAGCAGGTCGAGAAATACAACCGCGAGCGCTTTGAAGACCTGGTCTCCGCTGGCTGGGACCTTGTTGTGATCGATGAGGCACATCGGCTCGGGGGCACCTCGGAGCAAGTCGCGCGCTACCGCCTCGGCGAAGCGCTTGCGAAGGCCTCGCCCTATCTGCTGCTGCTCTCGGCCACGCCGCACCAGGGCAAGACCGACGCCTTTCGTCGCCTGGTGGCGTTTCTCGATGCCGACGCACTGCCGGATGACGAGTCGGTCACTCGCGACAACGTCGCGCCCTATGTCATACGCACCGAGAAGGGTCGCGCCATTGACGCCGACGGCCAGCCCCTGTTTCGGCCACGCTACACGCAGATCGTGTCGGTCGAGTGGGACGCCTCGCGGCAGGAGCAGCGCGCTCTCTACGAAGCCGTCACCGAGTACGTTCGCGAAGGTTACAACCAGGCACTCCGCGAGAAGAGGACAGCCATCGGCTTTCTTATGATCCTGATGCAGCGGCTTGTAACGTCGAGCACAGCCGCGATCCGCACGGCGCTCGAGCGGCGCCTGGAAGTGCTCGAACTTCCATCTGGGCAGCTCTCGCTCTTTGCTGAAGACGTCGGCGACGACTGGGTCGAGCTCGACGGTCAGGACCAGATGGAGTCCTTGCTGCAAAACCGCCTCAAGGGTCTGAAGAACGAACGCGCCGAGGTTGAGCTCCTGCTGTCGGCCGCACGCCGCTGTGAAGCCCGCGCTCCGGACGGCAAGGCGGAGGCTCTGCTCGGGTGGATCCAGAAGCTCCAGCGCGAGGAGGGCGACCCTGTGCTGAAGGCGCTTGTGTTCACCGAGTTTGTGCCAACGCAGACGATGCTCGCCGAGTTCCTGCGACAGCGCGGCTACACGGTCGTGTGCCTGAACGGTTCGATGGACCTCGAGGCCAGGAAGGCGGTCCAGCACGCCTTCTCTGGCGACGCCCAGGTGCTAATCTCCACCGATGCGGGCGGGGAGGGGCTCAACCTGCAGTTTTGCCACGTCATCGTGAACTACGACCTGCCATGGAACCCGATGAAGATCGAGCAGCGGATTGGTCGCGTGGACCGCATCGGGCAGCAGCACGTCGTTCGGGCGCTCAACTTCGCCCTCGAGGATACGGTGGAACTGCGCGTGCGCGAGGTCCTTGAAGAGAAGCTGCAGCGTATCCTTGAAGAGTTTGGCGTCGACAAGCTGTCCGACGTCCTGGACTCCGAGGAAGGTGGCGTGGACTTCGAACAGCTCTACGTCGGTGCGGTGCTCTCCCCCGAGGAGGCAGAGGCACGGGCCGACGCATTGGCCGAGTCGATCAGAGCCCGTGCCCGTTCCGCCAGGGATGGAGCCGCGGTCCTCGGCGCGACCGACCACCTCGACCCATCGGCGGCCCAGAAGGTTGCAGGGCATCAGATGCCCTTCTGGACCGAGCGCATGACGGTCTCGTGGCTGCGGACTCAGGTCGACCGTGGAGCTAAAGCGCAGGCTCGCGGGCATGGGGTCTACGACCTGGTCTGGCCCGATGGCCAGGAGATCTCCGCGGTGTCTTTCAGCCGTGGTGCGGAAGAGGATCCCGGCAAGACGGTCGTGACCATCGAGAATCCGCGCGTTCGAGGTTTGACTACGCGGATCGCACCGTATGCGCCGGGGCTTCCGATTGCCCAGCTCGTCGTTCCCGGGGTCTCGGACAAGGTGGCCGGGCTCTGGTCGCTCTGGCGGGTTGGGCTGGCGACCTTCGATGGCCGTGAGCAGCGTATCCTTCCGATCTTCGTCACGCTGGAAGGCCAGCTACTCGGCCCGACGGCGCGCGTTGTTTGGGATCGACTGGTCGAGCTCGCTGACGGACTCAAAGTGGATTCTGCACCGGCGCTTCCCGACGCAGCTGCGATCCGCGCTTTCGAGCAGTCCCGCGCCGCAGCCGAGCAGCAGGGCAAGGCACAGTTCGACGAGCTGGTCCAGCGTCATGACGAGCGACTCGGCCAAGAGCGCCGAAAGATGGCCGTCGCGTTCGCCGCACGCCGTCGGGCGGTCGAACGGCTCGGGCTACCACAGGTGCGCGACTTCCGGCTTGCTCACCTCACGCAGGAGGAAGCATCTTGGCGGCTGGACGTCGCGCAGCGGGAAAATGGGCTTCCTGACCTGACCCCGCTGCTGTTTGTCGCCGTCACACGCGTGGAGGCGACGCGATGACCCTGCGAACGGCTGGCTGGCGCGCCCCTATCCTTCAACACTTCAGCGAGGCGAGCGCCAAGGCGGGGCGTCTCACGGTCGTGAGCGACCCCGACGACTTGCTGACCGAGCCCGGGGTGGTCGAGCGACTTGCCGAGCGTGGCTTCGAGCTCATCACCTTCGCAGACCCGGTCGCCTTCCGCTACGCCTACGAGAGCCGCTTCCGTCAGCACTGGGATCGCGGAGAGGCCACGCATCTGGTCGTTGTCATACGCACCGATCAGGGCGACCTCAGGAGCATCCCCTACGATCTGCTGGAAGAGGCGCGTGAGAGTGGTCGTGTGCTGTCGTTCAGCCTCGTCGACCTGTTCCCTTCCTTGGCCCCCAACGTCGTCGACGAGTTGGATCAACAGCACTTCGATGTGCTGTCACTCGCGGTAGAAAAGGCGAGCCCGGGCAAGCTCGGCACGAACGCGACCCGCGACTTCGTTCTGAGGCACCTCTTCGAGATCGCGCCGGAGCTTGTTAAGAAGCCCGTCGACCTGCTCCGCGTACTTCTCCGTCGCCACTACCGGTCTCAGGTCTTCCCCGCGAGCTTCGACGATCGGTTCATCGAGCTGCTGACGCAGAACAAGGTCTGGCGATCGTGGCCACTGGAGCGGATCGTATCGAACCGCGAGGCGTTCCTGGCCTTCCTCGCGGAGCGTTGGCCCCACTTCCTTGTTGCCAATGGCTTCGAGGTGGTGCCCGGTCGCGAGCCTCCCGAGCCGAGCATGTCCGGGCCGCGCGAGCTTCCGTTCGACCATGACGACGTGCGCGTCTACATGGACAACCTGTTCGTCGAGGGGCTCCTCGAAACAACCGCTGCGGTGCGAGCCGTCGACGACGACCGGTGGTTCGGCGTCGGGATCGCTGGATCGCCCGCGTCGAGCGCCGAAGGTCGGTTCTCCCACCTGCTGGACGAGTTGGCTCCGGCCATTCCTAGCGCTGAGGAGGCTAACTTCCAGCAGTGGCAGGAGTTCGCTCTGCGCTGGGGCACCTGGGTGCGCTTGCGCTGGCAGACCCAACCCGACCGGGACGCCCAGAGCGAGGCGGATGCCGTCGCATTCGTCACTCGCGTGCAGGCGGCGTTCTCGACCTGGCTCCTCCGGCGATTCGGACCGATGTCGTCGCTGCCCTACCTGCCGCAGCCTGTGCTGGGACACCACGTACCCCACTATCTCGCTCATCACCTCGGGCAGCCAGGCACTGAGCGTGTCGCGCTGCTCGTGATCGACGGAATGGCCATCGACCAGTGGCGTATCCTCAGAGACACACTCGAAGGCTTTCACGTCGATGAGCACGCTATCTTCAGTTGGATCCCGACGCTCACGCAGATTGGGCGGCAGGCCATCTTCTCGGGCCGCATCCCGCTCGAGTTCGCGACGAGCATCGAAGGCACCCACCGTGAGCCGCAGCATTGGTCGAACTTCTGGCAGGACCGGGGGCTGCCGGAGCGCGCGATTCGGTACCTGAAGCCCCAGGGCAAGAACGAGTCTTTTGAGCCGGTGGCTGAGGGCATCCTGAGCGCGGCGGATGACAAGAACGTGCGCGTTATCGGCGCCGTCATCGGGCTGATAGACCAGAGCATGCACCAGGTGGGTCTCGGCACGCCGGGCCTTCACGGTCTTGTCGAGGTTTGGGCACGGACGAAGCAGCTCTCGGAGCTCGTCAGCGCCCTGATTCAGCGAGGCTTTGTGGTGTTCATCACCGCGGACCACGGCAACGTCTTCGGGCGGGGCTTCGGAAAGCCAGACGTTGGAGCAACCGCGCAGCAGCGGGGCGAGCGCGTCCACATCTTCCGCAACAAGGATTTCCGCGACAACACGGCCCCGCAGTACCCCGACGCGATCGAGTGGCCGCAGGTCGGTCTCCCCGAGAACTACTTCCCGCTGATCGCGCCATACGGCTCCTGCTTCATGCCGGATGGGACGGAGGCAGTCAGCCACGGCGGCATCGCACTCGAGGAGGTGATGGTGCCCTTCGTTCGCATCGCGGCGAGGCCATGAATCGGCGCTCAAGCATCGGATTCGACCGGCGCATCGATCTCGCGTGGCTTGACTCGGCGGCCGCTCAGGTGGCGGCGGAGGCCTCGCCCGCCGAGATGCGAGCGTACCTTTGGAACTTGCTCGAGGGCGTGCTGAGCGGCGACAAGTCCAACAGCGCCCGGGGTAAGAGCGTAACCGTCTTAAATCACATCTGGGGCGACGTCCATGAAGATGCCGAGGCTCTCCGGGAGCGCGCCGCCGTGCAGCTCGTCAGGTGCTCGGCCGACGAGAGCCTCGCCCTGCACTGGGCAATGATGGTGGGCACGTATCCGGTATTCACGGATCTCGCGGCCGCCATCGGGCGCCTCCTGATGCTGCAGGGTAGCTTCACCCTCGCGCACCTGACGCGCCGCCTCGTCGGCACCTGGGGTGAGCGCTCCACCCTCGAGCGCGCTGGACAGCGCATCGTTCGCTCCATGATTCAGTGGGGAGTGCTGCGGGACACTGAAACGCGAGGAATGTACGAAGGCGCGCTACGTCGCAGAAAGGTCGGGCCGGCTGTGGGCACGGTGCTCATCGAGGCGCTGCTCGTCGACGCCGAGGAGGCATCAATCCCGCTTGACCAGCTGATCGGACATCCAGCACTGTTCCCCTTCGAGGTCGACGTGAACGCCAGTCATGTTCGTGGCGCCTCGCAGTTCCGAATGCATCGACAGGGGCTCGACTCGGACGTCGTGGAACTGAAAAGGGGCCGAGCTTGATGCATAACGATGCGCGACAACTTCCTGTCCAACATCTGTCGGTCCGGCTTGTCCGGGTTCCTTGGCACTACACCGGTTGCGTGTGCCAGGCACCATCGGAGAGCAAGTGGTCGTCTGCGCGCTCGACATGATCAATATGGAGCTTTCACATGATGCAAGCCAAGACACACGCCCGGGTGCTCCGGGATCCTGAAGTCGTACTCAACCTGTGGGCGTATGCGGACGAGGAAGGCTACGTCATGCGCATTGCGGGTAAGACCTACGTGATGGATGGCGACGACGCCGAAAAACTCACGTTGCTAAGGCAGTTGTCGGCCACTGACTTTCTGTCCGCGCCGTGGCAGAAAGTCCCCCAGAACTTCACTGTTCACAACGCAGATGGTCAGAAGATGCTGGGCGTTGCGCATGCATCGCTCGTGGGCGACCCGAACGCACAGGAACCGTTGTTCGGGCCGCTCATGGATTCTCTGGCGAAGGGTCTGCCCGAGCAACTGCGAAATCTGCACGGCGATTACTCCAGGTTTCGTTTAGAGCTGTCGAACTCCCCGCTCTGCGTGACGACCGTAGTGATGGAGTACGAAGACGGTCGCTTGGAGCCTATGGTCTCGGCCTGAGCTTGACAGACGACACACGTCGAGCAACGAGAACCCTCGAACGAACCCTGGGCAGAGAAAAAATCTGTAGAAATTCCTGCGGACCACGCCGGCAAGGGACGCATGGCAGACGACATCGTCTTCTCTGCGAGTCTGCGTCGGTCAATGCTGACACGCGCCCTACGGGGTGCGCTTCAACGTTTCGGCCTGCTCGCGCAGCACGCGCGCGACTTCCCGCAGCATGGCCCGGTCGCCGCCCTTGAAGCCGCGCATCGCGGACCGTGCTTTACCCTCGTCGGACTTTGGCCCGGTCGAGTTCTCCCAAGGCTTCCAGCGCCGGATCAGCTCCGCGCGCAACGCTCGATGTTCGGGTGTCCGAAAGTAGCTCATGGCTTCCTCCTGATAGTTGGGTTGGCTTGGTTTTCTTTCCGCGCGCCCGCGAGGGTGCCGCTGCGGCGTTGTTGATCTGCTGCGGCCCGGTCGTCAGGTTGGCCTGCTTGGCGTAGACAATCGGCGGGTTTTTGATCGCAACCAGCGTTTCCAGCGTCGCCCGGCACTGACTCTGCGCTTTTAGTGCCAGGCGCATCGCCGTTTCTTGTTGCGGCAACATTCCGGCTTTCATGCTCGACTCGACCAGCCGTGCGAACAGTGTTTGCAGCGCCGTGGCCTGATTCATCAGCATCGATTCCGTTCGCGACAGATCGCCGCAATGCACAGCTGCTGCCTCGCCGCGCAATTGCTCCAGTATCGTCGGCACGTCGATACTGTCGCCAATGGCTGTGGTTGCTTCGGCGGCACCAATCACGCGGTACGCAGCCAACTCGGCTGAGGTAGTCAAGTGCGCTATGTTGCGCTTGACTTGGTCACCGGTTGAACCGGCTTCGCATGGAGTGCTCTCGTGCGGTGCGCCTTCTGCCTTGGAGGTCGCCTGCCTCTTCGTCTTGTTCATCGTCGTGCTTTCCGTTGTTTGGTTCACGTCGGCCTCGTCAGGCAATTGCTGTTCGGCGAATAGCCGGCGCAGCGATGCAGCATGTCAGGTACTGGTCGGTAAACTCGGGGCGCCGATACCGCGCCACCGGGCTTGGCGACGCTGCACACGCCAGACCGAAGGTTTTCGCACTGCGTACAGAATCGCCGGTCGTCAAGGTCGTCTCCGACAGCGCCACGCGCACGGGCAAGGTAGTACGCCCGCGCCTCGCTGTCTTGCTTGCATCTACTCAGGACGTCGGTAGTGATCGCATGATCGGTTTCGCCGATTTCGGCCAGCCACGGGACAACTTCGGCTTCTTGGTCGGCGGTGATCGGCGCCGCCCCTTCCTCAATACCTGCCACGAATGGTTCAGCCGCCAGCGCGTCGGGATAGCGGGCGAGAACTTCGGCATGGCTCGCAGCGGGCGATACAGACACTTCCAACGGGCCGCGCTCCATGAGGTGGACCAGCCAGGGCGACGAGGTGATCTCTGAAGAAATGGGGCTTTTGAGCGCTATGGGCGAACTGCATAAACTGCGTAAAGTACTTTTTGCAGTTTGTGCAGTTGCCCGCGCTGGCGTTTTCTGCCTGAGAAGTGCGAGGTAGTCGGTCATGTCTTCACCGCCGGAGACGCGGCGTAGACCGGATCACCAGGCCTGCCACCGTTCGACACGCCACCTTCCTGTATCTCGATCAGCCAGCCAAACTCGAACAGCAGGCGGCACGCTTTCTTGACTGCTTCGCGGTCGGCCAGCCCATGCCATCCCTTGCGCGATATTTCCCAAGCCTTGAAGGTGTCGGGCAATTCGCCGCGCCGCATCCGTGCGAGCAGCAGGTCGGCCGCTCCCGTTTCCGGGTGCTGCGCCGCGTGATAGACGCGCTGCGCGTGCGGCGTCAGGTAGTCGATCCACGCCAACGCCTTGAGAATGGTTCGCTCGGATACCTCCGTACCAGCAGGGTCATCGGCAACATGTATGATCAGCGCCAGTTTTCCGACAAGCCCAGGGTATTTCCCGAAGTGCGCCGATACTGGCCCGCTCTCATCGGCCGACGCCTCGATAGATCGGCGGTTCTGCATGAAGGTGATGTACCACTCGTTGAAATGCCCTTGCGCCTTGTCGGACAGGCGAACAAATGGCGGGTCGTTGCCGAAGCCGTCTGTCTGCCCCATGGCGATCGGGTCAAAGCTATCTGCCCGCTCAAACAGGGCGTCGACCGCGGTTCGTGCGTCGCGACTCGGGAATCGATCGACAAGCGCAAACGGTTCAGAATCCGGCCAGGCGATTAGTTGGAATCGTTGCAGCAGGCCATCCGCCCGTTCGCCTGAATATGCGCTGCGCACGTAGCGCGATAGCGGCCCAGGCTGCATTCCGCCGACAACGGAAAGCGCGAACTTTGGTAGCGCCGTTGTGCCCCTGCTGATTGAGTCGAATCGGTATCCCTCGCTGCCGGACCACCCCGACAGGTACAGGCCCCGCAACGTCGCGTTGCGATCGTCTTCCAGTTTGACCAGCAGCGACGATAGCTCGTCGCGCTCAACCAGTAGTCCATGCGGATTCTCGGCCAGCATCACGCCAAGCTTTTCGGCCGTTGGCTCGCTTGTCCAGTAGGCCCGTGCAACAGGCGCGGCAGGCAGTTCCTCATCACCCAGATCGACTGCGGCGCCGGAGTCCTTCGCCAACGCTTCGACGACTTTCTTCCGCTTTGCATCCTTGCGCAACTTGAATGCTTCCGCCCTAAGGTCGTGTTCGGCCCGTTGTTGCCGGTGCAGATCGTCAGCCGCGACTTGCAACTTCTTGAACGGTCGCATGGCTGCACGTTCCGCAGGCGACTTCAGCGCAGACGGCGGACCAATCATTGCAGCCCAGACGTTGGCGTACTCCGTCCAGTCGTCGTACCGCTTCAGGCGAATACCGATCTTTCTGCCGATGACGCTGCCAAGAGCGGCCATGCTCGCCACCGCGGCGAAGTCCGGCCGAAATCGTGCTCGTTCCGATGCGTCTCGAACGTAGTCCACCAGATCATCTGGCAGCAAATCCAGCGGGAAATCTGGCACTTTCGGAAGTCTTGGCAGCGGTTGCGGTGCAGGCCATGCAGGGCTTTCAGAATCGCCCGTTGGCCTGCTTTCTCCTTCCTCCTGGCCGTCTCCCCTTGGCGGTGCCGCCGCGCCGGATATGGAGCGCTTTACGGCTTCCAATCCGCATAGCTGCGCCATGTCGTTGAAGTCTTTGGCGTCGTCTGGTCGGTCAGTGCCGAATTCGGGGATTGCCAGCCTGCCGCCGACGGATCGCGCCGCCTCTATCGCGTGAGGGTCAGGCTCGCCGGTCGCTTTTACGAGATCAGCACCAATGACCAGCGGCCTCGTCGGGTAGCGTTCGCGCATGATTGTCGCCATCGCGATTAGGTTGCCGGACGAGAGCGCCGCAACACTCAGGTCGCCATTCGCCTCCTTTCCGGACAGCGTTGTCGCTACCCCCTCGAATATTTGCAGCGGCTCCGGCCCGTCGGTTTCTGGCAATGACTGTGCCGCCCAATAGCCGCCTATCTTCGCGCCACCGTAGAGGGCCGACTTGCGCCCGTCGCTGTCGATCAGCTCTAGCGTCGACAGGGCAGCACCGACTTTGATAGGCGCGACCAGCAAACGCCCGGTCAGCGGCGCGCCCTTCGATTTCGGCGAGTAGCCCAGGATCGCGGCGGCCTCAGCGACATCGATTTCGCGCAGGGTCGCTACTGGTGCCACACCTTTGCGTTTCAGATATGGATTGGCGGCGGTTGCCGGTGTCGCGGCCCTCCAGATCGCGGTCGAATTCTTGGTGGCTTCGGTCTGTCGCCGCGCTTCGTCGGTTTCGCGTTCGCGTCGCGTGGCTTCGACCTTTGCTCGGTGCGTGCCTTCTTCTGCGGGCGTCAGTGGGCGGCCAATGTCAGCCCGCCAGGATTGCGTCAGGCCTGTGCGCCAGTCGCCGAAGCTGCCGCATGGTATGCCGTCGCCGTGCAACAAATACCAGCCGGCATCGTCATTGCGCCGGCCGTTACTGGCGAAACGCCGAAGTTTGCCGTCTGCCTCAATGCTGTCCGGCGGCGTCAGGCCCGATGCCTGGATCGCATCGCGGAATTGCTCGATAGGATTGTCCATCACCATGCTGGCACCTCGCTATCAAGGAAGCCAGGCGCCGACCATTCCGGTGTGAACCTCGTGTACAGCGATTCGGGGAAGGGGGCTTGCAGGGTATAATTGCGCTTGCTTGGGGCGCTCTCGAATGCTGTTTGGTTCGGGGGCGTTTTCATTTAGCCACCTCGTCGGAAGACAGAGGCTTATCAGCGTCGGCGGTGGGATTGGCTGTAGCCAGTCGCTTTGCTTTGGCGGCGACTTTGCGCGCGATGTGTTTGGGAAGCTTTGCAGGGTCTGCGGCTGCCTTGCGTTCGTGATGCGCTTTTATCGCCGCAGCGTCAGGCTTGACTGGCTCGCCGTTCAATATTCGACAAGCTTCGTCGAGATCCCAGAGAAGGCGGCCGTTTGGTAGCTTGGTCGGCGCCAAATTCATCCAGTGCCCGAAAAGGCAATACGATCGGCGGGGAGTTTGCGCCTTTGCGCCGAACAACGCGGCTACTGTCTCAGTGCTGATTTTTGAACCGGGGCGAGCGCTCCGTTCGGTGTGCGTTGTATTCATTTGAATCGTGCTCCAAGAAGCCGTTTCCACGGCGGAGCGCGTAGTTCAAATTACGGCACTTTTGAGAGGTACCGGCGCCGGTATTTAATCCCAGGAACAGCAAGGATTACCGGCATGAGATACGGCAAAAACGCCGGTATTCCGTGCCGGTATTACTCGAAGTCTTGCCTGGTCTTAAATTCGGGTAAACACTCGGGGAAATGCTTTTTAAGAAAGCTGCATAACGCACCCCTGCTTGCATACCCTTTCTCGCGAAGACAATCAGCGAGCACAGCGGGGTTCCAGAGTGCGGAGGCTCTGCCTGGCGCGCCTTTGCACACTTGAGCGTCGATTAACCATTTAGGTACGTCAGACATGGCTCTGGCCAGACTGTCCTGCTTGAATTTACCGACTAACGGCCAGTCGACGCAAAGAATTTCCCTCTTGCCTAAACCGTGAAGCTGGGAGGGCGCTTCTGTTTTGGCCGCAGCAGGCGTTACCTCTGGCATAGCCTTCTCTGCCGCTCCAGAATGGGCGGTGTCGCTCTGTTCCTGCGGCTCAGACGGTACTTGCGGCTTGGTATTTGTCTTCTGCGCCATCGCGGCTACTGCCCGTCGAAAAGCATCCGGTACGCTGAACGCATTAACACCTGCGCGCAGGGTGTCGACGAACAGCAAGAGCTGACAGGGGGTACAAGGGAAAAGAAGGGGAGGCGTATCGTTGTCACGGAGCATAGGAGGCTGCCACCCTCTGGGCGCAGAAATGAGCGCTTGCTCATCCCATTTCACAAACCGGATACCGGATTCCTCTACGTAATAGTGCGTGTACTTTCCTAATCCAACGCCGCTAAGCTCGATCCAATCCGCTGCTTGGAGACAAGGAGCGCCCGCCAGTTCGATGCACCTTTCGTCCGACGCATTGCCGGCACGCTTCCCTGTCGGGTACAAGGAAGCAAAAACTGCCAGTCCCATGTGCTCGTGATAGCTGGCGGGCTCCAATTCATCCCATGCGGAAACATCGTTTTCCTCGTACATTCTCGTCTCTGGTTTTTCGCCAACAACGGGTGGAGTAATAGCGGCCAGTGGGAGCCCCTCGAAGCCCTCCATAATTATCTCTCGCGTTTCTGGCGGGGCGATTAAAGGCGAAAATTTTAGTGTCAGGTCGCCGGGACGCGCGTGAAGCACGGTAAAGCGCGTAGGCGAATAGCATCGGCGGAATTCCCGCTCGAATTCATCGCGCCAGAGGAAAACTCCGACATGCAGCAGCCTTGTCGACTCGGCCAGCCAAATCGGGCGAGTTAGCTTTTTGTCATCGCTCATAGCATTTAGTCTACTGGCGAGCCCTTCCAACTGGTCGTCAACAACATCCCACTCGCTAGGCAAGACTTGAGAATATCCCCCGTCCGCCAGCAGTTGATAGGCATATACGCCCTCAAAGCGGTTCATTGAATCAGCGTGTGCGAGCGATTTCGCAACCACATCGGGCGACATCCACCTACCGGTCACGAGCGGAATAGCGCGCACCGGAATGGCTTCACGGCCACAAATGAAAACTACAACGCTGGTATTTATCGCTCCCAAATGGACGGGCTTGGGCCGAGTTTTCCTTTCACCCGATACGGTCAGTACGGAGTCTGTGGTCGGTCGATTCTCAGTCGCCACATCATTGGGTTCAATCCATCCGCGCTCGTCAATCCAGCCAACGCGAGATATTGAAAACTCGTCACCTCGCTCACGAGCCCATTTGTTCAGACTGCTGAGCGTCGTATAGATGCACAGTGCGTGCGTCATATTCAGGTCGACGTCGGTTGAACTAGGGCCGCTCAAGACCTCGCTATATGTGCCGTCGCTGTTGGCTCGCTGGATAACCTCGTCGAACGTCCCTGGCCTACCGTCTTGGTCCGTGACTACGAGCTTTCCCTCTCGCGCGTCGCCTACAACCCACTCCAGTAGCTTGCGAAATTTCCCTTGATGGGTGGGCTTGTGAAACGGGGTGTCTCCAGCAGTCGCGGCCGCCCGAGCTACTGCATCGGCGATGGCTACGAGCGGCAACACGTCAAAATTCGGGGCGGATAGTCTCAGCTCGTACTGCATTTCGCGTTCCTTCTTTGCGCTCCTCCATAAAGGGTGCCGCGCCAGCCGGGGAAGGTGCCCGGCTTTCTCCCCGTCGGGATAGGCGCGGCAAACTCGATCAGGCTGGGTGTTCTTCGCGTCGAGCCACGGCCAGACGCAGACCCGCCGCGGACAGGACGGCCAGCAGCGTTTCAAGTGTCGGATTCCCCTTGGGAGACAGCGCGCGGTAAAGGCTTTCACGGCGCAGGCCGGCGCGTTCTGCTACCTCCTCCATGCCTTGCGCTTGGGCGACATGGCGCAGGGCGCGCAGCAGGCATTGGCGCCCGCCGGGTTCATCGGCCTCTTCCAGCGCAGCAGCCAGGTATTCATCGGCAAAAGCCGGATCTTCGCGGAGCAGTTCCACCATTGCGTCATCGTGGGGGCGGGCGGCTTTCATTGTGCGTTCCTCATTTTCCAGTCTTGCCAGTAGCGGACAGCGGTAGCGATGTCGGCTTGCTGCCGGCGCTTGTCGCCACCGATCAGCAGTAACAGCACTCGGCGGCCTGCCTGAGCGTAATACACCCGGTAGCCGGGGCCGTGGTCTATCTTCAGTTCCCATACTCCATCGCTCAGCGGCTTGTGGTCGCCGAAGTTGCCAGCGGCCATGCGCTGCACCCGGACGGCCACCCTTGCGCGTGCCTGCCTGTCTGCTAGGTCTGCGAGCCATTCCTTGAACGGGTCGCGGCCGTCTGCCATCTGTTAGTCGAGAAGGTCGAACATAGGTTTGTAACTTAGATGTTACCCAAGTTTCGCAGGCGTCACAAACCCCATCAAGCCGCGATTCGTGCCACCGGCGCGCGTTCTTTGGCGCGCTCGCCAGCGGTCCACAAGTCGCGTTGCGTCTGCAGCCGTAGCCAGTAGCCGGGCGAGGTACCCAAGGCTTCGTGCAAGCGCAGGTCCATGTCGGCGGTAATGGCGGCGTGTCCGTGCAGGATGCGAGACAGCATGACGCGGCTGATGCCCATGTGTGCAGCGAACGCAGTCACGCTCATGTCGAGGTCGTCCAGCCAGCCGGCGAGCAGGTCGCCGGGGGGCGCGGGGTTGTGCATGTCCATGTGTCGGGCCTCAGTGATAGTCGATGTAGTCGAGCAGCTCCACGTCCGTTCCGTCGAACCGAAAAACCAGCCGCCAATTCGCCTGAACGGTCATCGCATGAAAGCCGGCGAGCTTGCCCGACAGGCCATGCAGACGCCAGGAAGGGCGGGCCAGGTCGTCAGGCGCGGCGGCGGCGTGCAGGGCGGCCAGCATTTCCCGTAGGCGCTTGGCGTGAATCGGCTATATGCCAGCTTGCGTGCCAGAGCGGAAGAACGCTTCCAGCCCTTTGTGGCGGAACGAAGTAATCATAGTTTGTATATCGCCGCTTTACAATTTGTTCCGCACGACACGCAAACCGGCGTCGGATTCGCCGGGCTGCTCGATACCCGCTTCGTTCAGAATCCAGGCCTCGATCTTCGTGTGCCACATGCGCAGCAGGTCGAGCGGCCGAACGCGGTAATGCTTCTCGGCAGTCGCGCTCGGCGCGTGTCCCATGATTTGCGCTGAGACTCCGGCGGGGCATTCTACCCATTCCGCCAGCGTACCGAACGAGCGGCGCAGGCCGTGAATGGTGACGTTTGGGAGGCCCGCGGCAATCAGTGCCTTGTTGTGCTGGATGCGCGGCTCTTGCAGCCTGCCAGACGCGGCGGCAGGGCTTGAGAATACCCATTCATTGCGGCGGGGCAGGGCGGCGAGCAGCGAAGCGACAAAGGGCGTCATCGGAATAGTGCGATTGCCTTGCACCTTGTCGCCGATGGTCAGGGATTTCCACTGGAAATCGACATCCTTCCACCGGATGCCCGCCACTTCCTCCCGGCGCGCTCCCGTCAGCAACGCCGTTTGCAGATAGGCGGCAATAACAGGATTCTGTATCTGGCGCACCGTGGCGAACCACGACGGCAACTGCTCGCGCTGCAAGCAATCATCCTTGGCAATCTTCTTCGGCAGCTCGTTTTTCGCCATACGACTGCCGCAGGCGTCCACGTGCGCCTGAGCGCGGTACTCGGGGCGATCGCTGCACCAGTTCAGGAAGGCGCGCAGCAGCCGGAAAGCAAGCGCTGCTTGTGTCGGTCGTTTGGCGGCCTCGTCTTTCAGCCAGGCGCGCACGCAGTCGGCGGTGATTTGCGCCAAGGGGCGAGCCAGCAACGCCAGAAGTGCGCCCGGCATTGTCGTGTCGCCCTCGCCAGGTCGGCGGCCTCGGGTCTTGGGCTTCCCGCCAGGATCGACAAGCCGCAAATGGTCAAGCAAGGTGCGCTCACCCCACTTCGGCGCACGTGCCACGAGGTACGCTTGCCAGGCTTCAAGGGCCGGTGCCTCGATTCGCTGCGCCTCGACTCGTTTGGCTTCGTCCTCGGCGCGCTTGGCGTCAGCGGCCGCGATTCGGTCGACCTTTTCTTGGCGCGGGTCGATTCCCTGGTCGATCAGCGTTTGCAGTCGGCGGGCTTCGTCGCGGGCGGCGGATAGCGTCCACGCCCTCGGATCGCCAATCGTCAGCCGGACGGTGGCGCCAGACTCGAGACGGCCTTGCAGAACGTAGCGTTTCGAGCCCCCGGCCGATGCCTTCAGGCCAAGCCCGCTTGCGCTGGTGTCCCACAGAAACTCGGCCTGCTTACCTTCTTCGCAGCGGAAAGCCGCGACTCTGCCAGCCGTCAAATTCACCTTGTTGTCGCTCATATTGGCCCCCGTTTTCAGCCTGCCAGTTGATTCTGGTAAGCACACAGTAAGCAGATTATAGGCATGTGCTTCAACGTCGTGCAACGTGCAATTTCGGCAATACGTTGAAAACAAGCGTTTTTAGCATCCTTCGCGCATTCGGTTCAACGTAGAAAAACGCTATTGTTTGCGAACTGTTAATCCGTAGGTCCCTGGTTCGAGCCCAGGTCGGGGAGCCACAGAAAATTCCTAGTAGTACAAGCGCTTAGCCCAGCCCTCGCGGTTGGGCTTTTTGCGTTTGGGGCGGGCGTCCGGGCCTATACCGAGCTGGAGGGTGGGTCGGGGCTTGGCGGGGGCTGGCGCGGGCAGGGCGCGTTCATGTGCGTATGCGGCTTGGGTGGGTCCGTGCTGGAGGCACGGCTGGTCGGCCAACGCTGTCGATATACCTGGGCACACACAGGGCCAGCTGTAACCCCAACTTCAACGGTAGGTTGTCTAGAGGTCCAGTGGCGATTCATAAGAGTTTGTTTAATGTAAGATAGCCACTAAATAATGTAGTGCTGCAATAAAGATATGTGCTAGCATCGCATGGCGACGTACAATGTCCTACCTGATAAGCAGTGAACTCAGCCAAAAATGTAGGCAGAGGGGCCCTCAGTGTGTATGCTGTACAAACATACAGCTTTTGTGCAGGGGCCGTCATCCTGATGAATCGAAATCTGTTCCAGCCACGTCTGTCTATGGCCAAATTCTTCGACCAGTATGGGTCCGTCTCCCTGTGCAAAATGGCGCTCGACCAGACGAACTGGCCGGTCGGTTTTCGTTGCCCTTGGTGCGGGACGTCCGCGCATTGCGTTCTGCGGAGGTGCGAACCGCAAAATGTTCCAGTACAACGCGTGCCGTCATCAACTCGCGCCGATTGCGGGCACGGTCTTCCATGGCACCCATGGCACGAAGCTTCAACTGGCGGTCTGGTTTCTTGCCATCTACCTCATCAGTCGAATTCGGATTTGGGTGCGGGCGCTGGCGCTAGAACGACCACTCGGGGTGGGGTTACCCGACCGCGTGTCCTATTCACCTCAAGTGTGATGCACGCCGTGGCCTCGGCTCGTTGCCGCACTCACTTACCGATTCAACCGTCGATTCGATCTCAGAACGCTGCATCAGTGGTTGCTCGCCGCCGCTGGCTGCTGCGCTCAATCCGAGAACACGATCTCATGGTGGGGTCTCTTGCTAAGCAGGATGCGGTATGACATACGATGAGTTCCTACGCCAACTAGGAAAGGCAGGAGTAAGCATTCGGGAGTTCGCGGAGGCCGTGAAGATGAACCGCAACTCGGTAACAAATCTCGCAAAGCAAGGTGAGGTTCCTTCACACTTGGCCGTGATGGCTACCCTCATGGGCCTCCTTGCAGACCACCACATCCAGTTCTTGGACGCTTTGGCTCGAATTGAAATCAAACCGAAAAAACCTCGGGGAGGTGCAGCGAAGGGACGTTTCGGGGGGACAAGACAAATCGACTTAAGTCTGGACACAGATGCCGATCATCACTAAGCAAGTGCAAGACGGGGAACTGAAATGACTCTTATAGATTCTGCTGTTTCGTGTGGAACGTCATCGGGAACGGGGCAGATTGCTAGCATCGATACGACCATCGATTTAGGCCGATCTATGCAGAGAGTCGCAAAGTGGTCAGTGGGCGATAGCGAAACTGCAAATGCTTTGATCCACGGCGACAATCTCAAAGCGCTTTCTCTGCTAGCTCAGGCTCACCCCGGTAGTGTAAAATGCGCCTATCTTGACCCTCCGTATAACAACGGCGAGAGCTATCAACACTACTACGACAGCATGGGGCATGAGGAGTGGCTGCTGGCGGTTACGGCACGTATAGAGCAGATTAGGGCTCTCCTTAGTGACGACGGCAGTGTATGGATTTCGATTGATGACTCTGAACTCCATTACTTGAAGGTAGCTGCTGACGGAATTTTCGGTCGAGTAAATTTCGTTGGGACCGTCATTTGGGAGCGTCGGACAACTAGAGAGAACCGCAAAGCATTTTCCCGGAATCATGAGTATCTGCTGGTCTACGCGAAGAAGATTGACGTGTGGGCTAAGCAGCGAAACGCTCTTCCTTTAACAGATGACGTAAAAAGTCGCTATAAGAACCCAGATGATGACCCTCGTGGCCCCTGGCAATCTATCACCGCGAATGTCCAAGAGGGACACGCTACACCCCAGCAGTATTACGGAATAATCGGGGAAAACGGCAAGGTGCACCATCCACCGAAAGGGCGATGCTGGGTCTACGTAGAACAGCGGATGCTGCAGGAGATCGCGGCGAATAACGTGTGGTTTGGCAAAGACGGAAACTCGGTTCCTCGTTTGAAGCAGTTTCTCGCCCAGAGGAAGACGGGTTTGACCCCGGAGACGCTTTGGCGGGCAGAAGAGGTAGGTACGACGAGTACCGCTAAGAAGCATTTGTTGGACCTTTTTAGGGAGACATCTCTCTTCGATACTCCAAAACCGGAGCAACTGATTGAACGTGTTCTGGCCATCGCTTCTAACCCTGGCGACATTGTTCTTGACCCTTACCTCGGATCGGGCACTACTGCTGCCGTTGCCCACAAAATGAATCGGATCTACTGGGGAATTGAGAAGGGAGAGCATATCAAGACCCATTGCGTGTTGAGGCTAAGGCAGGTAATTACCGGAGAACGAGGCGGAGTTTCCGGACCTCTAGGGTGGAAAGGTGGGGGCGGCTTTGCTTTTTTCCGAGTTTGAAGAAGTCGCGACTGGAAGAGCCAGCGGCTTTCGTCCGATTTACTATCTGGGCTGCAAAGCAGCATTCGCTGCGGCGATAAAGAGCGCTATCGATGAGGTTGATCCTTCTGGTGGCAGAGCCCTTGATCTTTTCGCGGGTACAGGGGTGGTCGCCACTTACCTTGCCGCAGACAGGGACGTGACGACAGTCGATGTTCAGGAATATTCTCGAGTTCTATGTTCAGCGGCACTTCGACCAGTTGGAGTGTCTCTTGGTGGAATAGAGAAATCCTGCGAACGAGTCGTGGCGGCGAGATGGCAAGCGGCGTGGTGCTTCGAACCGGTCGTTGCCTTCGAGGAGGAAGTCATCGTTGATGCGATGAAGGGGGATGTATGCGGATTGATTGAGCTTCTTGAGTCCCCGCCCTTGATTGCCTTTTCGGATGAGGGGCAACGAGTACCAGATTCACGCCTGGGTTGTGCAATTGAAGAAACCATTTCAAGACTTACGACGACGGGGTTAAGTAAATCTGAGGGTACGCTTGTTGCCAGGAGTTTTGGCGGCGTGTATTTTTCATTCAAACAGGCTGTGGTCTTAGATGCTGCTTTATCAGTTGCCCAAGCGGCGGGCGAGGAGCTACAAGATATGCTCACTGCTGCGACTCTCAGTACAGCTAGCACGCTCGTTAATACTGTCGGAAAGCAGTTTGCTCAGCCCATTCAACCGAGAACTAGAAGCGGCATCGTTAAGCCCGGGCTGGCTAAGACGGTATATAGAGATCGTTCTCTAGATTCGATTGATGTTTATCGTGGATGGCTTAAGAAATACTCTGAGTTGCCATGCACTAATGGCAGGCACCAAGCGGTTCGCTCAGAGTACGTCGACGGTCTGTTGAAGCACGGCCCGAATTGCTCCGTGGTGTACGCCGATCCTCCCTATACTCGGGATCATTACAGTCGCTTTTATCACGTGCTCGAAACCATGTGCCTTCGAGACAATCCATCTACATCGAGGGTCGTAAAGGGTGGAGCGTCAATGATGAGTCGAGGGGTATATCGGGAAGATCGCCATCAGTCTCCTTTCTGTATTAGATCGATCGCGCCCATGGCATTCGAAGCCCTCTTCAGTAGAGCCCGGCAGTTCGATCTTCCGCTTGTACTTTCATACTCACCACACCAGGAAGGAGACGGTACGCACCCGCGTGTGGTTTCGATGAAGCAAATCGTTGATCTGGCGGAAAGGCACTACCGAAGGGTTGAGACCCGCGCGGTCGACGGGGTTAAGCACAATCAGCTCAACCGTAACGGCCTGAAGCTAAAGATGCGCGACCAAGCCGAAGTTATTGTTAAGTGCTTCGTTTGATCACTCTTCCACTTACGGCTCCGCAGTTGGAAGACGGATAGGCAGTAGGTTACCCGGGACAGCCGGCCATGCTGCGCGAAGGTCGTCGGAAGTGGTGAAGAGTACTCGCATCAAACGTCTCTGACCGGGTTTTTTGGCGGGATCTAGGAGCGAGCTCACTTTGTCGTAATCCGCTTGCTCTGACTTTGGACGAATGATTGTATAGCGGAAAGAGCGCTGATCCAGTTTTACCGCTACCAAGAGCATCCGCTCGTCGTGGTCACCGGTCTCGTAATTGCCCTTGGACTCCGGAAGCTCTAAACGGTAGTTCTGGCTGGCGTTGACGAAAAGCCAAACCTTCCTCACAGAGTGAGGCTTGTCACTCAAGTTAACGTACTGCATGAAGATGTACTTGTCTGCTCCCCTATGGCCGAAGAACTCGTCGAGCGCGGTTTTCCCCACGTCTCCTTGGCCGACTCGAGTGCTCGGCAGCTCTCTGATGAGGACCTCGTTCGAGTCGAAATCGCTAGCGGCTGCTGGTGCAGCATCCGTCGGCGGTTGAGCCCCTGATTGCGGCTTGGCCTTTGGTTTCGCTGCTGCCTTTCGTCCGTTTGAATAGCGTACTCTTGCATTTGCGATGGCCTTTTCTACAACGCGGGCGTCATCGAGAGAGAGCAGAGTTCCGGCGACCCCTTGAGCCTTGAGCCATGCGCTAATTTCCTTGGATACTGTGCTGGCATCCGCTCCGCTTAAGGACTGGACGCTGAACGCTTCCCAGTTGGCGGGTTGCCCCCCTGGCTGCTTTCCAAGACCACGTTCTGTAAGGTTGCCAGAACCCGTGATTAGAGAGACTCGACCTTGCTTCTGGAACCATGAAAACTTTGGGTGGAACGTGCTCGGCGCCTGATCATGAAGGAAGACCTGAGCTTTGAGGGACTTACCGTGCGTGGAAACTTTCTCACCAATGCTTAGTAGGGCTTCTGCGTTTGTTATTGCATCAATGCCCACGATCAGGTGAAAAGGTCGGCCTGCTTTTAGCATGTGCGAAATATTAGGGAGGCCAAAAATCGCCTCAACGCCCCCTTTAGACGCGAACGCAAAAACGCCGCCACCACCCTCAGCATCCTTCGAGCAGTCGTTAAGGGTATCAAGAAGGCCGGCAGATCCCGGTTGCTGAAAGAAGAAGGACATGATTTCGCTTAAGAATAGGTCATCGAGCTAAGCTACGAGATGTCGGGGCACGTGGCAAGACTTTCGCTTGGTAATCGATGCTTGATCGTCCTTTCAGGGCGCACCAGCCGACAAAATATTGCAGGAACAGTTGGCGGGCTGCCGCGACTGAATTGCCGTCTGGCAACAGATGTCTGTGGCCGGCAGCTTTAAGATCAGGCCCGGCCATAGCACTTACAGACGCTATCAGGCGGGATGGGGTCGAAGTGAGCCAGCCCCTAAACCGACGGATAGGCCTTCTATCCAGTTCCTAGATTCAGCGCCCCTTCCAGCGAGAGAAGTGTCGAGGGTAGTCCCTTGCCTCAGTTCCTGAACCCCGACAGCCGACCTGGCCTCGCAGCAACTCTTGTTCGCCGCGGAAACCTGACGTCAGCCCATATCACCCAAGCCGACTCGCCAAAAATCCCAACCAGCAACACACCCAATCCCCAACCCACGCCCAGGAGCCGCCCATGAAGAAACTCGCCACCGCCATAGCCATCACCGCCGCACTCGCCGCCGCAACCCACCAATTCCTCCACGCCTCCGCCGACCCTCACCAATCCAACCTCCAGTCCAAGCTCCACGCCGTAGAGAAAACCCTTTCCGAGACCCAGAACGACCTCCTCGGCTATACCACTTTCACCCAATACCTGAAGGTCACCAAGAAAGCCATGTCCAGCCGGACGAAATTCCTGGCCGCCAGAATCGACCGAACCTACGTCCATGTCGAGCACATCAACAGGTCAGCGCTGGGCATCAAGTCGGACGCCACCATCATCCTGAACTACGCGGTGGAGTATTCCGTCGGCTACGACCTGAGCCCCGAGAGTTTCAGCGTTTCAGGAGACGCCACCGGCATCACCGTGACGCTGAAGAAACCGGAACTGGTAGCGTCGCCGGCCATCGGGGCGATTTCCCATGAAATTCCCGGTAAGGGCCTGCTCATTGATGAGAAGGAGCAAGTGATCGCCCTGCAGCAGCAGCTGACCATCGCCGCCGAGAAGCAGGGCAACGCCATCAGTATGGAGGAAGCAGTGAACGCCCTCTGCGAGCGGAAGTTTGGGGATTCCTGCGCGACTTCCTGGCGAAGCAGCCGAACGTTCGCGCCGTCCCAATGATCACATTCGCGTATCGCTGAGTCCCGAGCAGCACCGCAGCACTGCAGTACCGAGCGCCACCAAAGCAGTACCGCAGCACTCACCCGTTAGTTCTCACCCCGCCGAGCCCGCCATTTCACAGTGGTCGGGCATTTTTTTCGTCCACGAAAGGAGTCCCAAATGTCATTCACCATCACCGATCAGCTTCCCACTGATCATCGCACCGCCAGCCGTTACCACCGCCGCAATAGCCACCAACCGCATTCCCTGCCCACACAGGAGGCGACCCATGCTCGTCCTTCGTGATCCCGAGGCCACCCACAGGATCGCCGCCCCGGAGATACGCCGACTCGTAGAGCAGCGGTTCCTCGATATCTGTGCTGAGGAGCCCTACGAGCCAGACCTGCACGGCTACATGATCGTCGTCGAAGCGGGCGATAGCGTTCAGGACGTGGAGGAGGAGAGCGGTTGCCCCCTGTATGGCGCTGCCGGTTCCTCACCGTACTTCGAAGTTCTGGAGGAACTGGACACCTGCTACGAAATGGTCTTCGTCCCCGGCGACGGCGATTTCGGTGTCGTGATCATCATCCCCAAGCTGGTAGGCATCGCCCCCGAGCTTCTCGCCGTGTGTGCCGAGTATGCAGTCCCGGCGCCCTGAAGCGTACCAGGCAGTCCAACCAAGCCGCATCTTTTCCATCTACCCCCAGCCACCCTGGCCATCACGGTCTCGGTGGCTTTTTTCATTTCTGGAGCCCGTTATGCAGAACCATCCCAATCATCCGATCCCCAAGGACGCCATCGTTATCGAGATGGTGGAGCACCTCGATGCCGACGATCGCGAAGCCTTCGAGGAGCGCGCCGCCATCATCGAGTACGACGGCCAGCTGCCGCGTGCCCACGCCGAATGCCTCGCGCTGCTGGAGGTGCTGCGACGTGATCCATTGGCCGTGAAAGGTGTCGTCGTCCTGCAGGCTGAAATCGATGGCGGCACCGAATGGCTGCTGACCACCGACCTTGCCTTCGCCCGCGCACAGCTGGCGGATATCGGGGCAGGGAAGTCGCTGTTCTCGATCCAGTGGAGAGGTCATGGCGGCGCAGTGCGGCGGCGTCGCAGTCCTGGGTACGCTTGGCTAAGGCGCGCCAATCTGACCATCTTATATGGATGAAGAAATCCACCGCCCACCATCACGTAAAGGAGTCACGCAATGAAGAAAGCAGTACAGAAAACACCAGCAGCCACGACCAAGGCGGCAGCCAAAGTAACCACCAAGGCCACCACCACCACCACCGAGCTACCCCTGCGCATCCTGAAGATCGCCCGCTGCCCGACGGTCTCCGGGAAATCTCCGGGAAATCGGCGCTGACGTATCACCTTGGCTGTACCCCGGAATCGGTCATCAAGATTCGCCTCTATGGCAACACCGGAAGCGGCTTCCTGAATCAGGACTGGATAGGCTGGACCGCGATTCAGGAGAAGCTTGAACTGCATAGCCCTTTCACGTCACAGGTGCTGCACGCGCTGTTCAGCGGGAAGTCCCTGAACAGTCCCGGCTTTCTGATGGCGGTGCTCAGGGTGGAAGGCGTGGTGAAGGCTTCGACAGTGAAAGGGCGCTGCTATGAGCTGACGAAGGACGCCGGGTTTCTGGCCGAGATCTGAGCACGGTCATCAATCGTGATGGAAAAAAGAGCGATTGTGATCAAGCAGGTTGATGCTCTTTTCGATAAACCCATGATTATTCACATGTTCTCGACCGATGATGGACTGCTCGAAGTGCCATCACGACGTGATCAGAATTTGGTCATCAAGAATGACGTGTTGCAGGCAGCTGAAATCGTTTTTCTTTTTTTGTTTTTTTGTCATAAATGATCACGAGCGTGATGACCGGCGGCGCGTTGCGGACCGGACCGGCGCTAACGCCATCAACTTGCGCGAACATTGAAAGATTAAAAACCGTGGCGCTACTCATGTTTTCCGGCTCATCTTCTTCGCTCTTCGCTCTTCTGCGTTCTTCGCTTTCCCTCGTTCCCGACGGCACGCGCTTGCTGCCGCGCCAGCCGGGGAAGGTGCCCGGTTTTCTCCCCGTCGGGATAGGCGCGGCAAAACTCGGTCAGGCTGGGTGTTCTTCCCGTCGAGCCACGGCCAAGCGCAGACCGGCCGCGGACAGGACGGCCAGCAGCGTTTCAAGTGTCGGATTCCCCTTGGGAGACAGCGCGCGGTAAAGGCTTTCACGGCGCAGGCCGGCGCGTTCTGCCACCTCCTCCATGCCTTGCGCTTGGGCGACATGGCGCAGGGCACGCAGCAGGCATTGGCGTCCGCCGGGTTCATCGGCCTCTTCCAGCGCGGCAGCCAGGTATTCGTCGGCAAAAGCCGGATCTTCGCGGAGCAGTTCCACCATTGCGTCATCGTGGGGGCGGGCGGCTTTCATTGTGCGTTCCTCATTTTCCAGTCTTGCCAGTAGCGGACAGCGGTTGCGATGTCGGCTTGCTGCCGGCGCTTGTCGCCACCGACCAGCAGTAACAGCACTCGGCGGCCTGCCTGAGCGTAATACACCCGGTAGCCG